>PUNK01000014.1 GCA_003552585.1 Thermoplasmata archaeon | reverse complement strand
TGGAGAACTTTCCAGGCTGGTAGCTACCCTCCCATTGTGAATAGAAGCCGTGGCCGATGATCTCATCGTCTAATTCCGCAACGAATCTCTGGTGCTTGCATTTCTCAGGTCTGGTTTCATCCTGGAATCTAAGCGATTCTACACTCGTTTCTACTTCTAGAAAGACTTTGTTCTCCAATCTCACTATATCCGGGTAGCCGGATCCTTTGAATTTCCTGATATTCAGTTCTTGAGAGGGCATGTCACCACTTGGAAGTAACTAAGTTACGACTACATATCAAATTTTCCCGACAGATCAACGAACTGTTGTCAGGATGCATCATACGCGAGTGTATTATACATTCTTGTATAACACGAGTGGACCTATCCTTATCAATAATGTACCGTATTCATACGAACATTTATATCTGTTTTACTTAAAATCCGTGTAGTATCCACTCTTCAGAAAGACGGACATATACGACCATGATATCTTTGCCTACTCCCCCATCATACCTCAGTAGATAAGGTACGGTCCGTCCTCTTTTTCCTCAAGCTTTACGCGGCCTGGATCGAACAGGTCCATGACCCAAACGTTGGTCCCTAGATGGCCTGTGATCTTTTCGACCTTGAGCTCTCCGTGTCCATTGGACATGGCCAGGTAGGGAACGAGCTGGTCCGCGCTCCACCGGTCCAGATAGAATCCGGATTCCATAGCACTGCGGATGTAGTCCGCTGCTTCCTTGCCTATGCTCTCCGCAGGAACCCCTTTCTCTCCCAGTACACCTATCCCAACCGATATATCTCCCTCCGTCCACAATGTGATCCCAGTTCCGGGGCTGGGAGAATCGAAGGATCTAAGTTTTACGTCCACTGGTATATCCACGAACTCCTTCAGCACCTGTTTTCTCATGCGCCTCATGATGTGTTCTGGTAGAGAGCTGACGAATGCACTTCCCTTGACTTTACTGATATCTTCGCCTGTGGGCAGAGGGCGTGGTGAACCGGGTTCTACTCTGAGGACCACCTCTCCGCCTCCCTTTGGATAGTGACCCCTTTTCAGCAGCTTCGAACTCACATTCAAATCCATGGCTCGGAGATGTTCAAGAAAAACTTCTTCAAAGAAATCATAGGGCGGAGACCATTTAACATCCGTCCCGCCCTTTACTTTTATCTCTACCACTTCATCGGCCTGTAACGCTGGAGGTATCAATGCTTGAAGGAGAAGACTGATGCTACCTGCAGTACCTATATCGAACCGAAAGTTCCCTCCCGACACTTTACCAGGGTAGAAGGTGACCTCGGCCGCTCCTTTCTGTGCTCCCTCCAGCTCACCTCCAGTCATCTCTAAGGCAGCCTCTAGGGCCATCAGATGCTGATGAGACAAACCAGGATTAGGTCTGTTGGCGCGTATATCGGTTATGTGGATAGGCGTGTTTTTAACGATCGACATTGCTAGTGCAGTCCTGACTATCTGCCCCCCACCTTCACCGTGAGAACCGTCTATCTTTAGCATATTTCAAACATGGCCAGATAAGATTTAATGATTTTGGGTCGATCACGACAATTTTAAGTAGAGTAAAATCTATATTATCTGGTAGGTGAATATGATGGTTAGAAAACCGGCGGTAGCAGGGCAATTCTATCCTGCAAGGAAGGAGTCTCTTGAAAATAACATAGTCGAATGTTTTACTCATGAATTAGGCCCTGGTAAGGTACCTGAAAGTAAAGACCGAACGAAAAAAATCCAAGGTGTTGTTGCGCCCCACGCTGGCTATGTATTCTCTGGCCCCGTAGCAGCCCACAGTTACTCCGCTCTTTACAGAAATAGCGAGCCCGATGTTGCAGTGATTATAGGTCCAGCTCACTCTGGTTTCGGAGCAGCTAAGGCAGCGGTCGCAGATCAAGATTTTGAAACGCCTCTAGGGGTAATGGAAGTTGACACTGAATTAGGTGAGGCAGTAACAAAAGGACCTATCGTTTCAGATAATCGCTTGCATCAGGGAGAGCACTCCATAGAGGTCCAGCTACCTTTCTTACAATATCTCTTCAAGGATCTGAAGATCCTCCCCATACTGATCTCTTCTCAAGATTTTGAAACGGCATCGCAGGTAGGAAAGACCGTTAAAGAAGAAATAAAAGATAGAAAGGCCGTGGTGATCGCCTCTACTGACTTCTCCCATTATGTGACGCCTGAGGTTGCTAAACGCAGAGATAAGTTGGCCATTGAAAAGATTCTTGATAACGATCCCAAAGGACTGTACAGTATAATTAGAAAAGAAAATATAAGCATGTGCGGCTACGGGCCTGTTGTTTCACTCATGTTTGCCACAGGTTATAAGAATGCAGAACTTCTCAAATATGCAACCAGTGGCGATATAAGACCCATGATGGAGGTCGTCGGGTATGCCTCCATCGCATGCTGGTGATCAAGTATGTGATGTGTTTTTTCGGTATTCGATCTACCTGAGAGACCTTTCCCATTGTGCGTGTCTAACAGAAAAATATTTCATAGCCGCACCCATACCCGATGCAGAACATGGATGACATAAGATATAATTGTGAAAAAATACTTGAGTTTGCGCCGGAAGGTGAAGTCGACGAATACGCTCTTAAACTACTTCGTAAGAGACTTTACAAGTGGAAGAACTCGAAGAAAGAAAAGCTCACAGAACTCGAGTATTTCGTGAATGGTAAGGAATATAAATCTCTTTTAAAAGCACTTTACGAAGAAAAAAATCTACGAAAGCTTAAGATAAAATTCTTAAAACCTAACCTAGAAGGTGAATGGAATTTTTCCAAACCTACAAAAGAGCTCATGGAAAAAAGAGGAAAGGGAGTTGCATGCACCTTCGAGTTCGATCCAAACTCGTTAAATAAATGGAGAGTAGCTAAATGTGTGAATAAAGAGAAGGTGATGGTGAGGGGATACTTGAGTGATTTTTTCGTGCCCATATCGATACATACAAAATCCAAATATCATCATGCCCAAGAGATACCACGTCAGTATGGACCAAAGTTGAAAAAGCTCAGTGGCATATGGTGCGATATAAGGAATGGTGTACTTCCCATAAAATTGAGGATATGCACATACACAAAAAAAGATAGGTACACCCATGTGTTAGATCCCCTATCCAACATCCAAATACCTCATCCATTGCACAAAATACCATATTCTCAAAGGGAGTTGAGGCCTGCGTTGGAATACATGAAATTCGATTCTGTACTCGCTAATGTAGATCTTCCTCCGTTGATGAAAAATATTTTAGAATTCATCTTCGAGTGCGGAGAAACTACGGTTGCAGATGTGGCACACCGGTTTGGAGTGAAAAACAGGGTCGCTAAAAACAACCTAGAGTCGTTGATCTCCAAAGAACTGCTGAAAAAGAGAAAGGAGATGTACTATGATATCTCCCTCGAACGTATTGATCGTCTCGCAAGTAGACTCTTCTAAAATACTTTCATTCTTGTTTGATAATATCTCCTATAGTATAACCTGAAGAACTTTTTCCCTTGCTCATATTCGGCTCCTCATACTCTTCCATTAACTCGATATGAAGCGAAGATTCAAGCTTTTTAATCAAACTATCGCTGGGAAAAAGGTCTCCCTTTTCTAATTTGGCTATCACAGACTTTTTCTCGTTGATCTGGCTAGCCAATTCTTCTTGTGTCCATGAATGATCCAAACGTGCACTCCTGATCCTATCAGGATAATCCATGGCCACTTCTTTCTCAGAACCCGATAATACATCGCTTCGTCTGCCTCTATTCTTTCTTCTTTTTATCCTCTCCATCATCTCGTTTCTAGACGATTCATTTCCCCCTTGATCATATACTTCCTTTCCAAGATGGGCACAATTCAAGCATACCCTGAGAGTAGAACCTTCGATATTCACTCTCTTTGGTTTTCCTACTTCTTCACCACAGAGTTCACAGTTCATCTATTTTTGCCCCCTTTAGTGTTAAGGCTAAGTGTGTTAAAAGGATATAAAATTTCCCAAAATATACTTTCTATAAAACTTCAGAATATTCGGATACGATTAAAATATTAAGCGGATGTTTATGTTCGAAGTTCGAGAAAACTTTTATATCCCCATGAACATTACCCATCATATTGAAGGAGTCGTAAAATATAAAAAGTGATATCATGGCTTCAAAAAAGAAGGCTAAGGAAGAATCTGCTGATTGGTTTGATGAGCTCGACCAGGAGTTGGAGCAGAAGAAGGAAGAGACCTATAGAAATAAGGGTGAGCGGGACTCCAAGCTGGCTGAACTCAATAAAGAGTTTATCAAGGACTTTTGGAGAATTTGGATTAAATTCGAAAATCTAAATGTACATCTCAGCATAAAACCCGAGCATAGTTCATTTGCGAAGTTCCAAGAGTTCCCTGAGGAATGGAAATTTAACGAGGATTTCGATTTTGCGTCTGTTAGAAATATCAAATTGATGGATAAAACGCAGGAAGAAAACCGCGCTGGAGATACACTATCTCTCGAATACTACACGGAAGATGACACATTCAAAATGGGGGTCTTTTTCGAATTCTTCGAAGGTGAAACATATTATAAGTACAGCGGCTGGAAAAGGATCTTCGCCCGATATCTTCTGCATGAGTTTGAATTTCCACCAGAAGAGGATCAGATAGATGAGATCCACGAGGTGCTTAAGGATATAGTCAGTAGCTGGTACGAATCTCACCTTAAAAGGAACAGAGAGATCCTTTTAGAGCACATCAAGGTCAACTACGAAAAAGTTGAAGAGTACCCACGCTAAAACCCTTTTCTCACTTTTACCACTTTTCTTTACCTCTTTTGACAACGGTTAAATAATTTGAGGCCTTAGAGGGAAAACACATTCGAAAAACGCAAGACGTGATAAAATGAATAAAAAAGAAATCGCGCCCCATGTAGAAGATATAACCCGGGCGTTAAACGGAAAGTTGAGCAAGCAAGAAGTAGAAGAACAACTCCAGATGTACCTGGAAGATTATGGTGTTCCTCTGGCTGAAGCCAAGAGAGCTATAGTAAATAAACACGAAGGAAACCCAGGTGACCTGTACACGAAAGTAGAGAAAAAAATAGATGATATTACGGGCGATGAACGTAGTCTCTACTTTAAGGCGAGGATCGTTTCTTTAAATGAGAAAGAAATAACCGCCAATGATGAACCGAAGACGATCTTTTACGGTATCTTTGGAGATGACACTGGCACTATTCCATTCACCATATGGGATAAAAGTATAATGCCCTCTGAACTCAGCGAGAGTGACACGGTCAAGATCTCAAATTCATATGCCAACGTGTGGAATGACAAACCGCAGGTGAACGTAGGAGAAAGAGCATCGATCGAGATTATAGACGAGAACGAAGTCCCTCAATTCAGTAGCGAGAGCATAGCCTGTAATACTAAAGATATACGGGAAGGGATGAGTAATCTTCATGTGACCGGAAGAGTCCTATCAGTTGAGAAGAAAACAGTTCAAACCAACTCAGGAGAAAAAGATCTTTTCTCGGGAATCATTGCAGACGAGAGCGGTAAAGTACAGTTCAGCGCATGGCACGATTTTGATATAAAAGTAGACGATGTACTCAAGGTAAAAGGTGGGTATGTACGCTCGTGGAGAGGAATACCTCAATTCAACTTCGGAGAGGATGCTTCAGTCGAGAAGCTATCAGGCGACGAGATGCCTAGTTTGGATGAGCTAAAGGATGTTGGATGCATGACCATATCCGAGCTCGCACGCCGAGGTGGTGCAGTTGAAACGATCGTGGATGCTGTTGTCATAGATGTAAAAGCAGGCAGTGGCCTTATATTCCGCTGTCCCGAGTGCAACCGTGTGGTACAGAGCGGAAGCTGCAGGGTACACGGTCGTGTCGAAGGCGAGCCTGACCTGAGGGTCAAAGGTATACTCGACGATGGTACAGGTGCGCTAACGGTGATCATAAATCGTGAGCTGACCGAAGATATACTCGGCTATGACCTAGACAAGGCCATAGAGAAAGCAAAAGACAGGATGGACCATGGAGTCATTAAAGATGAGATCGAAGACATGCTCATAGCCCAGCCTTTGAGGGTGAAAGGTAATGTTACAAGTGATGATTACGGTCTCATGATGGTGGCTTCTGAAATACAACAGAGGTCCATAGACGTGAAAAAAGAGATTAAAAATCTACTCGATGAGGTGGCAATATGAGCATGATAGAGAGAGAAGTGGCGTGGAGGATATTCGCATCCGAGTACAACAATTCTACCTTGGAGATCTCAGGAGGGAGCGAAAGATCTCCCTCCTATGTGGTTACTCCTTTAGGTGCTATGGTAAACAGACTCTATGTTGTTGGAGTGCTGACCGAAACCGAAAACATGGGTACACCTGAAGAGCCCATGTGGCGTGGAAGAGTGAGCGACCCGACTGGGACTTATTTCATCAACGCTGGACAATACCAGCCCGGCGTTGCCACCACACTCGCATCCCTCGAACCCCCCACCTTCGTTGCGGTGGTTGGTAAAGCAAACATATACAAGCCTGACGAAGAAACCGTGCTTACTTCTGTAAGAGCTGAACTTGTAAAAGAAGTCAATGAAGAGCAAAGAGACCTCTGGATACTTGAGGCGGGACGTTCGCTAAAAGAGCGTCTGGGGGCGGTAGAAGAGGCACTCAAAATGGAAGAAGTATCCATCGACGAATTGGTCCGTATCGGTTACGAAAGAAAACTTGCAGAAGGGGTAAAAAAAGCTTTAGAACACTATAGATCCATAGATACTAACAGATACTGGGAAAGACTAGAAGATGCCCTAGGTTTTGCTTTACCAGAGTACGAAGATAGGAGCGAACTTATCAGAACAGAAGAGGATGAAGAGGAAGATGACGATAACATAGAAGAACTAGTACTCGAAGTCCTTGATGAAATGGAGAACGAAGAAGAGCAAACGGAAGATGGTTTCGAGTACGATGATATATTGGAGAAGGTCAAAGAGAAAGAGGATATAACTGAAGAGGAATTCGACGAAGCAACTAGAAGTCTACGGAAAAAGGGACACGTGTTCGAACCCGCTCTCGGGTGCTTAAAGAGAATCTACTGATTCTTCTCCTTATTCTCTTTCTGTTTTTTTATAGCATCGGGTAGTTTTAGCTCTCCCTCTACTACCTTCTTAGCTAGTTCCTTTGATATAGTCACATCTCCACCACTTTTTATACGGCTGCGTCTCTGTATCTCCTTTTTTTCTCCTTCCGTAGCCTCAACAACAAAATCTCCTTCTGCCAGTTCCCCCTGACTCAGTGCTATCCTTCTAGCAGCTTCAAGATCAGGGGATCCTCCTTTACCAGTGGTGGACTCCTCATTAACTATCTCGATAGTGGTAGCGATGCTCCTTAATGCGTTTATGGTACGATTACGATTAGTTTTGTCTCCATGACCGACCCTTATTATCATCTTCTGAAACTCGTATCCTTCCATATAACGTTCGACTATATCCCTAACAGTCTCAGGATTGGATGCATAGTCCGTTTCAAGTAACTTGCCGTCTCCAAGAAGAGCAACACCTGGGCGGATGCCAGGGTCTATACCTACGACAAGGCATTCGTAAGCTGACTTACCAGATAAGGTTGAAAGTGCCCTCCTCACAGCCATCCTTATATCATCATCACCAGGTATCACGTGAGGATGGTCTATGGCTTCCGCTTCAAGTGAAGTCGTTATCACGACACCTATGTTGGATGCTATGGGGTCGGTCGGTGAAAGGCTAACGAATGATATGTCGCGCTGTTTCAGCTCCCTGACTACATTGTAGTAGAACTCAAAGTTATCCGTGGCTACTGCTAGTATCTTCACAATAAAGTAATACAAAGGGATTAAGATATATTTTTTGAATTATCAGTGAAAAGATTTACAGATTTTTATTAAGAGGGGCTTTGATAAAGCTTTTAAATATCTGTAATAGCTCCTCCTTTATTCTAACTTCTTCCTGGCTCAGATCTTTCTTCTCCCTTGGATCTTCCTTCAGATCGTAAAGCTCTACTTTTTCCCCCTCCTCATCATAAATTAATTTGTACCTTTCCGTAACGATACCGTATATACCATACTCCAGGATTTCAGGTTTAGAAATAAGGTTAACCCCCTTTTTCATGCAGCTCCTTCCTCCAGCGTGCCGAGCACGAAGGGGGATGAAACGAGAGTCCTCCATCTCCTCTTTCAGGTTCTTTCCAGTATAAGATTCGAAAGGTGACAAGGTTGTGGGAACATCTCTCAACTCGATCATCTCTTCTTTACGGAATACTATATCATCCATCTTCAAGATTAAAGGTACTCTCACATTCTCTTCGTACAGATGAGAAGGATGACCGAGAAAACCGTGTTCGCCAAATGCCTCTCCATGGTCCGATGTAATAACGATGTCGGTATGATTCCACAGATCTCTCTCTTTCAAAACACGGATAAGGCGAGACAACTGTTTATCCAGCCAAGTAGATGAATCTATATACAATCTCTCCAATCTATCGATATCATCCGATTTCTCGTCCCTCCATCTCCCGGACCTCTCTCTTCTAAAATTATTTAAATATATTATATCACCAAGCGAAAAATCCGTATGATCTAATGGTGGTGTATATGGATAATGAGTGTCCATAAAATGTACCCAAAAGAAAAAGGGTTCATCATCTTCAGCAGGTAATTGACGAACAAATGAGTCAACAACCAATTGACCACCAGACGAAGACGTTATGTCTTTTTTTACATACCATCTATAGAGTTCCCGTAAATTCCGCACAATCTTTGGAAATCTTTGAAATGTTTTCCAAAGTTTGAATTTTGCATCCCTCCCTCCTAAAGATATGTAGTCCTCGAATCTATCAAAACCTATTTGATATCCTGACAAAGCTGATATGTAAGGATTACTCGCTACAATCCCTATCGTTTTATAACCGCTTTGTTTAAGATCTTCGGTCAGTGTAGGGGTGCGAATTTTGATGGGATCCAAAAGTGGATCATAGTTCCTGTTGAAAAGACTGGGAAAGGAAAAAGGTGTCGAAGGTCCGTTACTGTATGCCCTTGATGAATGAAAGTACTTCTCTGCTAAAGAAGTCAATGTGGGCATGTACTGTACAGTATCCCAGCGCAGTGAGTCTATGGTTATCAAAATTATATTACGAGCTTCCATTCGATCGTTTTAACAATGGTGTAAACATATAGAGGTTTTTTGGATAGAAAAGAAATGTAGTTCCTCGAAATTATGTTACAAGGAAAAACAGTGTACCCAAACTGAAAAAGCCTAAGATAACATAAGAACCCCTTTCGAAAGGAAAGAGAGAAATGATCTACGAGGCTTATGGTTTATTAAGGGTAGGAGCAAATGTCCTATTGGTCATAACCCTCAATACATTGCAAAAAGTAACTACTTTTGTGGGGTGAGGTTTACGACCAAGTGTTTTTCTTTTCTAGGATTTCTTTAGCTTCTTTAATGCCCTTGCTATCTACTGGAACTCTTCAAGAATTCCATCGATACCTGGGAGATCTATAGATTTTCCTGAAATATACCATAATAATAAGGGAATCTAACTCCCTGTTTACATGCTGTACTACCTTAGGATTCATCCACCGTGATAACGAGGATGATCGGGGCGCTAGTCCCATACTTATCCTTCTGTTAGTGCATTACACGGAATTCATTCCGTGAAGTGTAGGAATGATAATTCCCACTATTGAGGAACACTAATTCCTCAAATTGATGGAATTGCAACGAAATTCTAGTAACTCCCAAGACGATTATAACTGGATGAAAATCTAATTGATGTATTTGCGGGATGAAGCCCACATCTGGAAAATATTTTTATACGATTAATATGGTCCGGAAATATGGCTAATTTCAGTATTATAGTTCCTATAAAAGAGGTGCCCGACATCGAAAAAGTAAATTTCGACAGAGAAAAGGGCCGTATTGATAGAAGTTCAGCAACATCAGAACCAAATCCTTTTGATTTAAATGCACTAGAAGAAGCGGTTAAAATTAAAGAGGAAATTGGAGGAAACATAACGGTTATTAGTATGGGTCCACCTCAGGCTGAAGATACACTGAGAGATGCAATAGCAAGGGGTGGGGATAAGGCGATCCTTTTGACGGATAAAGGATTTGCTGGTTCAGATACTTGGGCGACATCATATACCTTAGCGACCGCGATTAAAAAGCTAGGTCACTACGATTTGATCATCTGTGGAGAAAAAACAGTCGATGGTGATACGGGGCAAGTTGGTCCGGAAATAGCAGAGGTCCTTGATATCCCTCATGTTTCATATGTTAATAAAACAATAGAACGAGGAAAGGATAGTATCATCGTTCAAACAGAAGTATGGGGGAGATTATACAAGAAAGAGCTGAAATTCCCTGGATTGATTACAGTTACAAAAGACCTAAACGAACCTAGATTACCTACTTTAACTAATAAACTGAAAGCTAAAAGCGCAGAAATAGAGAGGTGGGGTTTAGATGATCTACTTGATACAGGGGACGAAAAACATTTTGGAATAAAAGGTTCTCCAACCTCAGTGGTAAATATAGAAGTTCCCAAGGAGAAAGGGAGAAAAAGCAAGATATTTGAAGGTAAGGATGCAGCTAAAAAGATGGTTGAACAACTACGTAAGGATTTGGGGGGTATATGATATGGCGTACGATGAGAGTGAAGGAGAGGGGGTTTGGATCTACTGTGAACAGGAGAAAGGAGAGATACATCCGGTTTCGTATGAATTATTGAATAAAGGAAGAGAACTAGCTGATGATCTCAACACACACTTAACTGCCTTGTTTTTAACTCCTGACGGAAGCGATGCACAAGAATTGGTATATAGAGGAGCGGACCGTATTTATTTGCTAGAACATGATAATTTTAATTATCCGAATGAAATTCCATTTAGGGAAAATATCGTTAAACTCGTTGAAGATAATAAACCTGAGATTTTGTTGATCGGTGCAACTCATTTTGGTCGTTCTTTGGCACCAAGAGTGGCTGGAGCCTTGGAAACAGGATTAACCGCGGATTGTACTGGTCTAAAGATCGAAAAAGGTGATTTTGTACAAATAAGACCTGCTTTTACAGGAAATATACTTGCACACATCTCCACCGATAGGTGTCCTAAGATGTCCACAGTTAGGTACAAAGAATTCGATGAGTCTGAAAGAGATACTGGTAGAGAGGGAGAAATTATAGACATAGAGCCCCTCGAATACGATGGACCAGACGTCAAAATATTAAATGAAATGATAATAGAGGATATAAATATACAGGAAGCGGAAATAGTAGTTTCAGGCGGAAAAGGCCTTAAAGACTCTCAGGATTTTGAAATTATCGAAGAACTTTGTTCTACATTGGGAGGAACTGTCGGCTCGAGTCGGCCTTTGGTAGATGAAGGATGGATATCAAGGAACCATCAAGTGGGATACAGCGGGAATAGAGTAAAACCAAACCTGTATATCGCTTGTGGGATATCAGGAGCACCACAACATTTGGCAGGAATGAAGGAATCTAAAATTATTGTTGCAATAAATACTGACCCGTCTGCTCCGATATTCGATTACGCCGATTATGGGATAATAGGTGACCTTTATGAAGTAGTACCCAAACTTATAAAGGAATTAAGAGAGGGATAGTTTAACCAAAAAAACCAGATGTTCTTCGGTCCGAACTTCCAAAGTCGGTCTTCTAAACTAAACTTTCAAATCTTTATATATCTTCTTTCAATTTCTTCATCCTCAGGAACTATCTTCCCAGGATTCAAAATATTATTAGGATCGAACAACTTCTTTATACCTTCCATGAGTCTGAGTTCTTCCTTACTTTTAAATTTTCGCAGTTCAGGTTTTTTAATCAAGCCTATACCGTGTTCTCCAGTGATATCTCCACCGAGATCGATAGCTTCTTGAATCCATTTATCTCTAACCTTTTTAACTTCATTCCAATCCACTCCTTCTTCAGGGAGTTTTCCTTCGATGTGAACATTGCCGTCGCCAGCGTGTCCAAAGGCGTAAAACGTTCCTTCTAATTTCGATTCGTTAAAAATTTTCTTAGCCTTATCGATTAATTCGGGTATTTTTGAAGGTGGGACTACCAAATCTCCAGATCGATGGCCAGTAACATTACCTTCTTGTATAACTTCAGCTATACCCTCTCTAATCTTCATGATCTTCTCCATCTCTTGACGTTTGGTTGCTAAAAAGGCTTCTCCCGCTCCTCTTTCTTGACATATCAACATAATCTTTTGTGCCTGTTCCAATATCTCATCCTCGTTTTCCCCTGATACAAGGATCATAAGTGTAGCCTCTCCGATCTCAGTCGGCCAATTTTCATTCACTTTCTTCTGCCCGTGGGTGATGGTTTCTTTTTCCAAATATTCTATCCCTACAGGCATAATACCTTTTTTCATCATGTCGGAAACCGTTTTTATTGCGTTCTGTCCAGAATCAAAAGGTACGATTATGAATTTTGATTCCTCGGAGGAAGGATATAATCGTAATATGGCTTTAGTTATGGTGGCTAGTGTCCCTTCACTTCCTATCAAGAGATGCAAAAGTGAGTATCCGGTATTGTTTTTCAATAACTTCCCACCTAACTTCAGAATCTCTCCATTTGGAAGTACTACCTCTAAACCTTTGACGTAATCTCTCATAACACCATGTTTTAGAGTGGCTTCTCCACCGGCGTTTGCTGCTATCGTTCCTCCGACCTGAGAATCCCCAGTGGTAGGATGTATAGGTAGAGTTAATCCCTTCTTTTCGACCGCCTCGTATAACTCATTCATGGTAACTCCAGCATCTACTTCAACCATCAAATTATCTTCATCGACTTCGATCTTTTTGTTCAATCTTTCTAATAAGAGACCAATACCACCATAAACCGGTATCATACCTCCAGTCAAACCGGTTTTTCCGCCTATAGGTGTAACTGGAATTTTCTTCTCATTAGCCAACTTCATCACTTGCGAAATCTTCTCTGTAGAATCTGGTTTAACGATAACTTCAGGGTATTCACCCTTCACCTCAGCAGTAGATAACTCATCATGAGTATAACTTTCCATACTATCTTTATCATGTATGACGTAATCTTCACCACATATATCCTTCAACCCTTCAATTATTTTATCAGTAACTTTATTATACTCTGATCCATACATGCTAATCCTCCATACATATGCAATTTTTTCTAAATTAGATTAACTGTAATCGTGGCCTAACATCCAACAATATATATATGTTTCGGGATTGCTACATACACTCCAGGATAAAATCAAATTGAGGGTGGTGGGTTTTCCTATTTTTCCAACTTCGGTACCACCATGCCGCCTTCGATAAGAAAGGTGGCTTTCCCGCCAGTTTCGGTTAAGGCATCATCGATTGCCGTCTGAATATCCTTTTTGGATTCGATGAATGCTTTTTTTGTCACTTCCTCATCTAATTCTGAAACACACCACATCGAAGAACTCTCACAAACTTCTACCATTTTCGCAGCCTTATGATAACCTAATTTATATCCCTCTGCTATCTTTTCCATCACTCTTTTAGGATCATCGATAGAAGCCATCAAGTCATAAAAATTCCTAGGACCAATACCATCTGGGCATGCTGAAACGAGTATGATTATACCTCCTTTTTTGAGAGCGAGTTTACCGTTCTCAAGTGCTTTGTGACTTTGGTACAAATTGACATCTATAGGGTGAGCGGCGGTTACCACAACCTCTGATCTTTTATCTATAGAAACGCCGAATACTTTTTTAGAGGCTTCAACTTCTTTCATGAACGACTCTTCCATGTCACCAGCAGTGGCACTGTAAACATCTCCATCTTTGTCCAACGTCATATTGATTGCGAATACATCCCCGTCGAATTTATTGAAAGCTTCTGTCATATCTTCGTGCACCGGATTACCTTTCAGTTTGAGGGTCTTCGCATCCTCTTTAAGCGAGAATTCATGGTTCGCGGTAATAGTTTCGTAGGAAGCCACACCAGGCAGGAATGACTTTCTACCACCTGTGAAACCAGCAAAATAATGCGGCTCAACTGTATTTATAGCGATTACATTTTCCGCTTCAGCAACCCTCTTGTTAAACTTAACGGGTGTACCTCTTTTGGTTTTACCATAATCTACCATTTCCCCGTTTTTCGCGTCGTTATAATAAATATTTTCTTTTTTCGCTTCGTATACTTCACCGAATATCTTTTTATACTCTTCCTCCGTCGGTTCTCGATGTGAGCCTAGTGCCACAATAAATTTGACATCATATTTCTGGATCTCCTCTTTCACCAATTCTAGGACTCTAGATGTAGGAGTAGGTCTCGTTGCATCATTTACTATGAATAGAGTACCATCAGTAATGAATTCGGAAAATCTAGGTTTTCCTACAGGATTTTCTAATGCTTCAAGGATGACTTCAGCCTCATCCTTCTTCTCCATTTCGTTGGGATAAAGGACCGCGTTAACCTTATCATCCTCTACCTCTACTTCAACCTCTTTGCCGGCATAAGGGATGTTGATTTTCATGGTTCGACATGGGTAGTTGTTTGTTTTATATTTTCCGGTTTCTAGTAGACAACAAATGTGAGAATCGATAGTTTTATCCGCCTATTTCTAAATGATTTTTCTACACTGAGATGGTAAAATTTTTATGATTGAGAAAACAAGGTTTTTAGCTTAGATCTACAAGTGGAGGCTTTTTGATATCTCCTGATTTCATCATGTTCTGTATTTTCCTTTTGCTAGATTCTATACTATTCTTTGCTTTTTCTCTCAATTCTTCTTTTGAAAGTTCTTTTCTCGCAAGACCTTGCTCCATAGCTTTTAGTCCAACCCTTACAGCTTCTCTTATGTAAACCTCAGTATTTTCCATATTTGGTACAAGATTCTCTTCGTCAAGGCCATTTTCTTGAGCAACCTCTGCTATCGCATAGGCCGCTTCTATATGCATTTCGTCGCTTATAGTTTCAGCTCTCACGTCAAGCACCCCTCTAAATATTCCAGGAAAACCTATTGAATTGTTTATCTGGTTAGGAAAATCGGATCGTCCCGTACCTACTATTTTTACTCCCGCTTCCTTAGCCTCCCAGGGCCATATTTCAGGTATAGGATTAGCCTCGACGAAGAGTATCCCATCGTCATTCATCTCTTTTAGCCATTCTTTTTTGATCGTATCTGGACCGGGGATCGAAGCGGCTACGACAACATCTTTACCTTCTATCAATTCAGGGGTACCCCCTTCTTTATTTTCTTTATTAGTAATCTGGGCGAATTTCCATTTTTCAGGGGTTGTTTCCTCATCGAGGTCTTCTCTTCCGGAGTGAAGTAGACCTATCGAATCACTAAGACAGAGGTTCTCCTCAGGTACTCCCGCATTCAAAAGTGTCCTAGCCAAACATAAATTCGCTGCTCCGGCACCGAGCAAACCAACTTTCACCTGATCCAATTTTTTGTCGACCACTTTTACTCCGTTGATTATACCTGCTAAAGTGACCGCTGCAGTTCCCTGCTGGTCGTCATGCCAAACTGGTATATCGAGTTCTTCTCTCAACCTATCTAGAACTTCGAAACACTTAGGGGTGGATATATCCTCAAGATTTATACCTCCAAAAGAAGGTGCTATCCATTTAACTGCCTGTATTATGTCTTCAGGATCGTGGGCGTTAAGACAAATTGGAAATGCATCGACTCCTCCAAGATATTTGAAAAGTAAACCCTTCCCTTCCATAACAGGCATACTTGCCTCCGGCCCGATGTCCCCAAGTCCCAGTACACGGCTCCCATCGCTAACAATAGCGACGTTATTCCATTTGTTAGTGTGTTCATATACCATCTTAGGATTCTTATGAATATCTTGACAAGGTTTAGCCACTCCGGGGGTATACCAAACACCGAAGTCGTCAAAACTTTTTATTTGTACTTTTGGAGATACTTCTATTTTACCCTTATAGAATGGATGCCATCTCATAGCTTTTTTTGCAGGTTCATTCGCTTTTTCAAGTAGTTCCTCTTTGGTAAATCTTTTTTCTGGGCTCATTGCAAGTTCACTCCCGATAGGAGATTAGAAGGCTTATAAATAAATATGGGAGAAAAGCTAGAGAATTGGTCCCAGAAAATTTCTAAAGATAATACTCAGGCCCAAGGTAATGCCCAGTAAGACGGCCATGGATACTACCATGTAGCCCCGGATATTATCATCCAAATGCTCGCCTTTAACAGCACCGATCACGAGGCCCATACCGACAAGAACAACGCCAACATACTTTATCATCTGTGAGAATATTAATACCGTTTCAGCATCATCCCGAGAGATATCTAGAGGGGAGTTGACCGCCAAAACTCCGTAAAAAACAATGAACCCCAATATAAGGAGTATGAAGCCACTGTTGATTATCTTGAGAAAACCTGTCTCTTTTTCCCTTTGTAGAGCAGCTCGGGGAGGCCTTGAGGGATCAAAACCGTTAGTTCGAGATCTTAGAGAAGGTAAATCATTCTTCAAAAATTCCTCTTCATCATCGAGCTTCTCAATATCTTCGTCATCCTCTTCCTTCCAACTGAAAAGTCTATCACAACTTTCACAACGACCAGAGCCATCTTCAAAAAAGGTAAGTTTTTCGGAACCACATTCCCCGCATATGCCGGCCCTGGGTATATCCATAATATCAACTCCCCTTACAACAATAATCAAAATAAATCTTTCTGCTGTCTCCAAAGCACATCAACTTCATCAGTTCTGTAGCCCTGAAGTATGCCACTGTTTTCAACAGAAATATCAAGCCCAGCATCATACATAAGAAGTCCGTTCCATGCTATCATAGCTCCGTTGTCCACACAGAGGGATTTTAATGGAGCGTAGGAGGCTGCTCCTCGCTCACGAGTCATTATATCTACCATCTCTCTCAATCTCTGATTACATGCAACACCACCACCTAATAACACCTCATCTTTCTTAGTATGGGCAAGCGCTCTTTCAGTGACCTCGGTCAGCATTGCAAAAGTTGTTTCCTGCAGAGAATAGCATATGTCCTCGAGTGGTGCATCCATCTTGGAAGCTGCTGTTAAAACGCCAGAGAATGAAACATCCATCCCTTTGACACTGTATGGAAGTTCTAATAATGAAGATCCATCCGCTGCAATTTCCTCTATAATCGGACCAGCTGGAAACGGCATACCTTTACCTCTTCCAAACTTGTCGAGCATATTTCCTATACCGATATCCAAGGTTTCACCGAAAACTCGATATCGACCTCTGCTGAATGCGATAACCTGCGTGTTCCCTCCTGAAGTATACAGGAGTACGGGATCGTCGGCTTCGGTGGTAAGTCGACCTATTTCGAGATGAGCTACACAATGATTCACACCCGTTAGCGGAACACCTAACGACAATGAAAGTGCACGGGCAGCAGTTGCAACGGTTCTTAAACAGGGACCGAGTCCCGGTCCTCTAGAGAAAGCTATCAACCCAATATCCTCTTTCCTCACATCTCCTTCTTCAAAGGCTTCTTCTATAGCTGGCACTAGATGTTTAGCGTGATGATTCGCAGCTTCTCTAGGGTGTATCCCTTCGGAGGGTTGATAGTTCTTCAAGACATTAGCCAGTACATTACCCGAATCGTCAACAAGGCCTATGCCGAGTGTGTGTGCAGTACCCTCTATACCAAGTACTATCATCGATAAAGAAAAATAAGGAAAGGGGTTAAAGCCTTTACTGTCCTATCCTGAAAACCTTTGTGTCACAATCAGGACATTGTCCTTTAGTGGCTGGACGGCCATTTTTAAGGGTTACTTTCTTTGGATCCTTTATTTCGACTTTTTTCCTACATTTTACACAATATGCTTCAGACATGATCTCACTCGTACCTCAAATAGAGAGGGATGCTTTAAAGCTTTCCTTCCTAATCCCTTCCTAAATTCATTATCGATTCAAATATACATTTGATAATAAATTGGGGTAGGTGGCCGGAGTAAGCCTCTTTCTGTTCTCCACGGCATTCATCTATGCGTCCTACCCGTCGGTCCCAAGAACAGTCATCCCGACATGTTTGGACTTGCCTCGGTGGGGTGTCGCCGTTTCAACGGTCCCTCCAGGTCAAAGCTCGGTGGGTTAACTCACCACGCCTTGCGGCGGGCTTCGCACACCTCACGACTCACCGAAGGACGTGTCGTTTCTGCGCCCTTGCCGGAGCTCTCGCCCCACAGCCTTGTGACTGTCCACCTTTCTTGCGAGGAGAGGACTTTCCTCAGGATAAAGACCCGTAAGCCGTCCTCGGCCTCCTTGCCCCGATTGTAACTTGTACTAATACCTATATAAAACTTTTCAGAACGATACTTATTTATCCAATTTTCACTCTTTTTAATACATGACCGATCTAGATATCCGTCCTTTAGATAGGAAAAATGTGAAAGATATAATATGCTGCCCCGGTGGTCTGGAAGTTTCAGATTATATGAAAGGTCCTTTGGAGGAAACCCTACGCTGGAGAATTGAGAGGATAGAACAGGGGATGAAGGGGTTCATATCATATCAAAACAACCAGGCAACTGGTTTTCTAGAATATATGCCGGCAGAAAAAGCTCCTCTTCCTATCATCGCTCCAGGAGCTGCGGTTTTGATGTGTTTTCACTGGTTATCACCTTTTGGGGAGAACAAAAAACATCTTGATTTTGAGAAATTACTGGTGAAAAAGACGCTTGAAGTCATATCAGAAGATTTCACCGGGCTGGCTACGATAGCATGGGATCATCCGATCCATTTTCCACTTAATATGATGGAAATGTTGGGATTCAAAGACATCGATAATCAAGATTACATACATCTGGTATGGCATCCCTTTGAAGAGGGCGAACCACCTAAATTTATACAATCAAGATACAGCCCTTTGGATCTATCTGAGCAAGGAAGAATGGCAGTTGAACAAGCATACAGCAATAGATGTCCGTACAGCATACACAATGCTCATAAGGTAAAAGAGGTTTTACAGGAACTCGATGACCCAAGAATTCAGCATCGACTTCTGACGATCGATACCCGTCAGGATGTGATCGATTACTCAGTTTCACCCTGGGGATGGGAATGGCTTTTTCTGAACGATGAAAGGATAGATTTCTTCAGGAAGGAGGAGAAAGAGTTAAAAAAATTGATCAAAAAAAGACTAGACGAGCTGTAGCTAATATGGTGCTGGTACTCTATCGGAACGGATCATCCAAGTACCCTTAGATGATCTATACACAAAAGGCCCTTCTACAACCACCACATCATCCCGAACGACTTTCATTTCCTCGTTATACCACCCACTTATCTCAATGGTCAAGCGGTGATATCCTTCGTCCAATGGTCCCAATACGATCAGGGTGCCTTGATATATCGGTCTTATCTCCTTCACTTCTCCTCTCACTTTCAACTCCATACCTTCATACCATTCAGGATTTTCGAGGATCGAATCAAAAGGTGTAAAGCTGGTCAATGCTGGTTCGAGAACCTCTATCTCCTCCGAGTGAAGGAGTCTTAAAGTTTGTCGATTTCCGCTTTCCTCCACTATGCCACTGACCTCTACCAGTGCACCTGGTATCAACTCATGACCATCTTCAAAAGAATCCAACATCCCTTGTTCACACCTCAAATGTATTTCGTATTCGCTATGTGTGGCCCTTAAATCCATGTAAAACGTTTCACCGTATGAGCCCATACTTGCGATGTAACCTTTTGTAGTTACTTTTCTACCTACATGCTCGGAACCGATCTCTTCGATATCAATGGTCAACTCACTTCTACTCGATGCGTACACGAATAGCACTGCTGTTCCCAGGAGAGAAACGAGCGCTGCGGTGAAAAGAAGTTTGTCTTTTACCCCTGAAAGCAAGCTATCTCTCCAGTATCTTACGTAATTCGATTTCAAGCTCCTCGACAGGCACATCAGTGATCGATATCTGAGTTGTCCGACCTTTCCCTGTAGAACTGGTCTGGGTACTTAAAAGACCTTTGGCTGAGAGATTTTTGATATATTTCCAGAATTGTGTATGCTGTAAAGGTTTCTCCCCCTGTTCTTCACAAACAATCTCATAAACATCTTTAAGATCACCCGTAGTAGTAAAAGCTCGTGACTTGAGTTCCTTCGAAGCTGCCAATAGTATTATTTTCTCCTGCGATTTTAGTTCTCTAAGAAGTGATAAAGATGCTGAAAATGGTTTAACTTCTCCCTGTGCAGCCCTGACATCTTCGGGTTCTATTTTCCTCTTCCCCTTTCCTTCCGCGATCAAGGCCGACCTCTCTAAAAGCTCTATACCAAACCGTGCATCACCATCCCCCTCTCCTTCTTCACCATGTCCGGTCATGAATGACAGCTGCCTGATTTCATCATCATCTATAGTGTCATCGAACAAAGCGAGTTCAGATCTTATCTTGAGGATGTCATACATTTGATCAGGTGTATAACGAGGGAACCTTATCCTGTTGCTCCTTTTAAACGTGCTAAGCGAACTTTTATCCAACAACTCCAGCGCATTCTTCTGAGATATCAGTATCAACGAAATCTGTCCATCCGAGTGTGGACTTTGGTATTCCTGCTCATCCTTCATACGAGACAATAGATATATTATGTCCGAACCATCCCTTTGTATTAGAGTATCTACTTCATCAAGAACTACGAGTAGATGTACCTTTTTTTTCTCTATATGCTTTTGTAGAATTTCGACCATCTCTCCGACGGAGAAACCTCTATCTGGAAAGTTACTGTCAAAGTGTTTTAAGATCTTGTACATAGTCTGCGAATTATTGGACCTCCTTCTGCAGTTCACGATCACATGGTTTACGACCTTCCCTTCCTCTTCCTGTGCCCATCTACTAAAATCGATAGAAAAGCGTTTTGCAGTTGCTGTTTTTCCAGTACCTACCGGACCGTAAAGGAATGCGTTCTGAGAGATCCCCGAAGGTATAACACGGCTGAATAGAGTAAACAATTGCTGATGCTGTTCGTCCCTATGAGGAAGTTCATTGGGAACGTAATCAAATGAAAGTTTCGCTGGATACTTTATTATCTTGCTTCTAGACCTTTTGAAAGACATCTACCGTATCTTCATCAGCTCATTTATAAAATTTTTGCACCACAGCTGCTGCAAGTATCACTACCGGGTTCGATCTCAGAATCACATATAGGACATCTTTCATCTTCCTCTTCAAAAATATCCTCTTCCTCTGAGTCTGTGAAGATATCCTCTTCTTTATCATATGAAGTTTCTTCCTCTTCAAAAACGTCTTCTTGTTCCTGGTTCGGTTCTTCATGCTCTTTTACCTCGTTCAATATTTCATCCTTTGCACGAGGGACGACTGAACCGGTTATGGTCACACGGGGTTCAGCGTTCAAAGTTCCGGCATATTCCAGACCCCCATCGACCATCGAGCCTTTGTCTAACCTTACATTGCCAAGTGCTGATACATTACCAATCTTAGAATTCTTTCCAACATGTAGATCACCGTTACATTCTATATCATCAACATCCACTTCATCTCCGATTTTAACGGAACGTGCCTTTATCAAACCTTCCACACAGACCCCATCCCCGAGTTTGATGTTCCCTTTTTTTGAAATTAAGTCGCCTGTTATTTTACAATTAGAATCTATCCTAACATCCAGATTAACATCAATATCACCTTTGATGTTCGAATCTTTGGCCAAATTAAAGTTCTCACCACAGCATAGATCACCTTTCACATCTGTTCCAGCTAAAAAAGACAAAGTGCCGGGAGAATCTATACTTGCAGAGCCGGAGTGTTTCTGTAGTGTTTCTAACTCGCTCATCAATCGGTTATTTTCTTCATTGAGTTCATCCATCTCCTGCTTCAATTCTTTATTTTCTTCTTCTAAACCATCCAAAAGGGCTTTTTCTTCTTCGTCCAAACCTCCTTCTTCGAGCTCGGATTTCAGTTCCTCCAGCTCTTCCTCCTTCTCCTGGAGTAGATCGTTCTTTTCAGAAAGTACCTCCCTTGTTTCCTGTTTAATACGTTTATTTTCCTGAATAAGTTTATTCCGCTCACTCTTCAATTTTTTGATCTGTTTATGATAATTTTCGATCTTTTGTCGGATCTGGTCCTTTTTACTCGGCATATATTGTACCTCCTAAGACTTTTGAACATTGATTTTGGTATTATTTAATTTTTCGTGTATATCCCATCATCAATACTTCTAGGCTTATTACATAGATATTCCAAAGAAAACTTATATAGGTTAAATATGAGTGCCTTTTCATCATGTCAATCGCATGGATAGGTTTCTTCCTAGCAATCGGAGTACTCCTTTATGGAGCTAGACATCATCTTACACTAGCTCTTTTAACTGGTGCGATCATCCTAGGTATCTTCACACTCAGCCCCTATGAATTATTAGAGCAGATTTATATAACCTCGACTGATCCAAACATAATACTTTTGATACTCGCACTCGGGATCATCCCGATAATTGGTGGGATCTTACAGGAAAGTGGAAAACTCGATGACATCATAAATAACCTTAGGGTAGGTAAAAGATTGTTTTTGGGGTCTACACCTGCTTTGTTGGGATTGTTACCTATTCCCGGGGGAGCACTATTCTCTGCACCTTTGATCGATAAAGCCGGTGAAGAGCTTGAGGGGCATGAAAAAACGAGTATCAATGTATGGTTTCGACATGTTCTTTATTTTATCTATCCTATATCTTATGCCCTTATAATTCCAGCTGATATCGCCAATCTATCGATCTACAGTATCATCATATTCCAGTTCCCCTTTTTCATCATGACAATAGCTCTTGGATACTTGTTTTTGCTACGAAAGGTCGATGGTGAGATGGAGTACACTTCAGAAATGAACGTGAAAGCCCTATTACCTCCCCTTACTGTTCTGATAGCTGCACCGGTCGTTCATTTCGTATTGTTCACTTTTTTCACACTGCCTGTTGAAAACCTCTCATTGCTGATAGCCGTCTCTATCAGCTTATTATTAGCGATACATATAATAAATGATTCAAAGCCAAAGATCATCAAACTTGCAGTAAATGAGATGAAGCCGTGGAATTTTATGATATTGATCTTCTGCCTATACCTTTTTATCAATATATTCTTGTCATCCGGTATCGATGTTTTGATCGAAAACCTTCAATTACCCAGAGTAGTCCTTGCTGTGGGTTTTGGATTTCTACTTGGTCTAGCAACGGGCAGAATAATAATTCCAGCTTCGATAATCATTCCGATATATATGGCATCCTTCACCCTGGAAACTTTGCCTATACTTATATTCTCCTTGATATATCTATCAGTTTTCATGGGCTACGTGATCACACCCGTCCATCCGTGTATAAGTATCTCCCTCGAGTATTTCGATGGAGATATGGGTAAATTCCTTAAGAGGGTCGGAGGTCCGGTTATAATTTCACTCATAGTAGCGACTTTGTTGTTCATAGTATTCGTTTAATCGATCCTATTTGACAAATCAATAGGTATACCAACCTTTATCTTTTAGGATCTTCAGCACACCCTTCGACCTTTCATACTCTATCAACGTGAAAACATCTGATTTGATGGAAAGTCTCTGTAGGTTCTTTGCCATCACCCGTTCGCGATTCTCTTCAAGGGATTGGAAACCTGACAATCTATTTATGGACCTGTCCCACTCGATCGCAAATTCCCTAGGCGTTTTGGCCTGCACCTCCTTTTTTAGCAGGCGCTTTTCGATGTATGACTGCATGATCCAGTTAATGCCGCTTACATGTTCGCAGTATGCTGCAGTGTAATGCTCATCATCCATATCTATGCCTTCAACTTCGATATCGGCTTCTGTACAATATTCTAGAAATATGGTGTAAGAGGGGGGAGGGATTCTGACTTCACCGAACCTCTTGAGATTCTGCACATAGGCGATCTCGGGTGTACTCAACTGGTATTCACCTTCTTCAAATTGACTTTCGATAAGATTACATAATGCATCGACCTCTTCTGGAGAGATGGGTAATGCTCCCTTTTCGAAATCTACTTCTTTCAATCTCTCCTTTACTCTCCTAGATTCTGAAACTAGTCCCTTCACGATACCCATCAGGTGAACTACTGTTCCTTTGTCTGTTTTTAGGCTCAACAACCTAGACACCACCGGATTTCCTCTCGCGAAGCAAATCGATCATATCGTCCCTTGAAGTTAGATACTCCAGTTCCCTCCTATCTATGAGAGGAGTTCCCTCTATATTGTAATGGGTCCTCCTACTTTTCATGAATATTACCGAATCTTTTTCAGTGATATGGGAAAGATTAGATACGACTCTAGCCTTCTTTTTTAGTTTCCTCTCCGAATGGGAACCTACACCTGAAAGGAGGATTGTACTTTCATCGGAGGTTATAGCTTCGAAGGGAGATCGTCTAGTAGGTACCACTTCATATCCCATAGAAACTAGAGATTTGAATATTATCTTTTGAACCCCTGTAAATTCCTCGAGAGGATTCATAACGGTGCCCTTTAGCTCCTCATCATGATCCAAAGGATCCAGTGGTAGGATCAGATCCTTACCTAGATACTCTTCCATCCTCATCGCCACTTCGAGATCGACTCCCATACCCTCTTCGTATTTTTGTATGGCTTTTCTAGAAACTCCAGCTATCTCTGCCATCTTACGAAGGGATATCTGTCTTTCCTTCCTCGCTTCTCGTAAAAGATCTGAATCGATAGACACATAGAATCCCCCTGGTGCAGAAAAAACATAGGGAGGGACTCCTTCAATAAACATGTCGTTGAGAGTGTCCAAAGAAATCAGAGGAATCCCTTTGCGTGAATAAACAACACCTCTTTGTAAAGGTCTTCTTCCCCCACTAAGTGCTATTAACATGGGTGAACCGTCCAACACGTCTGCTAAGATCTTCATCTCTTTTGCATTCTCGATCCTAGAACTGTCTGCATTCAATAGGATACCTATGATCAAAAGATGGTCATCTCTTCTTGCGATCAAGTCGAAGCTTATACCTCGTTCATAGTGTCTTTCAGATAGATAAAATCCTGCTTTGGCGAGTATCCCTCTGACCTCTTCGATGAGCTGGTTCTGGTTCATCTCAAGATAAAATTAGCCAGAGCTTCTATTTAAACATGACGGTTATATAAATCGAGTCTAGAGTTAAAAATGCCTCACCGATAACAAGCTGGTATAAATAATAAAAAAAGAAAGGGGTTGGGAATTTTGTACCTATAGTTCTTCCTCTTCTTCCTCAAAGAGGTCTTCCTCTTCTTCCTCAAAGAGATCTTCCTCTTCTTCCTCAAAGAGATCTTCCTCTTCTTCCTCAAAGAGATCTTCCTCTTCTTCCTCAAAGAGGTCCTCTTCTTCCTCAAAGAGATCTTCCTCTTCTTCTTCAAAGAGATCTTCTTCTTCAAAGAGTTCCTCTTCTTCCTCAGCCTCTACAGGCTTCTTCCTCATCATCATAACAACGATTATCACGATGATTATGATGATGATTATACCTACTCCTGCAAGGACTGCGGTGGATATAGGTTCATCAACAGGTTCATCTTCCTCTATTTCAATTTCTATCTCTCCGGAAGAAGTTCCGGTGAACGTTCCTGTCACATCCTCTTCAAGGTCCCAGTGGGATATCGTATAAGTGAAGGTTACTCCTTCAGGATCGAATGGTGGATAGAATACTGCGTTTCCATCGGCATCAGTGTCTTCGCTCTCCTGCCATTCTTCAGCAACAAGTGTTACGGTAGCTCCACTAACTGGTTCACCTTCCTGATCTACTACCGGACCGACTGTGACCGCAACCCTTGGTAGAAGGACCACTTCTTCATCTGGGAATACATGTGCTTCCTTAGTCATGTAGTCTTCATGGTAGAATGTAGCATCTACGCCCTCGTCGTACGGATTGACGAAAATGTCCCTTGTGTTGAATACAGCTATTCCATCAGGGAGTGTTTCATCCTCTGCGTAGTATTCATCGTACATTATGGTCACTTGTACTCTATCTATTGGGTCGCCATCTTCATCGACCACAGGTCCTATCTCAAAGGTGAAGTGTTCTTCAAGCAAGATCTCAGGGAAATAATATCCTTCAGCTATCCTGTACGCAAAGGAAGAGGAGCCTACAAAACTGGTGTGGTTCATCAGATAATCCTCGTGCCATATCTGAGCGTCGAATTCGGTTTCATCTGTATCTGGATTGAAATCGACAGCGAAACTAGCAATACCGTCAGAACCGGTCTCCGTTACCATCTCTTGATCATTCCATGTTAGAGTTACTTCTGCTTCAGGAACTGGGAAAGGATCGTCAGCTGGATCTATAACTTCAACGATAGGTCCGACTTCTACAGTCCATTCCGTTCTGGGAGTGAGTCTGATCTCATATGACGTGCCGGTGAATTCACCTGATTCACGTACGTAATCAGTATGACCAGCAGAATATTGACCATATATTTCATCTCCTAGACCGTCTTCGAATACGGGAACATCCACGGAGAATATGACCTGCCCGTCAGCACCAGTATAATCATAATCGGAGAAGTGTAACGGATCCTCTTCAGGATCAACTGGAACCACATAATCCAATCCTACATCGGCACCTTCTACGGGATCATCAGTCTCATCGTCAACGACCGTCAGCGTAACTTCAGCGAATACATCGATTGTTACCATGTCATCATCTTCGATACCATTAACATCTACTACTTCAACCGTAATTGTGTGCATTCCTGAATCCTCGAATACTGTAGTCAAAGTATCGTCCTCGCCGGAGTCCACTTCGTCTCCGAATATATTCACTATGGACCAACTGTATTCGTCAATTTCTCCGATTACAACTGCCTCGAAAGTTACATCCTCATCAATATATGCCTCTTCTGGCCCATCGATTGTAACTTCAGATCCAGTTGTGAAATCAAGCACATCGCCCATAAGTGTAACTGTTTCTCCGTCAGAATCGACATACTCCAACACAGCCTGATACTCGTATTCTGTCCAAGGAGCAAGGTCGTCAAAAACATATTCGTGTTCGCCATCTTCATAAACCACTGATTCTGTTAATTTTTCTAAAGTTTCTCCTGTTTCGTTGCCTAAGAACTGTACAGTTGCTTGTCCAGCATCGCCAAGGGTATATGCCATGTTAAGAGTTGCGCTATATGGTGTGATATCCTCTGCTGGTTCTGTAGAAACAGTTGGTTCCTCTACAATCTCACCGGTCATGAAGGTTTCTATGTTTCCTTGAAGTGTCACATCTTCCTCTTCTTCCTCGTCATAGTATTGAAGCACAGCCACGAAATCATACTCTGTTTCGGGGACTAGATCATCTAGTAGATGACTGTGTGTCGTTACCTCGTCATCAACGGTATAAACTGCTTCTCCTACAGGGATCTCAGGGTCTTCTCCAGTATAATTATATTCGAACCATACTGTTACTTCTTCAATGTCACCCATTGTGAATGACATGTTCAGTACTGCTGTATGGGGCGTGACATCCTCTGCTGGTTCTGTCGTAACTTCAGGGGATTCTTCTGCCAAAACTGTCGGTGTTACCATCATTGCAGCAAAGCCTGCAAAAATCAGGACAAATGCTACAACCAACACCTTCCATCTGGCATCTTTTTTTGTCTTCATATATATCTAAGCCTCCTAAATTCTTCAGATAAGAGAAAACCTCAGACTATTTATATTTTTTCCTCATTTCAACCCCTATTTACTTATAAAGCAGAACACTGGTATACACTTGTTAAGAAGTTGATTTTGAGAGCGTCGGACAAAGTCTATACTGTTCAGAGGTAGAGAACCCCACGGGTCTGCCGTGTGGGAGGATGTCACCCCTTCATAACTCCCATGGGCACCATCTTTGCGACGATCTTAGAAAGTCCTGCGTTATGAGTAACCTCAACCACCCTATCTATCTCTTTATAGGCTTCTGGACTCTCTTCGAGAAGAACTTTGTCTGTAGCGGCTCTTACATAAATACCCTTACTGCTCAGGTCACTCTTTATCTTATTCAGATTGAAACTACGTCGAGCACCTGTACGGGACATCACCCTACCTGCCCCATGACACGTAGAACCCCATGCACGTTTCATGCTGAGCTTTCTACCCCTCATAAGGTAACTCGCCGTGCCCATATCACCGGGTATTATCACCGGTTGACCGATGTCTCTATAAATCTTAGGGACTTCCTTTCTCCCCGGTGCGAAAGCGCGAGTGGCTCCTTTCCTGTGGATCACTACATCCTTCTTTCTGTTCTCCACCCGATGTTTCTCTTTCTTAGCTATATTATGGCAAACATCATACACAACATCCATACCCATATCCTCTGCTTTCTCGTCCATGATGTTCTCAAAACTCTCTCTCACCCAGTGAAGTATCAACTGCCTGTTAGTCCATGCATAATTTGCACCGCAACTCATAGCGGCGAAATAATCCTGACCCTCTTTAGAATCAAAAGGTGCACATGCCAGCTGTTTGTCGGGAAGGTTGATCGAGTATTTTTTTACAGCCCTTTCCATGTTTTTGATATAATCTGATGCTATTTGGTGACCGCATCCCCTAGACCCAGTATGGATCATAACGGTAACCATCCCTTCCTCTATACCGAAGGCTTTGGCTGCCTCTTCATCAAATATCTTATCTACCTTTTGGATCTCTAAGAAGTGATTTCCCCCGCCTAAAGTACCAAGCTGGGGTTCGCCTCTCTGCTTGGCCTTCATACTCACCTTTTCAGGATCTGCCTCCTCCATCATCCCGTTATCCTCTATCCTTTTTTTGTCTTCATCCCAGCCATAGCCTTCCTCTACAGCCCATCGTACACCTCTATCCAGTACTTTATTCAACTCTCCACGCTTAAGTTTAATTTTCGCCTTCTTCCCAACACCAGCAGGAACGTTTTTGTAAAACTCATCAACAAGTGCTTTAACCTTTGGTTTCACCTCATCGAAGGACAGTTCTGTGCGAACTAACCTCACACCACAATTGATATCGTATCCAACCCCTCCTGGTGAAATAACACCTTCGTCCACATCGAGGGCGGCTACCCCTCCGATAGGAAAACCGTACCCCCAGTGTATATCCGGCATGGCCATGGACGCATCGATTATCCCCGGAAGTGTGGCTACATTTGCCACCTGTTCAGGAGCATTATCCTGAACTATCGATCTGATCAGATCTTCATCTGCAAAGATCCTTCCATTTACCCTCATTCCTTTCAAATATGAACTGGGTATCTCGTAAACGTAATCGTCTTTTTTATCCAATGGTCCATCCCATCTGCGCGCCATATCATTACACCTTTACATATCATACCTGCCCCTTTTCAAGTATTTTACGGTCACTCCAAAATTTCGATTATCTTCTTCGCAGTAGATGGGCCGATACCTTCGACCTCCTGCAGCTCCTCCAAGTCCGCTTCAAAAACAGCCCTCACACTACCAAAATGTTCTAAAAGCCTCTGAGCCAAGGTTCCAGATACGTTTGGAAGTCCTTCTATTATGAAAAGCTTCGAATCCCGGTCGCTTAAAGTGCTCTTATCCGGTCTACGCCTACCACTTTTCTTCTTTTTATCCTTTCTTTTTATCATCGCATGGATCAATCCAGCGGTTTCTTTTCCATCGGCCGATGGCAATATAGGTATTTTAAAATCCGTAGCCAGAGATATCAATGCACCATATATGGCCCTATCATCTATGTTCCGTTTCCTGTATAGCCCTTCGCCTTCAATGATAATAACGGGATGGATGTACTCTTTGGAGAGGGATCTTGCCTGTGCGAACAGCCTGCCGTCGATAAGAGATTCTAAAAAATCCTCCACACTTTTTCTTTCGACCGCAACATCCTGCGAAACTATGTAATCTCCGGTGGACAATCTTGTGACGTTTATATTCAGATCTTTTTTCGAAAGCTCTCTCACCACATCACTGTTCTGTTCTCTAACATCTACGGTGATCTCATGAGCTTCTTTTTTATCATTTCCAACAACCTCATCGAATTCGATCAATGAACGCTGGCCTTTGGTCTTCTTTTTATCCGGTCCATCGGCCCTCTTCTTCAGATCCTTCTTGCTCTTTTTCTTCACCACATCATACTTGTCCTTATCTGGCATTTGCATCCCATCCATCGATGAATCAACTTTAAAATTATCTTTCAAACCTTCTTTGAGAGAATAAAGATTTCTGATCATCTTCTTCTCACGGTTCTTACTTGCCCAATAATAACCCTCGTCTCTTGTCCCTTTCGTTATCAATACGATGACCTTTCCTTCACGTTTTCTAGCCGTCCTCCCACGTCTCTGTATAGTTCTGATTTCTGAAGCAACTGGCTCATAAAAAACAACAAGATCGGTCGATGGAATATCCAATCCCTCCTCTCCTATACTCGTCGCCACCAACACGTTGTACTTCCCATCCTCGAAATCGTTTATCGCCTGAACCTGTTCTGCCTGTTTCAGACCCTTGTCACCCTCTTTATCGCTCTGGCCTACGAACCGCACTGGAAGTAAGCCGGGTTTAGACGCAAGCCTCCTGTTCAACTTCTTGGCACTGAAACGATATGATGTGAATACGATGATCCTTGAATCTCCATCTCTCTCGATCTGTTCCTTGACCACATCCACAGTCTTTTGCACCTTCGGGTGTTCTTCTTTAAGACTAGCGAGTATCATCATGACTTCCTTGATCTCAGGTGCATTCATGATCCTTGAGGCCGCCCTCGTGCCTCCTTTGGCTTCAGCCTCGTTCTTTAACTTCTCCAAAAAATCTCGTAAAGCATCAGGACCCTGTGTCTCAGCCTGATCGATCGCATGGTCCAATTTTAGGCATCCTGCACAAAGGCTAGCTGCATTGAAAAGTGAGTTTTTTCCTCCTCCATGGATCTGGGCTTGTATCCTACGATTTGCCTCAAGAATTTTTTTTCTGGAAACAGCTTTAGGATTTCTTCCCGTTAGAAAACCATGATGTTGGAGTTTCTTTACGTGCTTCTCAAGCACTTTTTTAAGAAGCTTAACAACTCTCTTCTGTTTGGGTGTGAGCTCAACTTCTATCCACTGTATATCCCTCTTTTTGATGTAATTGATAACATCTGGATCATATTTAGTACGTATCTCAACGTTCTCAAATCCCAACACTTCACAAACCTCCCTTATCCTTTCTATATCGCTGCCGGGAGAAGCGGTAAGTCCCAAAGCCAGACCACCAGTATCCTTGTACTTCTCGCCTATATAACAGTAAGCATATCCTCCCGTGGCACGGTGAGCTTCATCGAAGATAACAAGAGAAACCTCCTCCAGATCTATCCTGCCTGCCATAACGTCGTTCCTTATCACCTGAGGAGTAGATACTATCACATCATTATCCTTCCAGAGCTTCATTCTTTTCTCCGGTGAAACCTCGCCGGTGAATACGGTTGGAGATCCGATCTTCAGCATATCTTCTATATCCCTAGCATGTTGATGCACCAGTGGTTTGGTCGGTGCCATAAAAAGAATTTTTCTATCGGGATATCTTTTTTTTCTTTCAGCCATCACCATGAATGCTATTATGGTCTTCCCCATCCCGGTAGGGAGAACAACAAGTGTCGAGCTATACTGAGCTGCTCTAGCTATATTTATCTGATAAGCCCGTTCTTCTATCATTCCTTCTTTCACAAGAGTGTGTTCGAATGCCACGTTCCTAAAATGACCTCTTTATATTTCAATCCTTTGAGTAGTAGTGTTAAGGTTTAGATACCCAGGCTCTCATCCATCTGCTCTTTCATCTTACTACCTATGGCCAATTCCTCTTCCCACTGATCCAAAGTATCAAGTATTTCTTTCAATTTCTTCAAACAGTCTATACAGAACCACTTTTCTCCGATTTCCTTTCCAGGTATTTTTTTGTACGTTATAGATTCACAGAGATGACAGCAATTCATATCTACCGTACGGTGTTCAGCATACGCCTCCATCCGTTTTCCTTCTAAAAGGCTAGATACCAATTTTTCCTTCACCTCGTCTCCTTCATCATCATCGTTTTCAGACTTCTTCTCCGGATCTTTATCGGTCAGAGTAACACCTACATCCTAAATAACAGTTCAATATATTTAAAATATGCTCATAAGACTTGGAAAAACTGTTTATAATCGTGCTTCATCTTTCCTTAGATGATGAAACTGGTATTTCTAGGTACAGGTGGAAGCTATCCTTCACCTAAGAGGAACGTATTGTCCATAGCAGTCAAATACCAAAGTGAAGTCATACTTTTCGACTGCGGTGAAGGGACTCAGCGGCAGCTCATGCGCTCTTCGCTATCTTTCATGGATGTTGATAAGATATTCATAACTCATTTTCACGGCGATCATTTCTTGGGGCTGCCAGGACTCATACAGAGTATGAAACTCAACGATAGAGATACCCCTCTATATATATACGGCCCAGAAGGTACTTGTTCAGTGGTGAAAGGCTTACTAGAACTGGGATATTTTAATCCGAGTTTTGAAGTCAAAGTTCAAGACATACAACCCGGTGCATTACTTAAATTCAAGTACTTCTCCATAAAATCGTTTAGAGTGGACCATAATGTACCATCACTGGGTTACAAATTCAAAGAGAACGACCGTCCAGGAAGATTCGACAAGCCAAAAGCACTTTCTCTAGGGATACCTGAAGGTCCCTTGTTTGGCAGGCTTCAAAGAGGAGGATCTGTAGAGATAGATGGAGGTATAATATCTCCAAAGGATGTTCTCGGCCCTCCTAGAAAAGGGAGAACTATCGTTTATAGCGGAGATACCAGACCCTGTGCAGAGGTGGCTCAAGCTGCAGAAAATGCAGATTTTCTGATACACGAAGGAACTATGGATAGCACACTATCAGAAAAGGCCAATGAATACGGTCATACGAGTGTAGACCAAGCAGCCAATATCGCTAAGAAAGCAGATGTCGATCGCCTGTTTTTGGTACATATCAGCCCGAGATACGAGGAGGTCAGTGAACTTTTGAAAACTGCGAGGGAAGAATTTCCTAATACAACGATCCCAAGGGATCTAGAATCGTTTGAACTGTAAAAAAAATAAAATACTGCCATACACATGCCCAGCTATAAGATGACATCACCGATAAACACCATAAAAACGTGTTACAACGACTTCAAACCAGACATAATCATTCTTTATTCTGACAACCAAAGCATAATGGAGGATATCTCTGAAAAGTTCCCAAACACCCCTTTGATCATAGCGACCAATAAACCTCCCTTATCCAAGATGCTTCAGAGATCTGGAGTGTACATACGAAAAACGAACTTTGCAACACCAACCGGACTCGAGGTGTTGGACCATGCTGAAGATATCGTCCTATGGTTTTATTCCGAAGGACTGATCGACTCTACAGACAGGGTATTGCTTGCCATCGTGAGCGAGATCAGATCCATATTATTTTTTGAGATGGAAAACATGGGCGTGATAAGTCTGAAAGATCGACTTGGAGATCACGTCAATATAGAAGTTCTTGAAGCAGCCTTTAAGATAGGATCTCAGATCGTAAAAGAAGGGAAAGAAGGTATACCCTGTGGGGCTCTTCTGATATTAGGTGACGTTAACAACGTTCTGAACAGAACGAGAGAGATGATAAGAAATCCTTTAGCAGGGGTTAAAAAAGGAGATATCAGCATAAAAAATAGAGAAAATTGGAACACCATGAAGGAATACTCGATGATGGATGGAGCAACAATTATCGACGAGAAAGGTTATCCGATCGCAGCGGGTAGGTACGTGATGTACGAAGGTAAAGAAGAATATGATCTAGAAGAAGGGTTGGGAGGGAGACACCTTGCAGCTGCGGCAATAACTTCGAAGACTAGAGCTGTTGCCATCGCAGTCTCTTCAGAAGGAAACATACGTATCTATCATGATGGTGAAAAGATCTACGAATATGATAACCTGTGAAATGGTTTTATGTGTTTAAAAGCGTTTTTTCCAGTTCCCCAAAAACATGCTCATAAGACTCTCACGTCTATGAGAAAGTGCCTGATAGCCAAAGGCTTCTGATTCTTTTTTTGTTAATTTTTTAACGTTGTCAGGTATCCCTTTAACCAAAGGGCCGATATCATGTCTGCTCTCCGTCATGAACGTGTAAATGTCTGCGCCACTTTTCTCACCCAATTCCATCTCCTGCCATACCAAGTAGGTCAGTTTTTTGCTGACCGCCATCCCTACGATGGCATCCGATTTCTCTATTTTCTCCAACATATCATCTTTATACCCGTATTTAGCAGGGTTATACACCTTTTTTGCACCTAATTCTTCTTTTATTATCTCTATGCACAACTCTTCGGTTTTTGTTCTGTAAGAAAAGGCAGGATGGCTGAAATAAACAACTTTGTCCTCAAAATGATTTTCCATATATTACACAACCCTCATTGCTTCTCATATATCGTCTCGTATTCTTGTTCCGTTTCTTCCTCTTCAGCCATCTTTTCACCGAACGGGCTAAACGGAACGCCATCCTCATCTCTTCTCTGCTGTTCTTCGGAATGGACTTGTTGTATAATGGTCATATATGACCTGTAAATGAATATAACACCCATCATGACGAATAAAAGTGCGGGGATGGAAGCCCAGGCATAAGGATAGGAACGATATTCGATGACATGTTCGTAAAAAATAACGCCTTCCATACCCTCGTTTTCATGTTTAACGATCAGCCAATTAGTGCCTGCGGGGAGCGACTCCTCAATACTTTCATTGGGCTCGATCTCGAATGTTTTCAAGGCCTCAGAATCCGGTTCTTCCAGCGCCTGCAGTGTAGCATTCTCCGTACTCTCGTTCGCTACATACGTCAACCTGATAGTACGATTTATCACATCTATAGGCGTGTCCAGTCTTACGGAAAATAAGTCATCTCTATCCTCTTCTGGGATCTGTCCACTTTGGACACTTTCAGCATGAGTTAAATTGATCGATGCGAAGGATAAGATAAGTGCTATTATCAGGAATATAAATCCATATTGGAAGTTTCTATTATGGATTAGACGACGCCTGTATCTAGGCTTTTTCTTTTTATCATTCTTCCCACGAGTCATGAGTATATCAAATAATGAAATAAGGAGGAAAAAAGGTTTTGGGTTGTTCGGTTCTGCCGATTTTTTCACTTAAGCTCGTCTGGTACCGTTTCCTCGTCCCTCAACTCATCTATACCAATTTCTTCAACCTTTGATACCTTTCCACCTTTTCCTACCTTGCGTACACGCATCTTGAACTCGATCTCCCCTGCAAAGTGACATTTAGCTCTGTGTAGTTTATGGTCAACTGTTTTTTCCCTCGGCTGCTTTTTCCTACATATCTTCTTTGCGTAAGGACACCTTGGATGGAATCTGCATCCCTTAGGTACGTTTGTTCCTGAAGGAATCTCACCCTTGATCGGTATCTCCTTGATCCTATCGAGCCGATCGGGTTCGGGTTCGGGAACCGCTGTTAGAAGTGCCTGGGTATAAGGATGTAATGGGTTATCCAAAACCTCTCCTACAGGCCCTTTTTCCACTAGGTCTCCCAAGTACATTACCCCGATGTCCTCGGTGAAGAACCTCGTCGTAGATATATCGTGTGTGATATAAAGGTATGTTAGATCTTCTTCGTCCATGAGATCTTTCATCAGATTCAAAAGTTCAGCTCGCACAGATACATCCAACATCGAAACTGGTTCGTCTGCTACGATGAATGTAGGATGCAGGATCAAACAACGTGCGATAGCAACACGCTGCCTCTGTCCTCCGGAAAGCATGTGTGGATACCTATCGATGAATTCTTCAGGAGGTGTCAATCTCACTTCCTCGAGAGCCTCTTCGATCATGGCCCTTCTTTCGTCTATGGTATCACCGATACCATGTATCAACAATGGTTCTTCCAGTATATCGAACACTTTGAATCTAGGATCAAGTGATGAAAACGGATCTTGGTATATCATCTGTGCAGTCCTTCTATATGCTTTCAATTCCCTATGATCTGTAAGTTTTGTTATATCTCTGCCTTTAACCCAAAGCTTACCATCCGTCACATCCAGCAGTTTCATTATCAACTTACCCACGGTTGTTTTACCGCAGCCGGATTCACCCACTAAAGCGAGAGAACGCTTATTGTAAACATCGAAGTCGATACCATCCACAGCTCTAACGTACATCTTGGGTTGCCCTTGTAACTTTTGAACTAAACCTTGGGTGATTCCAAATTTCTTCGTAAGATTCCTCGCTCTTATTATTGATTTAGGCATGTTTAATCCTCCGCATATAGATGGCATTTAACGAGAACACCATCAACATCATATTCTTTGGGTACTTCCTTCATGCACCTGTCGAACGCATGCTCGCACCGGGGATGGAACCTACAACCTGAGGGGGGATCCGTTAACTCTGGAGGTGCACCAGGGATATACTCCAATCGATCCATGTCCATATGGAGTCTTGGAATCGCAGCTATCAATTTCTGAGTATATGGATGTTTAGGATCTTTATAGATCTCGCTCGCATCACCTAATTCAACGATCCAACCTGCATACATAATGGCAAGATTGTCGGATACCTCTGCAAGTATACTAAGGTCGTGCGTGATGAATATCATGCTGTTATCTAATTCGTGTTTAAGACGTTTAAGATCGTTCATTATCCTCGCTTCCACCACAACATCCAGTGCAGTGGTCGGTTCGTCCATTATGACAACATCGGGTTCCATTAGAAGAGCTGTAGCTATGATGACTCTCTGTTTCTGTCCACCACTTAGCTCGTGAGGATATCTATGGAAAAGATCCGTATCTAGGTCCACCATGTCCAGATACCGATAGCAGATCTCTCGTCCCTTTTTACCTTTGATGCCCTTGTGATAATACAACGGCTCCATCATCTGATGACCTACAGTGTATACGGGCGTCATTATGTCCATAGCACCCTGGAACACCATAGATATCTTCTGCCATCTCAATTTTTTCCGAGCTTCTTTCTCAGTAAACTTAGCCACATCTACCCCATCAAGCATTATACTCCCTTTTACTATCCTGCCCGGTGGTTGGACCATCCTCAATAAAGAGAATGCAAGTGTGCTCTTTCCGCAACCACTCTCACCGGCGATTCCAAGAGATTGTCCTCCTTTTAATTCAAAAGAAGCATCATCGAGAGCCTTTACAACACCTTTCGACGTGAAGTAGTGTGTACTAAGGTCTTTTACATCTAGTATTGTTCTTCCGTTCATGTGAATTACCTCTGTCTCATCTTAGGATTGACCACTCGTTCAAGAGCCATCCCAGCAGCTATAAATGAAAATCCAACCAGTATGATACCTATGCCTGGTAAGAGTACCCACCACCAATAGCCAGAAACAGTAGCTGCACCTCGGTTAGCTTGGTCAAGCATCCTTCCAAAAGTGACTATGGTTGGGTCTCCTAATCCTAGAACACTCAAACCTGCTTCAGCGATAATGATGGCTGGTATCATCAATGCACCTTCAGCCAGTGCATATGGTAAAATCTGAGGTACCATGTGTCTAAGAATGATTCTTCCGCTACCAGACCCGAGTGATACCGCTGCTTCCACATAGGTATCTTGCCTGATCTGTATACCTCTTGACCTTATTATCTTGGCGAGTCCACGCCAACCTAATATTGTGTAAACAGCTACAAAGACCCATATTGACCTGCCTATAGAGTATATTGTGATGATAAGTATAGGGAACATGGGTATGCCTATGAGGATCTCGTTGATCCTCTGCATAGCCTCATCGACCCATCCACCAAAATAGGCACTGGTCATACCAAAAACAGTAGCTATGGCTATACTCGCTATCGAAACTATTCCCCCTGTTATCAGTGCATATCTGGCACCGTAAATCCAGCCCTGTGCTAGATCACGACGATTAGAATCTGTTCCCATCAAGCCATAAATCTGTCCTCTAAACAACACCCTCGAAGCTTCCTCATTAATTTCCAGGTCCTCGCCGAGGATTTCAATCCTTAAAACATAATCTCCTCGTTGTGACTGTGGATCTCGTAATATGTTTTCGTCGGTGTAAGCAAAGAGGGGACGGGATGGATCTACTCTCTCTGGAGGATCCTCATCATCTGGGTGATGTTCCATATGATATGTATAAGCCCAGTCATATATGTTTTCCCTTCCAGCATCAGAACGGATAGTATATCTTTCTTCAAATTCTCTTGACTCTTCACCTACAGTAGAGCTTGTATCGAGAAGGGTGATTTCCTTTCCATCTTCTCTAATCCAATCTATCCATATCTGTACTGTCGATGCTGATTCATCTCTACCATGCACTCTTATTGAAATATCTCCAGGAGGATAATCATAATCATTATGATAATGATATTCTATCACCTTTAGGCCAGGTTCATCAGTGGGCATATCATCGAAGTCTTCCCTTATATCATGAGGGGCCCTACTCCCGGGCAATATATAGTCCGCCCAGACTGGAGCAGCGTTCCTAGGGTTATCTGCCCATCGGTCATAGTCTGCCCATCGACCATCTGTGTCGGGAGCAATCCAAGGGGCAAAAACTGCTAGTATCAACATGAAGACGATAATCCCCAATCCTAGCATACCCATCCTTTCGCCTTTGAACTCTTTTGCAATACTGGATATCCTCTCTTTGTAGTCTTCTAATCGAATACTCATTATCTCATCACCTTAAACTTTCTTTTCTGCACCTACTTCTACTCTTGGGTCTAGATACCCGTATACCAGGTCAGCTATAAGATAACCCACCACCCATAAGAAGGTGGTTATGAACACGATCCCCATTATCACAGGTACATCGTGTGCTTCGAAAATAGCGCGGCGCAGTAAGTAACCCATTCCGGGCCATGTGAATATGACCTCTGTGATCATCGCTCCACCTATGGACATCAGGAAAGCAAGGATGGCAGCAGTAACTATCGGTGGAGATGCAGTTTTCAAGGTATGTCCATAAATTACTTTCTTTTCTGGTACACCTTTAGCTCTAGCGGCCATGATGTAGTCATCCTGAAGAACTGATGTCACCATATTTCTGACCGCCCAAGCACGGCCTCCGAAAAGCACGAGCACTATTGTAGCCATCGGCATGATCATCCTTCTTAATACACCTGAATAGTATTCCCATCCTTCCACCCCCACAGGGAACGGATACGCAGAAGCTGGGAACCAGCCCAGTCCAAAAGAAAAGATCAATATAGCTAACATGCCAACCCACCACATGGGCATACTGCTAGTTACGATACCAAATAGCGATAAGAATTTGTCAAGTCTTGTACCAGCCACCTGAGCAGCTTTGAGACCAACTGCGATGCCTAATAAAATGTATATAACAGCTGAAGTAGTGAAAAGAAGTATGGTACGGGGTAGATAATGCATTATTATCTCAATAACAGCTGAGCCTTCCCCACCTGGAACCTGCATCGAGTTCGCATCTCCAAAATCGAAAATGAAAGTGTCCCACGTTCGTCTTAAAACCTTTTCCCAGAATGGATCTTCAAGCCCATAGTGATCTATCCTTTCCTGCCTATATTCCTCTATTCGTTGCCTTCTTTCTTCAACGGGCATTTCTTCAGGCAATCCTTGAGCATAACCTCGTACTTCTTCAGCAACGGTACCTTCTAGTTGTTCATCAGCTAAATGACTGAATAAAAGAGAAATCAAAAAGACTACAACTAACAGGACTATCACAGCATTCAAAGTTCTTAACGCGAAATACTTCCATGAGGCTGGCATAGTTATCGATATATCATACTGTAAGTTGTGAATATAAGTTTTTTGGTCATCAGGAAAAATTGCCATAAACACATAAGAAAAATATGTATAAAAGCATATATTTGATGACTTGACTTCTAATCTAATCTCGTTATCAAAAAGATCAATAAAAAATTAAAAGAAAAGGAAAGGGGGTTTGGTTTTGGTTTTACCTTACAAAGTTTATCTTCGTTTCTTGACGTGGTAGAACACCACTGCCAATACTGCGCTGACTGCCAGCACAAGGAAGGTAAATCCAGGTGTATCTTCTTCTACTGTTACCGTTACGGATTGGTCTCCGAATGTAACTTCGTATTCTCCTTCATCCTCGAATGTGTATTCGAACTCCTCTTCAACCGTCTCGCCTGCAGGTACAGTGACTTCAAATTCGGGTTCTCCACCTATGTAAACCCAATCGGTCTCATCTTCTTCACCGATGTTTTCAACGCTAACATCGATTACCACATCCAATGGTGCTTCACCTTCATCAGGTGTCACCAGCAAGAAGTGATTGACTAGACCTTCTGGTACCTCCTCTTCGGTTATTATAACAGTAGATGAAGAACGTGGTACGTCGATCTGTATATCAAGAGTTGCGTCGATACGCACCTCATAAGTTCCAGGTTCTAATTCGTCTGCTGTTACATTACTGGGCACAGTTGCCTCAAAGTAACCACCTACAAGATCTACATCTTCGGATTCCCAAACTATAGTGCCATCAGCATCGGCAATGCTTGCTCGAGGGGGTGTCTCCATAAACTCATCAGTGTCTCTTAATGCTCTTGTCGATCTAACCGGGAACTCTTCTATGAAAGTTGCGCGAACTCTCATCGGTATCTCTTCACCCTGAGTTGCTCTTCTTGGTGCATCCATTGAGCCGAGTCTTAGTCTGGCTACACGCAATCTGTCTCTCCAGTAGTCACGTGGCCATGGATAACCGTCATCTTCAGTCCATCGTTCCATACCAATTACCAGATTAGCTGGATCGTGTTCTGTTATCCTGAAGGGTCCGTTTGATATCCAGTAATGTTCGAATTCGTCGAAGAAAGCGATGTGCGCGTTTATCTCATCTTCAAGTTCGCTAGGAGTCAACGGTTCAACAGGTGGGTTCGCTTCCTCTCGCAAACCATACGGTATCCAGTCTTCGGCAATAATCTCCTCGAGTACCGAAGTGAGGACTTCACCCTGGGTTCTACTCAACCAATGTATCCATATATCTCCTACATCGCCCCACATCCAGTTCCTGTCTTCTCCTACCGCATCGTAAAATTCAGTTTCACCGTATAGATGGGTCATACCTTCGTAAAGGATCAATGGTACTTCATTCATCCATGCATAATAACCAGCTACCTGATCATCGTGTGGGAAGGTATAATCTCCATAAATCGTGATCGTTTGTTCGTCTTCATCGAATTCGAGAGCCTTGATAGCCTCCCAAACCGGTCTACTTCCTGCTCCGTAAGCTGCATGGAATTTACCATCATCCTCAATTCCACCCTGCTCTTCACCAAAAGCTAACTGCCTAGCCCAAGCATAATACCCAGCGAGTTCCCTGATGGTTATCGGATGTCCTGAATGCCAGGTTCCAAGGGTATCAGACCAATCATAAATGACCCTGTTTGCGGTTTTCAAGTCATCGCCTACTTCGTACCATTCCTCTGTTCCCACATCGTACTGGACTGCGTCGGAAGGTACTTCGACATTTCTGATCAGTTCGCCTTCTTCCCAAGCAAAGTCCTGGTACACATCATATTCTTCTACACGCATCGGCATGTAAAGACCAGTTCCAGGATGCAGATAGGTTGCGTGATCCCTGGTCATCCTTTGCTGAAGTTGACTGTAGTAATCTCTTGAACCATCTATGGCATTCCAATTATCCATATAAAGCTGGCCTGCAGAGTACTGTGCGGCGTGCATATGTCCATCATCTGTCATTATGGTCCGTGGCGAGAATATATCTGACCAACCTGTTACAACGTCAGTGGCAACCTGTTTTACAGAGTGCCTGTTTAGAGGAATAACATCTCGGCTAGTGCTGATGAAAACACGATGAGCACTGTTAACTCCGTGCCACATAAGATCTTGTGTGTCTTCCCAGTATTCGTCCATGTCCTCTACTGCCCCAGTGAAGAGTTTCATACCCAAGTCATCTAGTGTTTCATTCTGGAAGATATAATCTCCAAAAACGAATCCACCAGGTTGGAAACCATAGAACGGGCTGTACATCTGTGCTAAACCGGTGTGCTGGAACGCGACGGCTGCAGATGCAATCCAACCACCAGTGTAGAATCCCCAGCCTAAAATTGCTGGTTCCTCGAAGAAGACCTGTGCGGTAATCGTTCTATCGACTTCTCTTGTTTCCACTTTTATACCAGCCTCTTCAAGTCTATCTGCGAATTCAAGACCGATCTCAAGTCTCTCATCTTCGATACGTACCAAACCGACGGTTTCTACGGGTTCCCAGGCATCATCGGCAGTCTGCCTGTATTCCCAGTAGTCGTCTCCCATTTGTAGTTCCCCTTCAAGATCGGGGCTGTCTCTAGCTTCTTCCATCGCAGTTGTAATCATATCGATTGCTTTTTCCCTATCGCCAGCAAAGGTTATTCCATGATCGTCGATCACTGGTTGCAGGTATTCATCCCAAGCAGGATTTCTCAAACCAAGGGCTGAATACTGTGGTATGGCCCATCCATCGTAGATTTCTTCTACTATCTCCTGCCTATTTATTAGCCAGTTAGTTGCGTACCTTATCTCACGTATGGCCCAGGGATTAAACTGATACACACCTGCATCGACCTCTGATTCATAAGGAGATACTGTGTGTGCAGAGTTGTAGTACATGTTGTTGTAACTGCCGTAACTCTCAAGTGTTCTTATCTGTGCCTGCCAATCGGGGTCAACACCCTCATATATACCTCCAGTTACTGCCTGAAGAAATACGTCTAACTCTCCTCCGGCGGTATCACCGATTCCTACGCTCTGATCCATCCTAACCTCGATGGTTATGCTGTCAACGTATTCTCCGTCTGCTGATGCTAATCCACTACCGAAGGCAACAAACAGGCTGCCTATCAAAGTAGCTACCAACAGCAGACTTATCATTTTTTTCCATTTCATATTTAGTCTACCTCTAATTCAAAAGAAGAATCAAATCCTATTTAAAGTTTATCCCAGTATTAGTCACTCCATTATAAAATTGGATGTGTATCTTACAAAATTTTTTCGGCGGCCAGTAAGATAACGGTTTTTCTAATAAAATATACTTTTCCGATACATTTATTCTGATGACCATATATTAGAGAACACGGGACTGAACAAAATTTGTCCTTTCTGTTCATCAAAATCAACATACTGGTAGCAAAACTGTTATTTTTAACAGAACTATTACCAAACGCAGTCGTGTAACAATGGACAAGATAGAACACGTGTATGTAATATTAGTCGAACCGAAGACCGCTGGTAATATAGGAGCAGTAGCCAGAGTGATGAAAAATTTTGGATTTTATCGATTGATCCTGGTAAACCCCGTTTCCATGGATGATGATGCATACATCCGAGCTAAGCATGCATCGGATATCCTCGATTCTGCTGAACATGTTTCTCAGTTAAACACTGCAACAAAAAAGTTCGATATGGTCATCGGTACGAGTGGAATACATACTGACAAAGAAAAAGAATTTACAAGGCAAGCTGAAACACCGGAGATCATTGCAAACGACATCAAAAGTTATCACGGACATTCAGCCATTATCTTTGGAAGAGAAGATCATGGTTTATCGAACGAAGAACTTAAACTCTGTGATAGACTTGTAAAGGTCCCCACCTCGGAAGAATATCCTATCATGAACCTTTCTCATGCAGCATGTGTAGTCCTTTATGAGATCTCTAAACACGATCTAGAATTGTTCGAACTCGAATTACCTGGAAAAAAAGCGGTTACAAGCCAACGAGAAAGGGTCATCGCTCGATTCTCAGATATACTTGACTCGATCGAATATCCACCTCATAAGAAAGAAAAGACGGAGATAATGTTTCGTAAGATACTCGGTAGGGCTAATACTACACGGTGGGAATATCACAGATTGATGGGAGTTTTCAAGTATATATTGGACGATCTGGAAAAGGAATGATCTTGTTCAGTCCAGTATACCTACTTTTTCTGCCATCAGTCTTTTTAATTCATCTCTATCCGCCGCTTCGAGTCCAAAGTACTCTTGAAATTTTGAGCTCGTTCGTAGTGAAAAGGTTCTTCCCTCTTTATCAGAAAGTATCAAGCCTTTCTCTTTTAACTCATCTACATGTCGGTAAGCTTTGTCTCCTATCATCTTTTTTAATTCACTCTGTCTGATGGGCTGATAGTACGCTATAAGTGCTGCAGTCTTAACTAGATCCTGTTCCATCTCCTCCTCCTGGACCAACACACCATATGTGTTGTATTCAGGTCTCAACTGCATAGAGAATTTCGAACCTATCTTTTTTATTTCGATAGATGATTTACGGTTCTGGTACATCCTTCTCACTTTCTTTATCGACTTCCTAATCTTTTTTCTATCGATACCTATTATCTCCTCTACCTCAGGCACGGAAAGTGGACGACCAGCTGAAAAAAGAACGGATTCAACTATCAGGTCTATATCCTCATCGAAACCTTCATCCTCTGCAGACATGAGAAACCCTAATAACACATATATATAATAATATAACGCAAAACTCAATTTCGACAATCCACAAGACATATATGTTTGAATGATATAACTGAATTCATGCCAGTGATATCGGTCGATCCCGACGAGCTGACTAGATTGAGTCGATCTGATGAACTTGAACTGATCCAGACTTTACCTAAGCTTGGTATCGAGATCAAACGGACGGAAGGAAAAAATTGGGATCTAGAGATCTTTCCAGATAGATGTGACATGCTATCTGTTGAGGGAATAGCTAGATCCGTACGAGGATATCTCGAAAAAGATGTAGGATTACCTATATATGATGTTGAAACCTCAGATCTAGAAACGGATGTAAAATTGAGCGTCCAGGATGTCCGTCCATATATAGTAACAGCACTGATCGAAGATGTAAAATTGACCGATGCACTGTTGAAGTCCTTGATGGATGTTCAGGAGAAACTCCATCTCACATTGGGAAGGGATCGGTCAAAAGTTGCCATAGGGATACATGATTTTGACAAAGTTAAACCACCTTTCACCTACGAGGCGGTAATGCCTTCCTCAGTAGAGTTCGTGCCCTTGGGGAAAAAAAACAAAATGGATCTAGAGGAGATACTAGAAAAGCATGAGAAGGGACAGGAATTCAAATATATACTGGAAGGTAAAGAAAGGTATCCGCTGATCACAGATTCTAAGGGAGATGTGCTTTCATTCCCCCCTATAATCAACGGTGTCCTTACCGAGGTGACTTCAGAATCAAAAACCCTTTTCATAGATATGACTGGAACCGACCTAACTGCACTCGAAAACTCCCTTAACATCTTGTGTAGCCTATTCGCAGAAAGAGGTTGTACAATAAAAAGTACAACGGTTTCATATGGAGGATCAAAATACGTTTATCCGGACCTATCACCAGAAGTGATCTCTTTTTCTTATAAAGAAGCAGAAAAATTGCTAGGTATCGAGTTAGGTGTCCAAAAAACTAAAAAAGCTTTGGAAAGGATGCGTTACGGGACTGATACAGTTTCTGACGAGGAAATCGTAACTCTTGTTCCCCCATATAGGGTTGATATACTTCACCCCTGGGATCTTATCGAAGACATAGCCATAGGATATGGCTATCATCTATTCGAAGGTGAGATGCCAAAAGAACCAACCATGGGTAAACCTCTTGAGCAAAAAAAGTTAGAGAAGGCCATTTCCGAATTACTGGTGGGTTACGGCTACACAGAGGTGATGAACTTTACTCTCAGTAGTCCGGAGGTTGAGGGGGATATGATGAGAGTGCAGACAGACGGACTATCACTGATCGAAAATCCCGTAACTGACGAAGGGTCATGTTTAAGAAAGTGGCTCTTACCATCACTCATGTCTAACCTTAGAAGCAATCGTAAACATCCATTACCTCAAAAATTTTATGAGATAGGTGATGTCGTTTATAACAATCTGCAGGAAACTAGGGCTGCAGGAGTACATTTTGGCGCGGAAGTAGGCTTCACAGACATCAAATCATTGATCCAGGGGTTGATGGAAGGGCTAGGTATCGATACTACTATCGAACCTCGTTCCCACCAAAGCTTTATCGAAGGACGATGTGCATCGATACGCACAGATGATAAAGAGATCGGATTCTTTGGAGAGATTCATCCGGAGATCATCTCTAATTTTGGATTGGAACATCCTACAGTCGGTTTTGAAATATATCTCGAAAGGTTATGAGTCCTTTGGGAAGGGGAATAACTTATTAGCAACAATAATTATTTCCGCCTGATGAAACATACGATAGTTGATTCTATAAAAAAATACATCTTAACCTTTGTTTTCCTTTATATTATATCTATAAGTGGTTTAGAACATATTTTAAAGATATCGCTGGATCCTGGTCTAGATCTAGTTTACATCCATTTTCTGGTCAATACCATGGCTCTTTTCGTTATATTCTCTCTTTTTGTGATGCTGGTTCAGATATTTTCAACCGAGCCTTCTACCAAGGAATCCGTTATGCAGGTGGCATCGGTATTCTGGTTATTGTCTTTATCTCCGATTATCACCTTCCTCTTAGGAAGTAGTATGTGGGAACTCAATATAATGAAATCGACTGAGATTTTAGAAATTTTCATGTTTATGGGAGGTATTAACGAGGGTTTGATCATCACCTATCCCGTAATAATTGGATTGGGGATCAGATCTATTCTCAGAAGCGAAGGGCATTCTATAAAAAAGGTTTTCTCTGCTTTTTTCTGCTCGGTATCTTCCTTCATCGCGTTCTTATTAATTTATTCACAGACAAGCCTACCCTTTATCGACATAGCAGCAACAGAGAATTTCTCTTACTTTCTCAACCTGAACTTACTATTCCTAATATTATTAATTCAATTGATATTCATGATCCTTCTCATCGCATATAAATTCAACAGAAACTTGTTGACGGCTCAAATCAAAAATATCAAGGCATTCCGGAGTCTCCACTTTGTAGCTATGACCGTTATTGGATTCGTTGTCCTATCACAGGTAGATAGCTATGCCTTAGATTTCTTTGATCTCTTGAACTTACCCTTTTTTATCTTAGCTCCTTTTTGTATGATCTTGACCTGGCAGTTCACTGCTATGGTCAACGACATCTATGACAGGGAAATAGACCGTTTAGTTCACCCGGATAGACCTCTTGTGAAAGAAAAGATAGATACAAAAACCTACTGGAACATCGCTATCTCATTTGCTTGTGGTTCTCTCTTCATTAGCTTGATCTTCGGTATCCCTTTATTGATTCTTAATCTGACGTTTATGATCGCAGCTATGATGTACTCCATCCCTCCCGTCAGATTGAAAGAGAGACTTTACGGTTACGTTTGCGTAGGTTATGCAAGTGTAGTAGCTTTCCTTCTCGGAGTATATTCACGGATTTTGTGGGAGGTATCCATAGACAAGGGGATGATATCTGCTTTCTGGCACATACCGATCTTTAAAGATGTTTTATCGATCTCGTTGATCCTCTTCGTCGTTCTATCGATCTCCCCGTATATAAACGCACTCGCCGATTATGAAGGTGACAAAGAATCTGGTGTAAAGAGTATATATACGATTTACGGCTTGGAGAAAGGAAAGAAGATCGTTACCGTATTGATCATTCTATTATTTTTAAGCCCACTTTCACTACTACACCAAACTCTTGATTTCATCATGATCGGCCCTGCATCTCTGATAGCTGCATGGGTATTCTATGTTTACGAAGACCATAGATATATTTTCATGCTGTACTTTATGATCATAATCTATGCACTCTTAAGATATATTGAGTTTATCTAAAAAATCTAGTCTTATTTTAGCCAGAGTAGTTTATCTGACTTGAAACCGGCTGTTTTTTTCAGGAAGTCGATGGAGTCTTTTTTCAATCTCATAGCCTGAGCCAATTCCCCATAACATCCAAGGTTACATAGATGACACCTGCACTCCTCGATTAGTTCTACGGTACAGCCCTGATGCATCGAAGTATCTACATCAACAAGCAGAGTTAAAAAGGAAGGACAATTCTTTTTATATTTCTTTTTTCCTATAGAACGGAGATAGGAATAAGAGCTGATGATATTGTATCTGCTTTTTAAATTGATTATTTCATCTGCCACTTTTTTCTGCTGGGGCAATGAAAGTGCAATGTCTTTTGAATCCTGATAAGGATACATGAAATTGAACCAAACGCCGTCACATATGGGGGAGAAGAATGAAGCTATTTTTTCAACCTCCCTAAAATTCCTTTTGTTGATGGTCACACCAACGATCCTATTTACCTGTGGGTTATTTTTTAGATTAACCACAAGCTTATCGAATACTCCCTCCCCTCTATTTTCATCATGTGTTTCACCGATGCCTTCCACGGATATCCAATAACTATCAGGGTCATGATTCGATAAATCGCTGACACCATTAGTGATCATCATAACCAACATTCCAAGTTCTTTAGCATGAGAGATCAACCTATCAACATCCCCTCTTTGTGTTGGTTCACCACCTTCTAAAATCAGATGTATAACGCCTTTTTTTCTTGCCTTTTCTAACGCATTACACCATTCTTCCGTAGTATACTCTTCTATATCCCTCTTCCACCACGGGCAATGATCACACTGGAGATCACACTTATTCGTAATTTTCGCCACTGCAGTCAAAGGACTTCTATCCCCAAGCTTCCATCGAAGAAAACGGTATAAATAATAAGGTTTGAATTTGCCAGGGCGCATTTAACGGAAACATACAGTATAAGTATTTACATGTTTGGTTTAAGAATCCATATTAGAAAATCTCGTAAATGCTATTATGGCTAGATGCTGATCCTACACTCATTTTTCACGATGATTAGCTAATGGTCAACCCTTTTGAATCTACGGGATATTTATCCCGGTATTGGCAGTAATCAAATCATTGATGATCTTAATGGGAATTTTATGATAACCCATTCTATTAGCCCTCCTTTTATAAAATTTTAAAGGGGACTTTAAAAATTTCAAGGGGGAGTACGCTTTATCAAAAGCCCAAGATAACACCTTTTCCATCTCTTCTTGGGATATGTTGGGATGATCCCAAACGAGATGCTTGGTATCCCATTTTCCCCAGTCGTCTTCGATTATACCATACTTCTCAGATATCTCATGCCACAGAGGAGTCTTTGGGAAAGGAGTGATTACACAAATTTGTAGTAGATCGATCGAAAATTCTGTGAGATAGCTTATGCTTTTCTTTATTACCGGTATTGTGTCTTCTTCAAATCCCACCATATAATAACCTATAACAAATGCGTTTTTTTCCTCCAACCGTCTTAATAATTCTAACGTTTTTTCTACATCGATCTTTTTATCGATGCTATCTAAAGTGTCCTGCTGAAGACTTTCGATGCCTATCAGAGTACCCGAAAAACCTCTCTCGTACCAATCATCTAGATTACCATCCAATATGTCCACCCTTGTCATCGGATGCCAATTGATATCATACTTTTCAAATAGATCGATAACTTTATCGGTATGTTTTTTCCACATGCCAAAATTTTCATCTTCTATCACTATCTCTTCAACACCTGCCTCTTTATAATTTCTAATAACATCCTCTATCGAGGAAAGAGGCAACTGATACGGTTCTGAGCAAAAAACTGGTGTCTGACAAAACCTGCATGTTTGAGTACAACCCCTATTAGTGAATACAACTCCTAGGGTAAATCCTTTTAACCCCCACGGAGTTCCAACATAATCAATTATCATGGGGTGTTTTATTCTATCGATTTCGACTCCGAGCTCTTCTGCAACTTGTCTCTCAGCATATCCTTTAAAGATCTTATCAAAATAATCTTCCATGCCATAAGTCAAACTACCATAATTACCAGCCCAAAGCTCGCCGACCCCCTCTTTTTTAGCTTCTTTTACCATAGTGATTATCTTTGGAACCTCGTAGGTGAAAAAAGAAAAGCCAACGATATCATAGTCCTTTTTCAATGCATTCCTATACTCTTTAAGAGTAGGGAATTCAAGGATATCGATCTGAGGGATGTTTTTCTTAAGAAATCTTATCCCGTTCGAATTCTTTTTGTCATAGGCATACCTAACTTCACCTGTTACGTTACTCCCCCAATATTCGTAATAAGCATCTTCATCCCTATATGCTGTAGTAAAGAGTACTTTTTTATCCGTCGTAACACCATTCCTAATAGTTCGTTAACTAATATTTATAAATTTAGGCTGACGGATAGCCACGAAAAAGGTTAATAAATCGACTGCATTTGCATAACACGACACTGTTAAATATAACCATCGATGTGGCGTCATAAACCAAGTTGAATTGCCGAGGTAGCTAAGTCTGGACTAAGGCGCCGGCCTTGAGAGCCGCTAGATCGGGAATAGTCCTCACGGGCTGTTCCCGGCCCAAGCAAGCCGGTGGCGGTTTTCCGCCACGGGAGTTCGAATCTCCCCCTCGGCGTTTTTAACATCTATGAGTAAAGTGAATGGGATTAAAAATTAAAGGAATACATAGTTTTCCTGCAAACTTCTACAATTAGCAAACGCAGTGAGGTGAGTTAGAAGCAAGAGGTACGAAAACTGTTAAGAATCAAAGACCCTCAACGCTCGGCGCCTTTTACAATCCGAATATCCATGAGAATTTAAAAAGTAAGAAGATCACGCCTTCATAACTTCCGAACGCTACGAAAAAGTTTGAAGGCAAGGAAAATCTATGATCGCTCTTATACCAAAAATTGGATTAACCGTGACAGGATAAGTTTTATATCATCTTCACATTAATCTTCCTCTATGAAGGGGCTACTGATCGGGCGGTTCCAACCATTCCACAAAGGTCACCTAGCCATCGTTAAGCGCATGGCCGAAGAGTGTGACAGTATTATTATAGGGATCGGCAGTGCACAAAAGGAACTCGAATTTCATAATCCCTTGTCCGGTGGTGAAAGAATTGAGATGGTTGATCGAGTCATGAAAGCAGAGGGATTTTCGGAATATGAGATATACCCTGTGCCTGATATCGATTGTTATCCCGCTTGGCCCCATTATGTGAGAACTATCTTACCTCCCTTCGATGCAGTGTATGCTAGGTCGAATACAGTAGCACGCTTGTTTCGTGAATTAAGGGTAAATGTAATTGAGGTTGAAGGGATAAATAGGGACGTATGGAAAGGAGTAGAGATCAGAAGAAGGATCAAAGAAAATGAAAATTGGAAAGATCTAGTGCCCGAAGAAGTTAAGAATTTTTTGGAGGAGATTGATATGAAATCAAGATTAAAACCAGCATATGGTAAAAAGGGGGAAACAGAGAAAGAAGTTGCACATCTTCTTACACTTAACGAATCAACGATAGCGATTGCTGAATCCTGTACAGGTGGTCTTATTTCCCATAGATTGACAAACGTACCAGGTTCTTCTAGTTATTTCATCGCAGGACTTGTAACATACAGTAACCAATCTAAAATCGATCTTCTAGGTGTAAAGGAAAGGACCCTCGATGAAAAGGGGGCTGTGAGTAAAGATGTTGCTGAAGAGATGGCAAATGGCATCCGAAAAAAATTTTGTACAACTCTTGGACTAGCTAGTACCGGAATAGCTGGTCCAGGAGGAGGAAGCGAAGAAAAAAAGGTGGGTACGGTATATATAGGTCTCTCAACTAAGCATGGTACTGAGGTAAGACGATTTCACTTCCCAGGTAATCGATGGGAGGTTAAAGATCAAACCTCAGAGGCAGCGTTGGATCTTGTAAAAGAAGTGTTGGATAAAAACTAATCTTTTAAGATTTTTAAATGTTCGAATAATTTACCTAAATTGAATTTTTGATCTATGACCGTCGCCAATATCTTGTTTTGGCTGATAGTTGCCAATACGATTTTTCCCTCAGATGAATCAACGATGATCTTATCTGGGGAACTATAATCAATTTCGGAGTTGGCAGTGATGCTAGCACCAACCATAGTAGCACACATAATAGCAAAAGTTTCTTCATGAATATCCAAAGGAAGATCAGAGTCCAAAATCATGCCATCACGGGTTAATATCGCTGATCCTATTACACCCAACCTGCTCAATCCGCTAATAATCTCATTTTCTTCTGTTGACATATAACCTTCACCTCATTAAAATTTTTTAAAATCTACCTCAAATTCACAATGTTCATCATCAAGACTCTGGCATTTCACTTCCCTCACCTCAACTATATTTCCAGTATCTTTTTCATATATACTACATATTATGCCTCTCAGGCGATGACAAGTTTTTGTATCTGATTCTTTATCAACTTCTACAGAATCTTTAGCTATTGCTTTTTGATCTTCGAGAGCAAGTGAATCAGCCCAGCCCCTAGCTTTCACTAGTTTACCAGCTTTTTGAAGGAAAGCATCATCAGATTCCAATACTTCGGTGATAACCTTACCGATCGCTTTGCCTTCCCTGTAAAATAGTCCCTCATAGGCGGTAGCCATTACACTTTCATAAAATTTGGCCGTCTGTTTAAGTTCTTTATGTGAAATTTTTACGAATTTCATGGTATTCAGCTCTCATATCTCTGTGTACAGTCTCGACAAAGTAATTGAGCGTCTACAAGACGCAATCGTTCCGAATAAACTTTGCAGCTTTCACAATATCCAGTAATCTCTAACTCTGGCCTATCATCGTATCCTTCGATACCATTAGAATACTTGATGTGGGCATACTCTCTTGTGATCTCAATAAGTCTAGGGGACAATTCGATAATATCGTTCTCAGTAATGATACCTATAAGCTGATCATCTCTTACCACCGGGAGATGTCTAATATCCTCTTCAGCCATGAACTCTGCTGCATCCTTGACCATCTTATGTCCTGATATGGTCTTAACGTTAGACGACATTATGTCCTCAACTTTTACCTCATCGGGATCGAGCCCTTCAGCTACAGTATCAAAAACTATGTCCATTTCGGTTATTATGCCTTCGAGCTTCCCCTCATCATCCAAAACTATTAAACATCCAACATCGGTATCTTTCATCAAGCTGGCGGCTCTTCTGACGGTTTCGCCTTTTTTAATTATTATAGGTGTTATAGACATAACGTCTTGAACTCGTATTTCCGGTTCTTTGAAAGTGACCATAGTAATTCCAACCCGTATAATATTCAAGTATATGTTAAATCTTTCGAAAAGTCTGCTGGTGAAATCGTGTTCCAAGGAAAGAAAAATTAGAAAATGTTTATTATGTGAAGGAAGATACATCAACGATTAAACATGAGATTCGAACTCAAGACGACACTGACATTCAGTGGGGACCTAGAAGAAGCAAAGAGTTCATTGAAAAATGTAATCGTAGAAGCAAACGAAGATATTCTAAAAAGAGGGGTGCCCCATGGTAAGGAAGGAGGGGCTGAGGTAGTAGATTACGATATAAGGGGAAATCAACTGACACTACATATAGGATCTGGTAGATATGTTAGAGCCCATGATGCACTACTAAGAGTGAAAAAGAGGATCGGTGAAAAGATCGGGCCCGAGTTCCATATAGGTGTAAGAAAATTCGACATCGATGAGTATGATGTGAGTTTTATGCTAGAAAAAACACCGGAAGATGATATCGACCTCCCTTATGTATCTTCTATAAATTTCAAAGGAAACGTTTGTACATTTTCAGTTAAAGGATTGACAGAGGAGCAGTTATCTAAGAACTACGTTGACAGGATAATAAACAGGATAAAGGAAAAAGTAGATGCCCAATATTACAAAGGGAAAGAGGAGATGTGGGAGCTAGTTTGGAAATCTGAAGAAAAAGAGATGATTTGGGAAGAGGATCCCACTGAGGTAATGGAAAAGAAAGGATGGATATTAAAAGGACCTACAAAGGGAAAATGGTTCTACAACCCGAAGGCTGCTAGTATTTTACGAACCATGGAACGTATCGCTGTGGAAGAGATCTTGAAACCTCTTGATTTTCAAGAAGTAATCGAATCAATGATGGTCCCCTTCGATGTTTGGATGAACACGGGTCATATGGAAGGCATTCCAAACGAAGCATATTACGTGTGCGAACCAATGACCCGAGACCCTGAAGAGTGGGAAGAGATTGTTGACTTTATAAAAATCAGTAAAGAAGTCCCACAAGAAATGCTGTCAGAAATGGTCACGAGGCCAAAAGCTGGTCTTTGTTATGCACAATGTCCGAACATATACTGGTCCTTAAAAAACCAAACCATCGCTGATGAAAGCTTGCCCCTATTACTCTACGATAGAAGTTCTCCAAGTGCTAGGTATGAATCTGGAGGAAGACATGGAATAGAAAGGGTAGATGAATTTCACCGCATAGAACCTGTATATATTGGCACAAAGGAGCAGCTTATTAGTATTAAGGAAGACCTGATCGAAAGATATACACACGTCTTTGAAAATATACTTGAATTAGAATGGAGGATGGCAAGAGTATCTCCTTTCTACCTGCAGCAATCGGGAGATATGGAAGAAGAAGTCGATAAAGAACTAGGAACTATAGATTTTGAAGCGTATCTCCCATATAGAGGTTCTAGAGAAGATAGTGAATGGTTAGAATTCCAAAATCTAAGTATATTCAGCAAGTATACTGAAACCTTCAATATCAAATCTAGAAAAAGTAAGTTATACTCAGGCTGCAGCGGTATCGGTCTCGAGCGTTGGACGGCAGCCTTCTTGGCACAGAAAGGACTCGAACCAGATGAATGGCCAGAGGGATTTAAAAGATGGTGTGGTGATCTACCAAAAGGGATCAATCTACTATAAATTAGTAGTTAATGTAAACAGACCAAAAAGTTGTTATATCATATAATGATAGGCAAAAACCCAAGTTATCAGGGGAATCTCAATGGCAAGACGAAAAACTAGACGGGCATCAAGGCGTATGAAGGACAAATGGAAGTCAAAGAGTTGGTACACTATAGTAGCTCCCGACATGTTCAATGGTGCCAAGGTAGGGGAGACACCCGCCACAGAACCAGAAATATTGCTGGGCAGGGTAACAGAAGTGAGTATGCAGGAATTAGCTGGAGATTTTTCTAAGGTACATTTAAAAGTTAAGCTTAAGATCAATGCTGTCCGAGGAGGCGAATGTCTCACTCGATTTGTTGGTCATGATATGACCTCAGACTATGTAAGAAGGTTAACAAGAAGGAGACGATCAAAGATCGAATCCGTTTTCGATGTGAGGACTAAAGAAGGTTACAAGATCAGAGTTAAAATATTGTCGATCACCAATAAACGCATAAATTCATCTATAAAGCGTTCTCTTCGTGAGAAACAATATGAAGTCATTAAAGAGATGGCAAAATCATCTACTCTATCACAATTTGTGCAAAAGATGATATCAGACGGACTCGCTAAAAAGATAAAAAAAGAATGTAAGCCGATATATCCTCTCAAAACAGTAGAGGTGAATAAATCAACCGTACTATCAGTACCAAGAGAAGAACAAGTTGACGAACTGATTATCAGTGAAGAAGAGCTCGAAAGAGAGAAAGAGGAGAGAGAAGAAGAGATAGAAGAGGAAGAGCCGGTGGATAAAAAGGTTTCAAAAACAGATGTGCTCAAACTCTTCCAAGATATCGAGGGTGTAGGACCAACCATGGCAGAGAGGCTCTACGACGGCGGGTTCCGAAGCGTTGAGGATCTAACATCTGCTTCTGTGCAGGAATTAAAAGAGGTCGAAGGAGTCGGAGAAGCTTTTTCTAAACGGATATACAAGGCTTTACACCCTGAAGAATAAAAATTTTCAGCCGGTCGGGGTAGCTCAGCCTGGTGGAGCGCTAGACTCATAGGGAAATATGAAGCGTTCCTGGGACATCTAGAGGCCGCGGGTTCAAACCCCGCCCCCGACATATGTGTTTGCTCTTTTGTTAAGGGGTTGAACCAAAGGCTCACGAAACAATCTTGAATATCGAGCATTTAGGATCACAAAGTATGAGTGATATACTCATCAATTCTAACTCTCTTACATTAATAAATTTGATAAAGTTAAAAATAATAAAAAAAGAAAATGAAGGAAGGGGGTTTTATTCCTCTTCGTCTTTTGGCTTTTTGACGACTTTCTTTTTCACCTTTTTGGGCCTTTTCTTTACCTTCTTTACGACCCTCTTCTGGGAGGGTTCCATTTCGGGAATCGTATCGGTATCCATCTCATCATCTAGAGGTTCATCAAGTCCACTTTCCATCTCCTCTATCTCATCTAGATCAAGAAGGTCGATGTCATCGTCAAGATCTCCTATCTCATCAATATCTTCTTCCTCCTCTTCAGGAGAAGGCTCGGTCTTGGGGATCTGAACAAGTGTAGAACCACACTTCTGACAGAGTGCATCATCGATACTGTTAAGTGCACCGCATTGTGGACATTCTATTCCACCTTTCTTTCTCCTATCCTCTTCCTGTTCCAGCCATTCGTCGAAGGTAAGATAACTAGGCTCATCCTGCCACCATACCATGAACTCTTCTTCAGTGAAATCATCACCAAGTTCTTCTTTGGCTAATCTCTTGTGTCTATTGACGTAACTTTCATACTGTTTCTTCATCGCCTCACTGTAATCCTCTACCTCTTTGCCAGTGGTTATGAATTCCGCACCACAGTGTGGACAATCCCTCTCATCTGCTGAGATCCACTCACCACATTCACTGCACTTCACCGTATCCATCTCAAATTCGGTACCACATTTTGGACATGTGGTGGATTCAGCAGGTATGGTAGAGCCACATTCACCACACTCAACCCATTCGCCCTCACCTTTATACTTGAGGTAAACTATCATTACCACAAGACTTAGAGCAACCACTATGATTATTATCACAGCTATCATCCAGAGCGGTATACCTTCTGTAACGGTACCTACCATGAAGGTCTCTACTGTTTCATGTTCTGCCTCAGAGGGATGATCAACGACCAATCTAATTCTATAATTACCCTCTCTTTGAGGAGTCACCAAGTCTATGAAGAATTCTCCCTGGGCATCGGTAGTATCACTTCCTTCGGCGTATTCGTTTCCATCCTCATCTATAAGATAAGCTTGTACTCTCATACCTTGGATCCGCTTATCGTCGTGTCCTCTTCTTATTTCTCCTACGATCGATACAAAATCTCCAGGATCCATCGTTCCAGTGGGTTCGATAATATCGGTGAAGATTATATCCATTTCCTCTACCATTATCGTCCGTGAAAGTTCCAAGTCGCCTTCAGTAGTATTGAACCAAACGGTTATCGTCAATTCGCCCCTTACATCTACTTCCCAAGTATTGGTTATATTAATTGTTTCATCTATCCCAAGATCAGTAACATTCTGACCGATCTCTTCATCAGGATAGAACATAGTTATATTACAGTCTTCAAGTACACTTCCACCGGTGTTTCTTATATTCACACTTAAAGTTAGCTCGTCTCGTTCTATCACCGTTTCATCTTCTATAGGACTGCCGTCGACATGTATCATGAGGTCCCCTACAAATTCGGGAACACCGCGAGCATGGATGGTTACTTCTGTGAAAGCTTCGTTGTTCTCTAGTTTGGGATCTGAAAGTGGCTCCATCTCAGGATCTATGAAGACACGAATTCTTCTGACCTCTTCTCTTAAATCCTCATCGGTCATGGAGGCTTCCCAAACTATGTTAGCCGTTCTAGTCTCACCGCTTGGCACACTTATGACATCTGTTCCTATCTGAACATATTCATCCTGCCCTGTTTCTACATAGAATCCAACATTAGCATCTTCAGCATCTGCCATCCCCAGGTTAGATATGTCAGCGTATATGATCACGTCCTCTCCGACAGCAACTTCCTCAGGTTCCACTGTTACATCCTCATCGAATACTGCTAAGTCAGGTATCAATAGGTCTTCGAACGTGATGGTTATCTCCACAACATATTCTGTGGAAGGGAAACGAGGTAGTAGTAGAGAGTCATCGAACGACTCTACTCTGTCCCCTTCCCTGTACTCTGCATAGATCTCATAATTTACAACGTGCTCCTCTTCCTGTGCAGTTATGATATCGGTTAGAGCTGGCAGATGAACTACTCCGTCTTTTGTAGTACCTTCAACCTCGTAATCAGTGTCATCATTAGTAAGGCTTACATGCGTACCACTGAGCAATATTCCGCCATGGCTCTCTGTTTCAACCTTTACCCATCTTAATATTTCTATTCTAGCATCGTCATGAGCAATTATTGATGGACTGTGTACTGCCAATAGCTCAGCATCTGTTTGTGAAAAGTCATCCAATGCACCCTCGAAAGTGCTGTTCACACCATACATATTACTTGGGTTTACCAATATGTTGGTAGACAAAAATTCACTTTCATATGCTCCGAATTCATAAGATATTATCTCCATCGGACCTCTCACCGAGCTATCATGCATCTCAACGATGGCATCATCGGAGGCAAAGATCGATACCTCTTCGTATACGATACAATCGTTGATGATCTCAAGATGGCCCTCATCTTCAACCAAGATAGAGAATTCATAATCAGAATAGACCATCACATTATCAAGGACTAGTCTTCCACCGTCTCTGACTATCACGCTGAACCTGTTGTCCTCACCATGAATCATCTCAAAGCTTCTCCTATCCTCTAGACCACCGATCGTCAATTCTCCACTTTCTTCTACGACCACGAATCCGTTAGGACCATAGCCCCTGCGAGTGACTGGCGTATTGTCGTCATTTACTATAAGGTCGTGTTCGTAACCCTGACTAAATATAGGTTTAATCACACCTGCCTGGTCTTGAACGTCATCATCCAAGTAAACTACTACTGTAATCTCCTTATTTCCTCTTCTATCCGGGGTCCATTCGATAGATGCTTCCTTAGAATCCCCTTCTCCTTCGACCTCTCTGACATCTTCACCTATTTGATCATCGTTTGCATAAAAGCGCACAGTTGCTTCAACTGTTTCTCCTCCATGATTGTAAACTACAGCAGATATAACTAGAGGTTCGTTAACCTCTGACAGATCCGTAGAGAATGAAATATCGTCGGGACTCACTGAAAGATGGGCAGGTCTCATAACGGTTATATCTTCACTTTCTACCAGGCCGTCCAAGTCTACACTGATCGTTCTTGTTTCTTCACTAGCATCTTCATCTTCTAATTCAGCTATCCAAACTTCTGATATGTCTCTTGATTCTCCTCCATCTAAAGGAGGCACATATACCTGCTTGATCTCGTCATCATCCACATAAAAAGTGATGAATGTTTCTTCCGACTCCCATTCGCCTTCATTCTCTATAGTTACATCAATCGTTAAAGGATCACCTTGGTAAATCTCATCCTCTGGATCCAACTCGAAATGGGTTATCTGTAGATCAGCCTCTGTCAATATTGATAATTGATCCTCGAGTACGTTTTGCTCTCTATCCTGTTCATCGATATCCTCATTCGGATCAACGACCACTGTGATATTATACGTACCTACATCAGGATAATCCCAATCTAGTGGTTCGGTTAGCACATATTCAGTACCATTACCAGCCACATCTATGTATCGTGTGCCTATTCGGTGATCTTCATCGATTGAATCGTAGTAGAACGACACGTTCACATCTTGAACATCGATTCCACCGACGTTGTCGATACCAGCGGAGATGTTAACTTCAGTGCCTTCTTCCACTACACTTGCCGGTTCAAATATCAAATCGAGTGCACGTAATTGTGCTTTTTCGCCGACGCTTATCTCTCTCTGCGCCATGTGATTGGTTTCATTCCATTCCTGGATCTCATCGTACGGGTCAACGACCGCTATTATCAAGAAATCACCGACTTCATCAGGCACCCATTCTATCGATGCTGTTTCATTCTCGTTCGCTCCAATATGATCTATTGTGATTTCTCCTATCAATCCCTCTTCTTGATCGAGTTCATTATTGGTTGCGGGCTCTTCGTCCCATGGCTCAAGATAAAATTCCACAAGAACTTCCTCTGCTTCGAAGGTCCCTTGGTTATACACGGTTAGTTCTACGGTTACGTTCATATCTATAGTTACATAACTGGTGACATCTCCATTTACCAGCGTAAGCAGGTCATCATCGGCCACATAAAGGTCAGGGCTTGGGATCTCCATATCAAATGTCAGATTTACTTCTTTTACATTGTCATACATGTTTGGGAATGGTTTCTGGGTGATATCCTTGGAAGTTACATTTTCTCCAACATCTTTGTCCTCATCTTCGAAGACACCTTCCAAAGTATAATGTCCAAGGAACCTGCTGTTGGGCCAGTTATCGGGATGGGTTATATTGTCGCTCAGCAAGAACATCGTTGTTTTTCCATGATCATCTGTTATGTATGTTCCGTCTTCGAATATAGTACCATAAGTCCTTTCCATGTAATCTAGCGCTTCCTCATTGTGACCTGGATCATTGTATCCTCCTCTCCATTTATCAACAGTTATCTCTGCCCCCTCTAGTATATTTCCAACCTTATCTCTAGCACTCAAGTCGATCCATCTATAGATATTGACTCTAGATACCTCATCTGTAACCACTATCGGGTCTCCGTCTGGCTCAGGTTCCAAATCCGTGGGCTCCATACCATAAGTTCTGAGATTTGAACCGTACAGTACTCGGATGGTCCTGTGTCTCTGATCTGCATTAGCCATCCATGTGGTATCAGTGGTAGGTACCGTCTCACCGTGGGGCCTCGGGTCTATATCACTGGGGTTGAAATCAACATCGATCACACTGTTTATAACTGTCATAGTGGAATCCCAAAGATGCATGTCGTTATCGAAGGAGGAATAAAGATTAATACTTTCTATGGTCACCGTTGCATTCTCACTCCCTATTTCCATACCGTTCTCAAGCATCACAGTAAGCTCTTTGATAAAGTCGTCTTCATCGTATCCTATATCGTCAAGACCTAGTTCAAAGATGTTGGTTGCCTCGACCTCCAATGCCCCTTCGGTGTTCTTTAATCGGAAAGCCTCTTTTAATCCTTCAGGTGATTCATATTCAAGAGGATCCTCTGCCTCATATTCCTCCTCCGTCCTGTACTCCAATTCGATGTATAAAGAGCTGATCCTGTCAAAAGGATTCAAGTAAGGATATTCCATCTCTCCACCTGGTGTAGGGAACTGAGGATTCAACATATTCCAAACGTCTATCTGTATGTTATCACCTGGTTCCAGGATTATATCGTCATCATCCTCAGAATAATCACCAATAAGTTCTGTATAATCCCATTCCATGGAATTCAGTTCTTGGTTCAGGTAGTTATCTATTATCTCTGAGTCCTCCATCAAAATGTGAGATCCTTGATTAGCTATCAACCTAGGGCAATTATCATTATCACTCATTCCGACAGCAGGTACACTGCTTGGATTAAGCCATGTATAATCGAATTCTGGAACCTCATCTAATGGTTCGAATCTGGATTCCTTCATTATCAACTCGGACTCTTCAAGATAAACCCATCCAGGGAACATAAATGATGAGTTGTCCATCAACGATATCGTGGACCCGCCATAAGCTGAGATGTTGGTTTTTAAAAACGGCCTCAAAGTATACTCATCTCTGACTTTGGTCGTGATCGTACTGTTCAATAGTGTCAATTCTCCCCCATCAATGATGGTTATATCCCATGCATTGTACCCGTCGATGAGCATGGTCAAAGTCGATTCGATCAGCGTAAGACTTCCAGTTTCGTTGATCTGGATGCTGGCATCTATAGGGAATTCCTCTCCCTCCAGCACTACCTCATCTTCTATATACCATACCTCGTCCTCTCCATCGAATTCATGTATACCATCGAATATTTTCTCATCCTCTGATTCGAAATCTTCATTGATGAACGATCCAATGGTTGGTGAGACGGTTCCCAAAATAAGTATTAGTATGGTAACTAGCCCTATTATTTTTAAATGGTACGCCTTTCTCTGGTTCATAGATAATACACCGAGGGTTTTTATTTCATTCCGAAGTTACATCTTATTAACACATATAAAGCGTTTTGCCTCTCTTGTGAATATACGTTAAAGATATATAAAATATTCTGTATTTTCAACCTAAAGATATTAATTCACAAGCTTTCATGTAAAAAATTTTAAAATGTATTGATAAGATGGGGGGCTTGATTGGGATGCGCGAAAACTTGTTAAAAGAGCTCAAGGAAAAAAAGAACACTTTTCTTTCACCTGATGCATGGGATACTCTAGAATGTATGGAAAACTCCGAAGATATCGTGAAAAAGATGGTGGACTCCTCAAAAAGGCTCCCCTTTCCTATCGGACGGGATTGCTTACAAACTTTCGTTGAGGAGGGAACAAATGACCATCCTGTTCCAAAAAAAAAACCAGACTCACTAAAACCAAGTTCACCTGAAGAACCTTTCGATATCATTAATGACATCACAGGTAACTCAACCTGCACCGGATGTTTGGATGACTTTTCTAAATATTTTAAAAGTAGATTCGATAAACTAAGGTCTATACTCTACAAACGTAGAGAAGCGAAAGGGATAATAGATATAAGAAGAGCAAAAAAACGGAAGGGTGAAGCTAAAGTCATCGCCATGGTTTCAGATATCTCAAACACATCTAACGGAAACAAAATGATCACCTTGGAAGATGATACAGGGATGATGAGAGGTTTTATCTCTGACTCATCACCGGCCTTTAGTAAAAACCTTCTAGAAGACGAAGTTATCCTTGCTATCGGCCAAGTATGGGACGGTAGCAACGGTTACGAAGTCACTCTTTCGATAGAGAACATAGTAAGACCGGGTGTACCTAAGATCACCTCAGAGCCTGCCAAGATAGATGGAAAGATAGCCTTCATAGGCGATATCCATATGGGTAGCAGCACGTTCATCGAAGAAAGCTGGAACGATTTTATCGAATGGATGAATTCCGATGACCCCACAGCGAAAGATATACGATATCTCTTGATATCTGGTGATCTAATAGATGGTATCGGTATCTATCCAAACCAGGAAGATGATTTGATCATAAAAGATGTATACGAACAATACCGGGTTCTAGCTGAGTACATTAAAAAACTTCCCAGAGACCTAAATATCATCGCGATACCGGGTAACCATGACGTAGTACGAAATCCGGAGCCCCAACCTTCACTACCAGAAGAAGTACAGAGATTGTTTCCTAAAAACGTAAAATTTTGTGGTAATCCTTCTCTCATAAATATTAAGGGTTTGAACATATTGATGTATCACGGAGTGAGTATAAACGATCTTTCAGACCTTATACCTCAGGTAGACACAAAAAATCCATCCACAGCTATGAAAGAGATCTTAGATAGAAGGCATCTTGTCCCGGTTTACGGGAAAAAAACACCTATCTCACCTGAAGAGGAGGACCTGCTCGTGATTGAGGAAGTCCCAGACATCTTTGTAACAGGGCACATCCACAGGACCGACGTAAAAAAATATCACGGTACATTTTTGATAAATTCGTCTACCTGGCAAAAACAAACTGATTATCAGAAGATGAGAGATATACAGCCTGACCCTGGAAAGGTCGTTATATTCGACCCATCTACATGTAAAGTAATATTACAGTCGTTTTAGCCCAAAAGGTGTTAACATTAATATACGTATCATAGGAAAAGGGGATTGGAAAGAGTAGATCGTTGAAGATGATAATATAGTTCTGGTTGAATTCTATTCACCTAATCGTCCTGTTTGTTAAACGATCAACCCCGTCCTAAAGGATCTAGCTCAAAAGTTCAGAGAGACGGTGAAGGTCTACAAGGTCAACGCACATGCTGACAGAGGGTTGACGATCATGTTTGGAATAGACAGTGTTCCGACTTTTAAACTCTTCTCTAGAGGGGAACCAGTCAGTGTATTAATAGGAGAAGTATATCCTTCAATTCTCAAAAAGATGATAAACGATAGTATAAGATATAGAAGGAGTTGTATTGAAAGGCTGACTAAAATCTACCCGGAAATATCAGGGTGCGCACAGCTAAACGAAGACGACTTATAAATTTTAGGTAGATAATTTCATATTGATCCTAGCATGGTTCAAATGGAGGGTATTCAAGTCGTCGATTGTAATCGTGAGTAAATTTTGTCCTTCATCCGGCTCAGAAATGTCTCCCTCGGTCAGATCGGTGGAACGGATGAACCAGTTCCTCCATGCTCGAGGATAAGCTGTTTCCATCCTAAACTCAACACTTGCGTTTTCGTCGAAATCAAAACTCCTGCGAGTCGAGCCCCATAGCTCGGTACTGACACCTACTACCCCGCTTCCACCGACCGAGCCACGGTCTGAAGAACCAGCATCGATCATGGTCAATGAAATCGAGTAACTTCCATCTCCATGACGATTGATATTGAAATGTGGATCTGCTCTGATAATAGAACCTTCGTGCTGTTCGAGTATGATCGCTCCGTGCTCTAATACCACGGTCTGTTGTTCGAAATATCGGTTCAAAACCCGTACAGATACGTTTCCCATAGATAAAGGTGAATTATAGTATTCCACCCCATCTTCATAGATGGTGAATTCTAGACCGCCCCAGTCCGGAGTAAGCCTTATTACCCCTGGGGTAGCACCAGCAAACATCGGTATACCATCGGCACCCAATTTTATCGATGAGTACATAGGATAGTCGGTGTAATCGTTCATGATGAGATTGTCTATATTTCCTTTAAGGTAAGACATCTGCATCTTAACTTCTTGCATATGATTGGCCTCGTTATCTTCCATCCAAACGGGCACATACTGCTGCGTGATCAAAGATAAAAGACTGAGAAAAACCAGTAGGGCCATTATAGTTCCGACTGTGGTGGCGACAGCATCTTCAGAATCGTTTATGTTTCGTCTTCTCAATTTTTTATTATCCATCAACGGCCCTCCTCCTCGAAGTATTCTCTAACCATCTTCATTACAGATTCTTTGTCCCTATAATACGAAGAAGTGATGTGAGCAAAATCCCTATAATTATCGATGTTGTTCTTATCCATGTAATCAAGGACCATCTTTCTCCTTTTCACCTCTCTTTCCATCTCACGTGATGTCCAGCTCTTTGATTCAGCAACACGGCTGTAAGTATAACTGTGACCACTGTAATTGAAAGAGTCATCGGCAGGGTTCCAGGTATAGGCTTTGTTTGTGATTAACTCATTCGTGTCGGGATCCACCCCTACAATCTCTGTGATCGCCTTTATACGACGAACCATCTTGGTGCCTACCTTTACCTTGGCCTGGAGTAGAACGATATCCAATGCACCGACCAAAGCCCTTGGAAGATTGATAGGGTCGTTTTCCATCCTGTTGACCATGGTCTGTACGTCGTCAGCGTGGAAAGTCGTGTAAGCAGCTTTACCGGTCGCCATGGCCTGGAAGACCACGTATGCTTCCGCACCTCTTACCTCACCGACCATGAGATACTGGGGACGCTGACGAAGTGCCGCTTGAAGGAGCTCAAACATGTCGATCTCTCCTGCCTTCTTTCCGCTCTCGTCAGTTTCACCGAAACCGCTCCTGGTCAATAAGGGTACCCAGTTATCGTGGGGCAGATTAAGTTCACGTGTATCTTCTATACTTACTACCTTCATCTGGGGAGGTATGAAAAGAAGAATTGCATTCAAAGTGGTGGTCTTACCTGAGGCAGTACCACCACATATGAGCATCGATTGACCGTTTTCAATAGCGATCCATGCATAAGCCATCATCTCCGGGTTGAATGTTTGAAAGTGTATGAGATTGATCGGCGTGTAAGGTTCTTCTTCGAAACGTCTGATGGTAAACGAAGAACCTTTTTGGGTTACATGAGTGCCCAAAGTTTCCTGAAGTCTCGAGCCATCTGGCATGGTGGCATCGAGCATAGGATCTGACACCGATATATGCTTACCACTTCGCTGAGCTATCCAAACAACAAAATTGTCCAATTCCTCTTCATCCTCAAAAACAACATTGGACTTCATCGAACCATATTTCCTGTGGAAAACAAAGATAGGTATGCCAACACCGTCACATGAAATATCCTCAGGATTTAGATCCTTCATTATCACGTCGATCGGCCCATAGCCTAGAAAATCTCTATTTATATAATATAATATTCTATTTTCAGATATCGGTCGCAGCCGTAAATCTAGGTCTCGCAGGATCGAACGTACCATCCTTTCGAGATGCTCTCTTCTCTCGTCCTTTGACTCGATATCAATAAGTTTGAACTCGTCCAGTAACCTATTCTTAACTGTTTCTAAAAGGACCTCCTCATCCTCGTCAAGATCCGGTTCTATGACCTCGTATATGTATTCGTTACTTTTATTGTCATACTTGATCCTGACATAGGAATAAGGCTCTTCAACTGGGGTCAGTTCGATCTCCTTTACACCTTCTTCCACTATCTTCGGGATGATAGTTATCTTATCGTCCCCTTCTTCAGCTTCTTTTTTAGATGCGGGAAGATATACCTTTCTGGGTTTTTTGTTCATTGCAAGGTTCGCAAGCGTTTCCTTCAATTTATCTCCAATTGCTGCCATACCTTATCACCCCACTAATCCCATTCCACCAAACATAATTCTTAGCATTACGAATCCCATCAATATCATTATGAAGCTGTGCTGCATTCCACCGGCTATCTTACCGTCCTGCAGAACTCCAGCTACAATGCCGTCTCCCACTCCGTGGGCGAAGACTGCTAAGGTAAATATGAACTCTATTACCGGTATATTTTCAACATCCAATCCAACTCCTGCCACATCTGTTTGATCCATGTCCGGATCATCTATATCTTCGCCAGCAGCTTCTACCATGGCGCCGAGGAACTGGGTACTCAAGATGATTATCACGACAATAAAAACTGCAAATGATATGTAAATGACTGCCAGGTATGACGTCATGGCGATCTTCTGTTCATCTTGAGATAGATGTATCTCTTTAGTGTCACTAGAAACCATCGTCAGAACGTCAGCCACGTTACCTCCTGCATCATTTGCTTTTATTATTATGGCCACCACCCTGTTTACGAGGGGGGTATTGATCCTATCAGCAAACAGGTTCAATGCCTCTGAAGCCGGGACTCCCCAATCTATTTGAGCAGCCATCTTTTTGATCTCAGGTGTGAGTTTCCCGTATCTGCCGGAGGAGGACACCACTATGGCATCAGCTAGTGTCATACCAAATCTTCCTGCCTCGGCAACATCCCTGAGAAAATCAGGAAGTCTTCTTTCTATCTTCTCTATCTCTTTCTGCTTCATATTCACATAAAAACCGAATGGGCCTAGGAATCCCATAGATCCCAACATGGCCCAATCTATCGGTTCTAGAGGGATCGGCGCTGCATCAATGATGTTTAATACCATTATGAACAGACACACTGCCATAATTACTAATGACACAATCATTACATCTCGGGTCCGTCCGAGCTTCATCAATTTTTCGAACGAGCTATCTTGTTCTTTCGGCATGCTATCACTAATCTTGATTTATCAACCATATTATGAAGATGAAACCCGCCTGTGCGCCGGGTATCATAAATCCTACTATACCATACAATACGGGTATCTCACCACCAGTGCCCATACCACCCATTATCGCCATTATCGCCATTATAACCACCAAGAATAACGGGAAGGCAACAACGACAGTAACGAAAGATTCTGCCATCATACCAAGGGTTTCCATCTTCTGTTGTACTACCAGTTTTCTACTATCCTGATACTCTTTGAGCTTTGTTGTGAAATATGGCTTTAACTTACCACCGGAGCTGGATGTTGTGATCACGCCCTGTAAAAAGTCCCTGAACCTATCAGAAGGGGTTCGGTCTGCAGCCCTCTGCAAGGCGTTCAGTATATCTATACCCAACAGTTCAGTATCCCGAGTTATCCATTCAGCCTCCTTTTGCACCTCACCGTAAAGTGGCTGTCGAGATAACTCTTTGAATATCATATCAACGTTAACATCTGCTGAGGACATGGCTGCGATAAAACTCATGGCATCGGGAAGTTTCTTATCTATCTTCGTTCCCCGGGAGTTAGCTGTCAAACCAGGAGAAGCTTTCAACCCAAAATAAGTACCTACCGGGGCTAAGACGGCTATAAGCAAACCTGAACCATAAAGTAACCATCCAAGACCCAAGAATGCGTCGAGTATTGGTCCAATGAATACGGCCGCTACGATACCACCTACGAGTGCAAGTATTGTGCTCATCCACACGAATGCAAGGTACTCCTCGACCCGTATTTTCATGTGCGCCATCAACAGGTCTTGTTCAAGTTTCTCGTCTCTAACACCTTTACTTTTTATGACTGGACCCAATATTTTCCAGCAAAACTGTTGATAAGGTGTCAGATTAAGATACTCAGGAACTGCAGACCTGGGTAAACGAACAAGATGGGGACCGTAGGTCTCTATCCTGTCACTGGGTTTTGTCCTCTTGGTCGTTAAGAATTTATCTTTCTTGAAAGAAAGTTTTTCGAAGGCATCTTGTATCTCAACCATCAGAGCTCACCTCTTATGCGGGCTAGGGTTTCTTCTGGTTCTTTATAGTAGGAAGTGATCACCTTTGATATCTCACGATAGTCTATATCGCCCTGATCCACTATATGCTCGATTATCTCTATCCGGTCATTGAACTCTTCTGTCATCTCTTCCTGAGTTAGATTTTGCATCTCAGTTATAATATCGAAGTTGTAACTATGACCTTTATAGATAAAACCGTCTGTTCTGCGGTCCCACTCGAAGACCGTATTTGTAACGAGTTCGTCACTTTCTGGTTCAAAACCAACTAGTTCGGTTATCTCCTGTATCCTTCTCACTTCCTCTTCTTCTACACGGGCAAATTTTTGTATTATCACGAAGGCTAAAGCTGTCAGTAAAACACGGGGACAATTGATAGGGGGGTTCTCTAGACGATGGACCATAGATTCAACAGAATCGGCGTGCATAGTGCTGTAGGTGGTGTGCCCTGTTGCCATAGCCTGGAACATCGTATGGGCTTCCTTTCCCCTCACTTCCCCGACAATAATGTAATCGGGTCTTTGTCTTAACGCGTTTCTCACAAGATCGTACATGTTAACTTCCCCGGGTGTGCGACCTTCTGCTGTTTTCTTTTCACCGCTTCCGGTCCTCGTTGTGCTGGGGATCCAGTTTTCATGGGGAAGATTGATTTCACGAGTATCTTCGAGTGAAACTATCTTTAGACCTGGAGGTATGAATAATGTTGCCGCATTTAATGTTGCAGTCTTTCCGCAAGCCGTACCGCCAGCTACGATCATAGACATACCGTTTTCGACCATCAGCCACATATAAGCTATCATCTCTGGTGAGGCAGTGTTGAATTGAACCAACTTAACGGGGGTGAAGGGCTCTTCTTTGAACCGCCTGATCGTAATAGATGAACCACGAGTCGATACTTCCGTTGAATAAGTTGCCTGAACCCTATGTCCCTCTCGGGTCGTCCCGTCTAAAATAGGATTTGAAACGGAAACCTGTTTTCCACATCTCTGACCGAGCTGTATGATAAAAGAATTCAGTACCTTTTCATCATCGAAACTAACATCTGTCCTTATAGACTCGTATTTCGCATGGTAGATGAATAAAGGAATACCGACCCCATCACAGGATATATCCTCCACGAAATCATCGCTCATGATCACGTCTATAGGGCCGTATCTTACATAATCTCTCAATATATAATAAATAAGTCGCTTCCTCGATTTCTCTTCTATATTCAGACCTCTGCTACGGATATAACTCTCGACACACTCCTCGATGAACTCTTCTTTATCCTTCCTTGCCATGCTTTCCCAGTCATACGACAAAGTTCGATCCAAGGTATCTTTGATCAGAGCTAACCATTCTTTTTCTTTATCCGTTAATGTTGGTTCTATCGCCTGATAAATATTCTCCTTAGTCGCATCATCGTAAATAACCCTTACATAGCTGAAGGGGGGCCTTATCTCGTAAATGTCTTTTACAATAATATCATCCTTACGTTCTATCTCGGGCAATTCAGTGTAAGGAGATATCCATCCTCCTTCACCGGCCTTAACTTTTTCACGATCTTCGACCTGTTCTTTAGATAGTTTAACCCTGCGAGGTTTATTGGAAAAACCAAGAGGTGATGTGAAAATACTAGTCAATTTGGATAGGGAAGATTTCGCCTTATTTTCGGTGGTATTCTTACTCGTTTCAGCCATGAAACCCACAACTTTATACTCAGAAGCCATTAATACCTATAAATCTTTTCGATTTTTTACAAATGTATCAACTTAAGCTTCTAAATGTTTGCTTTTAAGGAGTATTCGCTTGATATTTATAAGTATTGGTTATTTGTCAACTCTTTTTCTTGCCTTTACCCAAGGCAAGATCTTACTGTCTTTGGGCCCTCTAGCGAAGAGTACATCTCCACCATCGATAGTGGTGTCTTCATCCGGACCGTATATCCAATCTCTACCTCTCCTTATCGCAATCACCCAAAACCCCGATTCGGATGCAAAATTTGCATCACCTAGTGTCTTGCCGTGGAGATACGAATTTTCTTCGACCACAACCCTCAATATGGACACGTCAGATTCCTTCAGACCTTTTTTCATCACGGGATGGATGTCTATATCTCTAAGGACTACATCTGCTATATCGAGTGCGCCATCCGCGATGCGCTCGATCGAGTCCGCTATCTTCATCAATATCAGACTGTGGTCATAATCTGCACTTTCTGAACACGATTGAAGAGCCAAACGTTGGATCGATTCGTATAGGTGATCGACGAGGTCCTCCAAATCTACCAGTTCTTTTGCTATATCCCGGTTATCATACAAAAGAGCGGAGTATGCCAGGTCAACCATCAATTCTGAAGTGTTCTTCATCTCCAGCAGCTTCTTTTCAGCTTCTTTCATCCGACCACCACCTTCCATGGTATGTCACCGTGTGCTGCTTCCCTCAGTTCCTTGTAACCCTCCTTTACACCTCTTACTATCATGATATCGTTCTCGAACAATCTATCTTCACTATCGGGGCCAAATATCCACCTATTTTTCCTACGTATGGCTATAAGCCTTACACCGGTATGAGATTCGATCCTTAATTCTCCAATAGTTCTTCTAGCCATTGAAGAACCGGGGTAGATCGCTATAGGATATATCTTTTCGTCAGCTTCTTTCAATATGTGTGGGAGTATCGGTCTTAATTCAATATCCATGTCTAGCAATCTCACCATGTCCTCGGCAGCATCGGAAATCTTCTCGGTGGCAGAGGCAACTTGAAGTATACCAGATAACTGTTCAGCATGCTCTAATGTCCTCGCTCCAAGCATGCATTTCAACCGTATCTGATACATCATCTTATCCATCTCGGACTCAAGATGCCTCACCTCTTCAGCTAGCTCTTTATCATCGAATGCAACTGCAGCATAGGCTAGGTCTGTGATCAGCTCGGTGTTATCTTTCATCAAGGTTATCAGCTCCCTCACGGTGGTTTCTTCGTACGGTATTTCACCATGCTCTTCGGCTATTTCTTTCTTTATACGTTCTTTTTTCAGATTATCACCATCCATATCATGAATACTAGAGAAATTATGCCTATAAAATCACAGGCAGTCGTTTCTACAGGTATCACTATGTTGTCAGGGTCAAGACCCTTATGGTAGGCCCACAATGAAGTGGCCACGGTTATTAAAGTGATGGAAACGATGGTTATAAAACCAGCGCCTATTATTATTATGAAGATCTTTAAAGGGGTTATTCCAAGGGGAAGAGTAAAACCACTCAATGAAACACCTACGGCTAAAGACAAGAACACTATACCACCCATCAGCATCATAAATAGCATATTCTCTCTCAACTCAGGGTCCTTTATCGAAGAGTCCATCTGTCCTGTATGAAGTGCTGAAGAGATCCTTGCACCTAGTACCGCACCAAGATTACCACCGATCCCATTGATTATGGGTACTAAGAATAGGAGTACTGGAAACAATATAAGTTGTTCCTCAACGGATTCCAATATATACCCACCCGCAACACCTATGAAAGCCATCAATGCTAAAAGTAGGGCACTTTCCCTGAAAATAGATCTCCATTCATAACTCATAAAAATAGACCTCCAAATAACAAAGCATAACCTATCATCACTATCAAAGTTGCTATATCTCCAACAGTAGTCAATACGGGCCCACTTATGTTATCAGGGTCAATATTGTATTTGATTGCGAACCAAATGATAACGAATGTCACTATTATGAGAATAACTGCTGATGTCACACCGGTGGCAACTGAAATCAAAGCTATAACGGCTAAAATTCGTATAGTTATCGTAAATGGTAGGAAAAAACTTATCAGCAACAAAAAAAGAGGGAATAATGAAGAAACAAAAAGAGATAATGATATGGTTCCCTTAAAATTTTCAAGTGTAACGTCAGACGTTAAACCCCCCTCTAACAATCCAAGATGCATCGCTGAACCAAGTCTAGAACCCAATGCGGAGCAGATATTCCCCCTCATATCGATTATCGCAGGCACTATAATTATCAACCCAGGGATCAATTCAAATATCTCAGCCATACCCCCGAGTAAAAATCCTGCTAAGGTCCCACCCAGAACGCAAAGGAAGAGAAAAGGGAGAATTTCTTTCAAAGCGCGTTTCTTATCCATCCTACCACATTGAAAAATGATTTGACTTACCAGAGCTCACATTGATCTTTAATCCCAAGATAGTCTCCTCATCTCCCTCTCTTTCTTTGTAGCCTTTTTGAACTCTTTCCAGTGTTTTTTACACAGATATGCACTGGTTCCATCTGCATCCACGTCCAGATCAGCTTTATTTTTAGCTTTTCCTATGGGGACTGACTTCTTCTTTTTCTCGTCACAGCCCCTGACATCACAGGTCTTTTTTTTCCTCTTACTCTTCCTTTCTCGCTTCATATAAGATCCCATAATAAGCTAACACTCCTAACTCTTTTAATTTTTTCCATAATTCAAAAAGCAAATCTGCAAAAATATTTATATTAGAGCCTCTAATGGCAGGGCTAATTCCTTAGTGAAACATGGGATTACTTCCATGGAGGAAACAGATATGAAAGCGAAAACGGCAAGCAAGTTGGTAACCAGCCTGATGGTGCTATTATTGGTGCTGTCATGTGTGATGGTGCTGCAATACGCAAGAGCTGAAGAACGAGAACTGGGAACAGTAGAGGGTATTGTACGAGCCCAGGATGGAAGTCGAATACCTCAAGGATTTATGGTTGAATTAATTGATTTAGTAGAGGACGAAATCTTAACATCTTATACTGAGAAAGGAGGATACTTTCAATTCACCGATTTAAACGATGGATACTATGAGATCCACGTGCCTTCACAAACCCATGCAAGGGCATACCACCGTGTTCAGACGGACGAGGTTTTAGAGGTTACTGAAGGGGACATCGTTTTCAGAGAAGTAGAGGTAGAATCCCGAAGACTGGATCATAAATTGGAGGGGAATGTCGAAGACGAAGATGGAGATGTCGTCGAAGATGCTGAAATCACGGTGTTCGAGAACGATGTTTACAGTAAATCCGTAGGTTTAAAAAATTTAACTACGGGTCACTTTGAGATGAAGGTATATGAGGGCACTTTGGGGATCATAGTTGAAGCCGAAGATTTCGCACCTTATGTCGACGAGATAACATTCGATTCAGATATGGTTCTTAACGTTACATTGAAAGAAACACCCACTGTCAGTGGTTACCTTTGGTACGAAGATGATGAAGGTAATACAGGTGCTGTAAGAACAGAGACAGAAGTCACCCTAATCCCAGAAGATGAAGGTAAAATACTCAGAGAAACGATGCCTGCAGGTAATCCCTGGTTCGATATAGGAGCCACAGAGGGAGAATATACTTTAGTAGTATCTGCAGACGGCTACATGCCTCATGTGGAAAAGATTGATGTTCCTGATGACGATACAAATATTCCTCTAGGTAGAGTATTCGTAAGCCCCGTGGAAACCGAAGAGGTAAACACAGAGGTCGAATTCGATGGTTGGGAAACGATCGAAGTCAACAGAACTAAAGAGCTATTCGGAAACAGCAGAATGATGACCATGGACTACTGGTACCTGGGCAACCTCAGGATGCAGATAGATATGGCCCTCGGCGATGGTGATATGAACCTTACCCAGGAAGAAGTTGACGAATACAAAGAATGGTTAGAATATAGAGAAGCGAAGAGGTTGAACACCCAACGCTTTTTCACCCTTAACGGTATAATATACGAACTCGATTTAGACAACGTAACCTATGATGCGGATGAACTCGATGCATTGGTAGGTGATACAACAGAACCCTATGATGAAAGGATAGAAGTACGAACTGAATTGACATACCATGCAGTCGATATGATCGAAGATGACGAAGATTACGAAATGGGCATGACCATCATGAACAACCAGCGTGCAGGAAATCTGGTTGAGTACAAATATATCGTTAGTTTGCCAGAAGGATTTGAACGTGTATCATCTAATTTAGAGGATATACCTAGTGGTGTTGTCGTTGAAGGTTATCGCGAGATCCATATAACTTCTGAGATCGAAGGAGGAAGATCTGACCTTGTTTTCGATATCCGACAATCGGAAGAAGGTGAAGCAGAAGTTATCCTTGTAGAGGATGAACATGTGTATCTTATGGAAGATGAAAAGTATGCAGTTAGGCAGGATGAGGAAGTTACCCTCATAGCCGATTTCCTTGACCCCGTCGGCGATGAGGCCGCAGCTAACTACACATGGTACGTTGATGGAACGGAATTAGAAGAATATGGTGATGAGATAACTCACGTCTTCACAACCGAAAGCACCGTTGAAAACCCAACGAATATTTCTCTCGAGGTCACCTCTGCAGGAGGTTTAGTGGTTTATGCCTACGCAGATGTCGTCGTAGATGGTACGGGACCAACAGGTGAGATAGAGGTTGATCCGGATACAACAATAGGTGAAAACGAAGAGATCCAGTTCAGCGCTTACAACTTTACAGACGAGGTGGGCATACGTAGCTACGAATGGAACTTCAGCGACGATACGGATCTAGTCCGAGACATGAACGTCTCTCACGCCTTTGAGCTGTACGGAGATTACACCGTTACGTTAAACGTTACCGATAATGTGGGTAACTGGAACGAAGAAACCATTGAGATAACTGTTGAAGATACCACGGACCCAGTTGCAAGATTCGTTGCTATATATGACGATGAAGAGATCGAGAGCGACAACATTACGGAGATCAGATTAGAAAGAGGTCAGGAGATCTCACTCGATGCAAGCATCTCGTACGATCCGCCAGGGCTCGATAACGTTGAAGGAGATATCGAGGTCGAATGGTGGATATCAGGTGTTGACTTCCATTCAACGGAATTCGAGGTTCTAAATTACTCCTTCCAAGAAACAGGAACATATGACCTACACCTTAATGTAACTGATGAGGCAGGTAACTACAACAACATATCTCGACCAGTCGAAGTTAGACACGGTCCGAGCCCGAACCTAGAAGTCACCGATTTGACCTTGGCAGAAGAGAGTATAAGGGTAGGAGATACAGTCACTGTGATCGCAAACGTCACCAACTACGGAACATCTAACGCAACCGACATCAGTGTTGTGTTCAGAGTTGATGGGGAAGTGCAGGACATGACACCGAGATTCTTCCTTGACATGGATAATGAAACCGCTGACGAAATGATCCCGATGGACGAGTACCGGCTGATCAAATTCGAGTGGGACGTCGAAAATGAAGGAGAAAACACGTTGAACGTGAACATAACCGATAGTCAGGAACCTGTGGAATGGCACTTCGATAACGAGATCGAGAGGACTTTCAACGCAGATCCACCACAATGGAGAGTGATTCTAGGATACGTCCTGGTACCTGTTATCATAATAGGTGTGGCAGTAGGTCTGTACTACTTTAAAGACGAGATACAAGAGAAACTGGGTAGATAGCGAATTAAAACCTTTCCCCCTTTTCTTATTCTTTTTTTACATATACTCTGGTGCAGAGATTCCAAGAGTATCTAAGATAATGGATATCGCTTCTTTGTAGGCCTTTACCAGAGATAAACGGCTGACAGTCTTTTCATCCCCTTGTAGGACGGGGCAGTCCCGATAAAACAGGTTGAATTCCGAAGCAACTGTTACCGCATATTTCGCCATGAGGTGGGGCGCACTGTTCTCCATGGAATCTAATAGAACTTCCGGATATTTGGCGATGGTTTTTACAAGTTTGATCTCGCTTTCGTGATCCAGTAAACTACCATCCTGCTCCTTGAGAATTTCTTCATCGCCACCCCATTTTCTTAGTATGCTGCAGGCCCTTGCGTGAGTGTATTGAACGAAAGGAGCGCTACTTCCCTGGAAATTTAAGGCATCTTCCCATCTAAAGTCCATATGCTTCTCCGGTTGAACTCTGATTATATTAAAACGAACAGCACCCATGCCAACCTCCCTGGCACTCTTCTCTATCTGGTCGGGTTGTAAGTCATCTCTCCGGGTAAGTATCTCTTCTTTCGCCCTTTCCTCCGCATTATCCATAAGTTCGTCCAGCCAAACCGAGCGGGCTGATCGGGTGGACATTTTTTCTCCTTCTAGCGAGACAAATGAATAGAATATGAAAGATGGTAAAGGAGAAATGTTCAAAGACTCTAGAGCTTTCTTTACTATACGTGCATGGGATTTATGGTCTTCACCCAGCACGTCTATCAACCTATCAGCTCTCCGTGACTTCCATATGTGGTAAGCTATATCTCTGGCGGGATAAAGACTAGTACCATCACTTCTAGTAAGGAAGATCCTGTCGTCACCTATAGGCAAGTACAGTGCACCGTCTTCGTCCCCGCATACTTTGCTTTCCCTCAGCTCATCTACTGTCTTCTTCACCTCTCCATCTAAAACGAGTGATGATTCTGTTTTGTAAGAGTCTTGAAATATGTTCAGGCGGGCGAGGGAATCTTTGTGTCCCTCTAACACTTTTTTCGAGTAATCTATAAACGCCTCAATGACCTCTTCATCACCCTCTTCCATACGTTGGATCAAAGATTGTACAGCTCCTAGCACCTCATCATCTTTCTCCACCATAGAAGATGCATGCTGATAATACCGGGCCATCTCGTGGTCCGGTTTGTTATAGTCGGGTTCTGGTAAATCATCTTCGCGTATGTTATCTAACGCCCAGGTAAGGATAGCTACCTGGCGACCCATATCATCGACGTAATACTCCGTAATTACATCAAAGCCCAATCGTCTATAGATTCTTGCCAGAGTATCTCCAATTATAGGATTTCTTGCATTGCCCACGTGGAGCGGAGCGTTGGGATTGGCACTGGTGTGTTCGATTATCACGCTTTCATCTTTATGAGGAAATCGACCGAAGGTACCTTCTAAACAGCTTTTCAACGTGTTTTCAACAAGATAAGATGTATCTATACTAAAATTGATATACGGACCTGACTGCTCTACATCACCCCGTTTTAAGTCAATCTTTTGGACCAATTCCTTTGCAATCACATCGGGCGCCTTTTTCAACAAAGATGCGAAATCAAAGCATGGAAGAGCGTAGTCACCACGTTCGGGTGAAGGAGTTTCAAGTGATACAGGTCTATCTACATCTAAGAGTTCCTTGACCTTCTCTTCTATCTCATTTTTGAATTCCAACATGACATGGTTCATATTGTCTCCTCATTGATCCTGAAACGAAGTAGAGCTCCGATACCGCCGAATGCTTTCAAAAAGAGCTCTCCCTCCTCTGACTCATCTGATATGAGTTCAACCGAAGAACCTACGTTCTTGGCCTCCTCGTGTAAACGTTCCATGATGTCTTCCTTTTCTATTATAGTCATCAACTCACCACACTCTGGGCAAGTCAGTTCGGAGAAGTCGGTATTCTTGGTAAATTCAGATTCGTGCCCACAGCTTTCGCATTCAGCCTTTATAACCACCTTGTTCAATCCGTCGGAAACCAGCAATGTGTCCACCGCCCCGATCATCAGGGCATGTCTAACGTGCTCTTCTCCATAGGTAGCAAGCCCTCCCCTCGGCTTTTTGATCTCTTCCAGCAGCTGGTTGATCAGTTTTTTTTCCTTCATAACCTCCAGGTCTGAAAGTGTTTCTTCAGCCATCTGAACAAGTTCGCGGAGACCGTACTCGTCCGTGTAACCTGTGTTGAAGGTGTCTAGCACCTTCTTTTGAAGTTCATGGTGAAGGTAAGAACCGTCGACGAACCCGTCTTTTGTAGCACCAGGGCCTCCGACCAGCAGACCCTCTATATCCTCGTCTAAAAGAAGTCTATTGGCCTTGTCACCCACCTTTTTGAAGTACTGATGTGCTGCATCTTCTATCAGCCTTTCAAATCTCTGAGCTGACTGACCACCTTTGGAGTGTTTGCTTGGGATCAAGGATTGAATATTGGTCAACGGTTCAACTCTGTTACCATTCAACAATCCTATAGTGGCTTCACTCCTGTCAACAACAATAAGGCCGTACTTTTCTCTTTCACCTATCATGCCTTTTAGAGGTTCTATGTGGAACTCTGAATCACAGCGATATAAAAAGGTCTCAACGGGTTTAGGTGGTTCGATGGATTCAGATACCATCTCCGTCTGATCTCCCGAGGCTGATACGTGTCCCACGAAGAAAACCAACCCGTTCTCTGGCGGCTCCTTGAAATATTTCAACTTCGAAAGGATGGATTTCAGCGCGGACTGGACATGCTTCCTGGTATTCTTTGATTTGATATTCGAACTCTCAGACATCTCTTCCCTCAAATAAGCTGCAACATCGGATATCTGTTTGTCAGGGGGTATGTATAGTGATATAAGCTCTGTGCCTCTGCCCTTCAGTTCACTTATTTTCTCCAGAGCCTTCTTGAATTCGTACTCCTGCTTCTTCGACATGTCCATAACTACCAAGTCCTGCTGTTGACAGACGTGGCACTGATAAATAATTTTTGTGAACTTGTGGGCTACTGATTTGATCTTGTCTAAAGATATAGCCAGATATCGAATAGACTGATCGTGATGATATTACTCTCTGAAACCATGCCAGATTTCATCTACATCGAACAAGCTCAGCCCCTCGATCCCCATGAGCTCGTCGTCGAAACCCGACTTCGAATAGATAGCATATTTCACTTTTGTATCCTTGTTTTTCCATCTGATTTTTTCTTCTTTCTCCAGCATGTCCGAGTATAGATCCTTGCCCACTGGCTTTTCACTCCATTTACATTCTCCGATCATCATCTCCTTTCTTTTTGGGTCCAAACCAAGTATATCTACTTCATCCTCACGATACCACCAGCTCCCGACCTTCGAGTAGTCCATCGTTCTTCTAACATGATCACGACAGATCTCCTCGAATATGGGTGAAATGAAATAGTGCTCATCCTCCCGGAACTCCCTTAAAACTCCCTCCGGATCCCCTTCTTCTAGATCAGACCTATTGGGCAGTATATAGTAAAAGAAAAATCTGAAGAAATTATCCATTACCTTATAGATCCCTCTTCTTCTTTTTTTGGTGGGTGAAATAGTGACTGGTTCTTCCCTGATAACTAGATTCAATGTACGCAATTTAGATAAATATTGAGATATCCTGTTGCCTTCGATATCCATTTTTTGGGATAATCCGTTCAGATCGGTGATCCCTTTTGAAAGATGATAGAGTATGGCACGGTATCTTTCGGGACTCCTGAGCTCTGTTTTTAAGATAAAATCAACTGCATCCTTCAACGGTGCGTCCACTTTTAATGTTGTTATCTCCAAATTCTCTTCAAAAGACAATCTTGGGTCGAGCAACTCTAAATAGGCGGGTACACCGCCGTAAACCGAGTAATATCTTATCAATTCCTCCGGACTGTGTCCGGGTAGAAATTCCCGCAAAGATATCAATGGGAGTTCTTTCAACTTGATCTGTGACGTTTTCCTACCATAAAGTGGGCTTTCGCTTTTCATGACGCTGTCTTCCATCATAGATATGGAGGAACCACATAATATCATGCCAACATCTGAATCCTTCATATATTCATCCCATCCTTTCTGGAATACAGAGGTAATGGCTTTTTCTGCTCGTACTAGATATGGGAATTCATCTATGACCAAGATGAACCTATTCCCGATATCACATATATAATTGAAGAAATCGTCCCATCTGTGGAAGGCTTCATTGCTCAATATTTCATCTTCTAACTCCCTCCCAACCTGCCTTTGGAGATCTTGAAATTGCTGCTTTATGGGGAGTTCTGTGGCAAGATAATACACGTGTTCTTTACCTTCTATGAATTCCTTGATAAGCGAAGTCTTACCTATCCTTCTTCTCCCATATATAACTATGAACGAATTGCGTTCTCGCCTCCACTCTTCTTCCAATGACTCCAATTCCACCTCTCGATTCACAAACATATAATCGTAAATAGGCTAATCATGATTATATAATTTTGGGTCGCTCATTCAAGCTTTGTTTATGTCACACCTTTATCGGGATGCGAAACTGATCAAAAAGGATCACCGACAGATGATGATCTCAACAGGATCATGGTCGATGAACCTCATATATCGGACCCCTCTTTCAACTCCATGTACTTCCCCCTGTACTCCTTGGCACAGGTTTCACAGCAAAGGTAGTGCTTCCTATCGTCGAGCTCCATCTTCACAGGCTTCCCCTCTATATGGGCTTTGCAGTAATAGCAGTCTAAATCGAGGGCAGCGTTACCATCCAATAGAAGAGGACCGCTTTCCCTATAGGTTCGGGTGACTCTGGAACTGTCGAATCCCAGCATCCCTTCCATCCCCTTTAACTCCTTGAGTATGCCATCCAGCGATCTCACCTCATCTACGGACACTATAGCCATCAGGCTGCCACCGTCCAGTTCGTAGAGCGTTCGAACCTCGGGCATGTTGAGTATATCTTCCGAGATAGTATCTAACTTATCAGGTCTGGTGTCCATATTCAGTACGAAGGTGTGCAGACCCAGCATATCTAGGTTCAGCCTAGCACCGTAACCACGGATCAAACCCATGTCCTCCAATTCCTTTATCTTGGTACTGATGGTGGGAGTGCTCACGTTCAGCTCCTCGGCCAGGGAACGCATGGACCGACGTGAATCCTCCTGAAGAGCTTTCAATATCCCTACTTCGATATCGTTTAATTCCATGTTCGTTTTAACCGAAGTAAGATGATAAAAACTTTACGTATGTTAAGTATATCTGCACATATCATTACATATGTAAACCGAAAATGCAATGAATAATGAAGTATATATACACACGTAGAGGTGTTTAAAGATGGCAAAAGATCCCATC
>PUNK01000044.1 GCA_003552585.1 Thermoplasmata archaeon | reverse complement strand
TGACGAAGTTGGTAACGTGGGAAGATGTAGAATCCAGGATGCCCTGGGGTACGCTGTTCCTGTATGTAGGAGCGGTGACCCTTTCTTTGGTACTTCCAAGATCGGGTATCCTTGATTCCATCGCATCGTCCCTGCTCTCGTTCGTTGGTACAAATCCCTTTTTGGTGCTAGCCACCTTCGCCCTCATGGCGGTTTTCTTATCCGGGATAATGAGTAATGCAGCCGTTACCGCTATAGTACTTCCCATAGCCATAACATCCATGAAACCCCTGGGGTTACCCCTCATCGTACCCGTATATACCATCGCACTTGCCAGTGCCTTTGCTTTCACTACTCCAGTGGGAACACCCAGCGCCATGCTGGTTTATGGTACCGGAAATTTAGAAGCCAGGGACTTTTTCAAATCGGGGATGATTCTCAGTATCCTCGGTGTGCTGTGCTTCCTGACTGTAGGATTAGGTTGGTGGAAACTATTAGGATATTGGTGATATAGATAGGTGAATAGAGATGAAAGAAAAAAAGGAAAAAATCATGCTGATAGCCAGCTATAAACGCGAATATTCGAATGCAGCCCTAAACAAGATCCTTCGATTGATACAAAAGATGAAACCAGACAAAATAGTGGTGATAAAAGTTGTAGAGGAGAGACCAACTAAAGAACTGGTCAGTGCAACGGTGGGTATGGAAGAAAAAACATCTATGCAAAAATCCATCAGAGATGAGAAGAAAATTCGCTCGGACGAACTTGCCTCAGACTTAGTTAAGATGATCAAACAATTTGATATACCCATAGAGGTCTATTTCAGAATTGGAGAACAGATATCCCAAGAAATAATCAATGAATTCAAACGTCAGGACGCAAATCTACTGATAATACACGATACTAAAAAAGGAAGATTAGATAAATTGTTCGGCAGCAATACTACCGAAGAGATCATGGGGGAACTCGATGAGGAAAGAGTCATCAGACTCTGACCGCCTAACAAAAATTATAATAATTAGGACTTTCAACTAAATACACACAGGAGATGAAGATGGTGGGCTCTGTAGCGGTGGCGACCAATAGAGGTAAATTGTGTCATCCTCATGTTAACGATAAAGAGATGGCTATATTGGAAGAGCTTTTTGATGTAGAGGTATCGAAAACTACTGCAAACCACGGGTCAGGCTGGATAGGCACTTGCTTGATCGCCAAAGCCGGTTCCGTGATAGTACTCGTGATACTGATGTTGATCGTGTTCGAGATGATGCCCGAGTTCTACGATAATATCATAGGTATAGTTTCATTACCCAAAAGAGAAAAGTTATCCGCCGGAGACGACTGAAAGTACTTTGATGGTATCTCCGTCTTCTAAGGGGTGATATAGAGGGACCGGTCTTCCATCTTTGAGTAGATGATGGCATCGAGATGATGATCCATTTCTTTGACCAGTCCTGTTATATGGCTGTCGGTCGAGATCCTAACGTTTCCCACACCTTCAACGTTTATTTCCATAACGTTCGGCTTCAAAGTGTTCAGATATAAAATAGTTTCTAATCAAGCAGTTCTTCTTGATATCATACCCACAGAAGATGCTTTCTTAGGCTTTGCTTCTTCGACCATCTTCTTTTTGATAGGAGCATTTATACTTGCCTTAACGATTGAAAAACATGGCCTGCAAAAGCGGATCGCACTCAAAATTCTTGATAGGTTTGGGGATTCGCCTAAAAGATTTATTCATGGAATAGTGCTGATCGGCACCTTTTTAGCCATGCTTATGCCAGAACACGGGGTAACCGCCTTATTTTTGCCTATACTCATGAGCGTCTTTGCACAATCAGAAAAATCATATATAATGGAAACCGACTTTGTTAAAGCTAGTCTGCTTGCTTTATGCTACGGCGCCAGTGTGGGTAGTATGGGGACTCTGCTTGGTGGTGCTCGAAACCCTCTTGCTATCGCCATTTATCATGAACAAACCGGACAACATATTTCATTCACAGAGTGGTTCGTAGCAGCAATACCTCTAGTTTTGATAATGAGCACTTTAGTTTATATATTACTAATAAACTTATTTGACTTAGAAGATATCAACATGGATAAAATCAGAAAAAAGATTAGTGAAGATATCACAGAAATGGGACCTCTATCCATGGGTGAAGCTAAAGCACTGGGTTTTCTCGTATCTGCTTTCATACTTTGGGCCGTTCTGGGTCAAGGATTAGGGATGGGCTTGGTTGCAGTACTTTTAACAACATTCATTGCAATGACAAAAACCATAACTTGGAAAGATGTTGAAAAACGATTACCTTGGGGTGTAATTTTCCTTTATGGAGGTGCAATTTCTTTATCCTTGATATTACCAGAAGCCGGTACACTGGGATACATCTCGGAATCCATTCTAAACTTTATCGGTGACAATCCATTTCTCGTTCTAGCCATGTTTGCGATCGTTGCTGTTTTTCTTTCAAACGTGATGAGTAACGCTGCTACTACGGCGGTTATTTTACCCATGGCGTTAGTTGCAATGGTGGCATTGGGCTTCTCTGCAGTAGTTCCCGTTTATACCATAGCGATGGTCAGTGCCTTTGCATTCATGTTCCCTGTAGGTACACCTGGTGCTGCAATGGTATACAACACCGGCTATGTTGATATCAAAGAATTCGTTAGGGCCGGTCTGATATTAAATCTGGTAGGTATAGCTATCTTCCTAACCATAGGTCTAGGATGGTGGAGGTTCTTAGGATTGTGGTAGAATGAATGGAAAAAAAGAAAAAACGTTGCTGATAGCCAGCTACAAGCGTAGATATTCAGAAGAGTCACTAAAAAAGATAAACAAAGTGATAGAAAAAATGAGACCTGATAAGATCGTCATAATCAAAATTGTAGAGGTCCTGCCTACGCATGAGGTTGTAAATGCCACTGTGGGTATGGAAGAAAAGAATTCTATGAACGAGAAGGTCAAGAGCGAAAAAAAGATACGTGCAGATGAAATAGCTCTTGATCTGGTGGAGAACATAAAGACCTTTGATATCCCTACCGAAGTCTGTTTCAGAACCGGTGAACATATCTCTGAAGAGATCATCAAAGAATTCGATCGCCAGGATGCACAGATAGTTATAATCCACGACAAAAAGAAGGGAAAGCTTGACAAGCTTTTCGGAAGCAGTACTACTGAAGAAATACTAGAAAAGTTAAATAAAAAAAGGGTTATCAAACTCTAAAGCAACAAAAATTATATCTACAAGCAACTCTAAATTACATTGTTAACAGGAGTTGAAGCAAAATTGACCATATATTCGGACATATTTCTGTGGATAGGCATCTTCTTATTACTCTCAGGTTACATAGGTTATTTTAGAAAACATCATATGAGGATCGTCGGTTACATCGCTTTGGGAATTTTTTGGGTCGGTGAGGCACCTTATTTCTTTTCTATATCTGACAACGTTAATGCAGTTCTGTGTTTGCTCGGCTTACCACTTTTTATTTATTTTGCATATCATGAGAGTTTGTCCTTTAAGTGGGATGAAGACCCAGAGGTCATGCGTTTTCTAGCAGGAGGAATATCGATAGCCATGCTGATTTACTATTCTATTCAGCGGGTACCTATAGCTGCTGGAGCTCTTATCAAAGTGGTCGCTGATCAGACTGCATGGCTTGGCAATCTCATGGGATATGAATTTACCGCGATGGGTATCGATTATGCTGGAAATCCGTTGTTTTACAGAATAAATCACGAAGAGATCAGGGTCTCGATCCGAGGTTCTGGCGTAGCGATAATATTTGCCTGTACTGCACTACAGACACTTGCTCCTGCCTTTTCATTGATAGCTACCACCACCGCTGAAGTCGTGAGAAAAGCAAAGGCGCTTTTGATAGTCTTACCAACGATATACATCGCTAATCTAGGCAGAAACCTCCTGGTGATATATTTGACAATAGAGGGGATCACTTCCTTCGAAGTTGCTCATCACCAGGTAGCTAAGATCGGTTCAGTGCTGGTCTTGATAATATTGATGCTAATAGTTTTTGAGATGATGCCTAAATTCCATGACAACATAATATCGGTCATATCGTTACCCAAAAGAGAACCTCTATCCGCCGGAGACGACGGAAACGATGCGTAGGGATTGACCGGCGACGAGCACTTCATCTTCAGGTAATGGTCTACCCTCCGATAATACGATCACCTCGTCTGGATGGATATTCATCTGTTTTAACAGCTCGAATACATTTGTTCCCTCTTCTACATCTACCTTTCCTTTTCCATCCACGGTCAAGCTGATCATCGTCATCTTGTTCCCTCCGTAAGATCGTCAAAATATTCGCTCATCTTCTTTAAAGCTGTTTTTCTTTTAGCGGGATAACTTTCCACCCTTGCCCTTACCCTGATAGTGTTATCTCCTATGGACAAAGAGAGATCTCCGAGATAAGCCTTACTCTTGTCCAAACGGAAGAAAAAATTGCAGTTCTCATCAATCCTTTTTGAAAGGTCTCTTTTAAGTTCATCTATCACACTATCGGGAAGGTTTTTGAAAACATCGTCCATCTGTGTATTTCGGGAAAGCTTACCTTTGATTATCAATATAGGATTCCCATAGTGCCCTTCAGCTTCTTCTTTCTCCCATTCCACCTCATGGAGGGTTACAGCATGGAGTGCTTCCTTTACTCTTGTCAAATCCTCTGTTGCATGACAAGTTGTCATGAATTCGATATAATGGAATGTCATATCGATAGTCAGTATTGATAAAATATAAATATCCTACTGTTTTGTAAGGTAGTCAAAATGGTGAATAAGTATATTCTATTCAAACACCTATTATCGATATGTTCGAATCCCTTCGAATCGGTGTCATTATTTTGAGCATTTCTTAATCTAGACCGTAAATACCCTTATATTGGTTGAAATCTTCACCAGGGTCGAGATCTTCTTCATTCCTTGACCCTTGATTCTCAACGAAATATTGGGTAATTGGTTTTTCGTGGATATCAACATGGTTATAATCCTCTAATTCCTCTTTTTCTCGTAATCCTCTCTCTCTTAATTGTTTATGAATAACTTTTACAAAATTCATCATCTGGGCTTTGGGAATATCTTTGAATTGTATAACCCATGGACTTTGCACATTTGCTTTTTCATTATTTTGACTAAAAAACATAAAACCTACATCGGTAGGAATTTCTTTCCCATAAAGACCAAAGTAATAATCTTTAGGCTGGTAGAAATAACCTAAAATAGCAATAATTATGCCTCCCATCATTAAAAGAATACCATAAGTATCTGATATCCCTTCCATAAATAAATAGACCCCTATAAATACCAAAAAAACCCCGACTCCGATCAACCATTTTAGAGATGTTTTTATTGATTGAATTCCTACAGAGGTTATGGTTCCATACGAAAGGTCCAACGCATTTGAATGGTCATTTAAAAAGGCAGTATCCAATTCTTCATACCTAATAACTCTCTGGTCGGTTGCTATAAAGGGTCCGAGTCTAGCCAAAATATTCTCATCTGAGTCCAGATAGCCATATAATCCATTGCTCATTTTTATCACCTGGTTAATTTTATTTTTCTTGAATGTTTCATAAATCTACCAGGCATATATATATTTTTTGGATTATCTTGATATGTTATCTTGGAAGCCCTAATAAAAGAATAAAAATGGGCTTTCTATAATTTCAAATCGCTGTAAAGTTAAAATCCTTTTAGCCATGATTCTTAAAAAATAAATTATTAATCTTAATTATTTGATTCAAATATTATTGTCCTAGCAATCCATATATCCTTAACAATCCTCTGTTGCATGACATGTTGTCATGAATTCGATATAATGGAATGTCATATCGATAGTCAGTATTGATAAAATATAAATATCCTACTGTTTTGTAAGGTAGTAAAAATGGTGAATAACATGGAATGGGGAATCAAAAACCGAATGTCAAAGTTAATACAGAAGGACGGTAAATGTCTTTTTTTACCGATAGATCATGGGTACTTCCAGGGACCTACCACGAAATTAGAAAAACCGGGTAAGACAGTTGAGCCTTTGATGGAGTATGCCGACGCCCTTTTTGTTACCAGAGGCGTATTAAGGAACTGCATACCCCCTGACAACTCAAAGCCCATAATACTTCGAGTATCTGGTGGTCCCAGTGTTATCGGAGAAAGCCTCGCAAATGAGGAGATAACAACATCTATAGAAGAGATACTCAGACTAAACGCCACTGCAGTAGGAATATCCATTTTCGTAGGCAGTGAATATGAGACTCAAACAGTAACCAATTTAGCTGAACTTGTGGATGAATGTGAGAACTATGGTATACCAGTGATGGCTGTTACCGCTGTCGGAAAGGAACTGAAGAAGAGGGATGCTAGGTACTTGGGATTAGCCTCAAGGATAGCTGCAGAGATGGGAGCAAGAGTCGTTAAAACATATTGGTGCGAGAACTTTGAGAAAGTGGTCGAAGGTTGTCCCGTTCCAGTCGTTATGGCCGGTGGTCCGAGGGTGGACAGTGATAAAGAAGTCTTTGACTTCGTATATGATGGGATAAGCAAAGGAGCCGCTGGAGTCAATCTGGGAAGAAATGTTTGGAAAAACAAGTATCCAGTACCGATGATCAGAGCTCTACGATCCATTATACACGATGGTGCTACTGCTGAAGAGGCAAACGAACTCTTCGAGCAATTGAAAAGCGAGTAGAAAATGCGTATAGCTAATTATTACAGCAACGACGACGTTCGGATCGAGGATATACCTGTTCCCTCTATCAGCCAAGATGAAATGTTGATAAAGGTCCACGCAAGTGGAATCTGTGGTAGCGATGTGATGGAATGGTATCGTATCAAGAAAGCTCCTCGGGTACTCGGACACGAGATAGCTGGAGAGATAGTCGAAGTTGGTGAGGAAGTTGACGGATATAAGGTAGGAGAACGGGTCTTCGTATCCCACCACGTACCCTGCGATTCGTGTAAATACTGTCGTAAAGGGCACACATCGGTGTGCGACACACTCCGCACCACTAACTTTGATCCTGGCGGATTCGCCGAGTATATACGAGTGCCATCCATCAACGTGGATAAAGGAGTCTATAGGATACCTAATAACATGAGTTATTCAGAGGGTGTGTTCATAGAACCTTTAGCTTGTGTTGTCCGTGGACAGAAATTTTTGGGCCTTGGTTCTGAAGACACAGTTTTGGTCATCGGAAGTGGATTGTCCGGTCTTCTGCACATTAAATTAGCTCTGAACAAGGGTGTGAAAAGGGTTATAGCTACCGATATATCGGAATTTAGGATGAAAACTGCAGAAAAGTTTGGCGCATCAAAAGTTTTCGATGCAGAAGATGTTTCAGCATCCCTTGTCCGCCAGGCCAATGAAGGTAAGCTGGCTGACAAGGTGATTGTTAGCGTAGGGGTCCCGGGTGCGATGGAACAGGCTTTCCAAACAGTCGATAGGGGCGGTAGCATACTTTTATTTGCACCTTTAAAGCCTGATCAGATACTGCCTATGCCTGTTTGGGATTTGTGGAAGGACGAGATAACCATCACAACATCCTATGCTGCCTGTGATGACGATATCAAAGAAGCTATAGAACTTATATCCGAAGGAAAAGTGAAAGTAAATGATATGATATCCCATGAACTTCCTTTGGAAAAGGCACAAGAGGGGTTCCGTCTGACCGCTGAAGGGGAAGAGTCCCTTAAGGTCATACTAAAACCAAGTGAATAAGGTTTGATTCAACCTACAAATACAGGACGTTTCGACAGTATTTTCGGTAATGGCAGGCCGCGGAAAGGGAGCTCCGCTTGTTTGTTTGCTAGTTCTTGTTTCAACTCATCCAGTGAAAGGGTGAGCTGATCTCCACTCTCCCGTACTCTTACTGACAACCTTCCGCTCTCCACTTCTCGAGGACCTACAACGACCACATAGGGTATCCACTCCATTTCCGCATCGCGAATTTTCTTTCCCACGGTCCTATCTGTGTCATCGATATCGACCCTCACATCCTCAAACTCTTCTGACAGCTCCTTAACGTGATCTAATTGTTCGTCGGAAACTGGTACTAACCTGACCTGCGTCGGTGAGAGCCAGTATGGAAAACTTGGTTTTTCTCCTCGAGATTCGACTTCTCCAGCCATCTCTAGTAGGGTGAACATGACCCTTTCTATACCACCGCTGGGTGAGAGATGAAGTATGTAAGGATGTTTCTCTTTACCATCTTCATCCACGTATGTTATCCCGTATCTAGGCGCGTTCTCAACATCAATCTGATCTGTCACGAGAGCGCTAGCTCTACCGGAGGGATCTATATAATTGAATTCATACTTAAGTACGAAGTAGAAAAACTGATCTTCCCATATCTCGATCAAAGCGGGCTTTCCATAGTTTTTAACCAGTCTCGTAAGATGACCCCTATGCTCGTTGAAGAATTGACGAGTACATCTTATGGCCAGTTCTAAACTGTTCGGCGTATCTATACCTATGCCATTCATGACGGACATCGCTAGATCCATCCTAGTCATCATCTCTTCTTTAGCCTGCTCCATATCACTGCATATCGCATGGGAATCGGGCATCGTAAATGCTCTCTGTCTTCTCAACCCGCTGAGTTCCCCTCTTTGCTCCACCCTGAATGAATAACGTGTGAGTTCGTAAAGCCGCAGCGGTAGATTTCGGTAAGAAACCGTCATATCCTTGGCCATAAGGAATTGACCGAAGCAAGCAGCAAACCTCAGAAAAACGTCCTTGTCCGGAGTCTCGATCGTGTACTGCCTTGCTGGGAACCGATCCAGATAACTCTTCAAAGTGGGGTGATTCATGTCGTACATTATGGGTGACTCTATCTCCATAGCACCATATTTTCTTGTTTCAGTGCCTACGTAATCTTCCAGAAGTCCTTTTATCAAACGTCCTTTGGGATAATACCTAAGGTTCCCGGGATCAGAGCCTGGCTCGTAATCTACTAGCTCGTGCTTTTGCATCAACTTGATATGAGGCGGTTCTCTACCTTCAGCTCGTTTACCACCTGCTTCATATCTTAAGAAATTTTTGAGGCCTTCGTTTCCTCTGAAATCATATCCTTCAACAGTATTCCCTACATTCACCTTATGGAAATCACCATTTAGATCAAGTACCCCCCATTTAGATTCCATCTCCTCTTCAGCTTCCAAAGCCCTTGAGACAACCACTTCTTTCTCTCCCTCAGGTACGATCTCTTTTGATAATTCTGAGAGAGGATGACCTTTACAGCTCAGTTTGAAAGCTTTATACCAACCAAAGGGTGAGCGATGCACGGTATATTCATGGGATAAGGATTCCTCCATACCTTTCAATACCTTAACTGCTGTATCCGGAGAAGATAACGAAGGGCTAAGATGGGCATATGGATACAGCATGATCTTTTCTATGCCAAGCTGTTCAGCCACATCTTTAACCTCCTGCACACCCTGTTTTATAACGTCCTCCTCTCTACCTTCATCGTTTTTTTCCACAGCTGTGAAAACAGACAAACATTCATCCATGCGGCCTTTCTTCATCTCTTCAGGTATATCCTCAGCCACAGGTGTGTCTTTCTTAACCTCGTATTCCAAATAATCAGAGTGGATCAACAGTAGCTTCATATCATCACCTGGGTACCGTATTCAAAAAGCATAGGCATCAAGAACTCGATGAGTATCATGCCGAATAGAGTTCCCAATAGGAAAACGACGATGTACAGGCCTAATAGATTTGGTTCTTCCTCCTCAAATTTCTTCAACCTTTGATCCCATTCTAATATCTTTACCGTATCTTGAAGCTCTTCTCTCATTGGATCATTCCTCTTGATCTTTTTCTGCATCCCCTCTGGCAAGCAATATCAATCCTGAACAGCTTTCACAAGCCTTCAATGATGTTCCCCAACATCCCTCCTTGCAAACCCATCTACCACAGAATCCGCATTGAATTATCTCACTCGGTTTTTTTTCGTCTTTACAGAGGTCACACAGGTAACTATCCATGGATTCCATGGACTCCTCGGGACCCTCGCCAGGTTCCCTTATCTTTTTAACATTCTTGAGTACTTTATCGAAAGCGTTCCCAGAGAGCATACGACCTGATTGAAAATAAAGGGTTAAAAACTTTCCGTAAAATAAATCTAGGATCGTTCCTAAATATTAAGTACGCCTGTAATATGATAGTGTATAACATGTGTGCTTACAGGAAAAAGGATGGCTTCTATCGTAAAGCCAAGGAAGAAGGTTATCGTTCTCGTGCTGTTTACAAGCTCAAGCAGATTGACGAGCGTTTTAATATCTTTAGAAAGGGGGACATCGTGGTGGACTTGGGGGCAGCCCCAGGGAGCTGGAGTCAGTATGCTGTGGAGAGGGTCGGGGAAGATAACGTCATGGCGATAGACCTGCAGAGGATAAGGGATATAGACGGTGTTACGGTTTACAGGGCTGATGTGACTGATGAGGTAGAAATGCAGCGGATGGCCATAATAGCTGGTGAAGTGAACGTGGTGATCTCTGATATGGCACCTGATATAACCGGGAACTATTCCATGGACCACGCACGTTCTATCTACCTTGCCCGTTCCGCTCTGGACTTTTGTGGCCGTGTTCTCAAGGAGGGGGGTGTCTTCGTGGTGAAAGTATTTCAGGGTGAAGATTTTAAAAATTTCTTAGATGAATTGGAAAAATTCTTCTATTCTGTAAGATGTCACTCCCCTAAAGCCTCCCGTGATTCGAGTTCTGAGATGTATGTCATTGCGAAAGGGTTCAAGGGAATGCCGCAAAAAGATTAATAACTATGGAAATGTATAGTTTTATCGGTAAAGATGAAAACCTACATAAAACTGGTATTTCACAGTGAAGGAGAAAAACCGTCCGAGGTCGTGGATGTACTTTATGGTCTAGGATTTGAACCTCAGAAAGGAGATTATGACATGGTATACAGGTGGAATAACGATGCTACAGTATCCGATGCCATATGGTTCGCAGATAAGATACATGCAACTCTTAAAGGGATGAACGTATCTTACTCGATCGAAACCAGTGAATAAAAAAAGGTAAAGATGGGGAATAGGTTTTTTCAGAAGCCGTATTTCTCACACTTTTCGTCAACGTCTGCCTGAATCTTCTTAACGTCCTCTTCTGAAAGATGCCCGAATCTTCTCTGAGTTTTCAAGTATTCTTCCACTGGTTTCCTTTTCTTTGGTTTAACAGTCACGTTAAGGTTGCAGATATCTCCGTCTTCAGCTTCCCAAAGAACGAATATTCCTGTTTCCACGGCCAAGCGGGATATCTCTATCGTGTCATTGCTGGCATGTCTCCATCCCGTTGGACAAGGGACGAACACGTGTAGGAATGATGGTCCCTTCGTCTCTATAGCCTTCTTTGCTTTCTTTTTCAGGTCTGACATATAGGCTATAGTTGCTGTCGCAGTATATGGTATATCGTGTGAAGCACATATAGCACCGATGGGTTTCTTCGGCCTTTGTTCACCTATGCTGTACTTCCCGGCCGGTGAGGTCGTAGTACTTGCTCCGTAGGGGGTCGAACTACATCTCTGTATCCCTGTATTCATGTATGCCTCATTGTCAAGACATACGTATGTTATATCATGTCCTCTTTCAAGCATACCTGATAGTGCTTGAAAACCGATATCGAATGTACCTCCGTCTCCACCGAAAGCGACCACTTTCACATCGTCCTTCTTGCCGAGCTGTTTCAAGGCTACTTCAACACCTGAAGCTACACTGGCTGAATTTTCAAAAGCTGCATGAATAAGAGGTATCTCCCATGCAGTCTCAGGATATCCTGTAGATACTACTTCTAAACAACCTGTACAAACGGTCGCGATAGTGTTCGGTCCAGCGGCTTTGAGTATTTGCCTTACAGCAGTTCCTTCACCACACCCTGCACACGCCCTATGTCCGGATGCGAACAACTCTTTATCTTCTCCAGTCATCTTTATCACCTCATCACTTCCTGATTCATATTGATCCATTCCAACGGCTTTTTTACCTCACCTGCTTCAACGGCTGCAAGTGTTTTTTCGTAGATCTCGACAAAATTCTTAACAAATATCTCACGACCGCCGAGACCGGTAACGAAGTTCTTTATCAACGGCTTCTTCTCAATGTTGATCGAGGCACCGGCAAGGTCCGAATATACCGCTCCAAAACCACCAGGCGAGATGTTTCTGTCGACCACGGCTAAACCTTTCGCTCCAGACATTATCTCTTCGAGTTCGGGATATGGGAACGGCCTGAATACCGTCAACTTTGCCAGGCCGACTTTCTTTCCTTCTTCCCGCATTCTGTTGACCGCTTCACGGGCTGTTCCAGTCATCGAGCCCATGGTCAGAATTATTATGTCTGCATCATCACACTTGTATGTGGTGACCTTGTTATATCTACGACCGAATCGTTCTTCGAATTCATCGAATACTCTATCGATCACTTCTCGACTTCCTTCCATAGCCTCGACTTGAGCTTGCTTGAACTCTTGATAATATTCAGGGGTTCCGAAGGAACCAAAAGTGGAGGGTTCGTCTGGATCCAATCTACCGTGAGGTGGTTCGTAGGGAGGTAGGAAGTCGTCCACATCTTCTTGTGCTGGTACTTCAACACCTTCTATCGTGTGAGTGAGCACAAAAGCGTCTATACCCACCATAGCAGGCAGGAGTACATCATTGTCTTCACCGATCCTGAAGGCGTTGATCATCAGATCCAGTCCTTCTTGGTTCGTTTCCGCATAGAACTGAAGCCATCCTGAGTCTCTAGAAGAGATAGTGTCCTGATGATCACACCATATGTTGATAGGGGCGGAAAGGGCACGATTACCGACCGCCATGACTATCGGTAACCTCATACCTGAGGCCACGAAAAGCATCTCGTGCATAAGGGCGACCCCTTGTGAAGCGGAGGCGGTACACGTTCTCACTCCGGTGGCTGATGCACCTATACATGCGCTCATAGCGGAATGTTCACTTTCTACATTGATCATCTCCGCATCCAGTTCACCATCGGCTATGAACTCCGACATCTTTTCCGGAAATAGCGTAGATGGTGTGATAGGATAAGCTGGAACAACTTTTGGTCTGCACAATTTTGCACCCATCGCAGTGGCCATGTTTCCTTTTATAGTCATAGATCTTTGGTCTGCCATGTTATCACTTCTCCTCTTTGACCATTACGATCGCTTCGACCGGGCACTCCTTAGCACATATGCCACAGCCCTTACAATAATCTAGATCATATTCTATGCCTTCGTCCGTCTTCTTGATCGCACCGTCTGGACAGTAATCGAAGCATTTGAAACAGCTAACACACTTTTCGAGATCGACTTCTGGCTTCATGGTCCTCCATCCGCCCGTTTTGTATCTCCTTGAACTTCCTGCGTCTTTATTTATCGCTCCAACAGTAATTTTGACCTTTGTCATCTTATCACAACCCTTTCGTTTGTTCATAAGCTTCTTTCGCTGCCTTTTTGTTGTTCTCGATCTTAACGGGTACGTTGTTGGCTATACCATCGTACAAGGATTCAAGTTTGACGTTCCCGACAACCCTTGAATATGCACCTAGGATAGAGGTATTTACGATCGGATTCGTTTCAGTACCCAGCCCGTTATCCACAGCGATCTTCGTTGCATCAACTGTGTAAACATCGGCTCCTGGGTAATCAAAATCTCCCGGGTCTTTAGCACTGTTCAGGATTATCTTTCCATCCGGCTTCAGTCCTTCCGTCACATCTACGACATCCAGTAAACTAGTGTCCAGAACTACCACGACATCAGGTTCGTATATCTGAGTTTTTATGTCTATCGGTTCGGTATCTATCCTGGTGAAAGCTGCGACCGGAGCACCTCTCCTTTCCACACCGAACATGGGGAAGGCCTGTACATCTTTCCCCTCTCTGAATGCGGCATCGGCTAGGGTGTTAGCAGCGGTCACCGCTCCTTGTCCACCACGACCGTGAAATCTAACTTCATACATGGTTTATTCTCCTTTGATTTTTGGGACAAATGCCTACATAATAAATCTTCCGATTGAAGTGGAAAGGCATATTTTCCAGAAAAAAATCTTTATTTTCAAATGATGACAGTGATCCCTTATGATTTATTCCTACATGATCGATCGTTACAAAGACCGAAAGAAGTATGAACAACGTATTCATTAAGGTAAATATGGATAGTTTGGTGATATATCACTCAAGAAGCGGTAATACGAAAAAGGTGGCTCATGCCATCGGGAGTGTAGTAGGTGCAGAAGTGAAGGATCTAGAATATGTTAAACCTGAAGATGTAAAGAATAATTCACTAGTGGGAATTGGAAGCGGTTGCTACTACGGAAGACCTGCTGAAGAAATCGTGGAATTTCTAAAAGATTTAGACGATCTAGAGGGAACCCCATTCTTTGTATTTGGAACGCATGGTGGTCAAACCTCCTTCTTGTGCATCTTGCAATCTAAAATTGAAGAGATTGGCGGGAAGATATTGGGCAGTTGGAGCTGTAATGGTGAAACCTATAAAGGACGATTTGAAGGTCATCCAGATGATAAGGATTTAGAGGATGCAAACAAGTTCGCTATCTCCATTCTATCCCAGATGAGATGAGTGAAATGTGTTTAGATTGTAAAAGCTAACTTCGAACATTTTTAAATAGTAGAAATCCCTCTTCAGCATGATAAGATGGCACATGAAATACCTGAGAAAGTCACCAACGTAATCGTCACAGGAAAAAGTGGAGCCGGAAAGCAACCAAGGATAGACGTACTTGTTGAAAAATATGAACTAGAACAACTATCAACTGGTGATATATTCCGCACATATCTTGGCAATTTCGATAATTATGATTACGATGGAGATCTTTCGCGTTTCTGGAACGAAAAAGAGGATGATTTTATTCCAGATAAAGAGATAGCTAAGGAGTTGGGTACCGAGGATTCCTCCGTGATACTAGGGATGAAAGCAAAATTCTTCGTTGAACAAGGTCTTTTCGTACCCGACCGGATCACAAACGCTCTCTTTGAATCGTTTTTCGGGAAGAAGGGGTACAAAGGACAGGTCCTGGACGGATACCCCCGTACATTGGACCAGTCAAAATATCTTCTGAACTTGATCGAAGAAAAAAATACAGATGTTGATTTTATCTTATGGGTTGACAGTCCTGACGACCTTATAATCCAAAGAACCATCAAAAGGAGGATCTGTCCTGAGTGTGGTAAGGTATTCCACCTGGAGTATAAGCCCCCTGACGAAGGTAAATGCACCGAGTGTTCTACTGAGGTGATACAGCGTTCAGATGACACGGAAGAGAAGATACGCTCGAGACTCAACGAATTCAAGGTAAAAACACTGCCGGCTATCGATTATTTACGTGAAAGTGGTATACCAGTCGCAAAAGTTCCCGGTCACCTTGAAGAATTCACTGAAGAGAACGTACGCCGCAGTGTTTTGGATGCGATCGAGAAGATGGAATAAAGTAATACAAATTTCTAACATATCATACACAATACTTAAAAAGGACCTCTTTCTACCAAGATTGATTAGGTGTCTGAAATGGAAAAAGGAGACCTTGTGTACATAGATTACGACGTATGGGTACTACCGGAAGACGAAGATGGAGAAGATATCCTCTTCGATACTACCAGTAGAGAAAAGGCTGAAGAGGAAGAGATCCTCAACGAAGATGCTACTTATGGTCCCCGCTCTATTGAGATAGGCAGCGGGCAGCTTTTACAGGGATTGGAAGAAGCCCTTTTGGAAGCTGAAATAGGTGAAAAAGACTCTGTCGAGATCCCACCTGAAAAAGCCATGGGAAACAGGAGTCCTGGAGAAATCGATCTCTTCAGTAGAAGGGAACTGAACAGGAAAGGTGTGGACATAACTGAAGGTGCTGAGGTGGAGATAGACGGCAGGATGGGAACCATAATTCAGGCGACCGCAGGCAGAGTAAGAGTAGATTTCAATCATCCTTTAGCTGGAAAGAGTTTGAGAGTTGATTACGAGATAACCAAGAAAGCTGAAACCGAAGAAGAGAAAGTTAAACACCTGTTAGAGAAAAACTACGGTAAAGCTGACTTTAAGATCACACTCGAAGAAGGATCACTTCAAATAGTATTGTCAGAAGATTGTAAGTACGGTCAACAATGGCTTTTGAACAAATTCACGATCGTGGCCGATCTTAGAAAAAACCTTGAAGTCGAGACGATACAGTTTATTGAAGAATATGAAGGCGAGAAAGAAGAAGAGGTCGAATCACTTGAAGAAGAAGACCTTGAAGAACTTGCTGAGGACTTAGACGAAGAAGAGGAGATAGTTGAAGAAACTCCTGAGGAAGATGATGAAGAATAATGAAACGATTTAAAGACGTTAACGTCTTTTTAAAGGTATTAATGCAGTTTAAAAGTAGATTTAAAGGTGAAGTATGATGAAAGAATATGATAAATTTGAAGAAATGAACTTAAAGAGTAAAACCCTTTCCGCACTTAAAGAAGGAGGTTTCACGAAGCCGACTCGTGTGCAAAAAGAGACAATCCATTTAGTTTTAAGAGGCAAAGACGTAATAGTTCAGGCTCGAACTGGCTCTGGAAAGACCCTTTGTTTCGTGGCCCCCATATTCGAGGGGATCGAAGGAGGGAAAGGTGTAGAAGCTATAGTGATGGTACCTACCCGTGAGCTCGCTCAACAGGTAGAGACAGAGGCTAGGCTGTTCGCCAAACATTACGGCCTAAAAACAGTGGCTATCTATGGCGGAGCTAGTATAGGGAGGCAGATAACCAAGTTAAAGAATGCATCATTTGTCGCTGGAACACCTGGAAGGGTGATGGACTTGATGAGAAGAGGCGTTCTGAAACTAGATTCTATAAAATTCTTCGTTTTAGATGAAGGCGATAGGATGCTCGACATGGGATTCCTCCCGGATATAAAATGGATCTTATCTCGAACATCTGATGATAAACAGACCATGATATATTCCGCAACTGTGCCGTCTCCAATAGTGAGATTGGGTAAAAAATACATGAAAAATCCAGATATATTGAAACTGTCCAAGGATGATATCTCCGCAAAAGGAGTTTCACAGTTCTTTGTAAGAGTGGGCAAGATGAATAAGCTTGCATATCTTTCGTCCCTTTTGGAGCATGATTCTGGAAAGTACCTTATATTCTGTAATACCCGGGTATGGACCCAGACTCTTGCAGATAAACTTAGAAGATTGGGATACAAAGCACATGCCATGCATGGTGACATGAGCCAGAACGCTAGAACCAAGACGATGAACGATTTTAAATCTGGCAAGATAAACATACTGGTTTCTACAGACGTTTCTGCAAGAGGTATCGATGTGGAGAATATAACCCATGTAATCAATTATGATGTGCCCCGATATCACAAGGACTATGTTCACAGAATAGGCCGAACTGGAAGGTTGGATAAGTCAGGGAAGGCGATAACTTTTGTGAGTAAGGACGAGATGAACTTCCTTGATGAGATAGAAGACTTCGTCGATAGGCGGCTTGAGGAGATGAAGATCGAAAAGAAAGGCAAACTTAAACTTAGAGAGGATTACGAGGAACATGCAAATATATTTGGTATGGTTCCTTTCAGATTCTCCCTAAAAGACGAAGTAAGTAAATGGGATATAGTTCGGAATCTCAACAAGCGTGGTATACGGAACGACGAGGTAGGTCAGATAATTTTAGAGGAAGAAGGAGGTATGGTTGAAATAGTGAAGAGTAAGGCGAGGTTGTTAAGTAACGTTGACTACTTTGACAACATCGAGCTCGAGGAGCGGGATGCTAGGGAAATCTAGGCCTGGCTTTAATTCTCTTAGAGGAACACAAATCTTTAATATTTTCTTAACGTATGATTAACCTGAAAAAGGTGAAAAGATGGCGGAAGGGATATTGCGTGTTAATATAGAGAAAGGGGAGATTTCCTACGAAGATGTTCCTGAGGACCTTCAAAAACTGGGAGGACGGGCCGTAACATCATCAATCGTTGCGGATGAGGTACCATCGAACTGCCATCCACTCGGCCCAAACAACAAACTTGTCCTTGCCCCGGGAATCGTCACAGGAACTAGCGCACCTTCGTCAGGAAGGATGTCTGCAGGTGCAAAGTCTCCGTTGACGGGAGGGATTAAGGAATCAAACGTTGGCTCCCGATTTGCACAGACCATGGCGAAACTGGGTCTAAAAGCTATAATCGTTGAAGGGATGCCTGAAGATGGATACAAGTTGCTGCACATAAGCCAAGAAGATGCAAAATTCTTAGATGCTTCGAAACTCTCCAATATAGGATTGTACGAAGCCTACGAGAAGATCCACGACGAATTCGGTGATAAAGTCGACATCTGCTCCGCGGGTATAGCCGGAGAGATGAAAGCGTCCAATGCAGGCTTATGTTTCAACGATATCGATGGTCTGTCGAGCAGATATGCAGGAAGAGGTGGTCTCGGGGCCGTTATGGCCTCTAGAGGTCTAAAATTCATTGTCCTTGATGGGAAAGGTGCATCAGGAGTGGAAATAAAGGATAAGGAGATGTTCGAGCGAGGAAAAAAGAAGCTCGTCAAAGGGTTAAAAGAACACGATGTAACAAAACCCGGTGGAGCTTTAAGTTCCTTCGGAACCAACGTGCTTATAAACATCCTTGATGAGTCTGGCGGATTACCACATAGAAACTTTTCCGCAGGAAGTGACGAGAACGCTGAAAAGGTTTCGGGTGAGAAAAAAGCTGATATGATAAAGGAACTCGGTGGTGTTAGACCTCATGTATGCAGTCCTGGCTGCATAATTCAGTGCTCTGAGGTATGGACCAAGAAAGGAGGAAAGGACCCTGTCGGTGTCTTGGAGTACGAAAGTGTTTGGGCACTAGGACCAAATTGTGGTATATACGACCTGAAGATAATAGGCGAGCTCAATCGGGCATGCAACGATCTTGGATTAGACACTATAGAGATGGGGAATACAATAGCCGTGGCGATGGAAGGAGGTATGCTTGAATTTGGAGATGGAAAGGGAGCTTTGAAACTGATGGACGAGATAAGAAAGAAAACCCACACTGGACGTCTTCTTGCCAATGGAGCTGATCTCGTGGGCAAAGCACTGGGCGTTTATCGGGTCCCTACTGTGAAGGGACAATCTATCCCGGCATACGATCCCAGGGCGGTGAAAGGTATTGGAACCACCTATGCAACCACCACTATGGGGGCCGACCATACTGCTGGATACACCGTTGCCACTGAGATCCTGAGTGTTGGAGGAGAATCCGATCCTTTAGACCCCTCTGATAAGGCTGAGCTTTCTAAAAATTTCCAGATACATGCAGGGTTCATAGATAGTTCAGGATATTGTCTATTCACTACTTTTGCTACACTCGACGATCCGGAGACGATGGAGGGTATGGCTGAAACCATCGGAGGAGTTATAGGGGAAGAGTTCACCGTTGAGGATATGGAAAAGATGGGAAAGCAAGTACTGGCTATCGAACGAAAGTTCAATAAAGAAGCAGGGTTCACTGACAAGGATGACAGATTGCCGGAGTTCATGCGGGAAGAGCCTCTTCCACCACATAACGAAGTTTACGATGTTTCTGACGAAGAGCTCGACATGATACATGAAGACTGAACTTCTCTGAACACCTTTCTCTTTACTTTATTTAAGGTGTGAGAATATGACAGGTGTAACGGTTAGGTTCTTTGCAAACCTACGAGAAGCGGCCGGTTCGAAGTCCGTGCAAGTCGAGGCAGAAGATGTTGGTTCCATGGTAGAGATCCTGATCGAAAAACATCCTGAGCTTGGAGATGAGATGCTTGATGAAAAAGGTGAACTCAAAGATACTGTGAAGATAATGGTCGACGGCAGAAACATAGATTTTTTGGAAGGCCTTCATACTAAAATCGATAAAACGAAGAAGGTCGCTGTATTTCCTTTGATCGCCGGCGGATGAGAAGGAGTGTTTTCCTGATTCAAAAATCTTTATTAAGAAGAAAAGATAGGGGTGTAGAGGTGTAACTATATGAAGCTCGTTGAATGTGTGCCGAACTTCTCTGAAGGGAAGGACGAAGTAGTGATAGATGAGATTACGAACGAGATAGAATCCGTAGAAAACGTTGAGCTCAAGGACGTAGACATGGGTGCTGATACCAACCGTACGGTGGTCACTTTCGTCGGAACACCTGAAGGGGTAGTGGACGCTGCTTTTAAAGCGATCAAAAAGGCCTCGGAATTGATCGATATGAGTAAACATGAGGGTAGTCATCCCCGCATGGGTGCCACAGATGTTTGCCCCTTTGTTCCAGTCAAGGGAGTGACCATGGACGACTGTGTAGCGCTGGCACACGAGCTCGGAGAGAGAGTGGGAAGCGAACTGGGTATCCCCGTATATCTCTACGAAGAAGCCGCCACAGAAGATAAACGCAGAAATCTAGCTTCAGTGAGAAGCGGGCAGTACGAATGTTTAGAGGACAAGCTTGTCGATCCGTCATGGAAACCCGATTATGGTCCTGCAGAGTGGAATGAGAGGGTAAGGAAAACAGGTGCTACGGTTATCGGAGCTAGAGAGTTTTTGATAGCATATAATATAAATTTGAACACCAAAAATAAGAAGATCGCCTGGGACATAGCCCTAGAAATGAGAGAGAGGGGAAGGGCTAAAAGAGTTAACAGCCCTGACCAGCATTACTGGAAGGGGAAGATCGTTAGGTACTCAGAGGAAGAGTTCCCGTGCGGAGAATGCGACTTCGTCGGGGGATCATTCGAAGAGGTGAAAGAGCACACAAAGGATGAGCACGGTTACGACCTCAAGCACTTCTTGGAGAAAGAATACGATTACGATACTGATGATCTAGATGGTAAGGCGGTAAAACAGAAAGGTAGATTCGACTATTGTAAAGCTATCGGTTGGTACGTTGACGACTATCAGAGAGCACAGATATCCATCAACCTTACCAACTTTAAAGAAACAAACCTCCACGACGTCTATGAATTTGCCAGGGATAGGGCAAGAAACATGGGGGCGAGGGTTACTGGAAGCGAGATAGTTGGGCTCGCACCCTATGAAGCGCTGTTGAAGAGTGGTGAATATTATCTAAAGAAGATGAACCTCCCGACAGGTATCCCTGAACAAGATATGATCGAAACAGCGATACAGTCTCTCGGACTGAGAGATGTGTCAGATTTCGACCTTGATGAGAAGCTCATCGGCGGCCCGGTAACCGAAGAAGATGCTTTAGTCAATATGAAGGTCGATGGCTTCGTTCACGAGGTATCAAGAGATTCCTCAACACCTGGTGGAGGAAGCATAGCGGCTCTTTCGGGAGCCATAGGTGCCGCCCTCACTTCGATGGTTTGCAACCTGAGCACCGGTGGAAGGGGAACTTTCGAGGTCGATAAGGTATTGATGCCTGTTGCCGATGAAGCCCAGCGACTTAAAGATGAACTGCTGAAGGCCGTCGACGATGATACCAAGGCCTTCGATAGGTACATGGAAGCAAAACGTTTACCTAGATCCACAAAAACTGAGAGAGAGAAGAGAAAGGAGGCTATGGAAGAAGGGCTCAAACATGCTGTGGAAGTGCCCATGGGAACGGCTGTTAAGTCGGCAGCAGTTATCGAACTGGCCGAGAAAGCTGCAGAGCACGGTAAAAAAGCGGCGGTGAGTGATGCCCTTGTCGCTTCTCAGATGGCTTATTCCGGCATAATAGGAGGGATAGCCAACGTCAAGATCAATCTGGGAGACATTGATGACGAGGAGTATGTGGAAGAGATGCTTGCGAAGGCCCAAGATCTAAAAACGGAGTATAAAGAGAGTTTAGACCGTGTGATTGAAATAGCAGAGGGAAGATTAGAAGTAAATAGATGAGGTTGATCGATAAACTGCTTCGCGAAGGAAAACAAAACCTTTCTGAATCTGAGTACTTTAACTTTTTAAGTAGTGTTGAGAGCTGCTTTTCTGGCGATAATATGGTCAGGAAGGATTGGAAAGAATTCATGGTTGTAGGTGATATACACGGAGAGCTGGAAGTTTCCAAGTTCGTGGTGGAAAAGTCCGTTGAAAATGATACACCGATTGTATTCCTTGGGGACTATGTAGATAGGGGTGAAAAACAGCTTGAAAACCTGACATATTTATTATCATTGAAAAGAGAGAACCCCGATGAAGTTGTACTCCTAAGAGGTAATCATGAAACCGTTAATATCAATAGATCATATGGATTCTACGACGTGGTTAGATCCAGGTACTCAAAGAAGTTGTATGATGAGATAGCTTCCATATATGACAGATTACCCGTGGCCGGGGTGGTGGATGATTTTTATTTGGCTCATGGAGGGATCCCTGAAGGGATAAAAGAGGCGCAGGAGATCGAACTCTTTGACAAAGAAGATGAAAGATATGATGAGATTTTATGGAACGATCCTAGCGAGGATATTCACGAGTTTGGCATAAACTATTACCGAGGAGGATACAAGGTGTATGGAAGGGAGGCTGTAAGAAGATTTTTGAAGTACAATGAGCTGACTCAGATGATCAGAGGCCATCAATGCTTCCTAGAAGGTTACAGGTACTTTTTCGATGAGATGGTGTTGTCTCTTTTTTCTGTTCCGAATTACTGTGGGAATAAATATGGAAAATATGGAAGAGTTTCCGAGGGGAGAGTGGAGCTAGTAGATATTTCCAAAAAATCGCTATGAGTGGAGGAGCTTTGCCCCTGCAGAATTCTTGCTTTAGACCTGCAAAATAACTGAATAAAGCCCCGATTCCCATAAGATTAAATACTCAAATTACCTCTGACTTTTCACCTTCATTTGTGGAGATGATGTGATGCAACTGATGATCAAATCAAAAAATTTACATAAATACTATGAAGGGGAGGTTCGAGTTCATGCTCTAAGAGGAGTTGACCTTTCGATAAAGAAAGGGGAGATGGTCGCAATAATGGGACCATCGGGCTGTGGCAAAACCACCCTTCTTAACTGTCTATCCGGTCTGGATGATATCACTAAAGGCAAGGTCTGGTTAAATGGAAAGGATCTGAGTGCTCTTTCTGACAATAAAAAAACTGAGATGAGAGCTCTTAACATGGGGTTTGTTTTTCAATTTTACAATCTTCTTCCAGTGCTTACTGCGGTTGAAAACGTCGAACTACCTCTACTCCTTGCGGGTAAATCCAAGGGTGCAAGGGAGAGGGCGAAAAACGCACTTGATATGGTGGGTCTCAGTCATAGATACAACCACAGACCTTCGGCCCTTTCTGGAGGTGAAAGACAGCGGGTGACCATCGCAAGAGCGATAGTGAACGAGCCTGCTATAATATGGGCAGATGAGCCTACGGGTGACCTTGACACCAAAACTTCTGACAATATAATGGATATACTTTGTGAATTAAACAATCAAAACGGACACACGATGGTGTTAGTGACCCACGAAAACAGAGTAGCGGATAGGGCGGAAAGGATACTCCATATGGAGAACGGTGTTATCCAATGCGACGAGGTTAGGGAGGTATAAAAGAGATGATATTGCCCCTTCTAGCGATCATAGGTGTGGTGGTTGCCTTAGTCCTATTTGATGCTTTCAGATATAAAGTATTATTCAAGATAGGATGCAGGAATATATCACGCAGAAAGATGAACACGGTTATCGTTATCCTTGGATTGATGATCGCTACGGCCATAATATCTTCATCCTTTAGTGTAGGAGATACGATGGATAACATGGTTGAAGGGGAGATATACAAAGAATGGCAGGATACAGATGTTACTGTATTCAACAGGACTGTAGAGGGAAGACTGATATCTCTTCCATACAGCACTTATCAGGAGCTTCAAAAGGATATTTTATCAGTTGACAACGTAGCTGGTGTTAGTGGTGAAGTTCACGGTTCTTTGCCCGTTTTTAATCCTGAAACGAAGTTATCACAACCAAACACTAGAGTCATCGGGATGGATTTCGATGAAGGAGAAGGTTTTGGTTCTTTTTATAAGGGTGGAAGGAGTTTTCATCCAGAACTGGAGGAGGGAGAAATATTTATAGACACACGTTTGGCTGATGAGTTAGAGGCTGAGAAGGGTGATATTTTAGTTCTTTTTCCACCGAGGTCAGATGATAGGTCATTTTTTACGATAAATGAGGTGATAGATAGTAAAGGAAGGGGTGCTTTCCCCGGACCTAATAAAGTTATCATGTCGTTATCAGATGCTCAGGAGATTTTTGGTGTCCCTGATGAAATAAACTACATAAGGATAACGTCGATGGGGGGGGTGGCTGGAGGTGTAGAGTATAGTGATCAGATATTTGATGATGTTCAGAAAATTCTTCAAGAGGATCCCGATTACGATGTACTTGAAGCAAGGGGGAATAAAAATCAGGTCATCCAAGATTTTAAAGAAAACATGTCCCAATTCACTGATATTTTTTTCATATTTGGAACTTTTTCTATAATCGCAGGTATCGTACTAGCTATTAACATATTCGTTATGCTGGGGGAGGAGAGGAAATCAGAGATGGGGATGAGCAGGGCAATCGGCATGAAAAGAAGTCAATTGCGGAGGGTTTTTTCTTATGAGGGGATGATATATGCTGCAGCAGCTTCTTTCGTAGGTATATTTGTAGGAGCAGGTATCACTTACGTAATTTTTTATATATTGGAGGATATATTTGCTACATTTGGTGGAGACGTATCCTTACTAGAATACTTTTTAGTGACCCAGGAGAGCATGATCCTAGCATTCGGTTTTGGTTTTTTGCTAACTATGGGTACGATATTTTTTTCTGTCACTCGGATATCTAAATTGAATATAGTCAGAGCTCTGAGAGATATACCAGAGCCCCCCGTATCTAAAAAAAGTAGCAAGTTGTTCTATTTGGCAATAGCTGGATTGTTTGTAGGTCTTTTGATGCTGCTCATCGGAACGAATGTAGAACAACTTTGGCTTCCTGTAACAGGGATCTCCTTGATAATAGTTGGTATAGGAACTATAACAAGACGCTGGGTCGGTGACAGGATAGCATATACTGGTGTGGGAGTGTTTTTACTGATATGGTGGCTCGTGCCATTGGAGACCATAGACTTCTTCGATGATTATACTGCTGAACTTGAGATGTTTATCTTATCAGGTGTATTCCTGGTAACTGCCGGTGTATTGATCATAATGCTTAACGGGTCCATTATCACTAGGGGGATGGAAAAGATGTGCAGGTCTGAAAAAGGATTTAAGGCGGTTATGCTCACGGCAGCATCTCATCCTTTAAAAGAAAAATTCAGGACCGGCATGACCATGTTTATTTTTGCACTGATAATATTTTCTATCACAGTTATGGGGATGATCGTGGGTATGTTTGATACCAACGTAGAACTCATGATCGAGGAACAGTCAGGAGGATATGATATAATAGGTATGAGTAATGTGGAAAGGCCCATCGACAACATGGAAAGGATTATCAGGGAGAGCGAGAATCTAGATATTGATGATTTCAACCACATAGACTCTGCTTACCGGGGCTCAGTATCTTCGTCTATGACCGATCCTTTGGATAGAAAGACTGTTATAGGTATCGATAGGAATTTTGTCAATAACAACACATTTGGCATGGTAGATTTCCTTGATGAATACGGTTCTAAGGAAAACGTGTGGGAAGCAGTCCTTACCGACCCTTCTGTGGTGATCACAAATGCCCCAGTAAATCAATTTGGTCCACCTGTCGAGGAGGGAGCAGAGTTAGGCACAATGATAACTTTCATCGATAAAGACGGTAATCCAACAGAAAAGCAGGTGATAGGGTTGATGAATCAAAGTTTGATCAGTGGTTATTTCATGTCAAAGGAAACTATGGAGGATCAATTCGATATATCTACTAATTCTTTATTTTTCTTCAACACGATTGACGAGGTTGATCCAGATAAAATAGCAAGAGAGATGAATAGAGAATTAATTCAATACGGATTTCAAACCATCGTATTAGGTACTCTGCTAAGAGAGGCCTTGAGTGCAACCTACATGTTTTTTGATCTCTTCAGTGGATATATGGCTCTAGGTCTTGTAGTAGGGATCGCTGGTTTAGGTGTAATAAGTTTAAGATCTGTACATGAGAGACGTTTGGAGATCGGGATGATGAGAGCGATCGGGTTCAAAAGGAAGATGATACGTTACACTTTCTTGATAGAAAATTCTTTCATAACTCTTTGTGGTATAGTTTTAGGTTCATTGTTGGGTATAGCTATAGGTTGGCTTCTATGGTATGACGGTCTTAGGCCTATGGGTTGGGAATTTTCTATAGCTTGGAATTCTATCGTTCTCATTGGTATCCTCGCCTATGTATCAATGTTTTTGACTGCCATACCAAGTGCACAAAAAGCGAGCAAAGTTTCACCTGCTGAGGCTCTCAGATTCGATTGAAGTGTTTAAATTTTTTTCTAAACTCATAAATAAGATCGGATCTGTGATGATTTGAGAATCCTAGTTTTATTGCAGTTTTTAAAACTTTTTTAGAGATCGAATTCATAGACCCCTATATTTTCTACTCTAACATCGGCATCTTTATTCCCGTCTCTTTAGCAAACTTTTTGGCCTTTTTGTATCCTGCGTCAGCGTGTCTAACTACACCCATACCTGGATCTGTTTTAAATACCCTCAATATGTTTTCTTCGGCCTCTTTTGTACCATCGGCAACAACTACCATGCCTGCATGTGTCGAATATCCTATACCTACTCCACCTCCGTTGTGTATGGATACGCTGGTCGCTCCTGCGGAAGTGTTCAAAAGAGCGTTTAAAAGAGGCCAATCGGCTACTGCATCACTCTTGTCCTTCATGCCCTCGGTCTCTCTATTCGGACTGGCGACACTGCCCGCATCTAGATGATCCCTGGTTATGGATATGGGTGCGGATATCTCCCCTTCTGCCACCAGATCATTTATCCTTTTGGCAAACCTGTGTCTTTCACCGTACCCCAACCAGCAAACCCTTGCTGGTAACCCTTCCCAGGGCAGGTGTTCCTCAGCTAGGTCGATCCAATTGACCAATTGCTTATTTTCAGGGAACATCTCCTTCACCAGCTCGTCCGTTCTGAGTATATCCTTCGGGTCGCCGGAAAGAGCCATCCATCTGAAGGGTCCCCTACCTTCGCAGAACATAGGTCTGATGTATGCTGGAACGAACCCCGGGTAAGCGAAGGCGTTCTCGAATCCTGCTTCATATGCTTGCCCTCTTAGGTTGTTCCCGTAATCGAAGGTTATAGAACCTTTCTCCTGGAGTTCGACCATCGCCTCGCAGTGGATCCTCATGGACTCCATGCTCAGTTCTTTGTATTTTTTAGGATCATCCTTCTTCAATTCTAGTGATTCTTTGAAACTAATACCCTTCGGTACATAGCTCATGGCGTCGTGAGCGCTGGTTTGATCGGTCAGCACGTCCGGAACTATCCCTTTTTCTATCAATTCTGGCAGCACTTCCGCGGTGTTTCCTATGAGTCCTATGGCCTTTGGGACGCCTTCTTCCACATACTTTTTACAGGCATCTATAGCTTCGTCTAGGTCGTTTAAAACTTCATCACAGAAACCGGCTTCTAACCTTCTTTGAGCTCGGTCCGGGTCGATCTCGATAACCAGTCCTACTCCCCCTGCCATCTTGATGGCCAATGGTTGTGCGCCTCCCATACCTCCGAGGCCTCCGCTCACACAGAGTTTACCTTTCAACGTACCGTCGAAGTGCTTCTTGGCCAGTGCTGCGAATGTTTCATAAGTGCCCTGGATAATTCCCTGGGTCCCTATGTAGCACCAGCTTCCTGCGGTCATCTGACCGTACATCATCAAACCAAGGTCCTCCAGCTCGTAGAACTTCTCCCAGTTGGACCATTTAGGTACCAGATTGGAGTTAGCGATCAGCACCCTTGGCGACCGCTCGTGAGTTTGAAATACCGCCACCGGCTTTCCACTCTGTATCAAAAGGGTTTCGTCGTTCTCCAGTGACTTCAAACCCTCCACTATCTTCTCATAACAATCCCAGTTTCTAGCTGCTCTCCCAGTTCCCCCGTAAACTATCAAGTTATCGGGATCTTCAGCATTCTCTAAGTTATTCATCAACTGACGAAGCATAGCTTCTTGTTTCCAGCCTTTACATGTTAGTTCCGTACCTCTGGGAGATTTAATTTCCACCATATGAAACACCTTTCGATAATGATATATGTTTATGTTAAAAAGTTTTGTCTCCCCGGATAGGGATGATTTTGCAAATAAAGCAATAATACATGATTGTGAACTACCCACTAAACAAGGCCGAAGGTCTTCCCGAATCGATCATAAAAAGCAATTGTTCTTTCACCATTTAACTATAAACTTCCCAAACATCATCTCTGTCGTCATAATTACAAGGAGCATGTTATTTTTTGAGTCGATGGAATTAGAATACACATAAAACCGATCTATCACAATGAATTACTATGTTTTCTTTGGAAATGATCCCATTTTCTTCGTTTTTTTTCACCACGTTTGAACAGACCTAATTTTGCAAGATATCGCCATGCAGTCGAAGGTCCTATCTTTCATCCTGCAATATTCATAGAATGATGGTTCCTTTTATTCTTTGTAAGTAGAATCAATCGTTAAACCTCACATTTATGTTTTAAAAATAATGAGAGCTTTATATGGAAGAGGGAAATATGGTGGTACTAAATCTGTGAGATATGTGCATCACGTGGGAAAGTCCTAGAAATGAAAAGACCCTTTTAAGATCGGGGCTTAGGTTCAAAGTCATTCCGTTTTTCTCTGAAAAACGGGCGGTTAAGCGTGCCTTGAAAGTCCAGTTTGTCTGCGGGTGCGGATAGTGGGGAAACCCCTATCCTTGCCCACTAATGTTCGATTTCTGACGGATCCATCATCCTTACGATTCAATACACTCAATTCGTCTTTGTATATTTTCGGGAGGGGAAACTAACGCCTATTCGTATACAAACTTCCTTTTACGGGCCTATCATTACCTTTACCCATCGAGTGTGAACTCCACTGTCCAAACGATGTTCGCCTCTGTGGGATTGTGTATCCAATAACCCTGTCCGGGGACGAAGACGAAGTCCGCTGGCTCGTGATCGTAGGCAACGTTGTACTCCTCGTACTTATCGAAGTATCCTATGATGTCCACCTCCTCCGGTAAATCGTGGTCACCTTCGGATACGCTGGGGTACCCGACCATGTTCCAGCCGGGTTCGAGTACGAGTGTAGTGGTTCCGACTTCAGGAGCATACCCGTAGACCGTAAGGTTTGCGTCTTCGGTCATCCTTATCCAGAAGCCATGAGTGTTGTTCAGCACCTTCAGTGTGTTGTAATGGTCCGGCCTATCCGGTACATACGACTTCCATTCGGCAGAATCTTCCTCCGTAACATGTAGTATCTCGTCCCGTGCACTCTGGAACGAAAGTACGGTGTCGTAGGTGCCCTCGATACTGCTTAAGACAGTAGGTACGGTGGGATCTAAGGGTTCGATCGGTATAGATACGAAATTCCACCCGTCGCTTTCTTCGTGTGCGGTAAGAGGTATCTCGAATTTGAGAAGGTCTCCCACAGGTTCTCTCAGCGGATATCTATCCTCATTGTCATCTCCAGCGATCTCGTAGGGCGTATCCCATATCCAATCATATGGGGGAGGCAGTGGTTCTGCCCCGGGGTATTTTTCTTCGTAATCGCTCCAGTAGTTACCGCCGAGTCCATCTTCAGCTGGGTGGCCGGCGTCCCATTGGTTGGATCCGTCATCGATGGCCTGGACTCCGTTGAACATGAAATTGTTGTGGTAGATCGTATTGTCATTTGAGCTTACAACACGGACCCCGTAACGACCGTTATAGATTACATCATTATTAGAAACAGTATTGATGTCTGATCCTTCCATTATGATGCCATAAGTATTGTTGGATACAGTATTATATGATACGATGCAGTCATCGGTATCAAACAAGTGGATCCCATTCTCAGAATTTGAGTTCGCTAGGTTATTGTCAATCTTATTCCTGTAAGAATCTGTTACAAAAATACCGTTTTTCCTGTTCGAGGTTACGATGTTGTGGGAGACATGATTTCCAGTTGAATCATGTAAAGATATCCCGGCCAATCTATTTGAGTTGGCGGTGTTATTTGTGATCATGTTGTGATCCGAGTACTGGAGATATATCCCACTGAAGTTTATTTTATGATAGGAAGCGGTATTCTCGCTGATGATGTTATCGTTGGAATACCATAGCCGAATTCCAGCTAAATTATTTGAGTTAGCTATATTACCGACAATGGTATTGCGATCGGAACCTTCAAGGAATATGCCACTGTGAGTAAAATGGTTGTCTGATGCGTTATTGTTGACGATGTGATTATCGTGAGATAATGTAAGCCGGATGCCCCACCCGTTATAAGCTGCCCAATTTTTGGTAACTGTATTATCGTTGGATCCATAGAGACGTATACCACTACCCGTTCCGAGACTATTAGATGTAGCAGTATTATTTATGATGTCATTGCTGGTAGATTCTAACAGTACTATACCATAGAACGCGTTCCCGTGGGCTGTGTTGTTGGAAAGATTATTGTCGTTAGATTGAATTACATATATCCCAGGAAGAAGACTAACTCCTTGGATATTATCTTCGAATAAATTTCTATCAGATTGGTAGAGAAAAATCCCTCTATACGAGTTCATCCATACTATGTTGTTGCTAATCGTATTACCATGCGACCTAAAGAGGCCGATACCATCCGCATTATCAGATAAAACGTTGCTATCGATAGTATTCCTATTGGAAAAACCAAGTGTTATACCGATGCAACCCCAGCTTATCTCCTGCCTCTCAACCGTCACATCCGTAGAGTTAGCAAGTATAATTTGACCTGCACCAGCAGGAACAGTTCCACCGGTTTTGTTTGCCCAATAATAAACCGGTTTGTCATTTACGGTGTTGCAGGTCTCTATCTCGTGAGTGTTCCAATGAGACAATTCCTCCCCCAGGATGAATATGCCACTACGAACCATCGTATTGTTTATTAGCACATTATTCACAGATTCATCGATTGATATGGCCACCCTTGACCCTATATCTGATATATTGTTGTTGCGGAGAGTATTATCTTTGGATCCGTCTTGTAGAAAGATCCCATAGCTAAATTCCAATATTTTATTGTTCTCCATGATATTGCTATTAGACGAATGAAGCTGTATTGCATAACGGCACTTCTGTAAATGGTTGTGAGATATTATTGAACCTTGCGAATTTTGAAGGGTGATCCCATTCTGAGTGACGTATCTGAACGTGCCAATCAAGGTATTAGTTATTCTGATCCTCTGCTGCTTGATAAAAATCTCTGTAATATATTCTCTACCATCACTCCACACAACATATGCATACCCCTCACCGTCGATGGTGATCGATGGAAGTATGGCTTCATGCGTATCCGGCGTCAAACACATGTCTGTAACAACTACCTCCCCTTCTTTATCCAGCACGGAGTACCTGATCCTTGAATCATATGGTTCATCATCTTCCCAGACAACGTACCAGTTCCCATCGTTATCACTGGTAACATCGGGGTGAACCGAATTTCCAGTACTTTCAGACGATATAAGGATCTCATCCGACCATTCCCACTCGCCCTCTTCGTAATTTGCATACATACCGTACACACGGTACGGTAATTGAAAATCGTTATAATCTCCATCCATACTCCATACGAGATAAACACGGTCTTCCACAGCATCCATGGACACATAGCCGTAAGGCATCTCACCGGCATACTCGGCTATGATCTCAGTTTCAGTCCAGCTCTCACCACCATCGTCACTTCTGATATAAGATATATTCCCTTCACTGGCGATCACAGTATGTATGGTATCGCCCACCACAGCTATCTCCGGTACACCTTCCTCGATCTCAAAATCGTGTTCATACTCGTTTTCCCAACCCGAATCCGTCCATCTTAACCTCACAGAACCCACGATAGGATACGGTGGCCAAGGGCGGTACATGTATCCCACGTATATCGTGTTCCCTTCCACTTCAACAGACGGGTAGCACGACAGTCCTATTGTATATGGTTCCCTTGCCCATCCTTCTCCACCGTTAGAACTGTACTGTAAGACGAGGGCTGGTGATAGATCAGGTTCGTCGGAAATAGCTTCAGTCCACACCTCCCACGCAACAGCTAAGTTGTCACCATCGGCCGAGAAAGATATGTTCCCCAAATGCCCCTCTTCGATGGCACTATCGGGAACTATTATCGGTTCGCTCCATGTACGACCCTGGTCTGAGGATCTCATGAAATTGATATGTTGGTCATCCTCGTCCAGATACACCATATACAGGTTGCCGTTGCCCGCGTCTACGATCGGCTGTGTGGAGGTTCTGCCGTCACGAGTGAGCTGCTGGTCGTAATCTCCCGATGCATACTCGTGCAGGCTGGCCGCTGGTATAGGTCCGGGCCGTGAGTCCCTTACATGTATCCCGTCCTCCTTATGCCATTGTATGGCAACATCCTCAATGCGGGGAGCAACTCCTTCTACGATGATACCATGTCCCTGCAATCTCTCCGTTTCACCCTGATCGTGTCTGCCAATTACACTATCCTCGCCCATCACATGAATGTTTGAATCCTCACCGATGTAAACACTGTGCGTATCCGCCTCGATAACAGTCGTGTTGTCCAGCACTGCGGTGCTCCCCGCGAAGTTCTGTATGCCGCCAGGGTGTGCGATGTCTTCTGGACCGTAAGTACGCATAATAGTTGGACCTTCAAAGTGAACCTCTCCGTGATTGTGGAAAAAGTAGGACTCCCAGCCATTGGATGCATCCGCGTTTATCTCCGTCGTCCGCAGAGGGCTATCGATCTCGAATCTTCCCCCCTGCTTGATGTGGATGCCGTAATCGCCGGCTTCCGGATTCTCGATGATGAAAGTCACGTTATCTCTGAAGATGAGTGCGCCACCCTCTTTGATCGTGAGGTCACCGTCCCACATAAGGATTTCTGTACTGTCATATCCCTCACTTGGAAATTCAACCTCGTCGTCAATGGTTTTTCCGCCCTCCCAATATTCGTATTCATCAGCCATCGGTATCACTGACACACCAAAGCTCATCATCCTGAACGGACTCTCCTCCGTCCCGGGTGGTGACCGGTAGACCTCGTACTCGCCGGTCATGTTGAACCGCAGGTAATGTATGCCGCGTTTGGTCGGGTGCCAGTTGAACGTTAGAACTTCGTACGATTCAGCTTCCAACTGCTCTATCTCACCGCTCCATATATCTTCTTCGTAACCATCGGGCATCCATGAATATGCATCGATGTTCACATCGGCCACGTACGCACCGAGCACGATTTTGAAAGCCATTCTGAATCTATTCAACGCAGGTATATACTTACCATCTTCGAGCTTATCAACCCCATCTTCATAGATAGCATCTGCTTCCTGTACATCCGGGTGCTCTGAGCCGAAGTTGCGGCCGGCTTCGTCGATTACCGTATCAACCTTTAACCGCACCACTTCTCCCAACCATAAAATAACATCTTCTGTCGGTATACCCTGTCTTCCCTGGCCCGCCGCATTCAAATGAACTACCGCCTGGCGAACGGACTTTATGGACTCTTCACGCTGGTGCTCCGATACCAGCAGCAGAGTATCTTCCAGGCGTTCCACCGCCTTCTCAAGCAGACCAACACGCGGATGCCCGCTGTACTCATCTATCATATCTTCGATCTCATCGATAGCTGCGGTGATGTTCTCCGCGTAGGCAGCGTCACCTGCATCACCGCCGATATTCTGAACGGTCACATGGATCGCATTACGTTCGTTCAGATATATGGAGTGTGTATCAGCCCGAAGATCGGTTATCCCGATGAATGTGGTCTCAAGCCCTTCGGATACCTCATCTTCATCGTTCAAATCCATATTCGGACGAGGATAACCAAAGTGGTCGTCCGTCAAAAACTGTTGTGATCCGTTCTCGTCGATCCAGCTGTCGTGACCTTTACCCCATGTTTTCTCAGTCATATCCGATCCTGTAGGCTCAAGCACGCTTTCATAATTTTCTTCAGTTCCATCGTTTTCATCCCTCAACATCGCCGGGGCGATGCTATCAAGGTCATCGTCCTCCTGGCTAATTCCAACTCCTGCGAACACGGATAACAGGAGTATACCCACGGTCATAAAACTCATCAATTTTCTCCCCATTTTTGCGTCTGAAAGCATATTTTATTCCTCCTGATTTTTGGTTATATGTTAATCCCTAAAGTAAACGAGCCGGAAGTACATAAATCTTCCGATTTATCGCATATATATATATATAATTATAGACTGAATAGATAACGAAAAATCTATAAACTTCGAATACGATGTCAATGTGTGAAAGAAAAACGCCTCTATGCTACTGGATTGGTGCTATTCTTGTTGTTAGCTCATATCATACCATTTACTGCGTCATCAGAGGAGTATGAGCTTTTGGAAGAGCCGCCTGAAGAGTGGAGTGAGGATGTAAGGCTAACCGAACATGAGAGAAATGATAGGAAACCAAGAATAGCAACATGGGGTAATGTTGTGCATTTAGTCTGGGACAAAAGTTTAGGTGAAGATTATGGGTATGTTGAAGTGTTCTACATGAAATCAGAGAACAACGGATGGACATGGTCTGAACCTGTACAATTATCCGAACATGAATATCCTGCTTGGAATCAAGATATAGCAGTATACGAAGATACTGTTTATGTAGTTTGGGACCAACACGGACCAGCAGGTGCTCGCGAGATCTTCTTCCGCCGCTCGCTCGACGGAGGCGATACATGGGAAGAGGAACAGCAGATCACGCAGCCAACAGGTGAGTGGAAGGGAAGACCGCGTGTAGCAGTCAGTGAATGTGGTGCGACGGTACACGTGGTGTGGATGGATGAGAGATTCCGGGACGACACGACTCCGCCGACCATCGAGCTGTACTACAAACGCAGCATCGATGGAGGTGAAACATGGGAGGGCGAGAAAAGACTGACTGAAGCTCCGTATGGTTCCGGTGGGCATAGTCTAGCTGTCGATGGTTCTACTGTACATCTCGTTTGGATGGATGAAAGAAAAGGATATGAACTGTTCGATATCTACTACAGGCGCTCAACAGATGATGGTGAAACGTGGGATTCCGAGATCGCTCTCACCGATGATGGTAACAGGAACTCACTACCTGATGTGGCTGTCTGGGAAGGGCACGTACACGTTGTTTGGGAAGAGAGAATGGCTGATCAGGATTATGCTATAAATTACCGCTGTTCAACCGATGGAGGGGATACGTGGGAACCGATGCAGGTGCTCACCGCACCATCGGCTCGCGTTATGAGACCAAAACTCGCCGTAGTAATTGATGAGATACACGTTGTATGGGTCGACGGAAGAGATCATGATTATAGAAGGGAAATATACTATAAACATTCAGAGGATGCAGGTGTATCGTGGAGTGAGGACACCCGACTAACCTATTCAGATGAAGGAAGGTCCTATGAACCCGCTATCTCGCTCTCGGGTGACACCATCCACGTCGCCTGGCACGACGACCGCGACGGCGATCATTACGAGATCTACTACAAGCGGAACCCTGACTTCAACGACGACCCGATATCTGAGTTCTCCACGGTGGTGATACCGGTGCTCGCCGTGCTGGTGACTTACGCAGGCGTGACAAAGTATCAACGATGGAAGGGAAACTAAAACCAACTTTATAAATACTGGATCCAAATCCCCGCTGGTCCATTTATTTCAGTTTCTTCATAACTTCTTTTTTAGCGGTCTCCAGCGCCCGCTCTCTTCCCT
>PUNK01000029.1 GCA_003552585.1 Thermoplasmata archaeon | reverse complement strand
TATCTGGGACGAACAGAACATGCCCGCGATCTTCGACGATGACGGGACGATCGGCCCCGATGCCCTGCTGGTGAGAAATGCAACACCAGACACGCATGACGACGACCTGCAGTTGGTTGCTCGAGACGATACCGTGATTCAACCAGCCCAGGCCGGCGCAGGCGAGACGGCGCTGCCCGATGCTGGCGATAACGAACGACTGGCGTCGACGGACGGCGGGACTGCCGTCGAGACTGATGACACCGACGCCCAGGATGGCGATGACGATGACGACGGTGACGACGAGAAGGCCGTCGAGCCCACGAACGGGCAGATGCAAAAGGCGGCAGTGATGTTCGTCGCTGGCGCGCGTGGAAACGCGGTCGATGAATCAGAAGTGTACGGCCATTTGACCGATGAATTCGACGTGTCGCCCGAGAAGGCCCAGGACATTGCTAAACGCAGCCGTCTTACCTTTCACGAGGGTTCAGGGGTGTTTTCGTTATGAGCAAACGCGAATATCGCGGGAGCCCTGTCGATGCGACATACCAGCACATCACCGAACGTCCGGCGCTCGAGGACACCGACACCGATGCCGATACCGACGTCGTCGACTCTGTCGTTTACGCGACTGACCCAGAACCAGCGGGCGAAGTGACGACGACAGACGTCCCGATTCTCAGCGACGACGACCAGGACGATGAACAGCAGCGCCCACTTGTCCCAGGACAGACGACGCTCGTCGAGTGGGGGTAAAGGCCGATGCACCGCGATTTTCTAGGGACCGCCCATGCACCCGTAACCCGCTGCGCTCGAGACGGCTGTGCGCTGCCGGATAGAGACGTTAGTATTTGCTACTAACCCAGAAGGGGCCCGGCCCGATCGCGAGCGACTGCTGTGCTCGATGACCCCGGCAGGGCGAGATACCCAACAGCAGTGTCCTAGTGATAAGCCACTATCACCCCAGGATTAACCGCTGATATGCAACGGACAACGACGGCATCCCGTCGACGTATCGAACCCGAAACGACCGCGAGAGACGTTCAAACGCTGATTATGTGTAACCGAACTGCAGAACCCCCCGGAGGTATCGACCAATGAGCACCGACGCGAGCGCGCCCGCGCGAGACGATGACGGTGGGCTGGCTGCAGAGAAATTGAGCGACTACGACGACATGCTCGAGTGGCTCGACGCTGCGATCGAGGAAGCGCATCGAAAAATCGAATCTGGGCGCGTGTACGACCCAGAGAACGAAAAAGTCCGCATCAAGTGGATCCGGTCGCTGGCGTATGCAGTGAACGTTCGACGGCAGGTGACGAACGACCGCGACCTAGCTGAACTGGCAGCAGAAGTCGACGAACTCAAAGAGAGATTAGACGAATGACACGGCGCTCGAGACGAGAAATTGAACGCGAACTGAATGGTCTTACCGACGCCGAACAGGATGGCTACGAAACGCTCGAAGACTACTGGGCCGACGTCTGGGAAGCCGAAATTAGCGACGAGAAGCCACTACCACCAGAACACGACATCGAGCAGGTGCTGAACGGATGACACGAAAGTCCAAACGTGAGCTGCAGCAGACGGTTGAATCACTCAAAGACGGCCCGGATGACTGTCCCGTCATATCACTGGCGACGCTGCTTAGTGCCGATGACGTCGAGAAGGTGCCTGGGCGACCGAACCTGCTGTGTGTCGACGGGCAACTGTACAAGAAGTCGGGTTTTGATCTGGCCGGGCTGACCGAACCATGACGAGAAAATCAGAGCGCGAACTACGGCGGGCGGTCGAATCGCTCGATGACAGCACTGACGACGGATCGATGACGGTAACGATCCGGCAGAACAGGGTGAACGGTGACGGTGACGTCATCGAGCGACAGCAGCAAACAATCGAGGTGCCGAAACAGTAATGCGTCCGTCCCAGCGCGAACTCGAGCGCGATCTCGACGAACTGCGTGACGAACGACCGTCAGTTGGTGAACCGTACTGGCAACAGATGACTGCCCGTATCGACGGGACACGTTCATCAGTCGACGCAGTACCACCTGCAGGGTTTCTTCGCAGGCTGGCAGCTGCAGTCGACCGTGACGAGACGTGATATGCCCATCCCAGCCCGAACTCGAGACGTCGGTGTCCGGGTTGGGTAGTCACTGACTGTTTTGCTATTCTGTTCTCACTATCACGCCGGCTAGTGGCGACGCTATCCTACCACGGCAGACGTCGAGTGACACCCCTGTCGCACCAGTCTGCCGTCGAGATAGGGTGATGTGACACCGACGACCCCCGATGTGACGCCCGATGTGACGCCCCGTGTCACATACGATTTGTACGGTAGCAGCCTTCTCTGCCCTTTTTTCGAGGGGTGGCTCATCCGATGTGACGATGTGACACCAGATACGGAACAACCCACACCCCGGCATCGAGCGCGGGCGCGGGCGCGGGCGAGCGGGCGCGGGCGCGAGCGCGCCACGTACCCCTTCTATGGGTTTAGCGTCACATCGTCACATCGTAATAGAAAAGTAGTGAGAACAGGTAGAAGAACCCCTCACTCGACGGTTTACGATGTGACACCCCGCGTCACATCCGCGTCACATCGGCAGAAAAAACGTCACATCACGTCACATCGACGGTGAGTCTGGCGGTAAAGGGTGTGGAAACGTTTCCACACCCTTAGAAGATACTGGCAAAACTCGAGACTGCGTAGCGGGTTAGCAGCCGCTACTAACCTGCGCCGGTATCGAGACGGACGCCGGCTACCCCGTCGACGGTGAACCTTTCTCGACGCTGCCCATCGCGCGCGCTGTCTCTCGATGCCACGTTCAGGGGCGATTTGCGGTAATAGCAGATTGTCGCAAATCTCACGCCTGACTGACTCTCAATACACCCGATTTGCCCCGTTTCATGCTCGCAGTTCTCTGTCTCTTTTGCGATTAGCCAGTTACCGCAAACACTAACATACTGGCCGTCTAACCTGTTGGTATGAACCTGCGAGAACACGACACCAGCGACGGGATGAAAGTATGGCTGTCCGATGACGACGTCGACTTACTGCTCGAGGCTGCCCGCGACACTGAACAAGAAGTCGCATTTTCACTGGCAGCGCGCTGCGGGCTGCGGTCGCATGAAGTTCTCGACGTCGCCCCGTCACATGTCGTCGAGACGGATGCCGGGACGATGCTGACCGTCCCATCCGGTAAGGGTGACAAGTATCGCGAGACACCGATCCCCGATGGGCTGGCAAAGCAGATACGGACGATCGACGACATGCGAGACGCCGGCAGTGACGATCCGATCATCGGAGTGACGACGACCCAGTCACTGCGAAACTGGATTAAGAACGCCCGCGAACAGCTAGCAGAACAACAGGATGACGACCGCTGGCAGCATGTGTCCTTCCATGACCTGCGTCGCACCTGGGCGACCGCGCTGGCGTCCCGCGACGTCGATCCGCTAATCGTCTGCGACTGGGGCGGTTGGTCCGACCTCGATACGTTTCTCGAGCACTATCGGGGCGTCTATTCACCCGAAGCCCAGCAGCGCGAGCGTTCAAAAGTCGACTGGCTGTGACAGGCCGGCGCGCTGGTGTCGATCCTGCCCTGTTCTCTGGTTAGTAGCACATACTAACCTTTATGCCCGTCCGGTATGTAGTTAGTAGTAGGTACTAACATATGGTTAACAGCATCAAACAATCGGCTGACGGACTGGCGCTGCAGGTAACTCGAGAAGCCCGCAAAGCGGGATTGGTGGCCGAAGATTCGGACGGTAATGCGACCGACCTATCCGACGTCTATGTGTACGGGTTCGACGATCTTCTCGTCGTCATCGGGACGGCTGTCGGTGCCGGCGACCGGGCCGAACTAGTCGCGACGGCAGCGCGAGACACAAACAGTGTTCACCAGGGCTCGATGTCGACGCTGGCAGTGGCGGGCAATGGCTATCAGGTGCAGCTGCCCGGCTGTAAGGCAGCAGGGTTCAGAGAAGGTGACAGCGGACACGTCCGGGCGGCAGACGGTGTCCTGTTCATCCATGACGGCACAAAGGGCCGACTGATCGACGACATGATGACGATTCGGCAGTAGCTGCAGTTCTCTGTTCTCTGGTTAGCATCAACTACTAACTTACGAGTGCCCGCCCGATCGGGACAGTGAGAAAACTCGGACGCGCCCATTGCGCGGGCGCGCGCGGGACGGGACTAGCACCGAAACTGCCCCGCCGTGGTTAGCACATGCTACTAACCCGGGCGGTGCCCGGCCCGACCGTCGCGACGGCGGGCGCTCGAGTTGACTGCAGCCTAGTCTCGATGTCTGACTGAACCTTATGCGGCTGTGGTGAATACTGGTGACGTATGCGCACCAGCGTTTCACTAAGTGATGAACTTGCCTCATACGTTGGTGAAGTCAGTTCATCAACTGGTGAGAATAATGCAGAGGCGATCCGCGAGACGATTCGACACGCCCGCGAGCAGGACGATCGTGTCGATGAACTCGAATCCCGCATCGACGACCTGCAGGCTGCGCTCGACGAGAAGGATGATAGGATCGATAAACTCGAGACGGACGTCGAGCGGCTGCAGAACGAAAAACAGACGATTCTCACCCAGCGCGACGAACACCAGGAGCTGGTGAAGTACGTCGAAAACGAACGGACGTTCGAACAGCGCTGGCGGCAGGCTGGGCTCGGCACGAAACTAAAATGGCGAGTGTTTGGGATGCCTGCCGATGACGACGACGAACAACCCGACTGATTACCGCTGCAGGACCGCTGTCTCGACGGACTGCCCGTCTGGTGTCACGAACTGGGTGTCTCTCTCGAGATAATCAAAACAGAAGTCGCGAACAGTCTGTGACTCGACGTCATCAGGCAACAGCGCTGCGATCTCGTCGATGACTGCAGGCGGGACTTCGACTGTACTACGGTTCTCGATGACGGGACTTTCGTCTGGCATACTACTACACTCAGACGAACGAATGCCACCTACAAAAAACGTAAGGCAGGTGGTAATTAGCCACTCTGGGGCAACACCGCAGCATCATCGTGGTGCCGTGGTGTCGTGGTGTCTGTGGCTCTAAGGGTCGAGAATAACCTGTAAGAACCACAGATTTAAGTTGATAGAATTACTAGAGTAATCAAGGACAGGACAACACCACATCACCATATGGTCGACGCCGAACAGTCCGCCGTTCATCGGTGGTCTTGTCCAACAGTGTCGACTGTACATGGCGGATACAAGGGCCGCCGGGGCTGGGATAGGCTGAGGCAACCGCGCTGATGACGCCGTACCGTTCCATACCCCTGAAAGTGACAGGGCGAAAGGGCGTCAGGGCATGGGGGCCGTCTGTCAAACGCCCTGAACGCCCTTGTCCGACTGTGGTGTTTTCATTGTGTGTTTCGACCTGATGAGACGGTAGTCCGTCCGACGTCATCCTGTCCGCCCGCGATCATCCTAACGACACTTCAACTATGAGCGAAACCCAGCAGAGAGACGGCAGTATCGAGAGAACGACGATCCCGGTTTCGACTGAAATACGCGACGAGCTGTTCAATCGAAAACAACCGACCGACAGCTACGACGACGTCCTTCGGCGTGAACTGCTCGAGGACGTGTAGCTACCTGTTTAGACTGACGAGAGAATGCGGCGGGGGCCTGACCCGCCACGCATGCCGACGACGTCACCTTGAGCGACTACTTCAATTCTCAGTACGGGTTTCGGTAAAGTAACCGTTTCCCTATTAGGTGGCGGTGTCGGCGGCAGACACGCCGATACCATACATGAATCCATACGACACCCATCGAGAGAGCACCGACTATGCAACGTGTAGCACGAACCTGTTAGCAAAGAGCGCAGTTTTATGTATAACGCGTTCGCATACCAGAGCAACAGCTACGCAACAGACCACGCCGAAAAGGGGCAGAGCCCTGAACACTCTCCCCTTTTCGCCCAGTGAAGTTAATCGTTTCTCTCGAAAGCGACGACTTTCACCGGGCCGCGCTTGCCGCGACGCTGGCGTCCTTCGCGAGCGACCCACAGAAATCGGAATGCAAGCAAATACGATTACAGAAGGGAGAGACGGGCCGAAACAGCACGACCTCGAGTTTAGTAGTGGGGTGGGCAAATGACGCCCGACATTGGCGACCTGTGTCCGAATCACGCAGTGACGCTGGGCACGGATGAATCCGGCGCTGCCGACGGTGAACAAGGCACCCATACCGACGTGACAGTGACGCTGTCGATCCTGGGGGGCGAGACGCATACGTTCGATTCTGCGGTGACGATCGAACCCGCGCCTAGCGGCGACCGCGTCGAGATTCAGTCTGTCCCGGCGTATATCGGCGTCGAAGTGCTGGGATGTGTTGTCGAACTGGATGCCGACGTTATCGCCACTGGGGGATACAATTGGGTTGACCATGACCTCTGGGCGACTGGTGACACCCGCAGTGTCACGCTGATTCAATGCGTCCCATGCCCCAGCTGTGGCGACGCACTCGACGGCGGGGGCGTGAACACGGCTGTCGGACGCATCTGCTCAACGTGCAAACGCGAACTCGAGAGCGGACACGGGGTGGTTCGATGAGTGACCGATCTAACGACGTCGATGATGCCGGCGACATCGACGGCGACGAGCTGCGGGAGGATTACGAACAGGTGGCCGACGTTTGGGCGACGATGTCGACGTTCGACACGACTGACGGGACGCTCGAGTCGCTGATCGTCCCAGGGACGTCGGCACATGGCGCAAAGAACTGGTACACCTACAGCAACGATTCGACGCATATCGATGCGAGCGCTGCGCCCGATGCTGACCCAGCTGCCCTGTTCGCTGGGCGACCGTGGTCCGCGCGGGCTGATCGGGACGAACTCGCCGACGACATGCTCGAGTGGGATTACCGACTGCCGCATCTGACGATCAACTACCACCAGCGCGGGATCGGTGACTGGGCGACGAAAGTCCGCGACGACGACGGCAGTTACTGGGCAGCCGACAGCAACCCGCTGCCTGGGTATGGCGACATGGATGCCGTCGCGCTGTTCGCAGACGTCGACTTTTCGGCTGACGAGAAACGTCGCCCAGTCGACGATGGGACACGCGAGCGCGTCGAATCGATCCTGCGTCACTGGCGGGATGCCTATGCTGACGCTGTCGGTGGCGATCGGGATGCTGTGGCGATCCTCGATTCGGTGGGCGGGACATACGTCATGCTGCGCCCGGCTGTCACCCGACCTATCTGCCAGTTCGCTGCGACCGAACTGCCGGCGGCTGAACGGCGGGCGCTGAACAGAGAGCTACAGCAGCGCTGGCGAGACTTCAACAGTGACGTGAACGACGCAGCCGATGACTGGGATGCCTTCGAACAGGACGGCGACACGAACAAGAACCGGCTGTTCAAGGCCCCGCTGGCGGTTCACAAACGGCTGCCGGGCGTCGTCACCCCGATCGACACTGACGACGTCGAGTTTTCGTTCACCCACTGGGACGATGTCGACGACGATCTTATCGAGGATACCCAGCAGTGGGCGCAGTGGTTCACCCAGCCCGAACCCGACCGGGCTGACGACTGGGCCGGCGCGCTGCTCGACGAACTGTTCGACGATGTCGACGCAGAGAGCTGGCGCAGCGACCTCGAGGACTGGGCGACCGAACGACAAGAGGCAGACACTGACGCCCAGACGAACGCGGTTCAGGACGTCGACGTCGATCCGAAAGAACTGGCTGGCGACGTGACGTTCGTCGCAGAGCGCGGTGAAGTCTGGGACACAATTGCTGACCTGAAATGCGAGGCCGTCGCAGACGAACTGGGGATTCTCTCGAGCAGTGAGAAGGCCAAACGGGACGCCCGAACGCTGATCGAAGTCAACTGGCGGCAGTCAGACAGTGACGACAGCGCGTTCGTTGGGCATACTGCGTTCACCGACATGGATGGGATGGAAGCGAAGGGTGGCCCGGCAGCACTCGTCGCATACACTCTCATCGGGGGCGACAACCACGAACCGACAAACTGGCGGCAGAATCCCGAACACATCGAGACAGTCATCGACTGGTTTCTGCAGTCACGGTTCGACGTCCCGATCTACATCCCAGAACGGGGCAGCCAGTACACGGCAGACGGTGAGACACGAACCCACAGCCGGACGCCGAACTGGGCGCTGCGTCGAGTGGCCGAACTGCTCGATATTGCCCCAGACGTAGCGTTCGATGACGAGACGGACGCCTGTACTGTCCCGTCGCTGCATAACCGAATCCTCGACGTTCTCGATGCGGCTGACGTCGACCACAACCGCGAGCGCATGAATGTCCGTGTCGACGCTGCTGGCGATGACACCCAGGCGATCGAACAGGGCGTCGACGTCGAGAAGGTTATCGAGAACAGCCCGGCTGACATCCCCGATTCGACGGCTGCAGCCGATGCTGACGGTGACGCTGTCAATAATGGGACGATCGACACAGACAGCGCTGACGCGCCGGCTGGCACCCCACAAACGGACAGTCGCAGTGGCTCGAGCGCAGACACCTGGGCAGCGCGCTACGGAATCCCCGACCGCGACAGCGTCGACGAGACGATGGCCGTCGACGTCCCAGGTGTCGGGCTGCAGTGGATCGAACTGGCAGACGGGCGCGCCGGTTGGGGCTGGGAATACACGTACTACGATGATGACGGACACGAACAGGTGGGCTACGACTTTGTTCTGAATGCCGACCTCGAGCTACTGTCTCGTCTCGACTATCCTGGGCGTCGCGACGAGCAGACTGAATGGCGGGTTCGGATCAATCCGACCGTCGACGGTGAACCGTCTCGGGAACTGACGCTGACGCCGGCTGCCTTCAATTCGTCTCGAGAACTGCGGGATGCGCTGATCGGAAAGACCGAATCTGTCGTGTTCAACCCCCAGGGTAAAGGCACGAAAGCGGTGAACGAACTGAAGCAACTGCTGCATGCCCAGGACGCCCCGCGACGGAAGGCGCATGAGAAAATCGAACTTGTCGATACCGATGACGGCGCTGTCTTTGTGACGCCGAACGGGACGATCGACGCAGACGGATGGATCGACGACCCGACGCATGTGTTCGAAGGTGTCGCAGACGGGATTCAAGGCGACTGGCGGGCTGCCCCGGACGTCGTCGAGACGGCGGACAGCGATCTTGTCGCAGAAGTCTGTGAACTGCTGCCCCGAATCCGCGACGACCGCGAGCAGTGGCTGTCGATGCTGGGGTATGCCTTCGCGAGCAGCCTGCGCCCCGTCCTGTTCAATCAGCCTGCGTCTCGAGTGAACACCTGGAATCTGCTGCATGTCAGCGGAAAGTCCGGTGCAGGCAAATCTGCCGTCGCAAAGACGTTATCAGGCGCGCTGGGGATGAACGACAAGTCGACGACCGGCGCAGAGAAGACACCGCATGCGCAGGAACACATGTTCTCTGCGACGAACGGAATGCCCGTCGCGATGGACGAATATAACCCTGAAAACTGGGCCAATTGGAAGGCCGACGCATTTCACGAACACCTGAAAAAGTCGACCGACGCCCAGAGCATCGAGAAGGGGAATCCCGATCAATCGCTGACCGAATATCGGTTCGAAGTCTCTCCGATCGTCCTGGGCGAACAGCAGCTGCCCGAATCGATGCCGGCGCTGCCACGGCGGGCGATCGAAGTGACGCTGCAGACAGTGTCGACGGCACGCGGGACAGAGACAGCAGCCCGATTCAACCAACTGCGAGAACTGGCTGACGACGACTGGGGGCTGGGGTTACATCATCATGCGCTCGACTGGTGGGCGCATGTCTGCGCTGCTGCTGAATCCCCGATCGACGTCGTCAATGTCTGGCACCAGACACGCGACTGGCTACAGGACGAACTCGAGGCGCGGGGCGTCGACCTGAACGCCGAACTGTCCCGTGCGATGCACCAGCAGGGACTGCAGACGGTCGCATTCGGACTGCGTCGCTGGCGGCAGTTCGCACTCGAGCGCGGGGCTGACCCAGCGCTACTGTTCGACGACAGCGACATCATCGATACCGTCGAGCACCTGATCGACGAGAAAACGGGCGAGCACGCCAGCAGTGTCGACAACGAATCCGCGCTGCTCGAGCTGTTGGGCGACGCAGCTGCGATCCGTGACGACGGTGGGGAACTGGGCGTCGAGACACAGCCATACGTCGCGTGGGGGGAGCACTACACACTATTGAACGTCGAAACAGACGAACCGACTGAACTGCGACTGCACCTCAAATCGACGCTGCGCCAGCTGTCGAAGTTCAGCCGGGATTACGGACTCGACGCCACGCTGTACCAGAAGTCCGATTACTACCGCTGGTTCAAGTCGGCTGCAGAAAACCCCGACAGCATGGTTCTCGATGCGTCGCGGCGGACACATCTGCAGGACAGTCAGAAACGCTGTGTGTCGATCGACTTCGAGCAACTGACTACCGAACTCGACGTTCACCCATCCGACCTGCTGCCGCCGTACATGGATGCTGAGGACAGCGAACAGGCCGACGCCAGCAGTGGCGACGGTGATGACGACGGTCCGGACTACCACCAGTCACCAGACGTCGAAACCCAGCCCATCGGCGACATCGACGCTACCGAACAAGTCACTGCGAGCGCGATCGGGGAAATCGAGATGCGGAAATGGGACGGCATCGGTGACGCTGACGGACGCCCACACTTCACGGCACACCTCGTCGACGAGACTGGCGAGGCCGAACTGGTTATCTGGGACGAACAGAACATGCCCGCGATCTTCGACGATGACGGGACGATCGGCCCCGATGCCCTGCTGGTGAGAAATGCAACACCAGACACGCATGACGACGACCTGCAGTTGGTTGCT
>PUNK01000005.1 GCA_003552585.1 Thermoplasmata archaeon | reverse complement strand
TGGTGTTTCATGAAGCGAAAGTGTTTTTGGCTGGCTCACCTGATGAAGAAATATCTGCCCGTGTCAAGGAGTTTACTTTGACAATCAACAACGCTGCCTCGGCTGATGCTGGGAGGCATGTTGGTAGCAGGTATCCTGCAAGGGTTCCGGTAGGCGATCGTGAAACGACGCTCTCGCTTACTCTGTTCCACGAAAATACAGATTTCCTTGAAAAATTCTGGGGAGGTTCAACCGGACCGTCGGATTGTGGGTCGAGCGAATATGGGCTGAAGATTGAGCTGGATAGCGCACCTTGTGCTGAACACGGCAAGCTTGAAATTCTTCTGCCTAAGGTTATTAGCACAAGCACGAGCCAGCAGCCTTCTGGTCGAAGTGAGATGGATCAGTCGGTTGATGTCCGGGCGTTGATGGATACTTTGACCCTGGATGATGCAAGCGAGGTCGAAGGTGAAATTCTCTGTTCTCTGGAAAACAATGAAGATGAAATGGCTGTAAGTTCGTAAGGCAAAAATGAGAGGAGCTTAGTTATGACGAACGAAGAAATCTTAACCAAGTCGGCGATACTTGGTGGCACTGAGAACCTTGAGTATCTTTACGTAAAAGAATGGGATGGGAAGATCGCCTTGAGACCGTTGTCGGAAGGGCAATATGCCCAGGTTGAGGCTATCAGGGCGGCTGGATCAACGATGAAGGGTAATCCAGTCATAGGCCCGGACGGCAATGTGGATAAAGAAAAGACCAGTGCAAACTTGGAGTTTAATCTTGATCTGCAAAAAAGTGCTGAGATGGATTTTGAGGCTGATGCGTTGGCGGCTGCTTATGCGATGTCGGTTAATGGTGAAACCTGGACCGATGCTGATGTTAAGAATATAAGGCCGCCTGGTATTGTGAAGCGGATAGCTCGCAAAGTTTACCAGATGTCTGGGGTTACTCCTCAACAGATCGAGCAGGTGCAAAACTTTCGTGGCGAGTCTGGAAGGAAAGCGAATAATAAGTCTGCATCTAAACGGAGTGCCGATAGTAAATAATCAGCAGGAAGCGACGAGGCTCCAGAACATATTTCTGTTGATTGGGATTGCCGAGGCTTACAACGATAAAGATTCAGGTGGAAATAAACAAAGCGATAGAAGTATTTTGAAGGGTAAGGCGAGGCTTCGCAAGGAAGGAGGGGAATAGGCTTGGCAGTAATGGAAGTAATTTTGAAAGCAGTTGACCAGGTGAGCGGTGTGGTCGAAGGTATTGGACAATCAACCGGGCAGGCTTCTAACTTCATGGAGCAGAACTGGATGAAGGTCGGTGCTGCTGGCGTCGTGGCAGGCGGGGGGATGATGAAGCTGACAGGCCATTCCCACGAATTAAATGAAGGGCTTCGCAGCGCTGCCGTTATGACTGGCGAGAGCGAGGAAGAATTGCGTGGTTTGGCTCAAACCCTGAGCGATGTTACTTTTTCTAATGATGATGTTGTTCGTGGTATGGAAGAATTAATTAAGCGGGGTCATGGGACAAAAGAAGAATTTGAAGAACTACTTCCGGTTATGGATACGTTCTCGGATGCGACTGGTATGGACATTACCAAAAGCATTGACATGATGAACAAGTCGCTTGGTGCTATGGGCATGGATTTAACGGATGCTGAGGATAACCTTGATACCTTTACTTATATGGTTGAAAAGACCGATGTAAATATGGGTACTTTTGAGCGTAACTTATCTCGGATTCCTGATGAATTGCAGAAGCTTGAGTTCGGACTCGACGATAGCGCGGCTGCGATCGATTATTTCAGAGATCAGGGCTATGATGGTCGGGAAGCGGTTCGTGAATTTAGACGAGCGGTTGAGCAGTCTGAGGGTGACTTGGATTCATTCATGGAAATCACCGGCATGACTGCCGAAGAGTTAGAAGGGTATAAAAAAGAGATCGGCGAGTCTGCCGGGCTAACTGAAGAACTTGCTGATATTAATAATGCGAGTTTGACTATCTGGGATAAGTTTAAGCATAAAGTTGATGATGCGATGTGGTCAATGGGAACCTTCCTCGAGCCGGTGCAGGACTTAGGACCGCTGATGATGGGACTCGGCCCGGCAGTTAAAGGTGTGTCGATGGCGAAAGGCGTCTTAGGTAAGGTTAGTTTGAAAGCAGTGGTTCCTGGAATGATAGGAGCAGCAAAGGCGACCTGGGGATTTACTGCTGCACTTTTAGCCAACCCTATTGTTTGGATTACCGCGCTGATTATTGGTCTAGTAGCGGCAATTTGGTATTTGTGGAATAATTGGGATGATGTTAGTGCGCATTTAGTAAGCGCCTGGGAATGGATACGCGAAAAAGCGACACAGATTTTTGGGGCGATTGGCGAGTTTCTTGGTAATCTTTGGGAAAGCATAAGAGCAGTTGTTGTGGAAGTGTGGGGTTCGATTATGGACTTTTTCCGCGAGTGGGGCGATGTCTTGATTAGCGTTTTACTTGGTCCAGTCGGAATTGTTGCTAACCTTATTCGCCGGAATTGGGATGAAATATTAGAGTTTACCACGAAGATTTGGGAAGCTATTTCCGCTTTC
>PUNK01000027.1 GCA_003552585.1 Thermoplasmata archaeon | reverse complement strand
TGTGTGGAATCTTGCCAATAAACAGCACCTGTAGAATATGAGTTGATTATCATTGATCGATAATTACGGCCGCAGAAACCTGCTATATTGGTCTGAGAAAATTCTGTTCTTGTTACGGTACCTGTAGAATAAGAGTTGAATATATTACCATTTGAACCGGTGATCCCGACGAATCCACCGACAGTATTTCTGCCAGATACGTTACCTGTTGAGTAAGAATATCTAACAGTTTGTCCTGAGTTTGATCCCATGAAACCCCCTATACTGGTAGTCCCTGAAACATCACCCGATGCATGACAGTGTTCAATTATCCCATAAGATTTTCTGCCTACTAGACCACCTACATTGTAAGAAAAAGCCGTGGTATCGACGGTTGAATGTGAATCTGTGAGTGAAGATCCGATACCACTGAAAAATCCTATAAGACCACCTACATGATGACGTCCGGACACCTCACCTGTGGAATATACATTGTAAAAAGTTCCAGTGCCTCTACCATACAAACTTCCCGTGAAATTTGCACCGGTGATATCAACATCCGTAAGTCCAAGATTTTTTATCTCAGCTTCTTCAACGTATCCAAAGAGACCTACATTATCGGTCTCGTTACGATATATAAACAGTTCTGAGATGGTATAGTTGTCACCATCCAGTGATCCGATGAATAAATTATCTGCTGTTCCGATTGGTTCGAATCCCGCACCATCGTTCCATATCGATGTTTCCGACGCATCGATATCGTTCATCAGTGTGTAGTCGTCGTCCAAATCAACTATGACTAACTGTAATTCAACTACATTAGTGATCTCCGTGGTACGCTCCCACTGCAGATGTGGATAACCGGCCATCACCCATGTACCAGGGATCGTGAAATTCCAACCTGCATCCGTAAAAGTGCTTTGGTTCATCATCTCAGCGGTCGTATTTCCCTCGCCAATCCCATTGTCCGGACCCCCTGTCTCGATGTCCCAGAAGGAGTTCTCCACCGTGCCATCCGAGTTCGATCCCACTAGACCGCCTACATTATCGTCGCCGCTCACGCTTCCCGTAGCATATGAATTAGACACCGTGCCTTCCGAATTATATCCCACGAGACCGCCTATATGATTGCCACTGCTCACGCTTCCCGTAGCATATGAATTAGACACCGTGCCTTCCATGTTATATCCCACCAGACCGCCTATATAATTGCCACCATTCACGCTTCCCGTAGCATATGAATTAGACACCGTGCCTTCTCTGTTCCATCCCACCAGACCGCCTAAATAATGATTACCGCTCACATCTCCCGTAGCATATGAATTAGACACCGTGCCATCCCTGTTATATCCCACGAGCCCGCCTACGTGCCAACCATTTCCGATAACATCACCGGTAGCATAACAGTTCGATACCGTACCCTCGTTATTCTCTCCAACTAGTCCACCTACAGGGGAGTCGAAGGAGCCAGTTCCGCTCACGTTCCCTTTAGCAGACGAATCGTTGATTTCACCATAATTTTCACCTGCCAGTGCTCCTACCATACCATCCCCGGTCACATCAACATCTTCCAGCATTACATCGAACACGGCAGCCTGTTCGTTTAGATAGCCGAACAAACCGACGTAATCGGTATTTCCTCGATCTATGTACAGCCCAGAGATGGTATGTCCTTGCCCGTCAAAACTGCCTGTAAAAGGTTCCTCATCGTTCCCTATGGGCAGCCAACCTTCTGTTGCAGGATCGTTGTGATCCATGTACCCTTCTGTATTCTCATCTAGATCATTCATCAGTTTGAACTCACCACTTAGATCGTAGCGCATATCGTTAAGATCAGTCCAATTCGAGATCTCTACGTAAGAGTTTAATCCAACACTCGATACTTCAGATTCAGCTGCACTTATCGATACTGTAGAAAAGATCGATATCAATAAAAGCATAACTACTGACATAATTTCGATTCGGGTTATTTTTCTCTCCATAATATTCACGACCTTATACTCCAACACATATCTATATATAAAGTTATCTATATTAAATATATATATCATTTCTGATTTTTGGACTTTTATAGAGATTTTATCAAAAAACACTGTATAGAACCTAGGAAAAGTTCTAGGCGAAATAAGAAACTTAGGTCCTTTTGATATCGCTGATCATAAGAGCGGATGAAAAATGAGCGGATCGGCATCAACATGACCCCTCTGTATACCAGGTTTGGCATCATCTGGAGCGATAAGATCGGTATTGAAGCAAACGAAGAAATAACATGCTTCAACATCCGAGCTTTGATCTTATCTAGCACTCCACTACCCACTCTCCTTGATGAATATACTTTTTGAAATAAAGCCCGATAAGACAAATAATCGTTCTTCATCAGCTCACCGCGTTCGCAGTTGAGCTAGCTCATAAAATTTAAAGCGAATTTTACTCTTGAACCTTAGTCGGTATAGGGATCGATAAAAAAAGCGCCCCGGCCGGGATTCAACTCAGAATGTTTCGTTTTGCTCAACATTCTAAGAGCTCGCTAAGAAACATCTTAGCTCGTGAACAAATCCCTCTTTATCAAAAAATAGAAGCGCCCCGGCCGGGATTTGAACCCGGGTCGCAGCCTCGACAGGGCCACATGATGGGCCACTACACTACCAGGGCAAAATAGTATTTCTCCCGAAGATAGAATGTCTATTAAAATGTTACTGTTGTAGGTGAAGATCATACCAACGATTGCGTAATGATTTTATAAGGTCCCGACTGTTACCATAACAAGTGACTATTATGATGCCCGGCGGTATGCGTAATCCAAGACAGATGAAACGAATGATGAAGAAGATGGGAATGAGCACAGACGAGATCGATGCCACCAAGGTGATAATCGAAACTAAAGAAAAAAGGCTCGTCTTCGACAATCCTCAAGTTACCCTTATGAACATACAAGGACAATCAACCTATCAGGTGATTGGTGAACCTAAAGAAGAGGCTTTAGAAGGCTCTGTTTTGATCCCTGATGAAGATGTAAAACTAGTTGCGGAAAGGGCTGGGGTTTCAAAAGAGGAAGCAAAGAAGGCTCTCGAAGAAACTGAAGGGGATCTGGCAGAGGCGATAATAAACTTGTCCGGTTGAATTATAAATGAGGAATAAAGGAAGAGTATCCGTAGGGACTAGGCTTCTAGTATCGATCATCATCATAGTTGCTTTAGCCATTACAACCATCAATCTGCTTACATTATATGGTTGGCTCGAGTCTCCTACTCCACTCACATATGCAGTTATCGTTGGGATCTACTTTCTGCCTTTTCTTATAATCGCAGCCACGGTGAACAAACTGTTCATAGGGGAAAAAGATATTTTTAAAAGCTTGAAAGATAAGACCAACGAGCTTGTAAAGAAGGAGAAATTAGATTTCAATTTTGAACGTAAAGAAAGTATAAAAGTGGTTGAATCTGTTCATCCTGTACTTTACGTTAAAACAGCAATAGCATCTACTTTTTCGGTAACTCTAGGAGGTTTTTATTTTATTTTACTTCGTCATGCTCCTCTTACTGCTGGTATCGACACTGTACTTCCCACATTGCTACCGGTGTTAATAGTGTGTAGCATAATACATTTTTTTAGCAAGAATGTTTTTACCCCTGGTGGATGGGGTGAATTTCTAGAGCATGCTTGGATAGCGCTTCTAGTGACTGCAATTTCTATCTCGTTTATGATATCCATTAGAAAACACATACTTCAAACCTACCCTAGAGCGTTCTGGGAGAGTTTTCTTGGCCTCCCTTTTTCATTGCCCGCACTACTATTTATGGTTATCATGTTACTGATAGGTGGTATACTAATACGACTTAGTGATATATATAAGTTAGAAGGAGGTCCATTTAAAGCATCGGGCAGCACTGTTGTTCTTTTATCCATTTCATTTTTAGTACCTCAATTTGCTTTTATAAACTGGTCAATGCTACTCATGCTGGTATCTCAAGCTTTCAGCATAGCTCTAATAATTTATGGTATAGCTACAGCCTTTATCTTGTATCAAATTGCAGGTGTAGAATATATTGTTACAGATAGGCGGGTTATAAAATTTCATAATAGTGCTCCTAAAAAATCGATTTTTTATTCAATATCAAAGATCAGAAAGATAAGTATGGCCCAGGATTTTTTAGCTTCAAAGTTTAATTACGGAAATATTATACTTCATTTAAAAAGTAAAAGTAGATTAAATAAACCCAATGCATTTTGTGTCCTTTTCGCTGTTGAAACACCCGGTAAAATAGTAAAGGCTATCAAATCATTAAAAAGTTACAAAAAGCCAAAACCGAAGAAAAAAATTAGATCTATTGTTAAACCTAAAAAGAAGAAAAGAAAGAATAAGAAACCTTTCTACTATCGTTTGATAATACCTTTCATTATATTTTTGTTTATAGGCACTTTTTTCTCTTTATCTGTTGAAGCTGTTAACCAAGAAAATAGACATATTGAAGAGAGTTATATTTTCGATTACCAAACTTTTTCAAAAATAAATATAAATGCGACGTATGAGATATATTGTTACGATATAGAAGATGAAATTTTAGACTCAGATGAAATTAGGGAACTGTATGATGTTAACCCAGATAAAGTTGAAGATTCCCTTTTAGGGGAGGTTGAAAAGTTAATTGAATCTCTGTTGAATCAGACTTTTGAGCCTGCTCGAGAGGGGATCGATACAAACACTACTGTTTTTATCGAGCATCCCTCACTTGACATAGATGCAGATGGTCCTATAATCCTTGGATCTAATTCTACTATATCTATTTCCCCAGTATATTTTGGATTACCTGAACAGTCGGATATAGATAAATTAGGTTATGAAATATTCAAGGCAGGAGCGGTATACACTCGGGAAATAACATTATCATGCAAAGAAGGACATCGTGCGGAATATGTCTTTCAAGCACAGGACAATATAGAATTCGACAATCATGTTTTCACGTTAGATAATCTAAATAATTCACAAAATGAAAAACTTGTTGAACTCAAACAATATCACCAAGAGCCTGTAGAGATTCGATATGAAGAGCCTGAATTGAATTTACTTGTTGATATACACACTATAGAACGTAGAGAAGATGAAGAGTTCGCTTTGTTGGATCTTAATCTTACCTCATCTATGATTTCAGCTAGAACACCACAAGTTATATCCAACGAACTTCCCACTGGCTTCCAACTGGATCATATTACTTCGGATCTCATAAGGGCGTTCTATGATACGGGGACAAGCCAAATAATCGATGAATTTTTGATATCGATAGAAGACGAATTCAAGGTGAATGTGGGTGAAATGGGTGAGATTAAGTATGTGAGTTCAATAGACATACAAAATGTGAGCAAGGAAGAGGGGCCTATCGAACTTTATCAAAATGCCTCATTAAAACGAACTCTTTCAAATGAAGAAAAATATTCGACCGCTGTCATGTCACTGCCTAATAGGTATTCAGTATCAGAATCCGTACAAATTCGATTATATAATCATCTGGATTGGGGCTTCGATTACTTGATAAAGGTTCCGGAAGATGTAAATCTGATCTCAGCGAGAGCTGGATCGGATGGTCTTACCATTTATGAGGACGAAAAGGGTCGTGATTTTATCGAATATAGGCTTGAATCAAAGGAAGATGTTGAACTTGGATTGGAGATAGGAACGACCATATATTTTGTAGATTTTCTTCCATTCCTTATCGTGATCTCGATACTTTTCTTTATATGGTTGGGATTGAATATGGTACGCCCCAAAAAGAAGAGAGGTCTCCGAAGGATATAGGCTCATCGTTCTAGCTCTTCTCTGATCCTTTGTAGAACGAACTCTCTATCCAATTGCATGAGGAATCTGCCCAGCTTTGGACCCCTCTTTTGATCGAGGAGTATACGATAGAACAACCCAAAGGCCTTTCCTTTAGAAAGTTCCATACTTTCGGCAATCTCATGCACTTTATTATGGATCTTTTTTGCGTTCCATTCTTCAAGGCTCTCCAGCCAAAACAAAAATTCTTTCAAGAACTCTTCTTCTTTTTGACCGAGATCGATCTCAGGCGGCTCTTTTTTGATAGAAAATTTAACAAATGAAGGAGCAAAATTATCCAGCCAGTATCTAACTCTATCTGCTCTCTCCTTCATCATTTCGAAATCCATACCTCCTACTCCCTCTCCTCCAGCGATCCGCCATATTTGCTCAAAATCATCGTAAATCTGTACTAGATTTACCAGGTGCCTATAGGGTATGTGGAAAGTTTTTGAATCTAATATTCCCCCCGTCTGAGATAGTTCATAAATTCGTTCTGTATCTTCATCCAGCTCCCCTTCAAAGTATCTTTCTTCAACAGAATCATATTCGTCAACAAGATCAAGGATCCCAAGACCCGGGTCAAAATCTACGTGTGTCTGTGGTTTTGTTTTCATGAGAAGAAAACGAACGACTTCTGGTTCTACCATCTTAAGCATATCCTCACCTTTGATCGCTACACCTGTTGAAGAGGACATAGGTCCGTGACCTTTGAGTTGTATCCATTCGTACACGACCGGATGGGGGGCTTCACACTCGAAGACTTCCTCGATGATTGCCTTACCCGTGTCCCATGATCCACCTGATGCAGCATGATCCTTACCAAAGGGTTCACAATCCACTCCTAACATCCACCACCTTGCCGGCCAGTCACATCGCCAGGGTAGTTTTCCATCATCAGTTCGTATATCCGCACTTCCATGGTGGCCGCATCCACAAGTATATTCGAAGATGGGATCATCGAACGATTTAATTTTTGCATCTCCTATCTTACCGCACGAAGAGCATCTTGGATTATAGGGATACCACCCGTCTGGAAGTTGTCGTTCTGTTTTTTCAGATAGTATCTCAGCAACTTTTTCCCTCTCCCCGACCAATTTTCGTATGGCTTCGGTATATTCCCCTTCCTTGTACATATTATGTGTGTACTTTATGGAACATTTTATGCCGAGCTCATCTATAGTCCTTAAAAAAGGCTCTAAATAATGATCTGAATAACTTTTATGCTCTCCGCATGGACAGGGTATTTCACTCAAAGGCATTCCAACATATAGTTCATAGCTATCAGGAAGGAAGGGATATACCTTTCTTAAAGGGTCGATGGAGTCGGCTATGTAAACTAACTCAGAACCCTCAGAGGCACGTCTTATGGCGTCACCCGTTAATATCTCTCTAAGACTTCCCAAGTGTATCGGCCCAGAAGGGGTTATACCTGTAGCTATGAGTGAATTTGGAGCTAATCTGCTAGATTCAACATCGGCCCAGTGCATCTGCTAACCCCATCAACCGAGGAGTTGGGCTCTTACGAGCCCCCTCAATGGTACACCGACGACCTCGTCACGGCTGTTTTTATTGACGGTTACGACACAGAGGATAGGTTCTGCTCCCTTATCTTCAAGGTCTGTGATGGCGCCCTGCATGGTTTCTCCAGTGCTGATAACATCGTCGATTATGACAACTCTTTTTCCATCGACTGAACTGTAATTCGAGCTCAGCGTCCCACCTCCTCCACGCCGATCCTTCTCTCTGGGTCTGTATATAGCGAGTTCCTTACCCAAGCTTTCCGAGATCAATGTGGCCAACGGGATACCGTTGATGGCGATACCGACGACCGTATCTATATCGAACTCCATCTTATCCAATTCTTCGAGGATGATATCTGAAAAAAGATTTGCTAAAAAACCGATCCTGTGACCATAAACTCCTATGGATCTCCACCCTATCCTGACATCAACTGGAGGTTTTTCATCTTTAACGTTCCTAGTAAGCAGCCACGACACAGTATCCACAGAAAGGCTCAGTTCTGTGGCTATCTCTTTTTCCTTCAACCCCTTCTCTTTGTACTCCATGGCTTCTTTTACAAGATCATCTATTCCTTTCATCTAAATCACACTTCGTTTAATGGTCAAGTAAAATGCTGATATTATAATATTTTGGTGGATGTGGACCTATACTCCAAATCTTTTATACAAGGGAGGTATTAAGTTAATCTATGTTCATAATCCCTCCCTCAATTATCTGTTGGTTGATAATTGCACTTTTGATCATCGCAGGGATAGCCTATCTGTTGGGGGAAAAGAAGTTGGGGGACACGGCATTGGATCTGATCCGATACATAATCATCATCGTGCTACTGATCATATTGGTGATGCTCTTACTGATCTTCTTTGGGCCTATAAATCTCTCTAGATTGCTTGAAGGTTTGTATGTATGGTTCTCCTAGACCGCTCTTGATAACTTAATGAATTATTTCTCACATGGGAAAAGATTATGAAAGGGAGGATATATTAAGGAACATGCGCATAAGTGTTATCGGTAGTGGTTATGTAGGGTTAGTGACGGGTACTGGATTAGCATCTAAAGGACACGATGTTATCTGTGTAGACAAGGATAAAACCAAAGTCGATAAGATTAATGAGGGCGAACCACCGATTTATGAAGAAGGTTTGAAAGACATGCTCCAGGAAGTCACAACTGAAGGTTATCTTCGGGCAACGGATGATATTTTTGAAGCTGTTAAAAATAGTGATCTCACATTCCTCTGTGTTGGTACTCCATCTCTTCCTGATGGCTCGATCGATACAACGTATATCGAAGAGGCTTCTAAGGATATCGCTGCTGGTTTGAAGGAAAAGTTGGGATACCACGTCGTGTGTGTCAAGAGCACGGTTCTTCCGGGGACGACAGATCATGTTGTGATGCCTATAATTGAAGAGGGTGGAAAAGAGATAGGGCCTGAGGTGGGCCTGGGCATGAATCCTGAGTTTTTAAGAGAGGGAGTAGCACTGAAAGATTTCATGGAACCAGACCGGATAGTGATAGGTGGTTCGGATGAAAAGAGCATAGCCGTCATCAACGAGGCATACGAGGAGTTCGATGCCCCCGTCATCAAAACCGATCTGAGGACAGCAGAATGTATAAAGTATGCTTCTAATGCACTTTTAGCCACCAAGATATCATTTGCAAACGAGTTTGCACTTTTATGTGAAGAAGTTGGAGTTGATGTTTACGATGTTATGGATGCTGTAGGGAAGGATCATAGGATATGTAGACAGTTCTTGAATGCAGGGTGTGGATTTGGTGGGAGCTGTTTCCCAAAAGATCTCAAGGCACTGGTCGACTTTTCAAAAGCCATCAGTTTGAAACCGAGGATATTGGAGGCAGTTTTAAAAGTGAACGAGGAACAACCGATACATGCGATCGATATGTTGACGGAAGAAATAGGCCGTTTATCTGGGAAAAAGATAGCCGTTCTCGGTCTAACATTTAAGCCAGATACCGATGATGTCCGTGAAACCAGAGCACTGCCTATGGTTAGATCATTGTTACAAAGGGGTGCACATGTTTTTGCATACGACCCTATGGGCATGGAAAATTTTTCAGAATTGGTAGATGGAATTGAATATGTCGACACGGCAATAGATGCTTTAAAGAACTCTGATGGGTGTGTGATCCAAACAGCCTGGGATGAGTTCAAAACCTTAAAGGCCGATGATTTCCACAGAATGAAATCTCCTGTTATAATCGATTGTAGAAGGGTTTTGAATCCGGAAATCGAAAAAGAGGATGTGGTGTATCGGTCTATCGGTTTAGGGTAAGATTTATCTAGAAAGATTATTTGATAAAAAGGATGATGGTATGAAAGTTCGAAAGCTGTGTTTGATGCTCCTGTTGACTATTATCGTGTTTTCTATAGGTATACATGCATATCAAGCGGAAATACCTCATATCGGAGAAGATGACACATACGAGAAAGAAGCAGAGATCGATTCACAGGTATCTTTTCGTTGGACCATTTCTAGGTATGGACATAAAAATCACAGCGTAAGGGTTGAAGTATGTGAAGACTTGGAGGAGTGGTTAGAATATATATCACCATCGCATTTTGTCTTGCATGAGGATAACAAATATGAAAGTGTACAAGTTATATTCGAAATACCAAGATTTCCTGATAAGGAGATCAGCGAAGGATCTGTAAGGTTCACATTTCGAGAATTGGATAAAGACGAACATATCGTAGAAGAAAGAGAAATTTCTATAAAAGTAGTAGGTGTAACTCCTACCCCTGAAAGGAATACGATCCTTGGGGGTTACCCTAATCCGTTACCCGAACCGTTGGACCATCCATACGGAGCTTTCGTACTCAATATAGGTATATGGTTAGCCATAGCTTTCGTAGCCTCTCAAACGCTTAATTTCATCATCCATTTTCTATCTAGAAAAACCAAGGGTGATATGGATGAAATCATCATACGTATGTTGAGTAAGCCCCTTTTTATATTGATATTCTTATATGGCATAATAGATTCTCTTATCAGGTTGCAGATCGACCATGAATTGAGAACGGGTATCTACCAGATATACATGTTGATTGTAGCTATAGTCGGACTATTGGTGGCTTATAAGATAATAATGGGTATCTTAGAACACATCGGACGGCAGAGGACCGATGAAGAAGACAGTTTTAGATCAGTTCTCATGCCGGTTCTGAAAAAAATGATGGCCCTTATCATCATAGTCAGTGGTCTGATCATAATTTTCAGGATACTCAATATAGAGGTCACCGCAATTTTAGCTGGTGCTGGAGTAGCTGGTTTGGTGATAGCCTTCGCCGCTCAGGATACACTCTCTAACTTCTTCAGCGGAATGCATCTTCTTTTGGATCAGCCTTTTAAAGTTGGAGACATCATCCTTTTAGAGAGTGGAGAATACTGTGTTGTAGAAGAGATAGGTATGAGAAGTACCAAATTATACGCCCTAAGAGAACACGAAGGGATAATACTACCAAACAATAATTTAGCCAATCAAAAGATAATCAATATAGCTAAACCAGACTCTACGATCCGTTCGAGGATCGAGGTTGGTGTTGCATACGGTTCGGATATAGATAAAGTAAAAAATATCCTTTTTAAGGTGGCTGAAGAACATCCTAACGTGGTTGAGCACGAGGAAAGACAAACAGCTATCAGATTCTCCAATTTTGGTGATTCGAGCCTTGATTTTGCACTGATCGTATGGATCGACGACGTGACACAGCAGTGGAAGGTCATGAGCGAGATAAGACAAAAGATAGACAAACGCTTTAGAGAAGAAGGTATCACCATCCCGTTCCCACAAAGAACAGTTTGGTTCCATGATATGAAGGAATAAGATCCCAAACCAGGATATCATTTATAGTTTATCATAAAGTCAGGTGAGAAGGGTCTTTTCAGTAAGTCTTAAATACCTCTTTAGAGCATAGTATATATCCCACATTTATGGGGTATTCCACACGCCGATATTTGGTACTCTGTTTGAACCCAAAAGGGTTAAATAGGGGTCCCATTGTGTGGGGAAGATACTAAGTGGGGATCCGAGAAACCCGGTATGGAACCGAGATCTCTTGGGTCCGACAGACGAAGAAAACGGAAAGGTGCAATCCGTTCACCCGCCAAACACGGGAAACAACCTTTGGATTCAAAACTTAAGAAATGTATCAAAGGTGGTCTTATTATACCGCCAAGAGTAAGTTTACTCCCAATTCCGGTTGATCCTGCCGGCGGTCACTGCTATTGGAATCCGATTAAGACATGCGAGTCGAGAGATTTCGGATCTCGGCGAACGGCTCAGTAACACGCGGATAATCTACCCTTAGGTGAGGGATAATCTCGGGAAACTGAGGACAATACCTCATAGGCCTTGGATGCTGGAATGCTTCTAGGCTTAAAGCGCTAGCGCCTAAGGATGGGTCTGCGGCCTATCAGGTAGTAGTGGGTGTAAGGGACCCACTAGCCAATGACGGGTACGGGCCTTGGGAGAGGAAGCCCGGAGATGGGCTCTGAGACACGAGCCCAGACCCTACGGGGTGCAGCAGTTGCGAAACCTTCACACTGTGGGAAACCACGACGAGGGGATTCCAAGTGCTAACACAAAGTGTTGGCTTTTCACCTGTCTAAAACGCAGGTGGAATAAGGGCCGGGTAAGACTGGTGCCAGCCGCCGCGGTAACACCAGCGGCTCAAGTGGTGGCCATTATTATTGAGCTTAAAGCGTCCGTAGCCGGTTTGGTAAATCTCTGGGTAAATCG
>PUNK01000043.1 GCA_003552585.1 Thermoplasmata archaeon | reverse complement strand
CGGTTGGATTGACCGTCAATACAACAGAATTTGAGGTAACTCCATCCAATTCTGCTGTCACAGTGTATGTTCCAGTCGTTGTATTTTTGAACGTACCGTTCGATGAGGTATTTTCCCATGTAAAGTCGCTATCGACTTTTTCGATGAGGTTACCGAACTGATCGAAGGCGGTTGCAGTGAACTCCACTGTCGAACCTGCTTCAATTGTTTGTCCTTCCGAAGAGTCAAGTTCGATCGAATCGACTGCGGCTGGATCAACCATGACAGACACACTCGCGGACGTGACACCCGCAAGCGTAGCCGTTACTGTGTAGCTCCCTGAGGTTATGTTTGTAAACATCCCCTCTTCGGTGGTGTTGGCCCAGGTGAATTTCGTATCGTCATCTTCGACGAGGTTTCCGAAGCGGTCATATGCAGTAGCGTTGAATTCGATCGTCTGTCCGGCACGAATCGTCTGCTCCTCCAGTGGGTCGATCGCAACTGCGTCGACCGCAGCCGGGATGACAGTGACAGATACACCTGCAGACGTAACATCATCAAACGTAGCCGTTACGACATAGGTTCCTGCAGTTGTGTTCTCAAATGTCCCATCTGCGGTCGCATTCTGCCAAGTGAACTCGTTCCCACGCTCTTCGATAAGATTTCCAAACTCGTCGAGGGCCGTTGCAGTGAACTCGAGTGTGTCACCTGCAGTAACTGTCGCCCCTGTATCGGGCGAGAGCGAAACGGAATCGACGTTAGTAGGCACGACATTGAACGCATCTGTCTGGGCATCGTCTGAGGAGCCATCGATGCTAAATTCAAGTCGGTAGTCGTCATCGGCGGTTTCGATTACAAGATCACCGAAGGACGCAACACCGTCGACGTTGGTTGCAACTGTTTGCGCACCCGATTCGATACTGCCAGCTCCATTGGTTACGTCGACAGTAACAGCAACACCGTCGACAGGATTGTCGAACCGATCGGTCACGATCGCTTCTGGTGGGTCCATGATTGGGACACCTGCGGTCTGTATTTCATCCGGATGGGTTTCAACCCTGACCGAGTCAGCGGTCGCGGATTCGACTGTGAACTGCTCAGTCTCGACGCCAACGCTCTCTGTGACCGCCTCGTCATCACCGTCAATACGGAACACGAGACGGTACGCATCGGACGTCTCAATCACGAGATCGCTGAAGGTTGCGATGCCCGAACTGTTGGTTTCGATCGTCGTCGTACTCGCTACGGTAAGAGATCCATCACCCTCGATGGCTTCGACAGTTACGTCGACGCCGTCGACGGGATTGCTAAATTCGTCAGTGACGAGAACTGCTGGTGGCCCGGTCAGTGGGGTGCCTGCAGTCTGCGTCGCCTCTGGGTAGGTTTCGATCGCGACCGAATCAGCGTCTGCTGGCTGGACAGTAACCGTTGTCACGTTTGTGACCGCAGTGCGCTCTTGAACACCAACGGTGATGGTGTACGTATCGGCAGTCGTCTCCGTGAATGTCAATGTTGCCGCACCGTTTTGCGCTGTGTCCGTAGTTGCAGCCTCAAGCTGTCCAATCCCACCGGCGTCTGTGACTTCGAGCGTTTCGTCAGGAACAGGGTTACCAAACGCATCTTCGAGTGTGAGCGTCAGTGTACCCTCTTGGCCAGCGGTTTCGATCGTGTCCTCGACGAAGAGTGAGTCCGGACCTGCTGCGGTGATAGTCACTGTTGCGTCGTCAGTGACTTCGGTATGATCGGTGACATCGAACGTGACCGTGTAGTCGCCAGTGGTTTCTTCGGTGAACGTAACTAGCGCCTCACCAGTTTCATTGGTGCTCACCGTCGCTCCGCTTAGATCATCGATACCACCGGTGGTGACTACACGCACTGTCTGGTCTGGAACACGGTTTTCAAACGCATCTTCGAGTACAACACGTATTTTACCCTCCTCACCAGCGTTTTCGATCGTGTCCTCGACGACAAGTGAGTACGGATCGCCAGCGACAAACGTGCCGATTGCTGTCTCTTCGTTTCCTCCGTCCTGTTCAGTGAATACAAACTCGACGGCCTCCTGTGCAGTTGTCGAGGTCGCAGTGAACGTCACCGCACCGTCAGCATCTGTTTCCAGTGATTCAGGATGGATCTCGATCGCAGAACCGTCGCGATCGGCAGTCACCTCGGCACCCCCCACTGGGTTACTGTTCGCGTCGGTGACTGTTACCTTGAACTCGAGTTGATCTTCACTGTCAGCAACTGCTGTCTCCGAAACGGTGTCAACAGTGATAGACGCAGGCTCGCCTGCGAGGAATGTCGCGGTGGCCACATCACTTCCAGCAGCCCCTTCACTGAACTGAACGGTGAACTCACCAGCAGTCGTTGCGGTCGCAGCGAACGTCACCTCGCCAGTATCGCCAGTTTCGGCAGTATCTCCAGCACTGATTCCACTGATATCTTCGGCGTCGTCGACAGTGACTATCGCACCCCCAACAGGGTTTTCAAACTCGTCTTCGATGGTAACCGTGAATTCGACCTCCTCGTTTCCGTCTGCAATAGCCTCATTGTCGGTTACCGAGGCGTTGATACTGGCTGGTGCCCCTGCTTCGAATGTTCCTGTAGCAGACGTTGTTATTTCGGCCGCCGTCT
>PUNK01000003.1 GCA_003552585.1 Thermoplasmata archaeon | reverse complement strand
TCACCCTTACAAGGGGGTAAGGGTTTGGACTCGAACCAGATATCGGATCCATCATCGATAACCGAGTCATCCGTGAATCTGCTGACGTAACTTGACCTATCCTTAGCCTCGTCCAGGATAGAAGCGATCAAGAAATTCCATAACTTTTCGTTCTCTCTGACGTTACCTTCCTGCAGCTTCTTTTTCAGTTCGTCTAACTGTTCATCGGTAGTCTCTATCAATCTATCACCTGTGCGGTTCTATCATTCACTGCAACCACCACAACCATCTCCTCCTTCTTTATTGGGTATGAATTTCTGACAATTTTCTCTTTTAATCTCTTTCAACTTTTCTATGATCGCTTCTGTATCTTCAAAATCATATTTTCTTCTGAAAGGTCCTTCTTTGCCCGAAGGTATCCATTTTAACTCTGGAATGCCCCATTCATCCAATATTTTACTGTATGGATCATTTTTCCAATCAAAATAACAGTAGTTTTCAGAAAGTAAAACATATTTTCCTTTACCGATATCGTGTGATGGTATATGTTTGGGCAATATATCTTCATCGATTACTTTTTCATAATTTTTTGGGTCAAAATAATCATCATTGTCACCATTAAACCTATAGAGATTATCCTTTCTACCGTTTACTTCCCCTCTTAATCCAAACTCATCACTATACTCATCAAAAATCATAACGTCGTCTACCTTCATGAAATAAATCAAGTGATTCTTTTTCTTCGAATTCAGAGAACTAGCCACTCTTCCGACTATCCAGTATTCTAAATTCTTTTCCGGATTTGACATACTTTTCCACAGATCTCCGACTTTCCTCCTTATCTGAACCATACAGCACGCCAACGTAAGCAAATCCCCATCATGATGCGGTCCAAAATTCGTATCGCTGGTCATGTTATATACGTCTACAACTTTTTTTACCATATCTAATCACTCCTTTAATATCTCCTCAGGCTCCGTTACCTTTAATGTCCATCTATACCAGGGGTGATCATCCTTGATCTTCTTTCCACCGGTTGTCGTGATCGTATCCTTAAAGTAATCTTTCAATTTTCTGGGAGAGTCAAAATCGGATAGTAAGATCGCCTTTTTCAATAATTTTGAATCTTCTGAACCTTTAACAAGAAAATCAACGTTCGGTTGTTCTCTTTTCAGATGGGCATTATTACCGAACCTTTCTCTGTAATTCTCTTTTATCTCATCATTTGATACTTTTCTACAATCTATCACATCATCCACTTCAAAATATCCTATTATCGCCGTTACCCATTTACTAGGGTCCTTGATATGAGATAAGGTAGAATGGAAAAATAGATACTCCCCCTTTTCCAAACTTAATAGAGAGTTAACGTCTCCAAATCCTCTTTTAACATGGCCATAAGTATAAGTTTCGAATTCAGGATCTAAGTGTACTTTTAATCCAGGTTTTTTTAGCTTCTGGGGTTCGATCCACTTTAAATCAGAGTAAGTAGGAATATTTCCCGTACAATCCTTAGTTTCAGGTATAGGTAAATATTCAAATGAGTTATTCGCCGGATCGATGGCTCCACGCCCGTTAGGGTACTGAGAACTGGAAGCTACGTTGATCGATATACCTTTAATCATATTTTCACTACTTATTCCGATACCTTAACGGTTCCTCTACATTTAAAAATTGGGCTTGAATAATTTTGTTGCATTAAGAACAAGGATTCTGTTTCATAACGATAGTTTTGGGTCACACCCGCAATTTTCAGCACATATAAAAATTCACATAGGATCATCGCCACCGGTGACCTGAACGTTATGGACAAGAACACGAAGATGTTCTTCAAGTAATGTATCAGCTAGTATCCATAACCATACATCTCATTCAGTAGATTTCTCCAACCTCTCCCACATCCCCTCTTCAAACCTCTCCAACTCCTCATCACCCAGTTCAGTAACATCCAACCTATACTCCTCTTCACCGCCGTGATCATACTGGTGACCTCCGTCCCCCTGGTCACTTGCACGGCGAACACGGAAGCGAATATAGGACCCTAAGCTCCCAAGGAGCGACCCATGGTCAAAGGAACTACCGGAAGACAGCAAAAATGTACCCACCAACCGGCGATCCCTGACAACTGGCAATCGTCCAGGATAGAAGCGATCAAGAAATTCCATAACTTTTCGTTCTCTCTGACGTTACCTTCCTGCAGTTTCGTTTTCAGTTCGTCTAACTGTTCATCGGTAGTCTCTATCAATCTATCACCTATGTGGTTCTATCATTCACTGCAGCCACACAAACATCTCCTCCTACAAATTCCTTATAGCGTTCACCCGCGTGTTTTAGCAAAACCGTATCGATAGTTGCTCCATCTAATTCCAATAACATAGACATCGTAATCAACCTCTTTAATTTGTGATCAAAGACATATTTTGTTGAGATATAAGCTTTATAGAGTTGTGAAAGCAGAAAACCCCACGGCTCTGCCGCGGGGATGAATACTACTTTCACTGACCCCTCTCTTAAGTAGATGTCTAAATAGTGTGTACACGTTGGATATACAAGGAAGATGGAAGCAAAGAAAACTGTCAAGTCAGCTGTTGTCGAGCTGACAAAGATAAAGCGAAAACAGCTTGAACGGATG
>PUNK01000066.1 GCA_003552585.1 Thermoplasmata archaeon | reverse complement strand
TGTTGCTGTCGGCGACCGAGCAACTGACTGCACACGGTGATTCCGTGGCAACGATGGCGATGGGCGAGGTTGGACAACATACCCGCGCAGTTGCGCCGGTGTACGGATCGAAAATCGGCTATGCGCCTGTGGATCCAGCGAACGCGACCGCGCCGGGACAGTACGACCTCGAAACGCTTGCGAAACTGGTGACCACACTCGAGTAGAGCCGATATATCGGTTCTCGAGACAGTAACGAATCCATACCAATAGTTTGTCGAAGTGTTGCTTGAGTCATGCACGCAGGCGTCTCGCGCGTTCTCGAGTCAGTCCGACGACCAGAATATACCGGTGAAAATCGTTGTCTACCCTGTACGGTCGTCAATACGACTATCGCGGCTGGGGGGAGTGTCGCAGTCGGTATTGCCCTCGATCCGTTGGCCGGGCTTGCGCTTTTCGGCGGAAGTCTGGCCGCGATCGGGCTCAGAGGCTACCTCGTTCCAGGGACACCCACGTTGACGAAACGGTATCTTCCAGATCGGATGCATCGAGTTTTTGGGACACACCTCGAGCACCGGACTGAGACCACCAGCGACGAACCGGACCTCGAGGGAGTTCTCCACGACCTGGAACTCGTGCAGCCGTGTCGCGAACGTGACGACCTCTGTCTCGAGCCGACCGTCGAACAGACGTGGTACGCGTTCACGAAAACACTCGAGGACCCAAAAAGCCAGGTTGCCCGACTGGCGTCTCGGTTGGAACTCGATCCGGAGGGGGTCACTATCGCCGAACACGAGTCAGCCGTTGGCGTTCAGTTCGAAGGACAAACACTCGGTACCTGGCCGTCTCGAGCCGCACTCATCGCTGACCTCGCCCTTACCCCAGTCCTCGACGAGCACGCTCCAACGTGGCAAACCCTCGAGGACGACCAACAGGGGATGGTGCTGACCGCACTCCGCGCCTTCCTCGAGGAATGTCCTGCCTGTGGAGGAGTGGTCGAAGGAAGCGAGAAAACCGTCGAGAGTTGTTGTTCGACGCATACGGCCCAGAACGTCCAGTGTACGGATTGCGACCAGGCACTCCTTCGGGACGTATACGTCTGAGGGCGGTTTCGAGCTGTGGATAGCTAAATCGAGGCCATAGTGAGGGTCTAAGTGTGACTGACGCAGGGACTGTCTCTCGAGTAGGTCACTGAATGGCACCGTTGCCAGTGGATACGTCACACGCGGAGTAGGATCACTTCAACAACTAAGCCAACGTACCGGCACAGAAGGGCGCACTGAAACGGCTACGGCGGATAGACCTAGAATGTATGATCTGTCGCGAAAAAATTTAGCTCCCTAACACGTTGTCCCGTCGAACACGAACTCGAAGGTCGCGGGCCGCCAATCGAACTTCACGCCACACTTGTCTTCCCCTTCGATATCACACGGCCGTGAGGCACTTTGCCCCGGTTGTTGCCCTGTTTCGGGCCGGATACCAGTGCCACGCTCGCCGACTTCGGCCGTTCCCTCATCGTCGTTCACATCGACATTGAAGAACTCGTTTCCAGCTTTGAGCACGACAGTCTGGACCTCGACATCGGACTCGAACTCGATTTCGATCGGGTCGCCACTCTGGTTGACTTTCGTCACAGTAATTGGATCAATATCTCCCTCAGTGATCGTCTCGTCGTCAGGGACACAGAACGCGACAAAACTGATTCCTGCTCGCCCGTTACCGGTCTCGATGTCGTTGTCCGGAATGCCACACTCGGCGTCCGTGTCCGCGTGGATCACGATTTCGTCGCCATCAATGAGCTGGTCGCCCTCTTCGAGTCCCTTCGTGACCGTCGCGATCCCAACACAGATGCATTCGCCAACCTCGAGTTCGATTGCGTTCTCCTCCCCCAGCAGTGACCTGTCGCGGTCGTCACCGAGATAGAAGTCGACAATATCCTCGTCCTCGTACTCTTCGTCGAGCTCGAGATTCTCGGCAACCTCGGCAGTAATCCAGACACACACCGTATCCTTCCCCTGATTACAGATCTGGAAGACGTTGTCGAACCAGGTGAACGAGTCCGAATTGATCCCACTCCCGAGGTCGTTATCTGCATTTTCGTTCTTGGGAGACATCTCGACAGCGAGGTGTCCCGAGTCATCGATCTCGGTGTAACTCGAGTTGTCGCTGTCCGGACAGCCATCGAGCCCAAGATAGGCGTCTGGATCCTCGGCGACTTCGATCTTGACACGTCGCTGTGATTCGATTCGACTGAACGCACCGGAGCCGATGAGCGCACTCGCACCGAGACTCGAGCCACCGACCCCCACTAAGAATGTTCGTCGTTGCATGGTTTCACTGGCAGCAATCGACTGCTGCTCAGATAAGCCGACACCGCTGGCCCCTTTTTATATAGACACCGTGTCAACACGACAGGCCATGTCAGGAGCGAAAGAAGGGAGGCATTACTGTCGTTGTGACACTCACAGACCGTTATGAAGACTCGGAGGGACAGGTTTCTCGAGTTACTTCGGACTCCTCGAAAGCCGTCTCAGCTTCGTACTTTAACCCACGCTCACCAAGACAGGGAGATCGTGGACAGCGAATCTGTCCCGTTTCGTCATCGACGCACTCATCCTGGTTGTCCTCACAAACCAACGCTCCGTCTCCGGTTGTCCC
>PUNK01000028.1 GCA_003552585.1 Thermoplasmata archaeon | reverse complement strand
ACCCACGGTTGCCTCTCCCTCGAATTTAACCGCGTTCCTCAGTGCATACTTCAACACGACCTTACGAACATCCTGTGACATAACTGCCATATCTAAGGCCGTGTATTTGTGTTTTTTCTTTGTCTTTTTTACTGATATTTAGATTTCTTGATGGAAAATTCTATATATGCCATATATGGTTTATGAATATAATATGTTCCAGAATATACTGATAGCTACCGATGACTCACAGCTTATCAAAAATGCGATCGAATATACCGCAAACTGCTTTCCCGATGCGGATTACCACATAATCAGTGTGATAAATACCAGCACTCCAAGTATACCCATCACCGATATATTGATGGAAAATATGAGAGAGTCCTCTAGGAGGGCCATACAAGACGGTGTTGAAATACTTAAAAATATGGGGATCGAGGATTGTAAAAAGATAATCCGGAAAGGCGCACCCAGTGAGGAGATAGTGAAATATTCTGAAGACTATAACATCGACCTGATCGTCATGGGCACTCAATCTAAAACCGGTACTCAGATCTACGAGATCGGTGAGACCTGTCTTCATGTACTAGAACACAGTTCCATCCCTGTGCTTCTTTTCGACTATATCGTTGATATAAAGAAACCGAAAAAACTACTCCACCCCACCAGTGGAACAGAATACTCTTTAAAAGCTGGACGCATAGCTATCAAACTGGCTGAATATTTTGATGGCGATGTTAACATACTGAGTACTCGAGGTGGGTCAGAAACCGTGTTCACCTTTAAAAAGCTGCATGAATTTTCTGAAGAACATAACATACCGTATCATCTGAGATCTTGTGCGGTAAAACCTCATAAAGAGATAGTAAACGAATCAAAGAAGCACGACCTTATCGTTGCAAGCCTAGGCAGACCTGGATTAAAATACAAATTGAGAAAAATATATCCTCCTTTCGCTATAGGAAAGCTGGAGCGGGAAGTTATAGTCGAAACTAGGAATCCTACTCTTATCGTGGAAGACTAACTTTTCGATACTAGAGGTAAATATTCTAAGCCATCAATAGTATCTTGGATGCCTTTTTGCTTTCTCGAGGAGGTCACCCCTCCGTACATATTTTCATAGATCCAGTATCGTGGTTATCCTCTTGACCACTTCCAATAGACCGATGGTTGCCAATCCGCTTCCACCGGCTATCAACCATTCGTTCGTTCCCAAGGGTACGTTCCCGAAAACCGCCTGCAAAGGCTTATAGTACAAAGTCAAAAGTATCATAGGTATGGTTATCAGACTGGCCAAGATGATGAATTTATTTTTGAAAGGATTGAATTGACCTATGGTCTTATCCAGCGATCGGAAATTATAGGCATTGACCACTATCATCACGGATATGGATGTGAAAGCCATGGTTCTGGCTAAATCTATATCCCCGTTGGTCAGTCCATAGTAAAAGGCGACGGTGGCCATGGAGACCATCATTATAGCCATTGACGTGATCAGGAATATATTTCTGGTACTCAGTAGCTCTTTATTGGGATCTCTAGGGGGTCTATCCATTATTCCCTTGTCCGCAGGATCAACGCCCAAACCCATACCGGGCCCGGTCTGACCGATCATGTTAAGGAAAAGGATCTGCATAGCGCCTAGCGGTAGTAGAGCGAAGTCTCTAGTGAAACCCAAGATCGACGCTATAAGTATGACTTCGGTGAAATTTCTTGAAAGTAAGAAAGTTACGAACTTTTCTATATTATCATATATCTTTCTTCCGCCTTCGATAGCCTTTTCGATGGTCCCGAAGTTGTCGTCTAAAAGAATCATGTCACTGGCTTCCTTGGTAACATCAGTGCCCTTTATACCCATGCCTATACCGATATCTGCATGGTTGACGGCCGGTGCGTCGTTTACACCGTCACCTGTCATGGCGACCACTTCGCCATGAGCTTGTAACGCCTTCACGATCTGGGACTTGTTCCCGGGGTGTGTTCGGGCGTAAACATCTACATCTTCGATCACATCGCTGAGTTCCTCATCGCTCATATTATCCAGTTCCTCACCGGTGATTACGCGAGGATTGTCCGTAAGATCGATCCGTTCGGCGATGGCCCTTGCTGTATCTGAATTATCGCCTGTCACCATCTTGACCTGGATCCCTGCACTCTTACATCTCCTTATGGCCTCTGGAACCTCTTCTCTAGGTGGATCGATTATCCCGGTGAGACCCAAAAATGTCATATCTTTTTCTACTTCGTCCTCTTCTGGGCTTACAGGTGGATCGTCTCGATAAGCATAAGATAAAACTCTCATCGCATCTTGGGCGTATCTTGTATTTTGCTCCAATATCTCTTTCTTCATATCTTCGGTTAAACTCTTTCTTTCTCCGTCGATCAAAATATGGGAACATCTTTCTATAACGTATTCAGGAGCACCTTTCATGAACGCCCGATGTATCTTATTATCCGGATCCTCGTGGATGGTACACATCCTCTTTCTTTCTGAGGTGAACAAGATCTCTTCGACCCTGTTGTACTTCTCCCTCAACTTTTCGGTTCCGTACTTGGCCTTTTCTCCCAGGGTGACCAGGGCGGCCTCCGTGGGCTCTCCGTGAACTTCTTCTTCGTCTCCTTCGTAATGGATCAGTGCATTGTTGCAGAGCGACCCTGTTTTTATGAGCAACTCCAAACTT
>PUNK01000009.1 GCA_003552585.1 Thermoplasmata archaeon | reverse complement strand
GCCGGGTCGACGCTTACGCTGACGATGGCGCTGTCGCGCCCGCAGCCGAAGTGCGGCAGGTACGAGTGCGAGCAGACGTGCAGGCCGCGGGAGCACGTCTGGGTGGGGTCCTCGTCGACCTCATTCCTTGGCATTTCGACCGTGGTGCCCGGTTCGTTGGTGAAGCACCTCGTAAACAGGTCGACGAGTTCGCCATTCCTGTTTCGCTTGACCTTCTTGTAGGCTACGAAGTTGCCCTCGCAGGTCAGTGGTAGCTCTCCGGCCTCCAAGAACGCATACAGCTCGTTTACCGCCCGGTATGAGGGGTTTTGTTGTACCTTGTCGATGAACCGCAGCAGCGGCTGGACGGGTAGGCCCTGACGGACGAACTCAATGGCCCGCCGGGTGGCGTAGTTGTCAATGATTTGGCCGTTGAATAGCACTACGCCGTTGCTGACCGTCACGGCCCCAGTCGAGGCGAAGAACCCCTTGACTCGCTCACTCGGGTCCAGCAGGTCGATAGCGGTGTCGTAGTCGTCGTTATCGAGTGCGTCGACCACCGCGTGCATCAGCTCGTCGTCGATCTGCGAGCGGTCGAAGGTGCGGGGCTTGCCGGCGTTGTAGATGGTGATCGACTGCGGGGTGATGATATGTGCTTGGGTCATTGGTCGTTCTCCGTTTTGAAGAGGGCTCGATGTAGTGCGGCGATGGCTTCGTCTTCAGCCTGGGTGGCTGATTGCACCACTCGGTAGTTTTTGAGGATGGTGAGTAGGTCCTTGCGGCAGACCTTGCTGCGGGCCTCGATTTCGGCGCCAAAGCGAGCGCGATGGCGCATTAGTCGAATCGAGGTTCGTACGTAGGCTCGTCGGATCAGCTTCGGGTCGAGCTGGTTGTGGACGAGGCGCCATAGATCGTAGGTCCAGCCGTCGAAGACATTGGTATGGCGCTGGTGGATACGCTCGTCGCGGAATGTCCAGTCTCGGGGGTTACGACCGGCCATTCGATCGAGCGTCCACTGTAGTTTGCGAGGCCGTTTCATGCGGGCCCACTCGATGCATCTGTCGAGCTTGATCCTTCGGAAAAGGTCGGGGTTGAGGATGGAGAGGGTTTGCACCGCGCTGTTCAGCTCCGGGCGGTTGCCGCAGACCCCCACGCGCCGGAGCGCTAAGCCTTTACCTATCAGGGCGCTGATTCGCTTGCTTAGAACTAACTGTTCACTTATCAGACTGCTCATTGAGTCGTAGACCTGGAAGCCTTGCTCTTTGGCGAGCGAGGCCAACTCACCCATCACCTTGGTGTGGCTCGTCTTGATCGACACCACTACGTAGTGGTCGAAATCACGGAGCCACGTTACCTTTGGTTTGCTCTGCTGCCCCGGCAGGGAGGTGGAGAACTCCGCGGCCGACTTTTTGGGGATGACCACAGCAGTGGTCTTCGGATCCTTGTCATCGAGATAGTCGAGGAATTGCGCTGCTGTCTTGTACTGTACGGGCCGTTCGGCGGCCGAGTCGTACATGTAGTACTGGGTCTTACCGAAGCGACGGGCGTGCTGTGATTGAGGTTGCGTGACCACTGGCAGGTCGAGGATTTCGACGTTCGTGAAACCCAGGTCTTGAAAAGCCTGTCGGGCGGCGTCCTTGTCACCACGCATGATGATGATCCGCTTGGGCGTGACGTGGGACATGTGCTCAGGGCTGAAGTATTGGTCACAGAAGGTGCGGTACGGGATTGCCTTCGGGTGGATGTAGACTCGCGTCGGTATGGCCTGGAGTGGGTCCTTGCTCAGGCCGATCCTGCCGACGCCCCGTGTCCTGGGGCTTAGCGGCCGGTACCGGTTCTTCGTCCCCGGGTCGTGCGAGACGATTGATCGTATCGTGCAGCCTTTGGATAACAGATAGCCCCCCCAGTCGATGTGGTCGAGATCGGGTACGTACGGGTGCCAGGCTTTGAGTTGCGGGGGCAGGCTTGCTTTGTCGATGCCGAGCGCTTTCACGGCCCTGGCCCAGTCGATCAGGTTAGTCGCCGCATTGGCGTGCTCGACGTAGCGGTCGTAGAGCGCGTTGATCGCGTGGACAGTGGCGTTGACGAGGAAATCCGTGGTGCGGTCGTCGAATGAGAGCGATTCACGGGAGCCGGTGACCGAGCACGTGCCGATGTCGACATGTAGCCGCAACGGCCACTCGGCGTATCTGAGGATGCCTACGGTCGAGTGGGCGAACTCTAGGGTGAATCGACGTTCGGGGTGTTCCCCGAGTCGCCGGAACAGTGCCGATGTATCGGCACGGTAGGGCACTGTACCCATGACCACGATCATCGCGGCGTCGCGGTATTGCTGGATGGCACTGCGGTCTAGGAACTTCGCGCATTGGACCCCGGGCGCCGGGGAGTCGACGGTGTCGAGGACGTGCTTGTCGACGTCCTCTAAATTGAGAGGGAGGTTCGTCTTGTACGGCAGCGGGTAGTACGGAAGCAGCTTCTGTGCTGCCTGGTAGAAGTCTTCGAACAACGAACCACGTTCGGGTATAGGCACCTGGACTTCGAGACCGTTGGCCTCGTCGGTGGGGTCGCAACCGGCCATTGTGCTCACCGGGCAGCCGGTGTCGTCCAGGTAGGCCAGGTAGGTGAACTTCTTGCCGTTGTGGCGCGAGATCACGGTGAATTGGTCGGTGACGGCGAAGGGGCTCTTCGACCCTTGGCCGAATGC
>PUNK01000067.1 GCA_003552585.1 Thermoplasmata archaeon | reverse complement strand
ATGACAGCCGACGATACACTAACGGTAGAGGGTCACGAGCCCACCGAAACAACGATCACACTGTACGAAGGATGGAACATGGTGAGCTATGCCGGTAGTGAAGCGGGAACGGGTGTTCCAGACGAAGTTACAGAGATAGGCTACTTCGACGCTTCAGAAGAGTACAACGTTGCCTATACCGAGGATGTGGAGAACTTTGAGTTCTCTCCCGGAGAGGGCTACTGGCTCTACGCTGAAGAGGAAGTAGAGTGGACCGTCGAATACTAAAACCCTTTTTTCTTTTTTTCTTATTTTACAAGTTTATCTTACCACTATTAAAGATAGTCGAGACCCTGTACATCGTCAATGATGAATCGATCTTTATTTACCTTCCACCATCTCCCTCAGTTTTTCGAAGCTTATCGGCTCTTTCTTTAAGAGACCTCTTTCTTTCAATTTATGATAAACCTTTCTTTTCTTTTTCACATTTCTTTTATAGAAACTTTCAGCACCTAATCCATCCTCCCCTTTGAAAACAACATAGATAGTGTTTGGCATATTTCCTATCGTTGTGTAAACTGTAACGACCTTATCTAAAGGCATTGCCCAGACATCTTCCTTAATTTGAGAGTTCCATTTGATTATCTCTTCCCCACGTATTACAAGATGATCAGAGAGAGAATAAAACTGTTTTAAAGACTTCCTAAGGCTTGTGCCTATAAATATCGTATATGCGATCGCCCCCACCATCAGTAGAGTTCTTATCGTCCATCTATCCTCTCTTACGAAGATGATAATAACAAAAACAGCCATAATCAGGAGGCCGAGAACATCACGCCAAATCCTGATCTTTCTTCTTTTTGTTTCTTTTTCCCACAATTTATTTTTATCCATGTCCTTTTTAGGCATTGTACATATATTTAGAAAGAACACTTTTTATTTTTCCCTTATCTCATTTGCTTTCGAACCATGTTTTTTGCCATTTTTAGAAATTTTTCTTCTTCTCCTTTAGGTATGAATGCTCCTGCAGCTATGTCGTGTCCTCCTCCTTCACCGCCTAATTTTTCAGAGCATTCTGACATTACCTGGGACAAATCTAATCCTGACTCAACTTGAAACTTTGTTCCTCTTGAAGACACCTTAACTTTTCCTTCATCTTCGCTGAAAGCAAAAGCAAATATAGGTACGTCGGTATCAACCTCTCCAGAGCCGATCACCATACCTGCTACGGTTCCTAGTACCGTTTCTGGAATTCTGTCTTTTCCGTGGAAATATTGAAGCACTCCTTCTTCATGAATACCTTCAGACTCTACCACTTTTAATGAATCTACAAGAACTTTTCGATGTCCTCTGAGTAACTCATATGCCTTATCTAAAGACTTCTCTCTCTTCCCTAAGCAAATGTTGAGACCTATATCTCCTTTCTCGTATCTTCCACACGAGTTGAGCAGTGTTGAAAATTCCTTCGCCTCGTGTAGCATTGTTTTAGGTTTTTCGTTAGGGAATGTGTACACTTCTCCGATAAGTGAATGTGTGTAAGAAGGAGGAAATCCTGTGCTCAAGAGTTTATCTGCTATTTCTGAAAGGATCCTACGTTTCTCCGATTTATTTAAATCACACCATGTTCTCCATTCATCGTTCTCTTTTAGGGGTATATCATGCTCAACCAGAAAATTAACACATGCACTATAATCACCCGTTAGACCTGGAAGGATGGGATCATTCGCGTATTCTAATAACTTCGGGAGCGGTCGGCTCTCGATCCCATAAAGTGATGTATCTATATCTTTTTTAATATACCCTTTCTCAATCCCTTCATCCAGTATTTTTCTATTTACGCCTAGGAGTTTTCTTTCACCCCTGGCTTGTAGATCACCAACAGCCCCTACTATCGCTAATGGCGCTAGGTCAAAATTCTCTCCCAACTCTTTTGCTACGAGATATGTTACCCCGGCACCCGATAACTCTTTTGCTCCGTCGATCCCATACCGATGAGGGTTTAATTCATATAATCCAGAATTGCCATAGCTAAGTATATTCCCCCTATCAAATTTTTTCAGCTCTGACTGTGGCTCATGATGGTCGGTGATAATACATCTAAGGCCTTTCAACTCTTTTAATTGGCCACTACCGAGGTCGGTGAACCAAATTAGATCATGATCGGAGTCTCTCAAACGACGTATAGTTTCTTTTTCGAGCTGTTTAACGAATTCTATTCCTCTATCTACCCCTGCTCTTTTTAAGGCACAGTAGGCTATACTGCCAGCTGTGATCCCATCTGCATCAATGTGTGAAACAATATGTACATTATCTGCAGCGAGCAGTTGTTTTGCGATCTCTTTTGCTTTGGCTTTCAAGGTTCTCTTTGCTCGTAAAGAAGACTTCATAAAATAAACCTTACTGACATCGCAGTTTTACCTATTAAGTTAATAAAAACTACCTTGATATATCAATAATATACATATACCACCTCTTCCTTATCTTTTAACACTATGACCTTGCGGAATGTTACTACTAAAGAAAAGGTTTTGATACATCTTCTGGATTATTATCCAATTAGGGGTAAATACCAACAACCTATTGGGATAACTCAGGAAGGTATGGCCGAGTCCATAGGTTCAAAACAAAACACGATTTCTTATTCAGTTAGGAACTTGGTCAAAGAGGGCCTTTTAAATGAAGAAACATCTAGAATCAAGGGAAAGACCCAGAGAAGAAAAGGATATTTCTTGTCTGATCGAGGAGTAGAAAAAGCAAGGAAATTGCTCAAGGATATTTATCAATCTAGTGTAAAAGTTGTCATGAATGGTAATGAAAAGACAATCCTTGTTAAAGAAGTAAATAAGTATTTGAACACAAATTTTACAATAATAGAAATACTCAATAAAATCGAGGATGGAGTTTTAAAGGGGAAAGTAAAAAGTAGCAAAGCAGAGGGGACAAATTATTTACATGATATGCCCGAACCCTCTGCAAAAAGATCCTCTTTTCTCGACCAATTAAAAGAATTAATCAATAAAGGAAATAATACAATATTGGTCGAAGGCGATCCCGGATCAGGAAAGACAACATTATTCACATCATATGCTGAAGACATATTAGACGAAACAGCCTTATTCTATTTTAAGATCGAAGCCTGGCATACAGAACGACATCTTTGGGAACACCTCGCTAATTTTTTATCCGGCAACGGTAAGCACAAACTGACCTCATATCTTGAAGCAAATAAGGAGATAACTAGAGAAGAAGCCATATCGACAGTTAAAATGGATCTTGAGATGTTGACAGATGCTGTTTTGATGTTTGAAGATATTGATGAAAAACCATACTTCATTAATCCATTGTGTGACTTTATATCAGAGATTAAGGATACAGATAGGGTAAATTTTCTATTATCAGGAAGCTCAGGCTTTTGTACAGTCAAGAAAAGAAAGAAAATGGGTGCAAGAGTTCTCAGACTTGGATACGAGAATTGTGACAATCCTATGTTCGAAATAGTAGCCCAATATTTTGGTTTGAAAGAATCCTGTGAAGCCATTCTTGATATAGTTCTGGAAAATAACCTAACTCCAGAAGAACATCTAGCTTTGTCTTATATGTCCATTCATAGGTATCCCATAGAAAAAAAGGAGGTATGCAGACTAGAGGCTATCAACATGAATCTTTTGATCAACTTGTTGAAAACTCCTTTAATCTCTCTTACTATCGATGAAAAACCATTGGTTCATCCATTTGTTAGAAAGAGATTGGTTGGCCGCCTTCCCCAAGAAACTCGAGTTGCTCTCCATGAAGTTGCAGCAAGATACTATGAGGATATTCCTGCTAGAACAACCTTAGAAGATATTGAACTTTTGCATCACTTGTCAGGCTTAAAAGACAAAGAATCACTTAACTTTTATTTAAACCAGCTCGCCGATAATATCATTCTCTCCGGACATAGCCGTTCACTTATCAATGTAATGGAGGACCTTGTTAAGAGAAAATGGTTAAACATGGATGAAGATCCTGCCCCTAATTTATGGCTTGCAGAAGCTTATCGAACGATTGGCGAGGATACTCTAGCTTTACAGAGGTATAATATTGCTCTGGATCACACTGAACATGCAGGAGTAATCACCAGAGCACGAAATGGTCTTGGTAAGATCAAGGAAAAAAAGGGCATGTATTCAAATGCTATCAAAGAGTACGAAAAGGCCCTTGAGAGTGTAAAAACGATCGAAGAGCATAGTGAGATATTCATGGGCAAAACATACTATTTACTTGCCAGGGCACAGGATAAAACAGGTGAGCGAAGGAGTTCTAAAAGAAACATATTAAAAGCAATTGACTCGTTGAAAGTAGAGAAAGAACATTCAATGCTCACCTCTTCTTATTTCCTATTGGCCAAACTAGAACGAGAGGCGGGAAATACAGACGAAGCTTTGACAGCATTTAAGAAAGGAATGGAGTCTTGGCATGACATTGAAGAGACTTACAATAGAGTAGGCGGCCTTCATGAGATAGGAGCATTTTATAAGGTGATTCGAGATCTATCTAACGCTGAAGATTTTTTAAAAGAGACTATTGAAACCTGTGAACAATTGGGATATAGAAAATTGAAAGGTTCAGCCCTGCTTACACTAACCGAAAATTATCTTGAAAAAGGAGAATACGATAAAGCTGTCGAAACTGCAAAAGAGGCGGTTTTGATATTCTCCATGTTAGATGCCGAAGAAGAGCGGGCTTATTCACATGCTCTGTTAGGCCAGGCTTATACGAAGTTGGATAAAATAGATGAGGCAGAAGATAACCTGACAAAGGCCATTTCGATATATCAGAAAATAGGCTCTTCATATCCTTTGGGTCTTTCTTATTTCTCCATGGCAAAATTGCAGGAAAAGAAAGGCAACAAAGAAGGAATTGCAAATAATTTTCGTAAATCTCTTCTTTCTTTTTCCTCTAGCGGAGCGAAAAGAATGATAGAACAACTTCAAAGGGAGATGAAGACGATTCCTTTATCGATGTGAGCACCATGGTGAAATTACCTGTCGAGTTTTTAAAAAAACATTTTATGGATCATAAGATAGATGATGAGTTAGTTATAAAAGGTCCAGAATACGGGGAGGACGCAGCAGTCATAAGATTGGGTGACAATAATCTTGTAATTCATCTAGACCCAATATCAACGGGTATTGAGAATATCGGTTGGCTCTCAATACATATACCTGCCAATGATATCGCAGTTACTGGAGCAGAACCTCGTTGGGCACTTCCCTCAGTACAAGTTCCTGAGGATATGCCCGATAGCGATATATCTAACATATTAGATGATATATCCGAAGCGTCCTCGAAACTAGGTGTTTCACTCATCGGTGGGCATACTGAAAAATTGGAATTTATTGATAGACCACTTATCACAACAACGATGATAGGATTAACAAATAAGCCGATATTCACCTCTGATTCTAAACCCGGAGATCTGATTGTTCAGGTAGGGGCAGCTGGAATTGAAGGTACATGGATACTGGTATCGGATTATGCAAAAGAACTTGTAGATCGAGGCGTATCACAAGAGATTATCAAGGAAGTCGGTGGATGGAGGCAAGATATTAGTGTAGTAAAGGATGCATTAACTTTTGACCAAATAGCCACATCTATGCACGATGTTACCGAAGGAGGTCTGCTGCAGGGCCTATACGAGATGGCTCGAGCTTCTGGTAATCGATTTGTTATAGATAAAAAGCCTATAGTTAGGAAAGAGACAGTGAGGATATGCAATCTATTGAAGATCGAACCCTTAGCCCTCATCTCTTCTGGTTGTTTGATAGCAACAGTACCTCCAGATGAGGAATTACCTATGGGTAAGGCAATAGGTCGAGTCGAAGAAGGAGACGGAGAAACTCTATTTCGAGATGAGATCGTTGAAGAAAATACGGATGACGAACTCTTCAAAGCCATAAATAAACTCGTTAATTGATCACTCACTGATAGGAGTGACATTTTGAACAATACCAGGAGTCGTAGGCTTCCCTGTAGATCAACTCAGTGCCACATTCATTACAAGTTCTTTTCTTATCAAAAAACAAATACTTTTTTTCCACAGGAGATTTTGAAGCCGGTCTTTCATAGGTCAAATCATCCTTCTTTTTATCGAAAATGTATTTCCAGATGAGAAATAAAATAACGAATAATACTAATAGGGATATCGAACAGCATAAATACATCAATAAAACATCGTTTATTACATACGTCTGAACCATTTCAAATATAATCATGTTCCGGATATATGTATAACAAAAAGAGATATAAACTTTTGCAAGATTTCTTCACTTTTTCGAGGTTAAGGATTTTATACTTCGTTTACAGTGAAGGCATGATGACGCCTCTACCCTCGCTATCTTCAGTCAACTACTATTATATTACAGATGAAAGATTAGACATTTCTCCTCAGAGACAGGTAGAGATAGCAATTGAAAATGGAGTTCGTATGGTCCAATATAGGAACAAGAATTCCACTTCAAGGGAGATGTACGAAGAAGCTAAAGCCATATCCCAAATTTGCGATGACAGGGCTATTTTCATTGTTAACGACCGCTTGGATATCGCCCTTACTGTTGACGCGCATGGTGTTCATCTAGGACAGGAGGATATCCCTCCTTCATCCGTTCGAGCTGAACGAGATGATATCATAATCGGTGTATCTACTCATAATTTGGAGCAGGCTATGGAAGCGCAAGAAATAGCAGATTATATCGGTATAGGACCAGTTCACTCCACTAAAACGAAAAGATCAAAATATAGAGATTTAGGCGTAGATGGGGTTCGAAAAATAGCTAGACTAGTTGATGTGCCTACTGCTGCTATAGGGGGGATACAAACTGAAGATATAGAGCCTTTAGCTCAAGACCTAGATATGATATGTGCTATATCATCTGTAACCCAGTCAGGAAACCTAACTGAAATGATTGCTAGATTTGAAAACGATTTTTTAAAAGCAAAAAGGTGTAAACATGACTGATTTGAGTGAGTTAGGGGAGTTTGGACTTATCAGCCGACTAGCTTCGAAAGTTGGGATAGGTAGGAGCGTGGTAAAAGGTATTGGCGACGATTGTGCAGTTTTAGATGGGGATAAGTATTATACCTTGATAACAACCGATATGCTCGTTTCTGGCGATCATTTCAATAGAAAATGGCACACTCCTGAACAGATAGGGAAAAAAAGTATGGTCGTTAATGTGTCGGATATAGCTTCTATGGGTGGTTATCCCGTCTGGGCATTGGTTTCTATGGCCTTACCTGATGATGTTGATTTGGAGTATATTGATTCACTTTTCGAGGGTATGATAGAGATATCCAAAAAATATGATTTCTATATAATCGGAGGCGATACCACACACGGTGACTTACTTGTGATAAATGTGGTTATTATAGGTGAAGTCGAGAAAGAAAACCTTTGTCTTCGAAGCGACGCTAAAGTAGGGGACATGATCGCTGTAACCGGGGACCTTGGAAAAAGCTGGGCAGGCCTTGAACTTCTTAGGTCGGATAAAAAAGGTTATACCGAATTTCACCTCGAACCCACCTGCAGGTTGGAAGAGGGTAGGAAATTAGCCCCTTATGTTAATGCCATGATCGATGTGAGCGATGGCTTAGCTTCTGAAGTCTTACATATATGTGAGGAGAGTGGGGTGGGGGCAGAGATATATGAAGAAAAAGTACCTATATCTAAGCAAACAAAAGAAGCCGGAGATACATTGGATAAAGATCCTCTTTTCTGGGCTCTTTCCGGTGGTGAGGATTTCGAACTACTATTTACCTTTTCTAAGGACGATTGGAAGAAGATCGAAAAAATAAATCCAATTGTTGTTGGAAAGATAATTAAAGAAGGAAAATACCTTTTAAATGGAGAGAGAAAAGAACTGAAAGGTGGATATGATCATTTTAAAATTTGATTAAAGATCTTTCATCTTCTTGAGAAGGTAAGTCTCGTATCCTCTTTTATCCCAAAAACGAACACCCTTATAGTTTTCGGGCGCAACGGTCAACACAGCCATATCTATCCCCTTTTCTTTGATCCATTTTTCAGCTCTATCTACGAGTTCACTCCCAATCCCTTCATTTCTTCTATCTTTTCTAACAATCACATCCATAATAGTTCCTATATCTCTTACTTTGAATATCGGAGCTCTTCTTCTAAGGGAAACACTAACAAACCCCAAAACTCCCTCATCTTCTTCTGCGATAAAGGTTTTAAAATACCCTTCCTCCATATTCTTTTTCATCAGTTCTACCCATTTTTTCCTAGGATTATCGACTATATCATACCCCTTCATCATCTCATCGTGCATCTGGGCAAGTTCATACCAAAGAAATGAAAGGGCTGTGAGGTCTTTCACTTTTGCCTCCCTTATGTTTATTGTCATAAATAACACCATTTTATGTTATAGGTCAATTGTAATCTCTAATATATTGTTATTTTCCTGTTTTTGAAGGTCAAGAGGATAAAACTATAAATATGGAAAGACATTAGGGAGGACAAAGTAAAGATAATTGGAGGCATAAAAATGGCAGAAAAACCACACTTGAATATCGTGTTCATCGGCCATGTGGATCATGGGAAATCCACACTTGTAGGCAGGACACTATTTGAAACAAAGGCCATAGACTCCCACAAGATCGATGAATACCGAAAGAAAGCGGAAGAGATGGGAAAAGGTACCTTCGAGTTTGCATGGGTGATGGATAGATTAAAGGAAGAAAGAGAACGTGGGCTCACGATTGATGTGATGCACCAACGTTTCGATACCGATAAATATTACTTCACTATCATCGATGCTCCTGGTCATAGGGATTTTGTTAAGAATATGATCACTGGAACCAGTCAAGCTGATGCAGCAGTGATGGTAGTTGCTGCTCCAGAAGGCATCATGGCTCAGACCAGAGAACATGCATTCCTCGCAAGAACATTGGGCGTTTCTCAATTGATCGTGGGTGTAAATAAAATGGACGCTACTCAACCAGCGTACAGTGAGGACAGATTCAAAGCTGTTAAGGCTGATGTAAATAAACTGTTAAAACAGATAGGTTACAGGGACGAGCAGTTCAAAATAATCCCTATCAGTGCATTACAGGGTGACAACATATCCAAAAAGAGCGACAACATGTCGTGGTGGGATGGCATCACTTTCCTCGATGCGATCGATGATCTAGATGTGCCTGATAAGCCAATAGACAAACCACTGAGGTTGCCTGTTCAGGATGTTTACAGTATTACAGGCATTGGAACAGTTCCTGTGGGTAGAGTAGAAACAGGAATAATGAGGCCTGGAGATAAGATACATTTCATGCCGGCTAATGTAACTGGAGAGGTAAAATCAATAGAACAGCATCATGAACAGCTACCAAAAGCAGAGCCCGGTGATAATGTCGGTTTCAACGTTAGAGGCGTTGGTAAAAACGACATACGACGTGGAGACGTTGCGGGTTCTGTAGATAATCCACCTACAGTGGCAGAAACTTTTGATGCTAGAATAATAGTGCTCGATCATCCTAGTGTGATAACAAAGGGATACACACCTGTGTTCCATACGCACACTGCCCAGGTTGCTTGCACTTTCATAGAACTGAAACAGAAGCTCAATCCAAAGACAGGAGAGGTCGTGGAAGAAAATCCAGATTTCTTAAAGAACGGTGATGCAGCTGTGGTTACGGTCAAACCTACCAGAAATTTAGTTGTTGAAAAAGCACAGGATTTCCCTGAGTTAGGAAGGTTTGCCATACGTGACATGGGCCAGACTGTAGCAGCAGGTCAGTGTATCGACGTAAAAACAAAGAAGATGTAAAACATCTTCAAAACCCCTTTTATTATTTATTATAAGGTGTATAATGCATGGCACAAAGAGCAAGGATATCACTCAGCGGCACTAGTCCAGAAAGCGTGGACGAGATCGGTAATCAGATAAGGTCGATTTCAGAAAGAACAGGCGTAGAGATGAAAGGACCAATTCCATTACCAACCAAGAAATTGGTGGTTCCATGTAGAAAGGCTCCTGATGGAGAAGGTTGTGAAACATGGGAACGTTGGGAGATGAGAGTACACAAAAGATTGATCGATATCGATGCCGATGAAAGAGCCCTGCGCCAGCTGATGCGTATACAGGTTCCCGACGATGTCCACATCGAGATAGTTTTAAAAAGCTGAGAAGTAAAATTTTTGAATTATTTTAAACATTTTTAAAATTTGAATCATTTTCAATCTCTCCAAAATACTTATACTAAAGTATTTATTGCCCAAATACCACCAAACTCTTTCCATCTAGAAAGCCCATAGATTGTATCGGAGCTATGCTCTAAATATCTATGACCCCACTCATTCACTCACGTTCATTCGTGGGCCCATAGATGCTGGCTCAATCATAGATTCAGCCCATCTATGCCCCCAAACTCGTTACACTCGTTTGGGCCCATAGATCAGACCGGAAGATCGCGACCTTTGCAAGGTTGAGGCCGCGGGTTCAAATCCCGCTGGGTCCACTTTTCAACGGAAAATGGACTAGTAGAATGCACTAGCATTCTGACATGTCCACTTCGCTACCGCTCCGTGTTCCCATCAGGATTTGAAAATACGTTGGAACAAGTTCCTACTACTCACCAATTTCTGGTGAAATTGTTTCGTCCTGCTGGGTCCACTAGGAAAATTTTTAATTTTTCTTGGATACAGAGGATGCATAAGCTTCCTTGATAGTCCATTTTTCCGGGAAAAAATAGTGGATTAAAAGCTGAGCTTCTAGGAAGCAGATCGATCGAAAAAAAGACGATTACAACTAGCAATAATTTATGTAGATGATTATTTAGATTTGGGAAACATTTATAACAACTTGTATTTTCTAATCTTAAAAGAGGTTACTATTATGTCTTTAGAAAAGGGATGTCAGGTCGCAGTCGAAACATGCATGGGGGTCCATGAGAATGATAGCGTTGTTATACTATCAGACGAAGCCAGCAAGAAAATCGGTATGGGATTGAGAAATGCTGCTCTTGAGGCCACACCTAAAGTTAGATATTTCAATCTTGAACTTTACGGAGAAAGACCTTTAAAGGAATATCCCAAACCGATCAAAGATGCAACAAAAGACGCGACGGTGACCTTTTGGACAGCTGGTTCGGTCAAGGGTGAGCTTGAGACAATAAGGCAACCGTTTATTAAAGCAGCTTTAACAGGAGGCAGACATGCTCACATGGTCGATGTAACAGAAGAGATTATGGAAACGGGTATGGCTGCAGATTATCACGAAGTGTCTCGTTTCACCGAGAGTCTGTATGATAAATTGAAAAATACTAAAGAGATCCGTGTCACGAATCCCCAGGGTACCGATCTCACTGCGAGATTCGAAATGGTAAAATGGGCTGCATCTACAGGTATAAATCACGTACAAGGGCATTGGATTAATCTCCCTTCTGGTGAAATTTTCACTGCTCCTACCGAAATAGAAGGAAAAATGGTGGTGGATGGTGTACTCGGTGAATATATCGGTGAACGATACCATCATGCTGACTTGCTAAAAACTCCTATCACTCTAGAAATTGGTATGAACGAACACGGTAAAGTGAAAAATCTTGAATGCGATAATGAAGAGCTTTTGAATGAGCTAGAGGAATACCTAAACCTTCATGAATGTTCTAAATGGGTCGGCGAGTTTGGTCTAGGAACTAATATGTATCTGAAAAACCTTATAGACAACATGCTTCAGGATGAAAAATTCCCTGGTGTTCATGTGGCTTTTGGTGACCCCATACAAACCGAAACTTACGCAGGTTGGACTTGCCCTGAACATCTGGATATGGTCTTGACCCACTGTGATGTGTGGTTGGATGGCCAGAAGATAATGGAAGATAGTGAGTACATTGTAGAATTCTGAAAAACAGCAAATAATGTATAATTACAGCTATACTCGTCGTAATTTAGTGGGATTCAACAACAGTAATTCATTTACTGCTGACCTTGATCTCCATAAGTCTGATATTTATGCTGTGGAGGCCCGTATCCAGGATATGCCCTTCCGAAGGAACTTTTTAATTCATCGGTTTTCAGATACCACAGGATAACCAATAAAGCTCCTATCACTACACCGATGATCAATCCCACCAAAGTCAAGATAACACCTAATGTTGTCATACCATAGTCTATCTCAATCGAGGTTCCCTCGCCTCTATCTTTTAGGTTCACTTCCACACAGTTTAAAAACGATTCACCCTTTAACATGCCATATTGTCCGTATTGGCTTTCTACATCCAATCCTTTAGAAGATAGAATGGACCGGGCTTGCTCCTGGACATCTCTTACCCTCTCTTCAGCATAAAGGTTCTGTCCCGTGATTCTTATACCATCCATGGTATGAGATTGAAGATGTACATATTAAAACTTGTCTTTTTTGATGTGGTATGCCTATTTTGCAGCCTATTGAAATCTTCTTTTCTTTTGTCTAAGATATGGCACAAATAATGTAGTAAATACAATAACGAACAGAATAATAGGTATGAGCCATAAGTGATCGTGTATTGGACTATGAGTATAAACATCTTCTTCGAACATTTTTTCCATCATATTCACATCTACCCAAGGATAATTATCCCGATTACCATCTCCACTGATGTTATAAGAAATATTTCCGATCCCATCACCCCTGTCATTTCCTTGATAATCCGACCAATAATTACCACCTTTTCCCTCTTCTTCAGGGTCACCTCCGTCCCAGTAATTATCCCCATCATCCCATGCGTGGTTTGGGTTATTTATAAGTTTGTTGTGGAATATCGAATTATCGTAGGACCTGGTCAGAAACATCCCTCTTTGGGCGTTATTCAAGATCGTGTTCCTTTTGATAGTATTGTTTATCGTACTTCTAAGGTAGATGCCATAAGGCACGTTACGTGAAATATTGTTATTCACTACGGTGTTATTGACTGATTCAAAAATATGTATTCCATTCCTCGCATTTCCAAAAACCTGGTTATCTCTAACGGAGTTGTTGTGTGAGTCTCGGATGTAGAATCCGCTCCTACCGTTATTAGAAGAAGTGTTGTTTTCAATAATATTTTCATCCGAATGCAGGAGGAATAAACCACTTCTTTTGCTATTCGTAAATATGTTATCGACAATGATGTTGTTGGTCGGACCGGTGATAGAAATCCCTCTAACACTGTCAATGACATTATTTCTTATTATTTTATTGTAAGGACCATTAAGAAGTATCCCGATAGAATTTTCAGATGCGTGGTTTGCCTCCAAGCTATTATTGTTTCCATCTATACGGAGGCCTATCGTATTCTTTGATAGTATGTTATTAGAGATCGTGTTGCGCTCCGATTCACGTATCCAGATACCATTTGTTTCGCAGTCAATAATCGAATTTTTTTCTATGATGCCGTTCTTTGAGTTATAGATATATATCCCTGTATTTTGGAAAAATTCTTGCTCATTATCTCTGGCACCATGTACCAAATTCTCTCTTATAATAAAGTGTGCTGTAGTATTCCCTATGAATATACCGTAACCATGACCCTCTCCATTTATTTCATATCCTTCGATCAGAAAGGGTCTTTCACTAGTTCCATCTCCCTCCCACCCCTCCTTAAAAGCTAAACCTTCAATCTCTTCATCATCATCAATTCTTATAGGATCAATAAGCTGATATGTTTCTTTTGGTCTGACTGCTTCACCGATTCTTTCTCTTCCTCTATAGCACATCAATATGCTTGAAATTAATAACAAAATGATACCTATGCTGATGATCTTTCTGAACATGTTTTAGCCCTTAAGTTCACAATACTATTACGATTCAAACTAATATATAACTTAATCGTTTTTGTAAATTTATATGGAATCATTTCTAATTTTACAGTAGCATTCAAAATAATTCTATTAAGCGTAGTAACATTCTCTAAAAAATGTCAAAGAAATCGCACATATTTTTATGATATCTTTATCGAATATACCTCCTTCTCCGATATATAGCATCGTATCATGCATAAACCCTCTCATACCTAGAATATAAGAGTCTTTCATCTATCCCTCAAGAGCTACCCAAATGTCCAATCGGCCCATGAAAGCCAGAAGTAAAAACCGCTAAATGTTCAAATTTTCTGTTTAAAAAATAAAGGATATTGATGAAGGGATTCGTCGATATCTAACCCCTCCGCCACCAAATCCAAAACTCTTTTCTCTTCATTAGGCAACTGGTATCCTTCGTAATCCATGTCAAAAAGTAATCCCCCATCTTTGTTTCTCCAGCTGTTCCAACTGTGATCGAAACAGAGTTTTGAATTCACGTCGAGTTCTTCTACCATGATCTTGAGTTCCTTCAATCTTTCATGAGGTGAGTTGACCTGGATTTTATCTTGATTTATCATCTTGTAGATATCACTCATATGGTACACATGAAGCGGACGCATCCTGATGTAGTCCGGATCGATCTGGTTCAGAACTTTAGCGGTGTTCAGAGCATGATTTTTCGAAAACTTCTTCCCACCCAACCCGGGCATAACGTACTCGGAAAGTTCGAATCCAGCTTCCTTTGCTTTCTTTCCACCTTCGATATGCTGTTCAGAAGTGACTCCCTTTTCTACCAATTTAAGGACTTCATCGTCACCACTCTCCAATCCGACGTGTAATCTTGTTAATCCAGCATCTCTGATCTTGCTCAACTCCCTCATATTCTTTCTCACTATGGTATCCGACCTAGCATAGGAAGTGATCCTCTCGATGGAAGGAAAGCTTTTCATGAGATACCCTAGTATTTCTACCAGTTGATCAGCAGGCATTATCATGGAGTTCGAATCCTGAAGGAACACCGTTTTCTCACTCCTTTTCATCCAATCCGAAACGATCGATAAACAATTGTAGGGTACCTTATTAACTTCTTTAGAACCTTCGGTCAAAATATCTTTGATGTTTTTGATCGAATCTATATCCTTTTTAACCTCTTCAACATCTCTGATCCGAAACTTTTTTCCGTTATAAAAAGGGCAGAAAGCGCATCTATTCCAAGAACAGTTACGAGTAGGTCTCAATAAAAGAGATCTCTCTCCTCCTTCGTTGGGTGGTCTTATAGGCCCTATCTCGAACGTATAGTTTTCATCTTTCATGAGCTACCTATCCTTGTTGTTCACTCGATAACAGATAGCTGAGATTTAGATTTGATGGTCGGATACTGAAAAAGACCCCAGATATTCACTGAATGATTTCAGAATTACCTGTGTATGTCATCCTCGTCCAAGTCTTCTTTTATAATCCCGTATATATAGATATCGGTATAATCCTCTCCGTCAAAATGAGCATTCCTTTTTATCCCTTCTCTCTTGAATCCAACCTTTTCCAACACCCTCTGTGAAGGTATGTTTTCCCTGTATACCTCTGCCTCTATCCTAACACAACCTCCTTCGAAGAGGCCGTCGGTGAACTTTTTCAAGCACTTACTGCCGTAACCTTCCCCTCTATGCTCTCCTATGGCAAAACGCAGCCAGGCGATGCTCCGATTTCTGTCAATCCAATCGACTCTGATATAACCTATATCCTCTGCATCATCCACTTGAATTATCTTGTAACCCCCCTTCTTTTCACCCTCAATATACTTTTTGATCTCCTCGCCCTCATCTTCCTCTTTGATATCTTTTTCGGGGTCCAAGGCCATCTTCTTGATGTAGGGATCCTTCTTCCATCTAGTGATCATTGAAATGTCTTTCAATTCCACATCTCTAAATCCTATCGGCATTATCTAACATATCATCCTAAACCAATTTTTATTTTTCTGTGACTTCATTTATCTAACTGATTATGATAGAGATACTCAAGTCTTCCAGCTATGCTGTCACTTATTTTTTTCAGAGGGAAGTTCACTCATTAGTTACGATGCTAATGAGTTTCACACTGTCCAGAATTCCAGCCTTAGTTAGAACGAAATCATCTGTGCAGACGAACAGATTTACTCTTAACCATTGAACTGACATTTAAGGTCATCAGGCATAAGTCTTATCCGGAGAAGCTACAGTCCAATAAGCACTGGAAATAACGAGTTCTTGACCCTCTAGAAAGCCGATGATGGATATCTTATACATACGATCCCTGATCGCACTCTGAATAGATCTGATTTCTTGAACATAGCCCTCGAGCTAACTTTAAATACTCATAGAAACTTATCGTATCGGGTGAATATGATGAGATGTGTGATAATATATTGGTCGAGATACGGTCATGGGGAAAAATTAGTAGATCACTTATCAAAAATTTTAAAAGAAAATAATGTCAAAACCAAGATATTTAAACCTTCCGAATTGGAACCAGATACCATACCCAGAGCTGATCTATATGTTTTCTCAACTCCTACTGAAGCTTTCCGTATCAAGAGTGACATGAGGAAGTTCATGAAAAAGATCGAAGGTCTAGAAGGTAAACCATACGGGATTATAAACACTCACTCCGTGAAGAGAGATTGGTTAAATAGCATGGAGAAGATACTAAAGAAAAAGAAGATGAAAAAGATCGCTGAAGTCGATTTCAAGATCGGAAAAGTAGGGGCAGAAGATGGAGAGGCGCTACCCATTAATTGGAAAGGCGATCTCGATCGATTCTCTAAAAAACTGATCAGGACATAGTTCACATGAAAGCTCTTTTCCAGTCTTCAGCAGGCAAGATGGTTTCTTTTATGGTCCTTGGAGTCAACCATCTGAGTAGATTGACCCAGTGACCGGCCTTATCGTTCGTACCTGAGGAACGGGCCCCACCGAAGGGCTGCCTGCCAACGATAGCTCCCGTTGGTTTATCGTTTATGTATAGATTACCGGCAGCATATCTCAATCTATCCTCTGCTAGATGTATGGCCTCACTATCTTTGGCAAATATCGACCCTGTCAATGCATAAGGAGACGTTTCATCACATAATAGGAGTGTTTCTTCGAATCTATCATCATCGTACACGAAGATCGTCACAACCGGGCCGAATATCTCCTCGGACATCAACTTCCCTTTGGGTTCACTCGTTTTCACTAAAGTAGGTTCTATGAACCATCCTTTAGAACCATCATAACCTCCGCCATAAAGTATCTCGTATCTATCAGGATTATCTCGAGCATATTCGATATATTCTATGATCTTATCGAAGGCATCCTCATCGATAACGGCTCCCATGTAATCCTCCATCTCATCCACAGGCCCATAGGTGATCTCCTCTATCTCCGTTAATAAAATCTCTTTTAATTCTTCCCAGTAACTTTCTGGGCAGTAAACACGGGAAGCAGCTGAACATTTTTGACCCTGATATCCAAAACCACCCCTTAAAATATTCATAGCTGAGTTTCTAATCTCTCCCGACTTGTGGATAAATATGAAATCTTTACCTCCTGCTTCACCTACGATCCGAGGGAAATTTTTATAATCTTGTAGGTTTGAATTTATCTTTTTCCATAGGAATGACAGGGTCTCGCAACTCCCTGTGAAGTGGAGTCCTCCGAAATCGGGATCATCGAGCACGATATGTGAATTTTCACTATTGAATGGTATGAAGTTGATAACCCCGTCTTTTAAACCTGCTTCTATCATCACTTTCATGATCTCATAGTTGGAAAAGGAAACGTTCAAAGATGGTTTCCATAGTACCGTATTCCCAACGATAGCTGGTGATGAGGGTAAATTCCCTGCTATAGAGTAAAAGTTGAAGGGAGGTATAGCGAATATGAAACCCTCGAGTGGTCTCCAGTCCAACCTATTCATCTCGCCCTCCGACTGTTCCGGCTGCTGTTCATAGATGAACTTCATGAAATATGAATTGATCCTCCAGAAATCCACCAACTCTGCCAAGTCGATCTCAGCCTCATATGGGTTTTTAGAATGGTTCATCACGATAGCTGCTATGTTCCTGTATCTTCTAGGTCCGGCCAGTAGATCAGCGGCTTTCCTAAATACGGCCGCTCGGTGATACCAATTCAGACATGACCATATTTCTCGAGCTTCTTGTGCTGCATCTATTGCCATTTTCAGCTCATCTTCACCGGCTAGATGTACTTTCGCTAGAACCCTATCTTTTTCATGGGGACAAAATACTTCCTGAACGTTGTCTGTTTTGATCTCTTTTCCATCTATGATGAGAGGTATCTCCAAGCCCTCATCTTTAACCTTGTTTAATTCCTTTTTAAGAAGTTTTCTTTCGCTAGAACCCTTTTCATAATCCTTTATCCTATCCATCTCATTTTTTGGTTTTTCGATTGACCATAACATGATATCACCCTTCTTTTTAATCACACATATCAGCGTGATAGTTTATATTCTTTTGCTGAACTGATCAAAAATCATCCAGTTCTTGAAGTATGTCCGGATGATAGATTGTACCGGACTGCCCTCCGCTTACTTTTCCATTTCATATGTTCATTGCAAAATAAGTAAAATGCGGGGGAAGGGATTTGAACCCTCGGACCTCTATAGGACTAGACCCTGAATCTAGCGCCGTTGGCCATGCTTGGCTACCCCCGCAGATTGTTGATACAATTTGCCTGTTGGAGGAATCTTTGATTCCTACTTACCCCCGCTTCGAATACATGTGAAAAAGCGGTTCGTTTCGATAGTGACCCATCTTTCGGCAGTACACAATTAGTTGATGGAACATAATGTGGGTTATAAATTTGATCCTCTCAGTTCCACATTCGATAAGATAAGGAAGTAGATATTATATATAAATCCTGAGGCGTCATCCAAATAATTCTCATGGACAAATGTAATTATTTGGGCGTGTACTCGTTATAGTTCATCATCCCCTTTCTATCTCCAGTACAGTTATCCTGAATCTCAGTGTTTTTCCAGCGACTTCCTCATTAAAATCTACTGTGATAGTGTCTTCCCCTACCTCGACTACTATCCCCTCGGCTTGAGGACTCTGTCCCGCATTTCTTCTGATGTCTTCTATCTCTGCAAATCTATCTTCATACAGTGCTAATAAGTCGGCAGAAACGACCGTACCTTTCCTGACAGAGTGTTCGATGACTATCTCACCTATGCCATCTGCAGCAGATGAGTCTATAGAAATAACTTTTGAAGTCCACCCACGCCCATCGGGACGATATGAATTGTATGTCTCCCCTGAGTCGGGTACGTTCCTCAACCAAACGTAATTACCTTCTATGGATTCAACGTTCATATCCCATCCCCAGAATACGTTCTCTACGGACATGGAAGGTTCAGGTTCCTGTTCGTAGATCTCTTGAAAACGAAATACATTCATTCTCTCATAAACTGGAACTACCTCTTCTTTATCTATCTCAAATATAAGGTCTTCAGAGTGAGTATCGTACGCCTTTTCGGGAGGGATCATAACTGTACGGGATTCTCCTTCTTTCATACCTAATACGTTTTCTTCCCATCCCGGTATGACCTCTCCTTCATTAACGGTGAAGCTGAATGGATCTCCCCTCGGTCTATCAGTAAATGTGTATGTTGTTTCTCCAGTGATTTGGCTCCTAGAGGTATCGAATATCCTTCTTTCATCGTAAATCCTAGGGTCTTCAAGCCATCCCGTGTAGTGAACTGAAACGGTATCCCCTGATTCAACAACTATATCTGGCTCTACCTCTTCACCATTCATATAACGAACTGCGTATATTCCTCCTCCCGTAGCCACAAGTATTATTATGGCCAGGAGGTAAACGATCCATCTCTTCATGATGACCAAAACAAAAGTAGTCTCGGTTATAAATGTTGTGGCATCTATTTACAGCTAAAAGTTAAATACTTAGTTTTACTCAATAGGATACATGAGGACGATAGTGATAGTCGGAACCCAATGGGGTGACGAAGGAAAGGGTAAGGTAACTGATTATTATGGGGATAAGGTGGATTACATAGTCAGATTTCAGGGGGGTAATAATGCTGGACATACTATAGTTGTTGGTGACCGGAAGTATAAATTGCATCTGGTCCCATCTGGCATCCTCAGAAAGGGCAAAAAAGCGGTCATAGGTAACGGTGTGGTAGTTGATCCTAAAGTGCTCATAGAGGAGATCCATACGTTAGAAAAACGAGGTATAGACACAAGCGATATTTACTTGTCAGATAGGGCTGATCTTATAATGCCATATCACCGAAGAATGGACGTTTTAGAGGAAAAACTCAAAGGACGCTACAGTGCCGGTACTACTAAGAAAGGTATAGGTCCCTGCTACTCTGATAAAGTCGCTAGATTTGGTATAAGGGTAGCCGATCTGTATTATCCAGAATCCTTTAAAAGCAAGCTCAAAAAAGTTGTTGATATCAAAAATAAAATATTCACAGCCTTCGATGAAGAAGTATCGTTCGATCCAAATGAGATCTTTGAGGAGTATATGGGATATTCAAAGATACTCGAACCTTATGTGGTAGACGTATCCGTAATCTTGGATGAAGCACTAAAAAATGGAGAAAAGATCCTCTTTGAGGGAGCTCAAGGAACACATCTAGATGTAGATCATGGAACGTACCCGTACAGTACCTCTTCCAACACCGTTTCGGGTGGCTGTACTGTGGGAACGGGCCTCGGGCCTTCGAAGATCGATGAGGTGATAGGGATAACAAAAGCTTACACCAGTAGGGTTGGTACTGGTCCCTTTCCTACCGAGCTTCACGGAGAAATCGGTGACGAGATCAGGGAAAAAGGAAATGAATACGGCACCACAACCGGAAGACCGAGAAGATGTGGTTGGCTAGATCTCGTGATGGTCAGATACTCTGTAAGGGTGAACTCACTTACCGCATTGGCTTTGACTAAACTGGATGTTTTGAGCAACATGGATGAGCTAAAAGTATGTACTCATTACGAGCATGAAGGAGAGATGATAAAACATTTCCCCGCTGATATAGAAAGGCTTGATGAGTATGAACCGGTGTATAAAACATTTAAAGCATGGGATGATCCTGACTGGGATGAAGTCATAGAAAACGGATACGAATCACTCCCTCCTGCGCTAAAGAATTATATAAAATTCATTGAGAACGATGTAGATGTGCCGATAACGTTGATATCTTTCGGTCCTGAACGGGAACAGACGATCATCAGGTAGCCTCGGCCCTCTCCTTTTCTCTCTTTTCTGCAAAGAATTCGCGTATGTCTTCTCTGACCTGAGTGGGATAATCTTCGTTCAAACAGGCCATGCAAAGCTTGTCTTTCTCGACCCCTAATCCATAAACGAGCCCCTCTAAAGATTGGTAAGTCAGCGAGTCAGCTCCGATGTCCTTTTTTATACATTCCACATCGCATTTGTATGCTTTGAGTTCGTGTTTTGTGGGCATGTCTATCCCATAGTAACAAGGGGATTTGATGGGTGGACATCCTATTATGAAATGAACCTCTTTAGCCCCCGCCCGTCTCATCAGATCGACCAGTTTTTTGGAGGTTGTGCCTCTAACTATACTGTCGTCGACTAGCGCTACTTTTTTACCTTTAACTTCCTCTATTATCGGATTAAGTTTTGTTCTAACTGCTGTTTCTCTGGATAATTGATCTGGCATTATGAATGTTCTTCCTACATAACGGTTCCTCAAAAGACCTTCTCTGTACGGAACTTGCAATTCCTCGGCCATGGCTAGTGCATATGTTCTGGCGGTATCCGGTACCGGCACAACTACGTCCAAGTCTATACCCCTTTCCTTGACCCTTTTAGCAAGTTGACTCCCTAACCTCAAACGTGCCTCGTACACGTTTATATTCTCCACAGTGGAATCAGTTCTAGCAAAATATACCCATTCGAACATACAGTGCCTTGCTTGAGCAGGTCTAACCTGCTCTTTCACCTCTGTCTTGTCTTCTCTAATAAGTATAGCTTCTCCACCTTTTACATCTCTAATTATATCATAACCGAGTATATCGAGGACTATGTTCTCCGAGGCGACGGCGTAACTCACACCGTCTAGACTAACTTTTCTTCCATAGACCATCGGTCTGATAGCATGTGGATCTCTAAAGAAGAGAAGCCCCATGCCTGGGATGAGCGCTATAACGGAATAACTCCCGTTGAGCTTGTCCATCGTCTTTCCTACTGCTGAAAATAAAGAAGATTCATTGGTCACGTCCTCTTTCTCGAGCTCCCCAGAAAAGATGCTTAATATTACTTCAAGGTCACACTCGGATTCCAGCTCAAGATTGTATTTGTCTTTGAGTTGGTTGATGTTGACTATGTTCCCATTATGCACCATAGCTATGTCTATGGGCTCATTTTTTACAAAGGGCTGAGCATCTTTAAAGGTATCCGATCCGATTGTGGGATATCTTACATGACCAAGTCCAGCTTCACCTTTAAGATCATCGAGTATATCCTTGGTATATAATTCCCCGACAAGTCCTGACCCCTTCACAAGTTTCCCCTCTTCTCCGTCATATACGTACATCCCCGTTCCATTTTGTCCTCTGTGCTGGATAGCGTATAAGCCGTGGTAAAGTTCAGAGGAAGCCCGGGTGTTACCTATTATTCCTATTATTCCGCACATAGGTCTTTCCTACCTTGTTCTTAGATATTCGCTTATAAACGGGTGGGGGTTTAAAGCTTATCGGCGTTGTTTTTAAAACACGGAGTTCGATGTGTTCACTTCGCATTTTTAAGATTGAAGCAATCGTGTTCAATCAACTTCGCAGACTTTTAGAAAGTTTTCAAATATCTTCGACCCGAATTCAGTGTGCTCGACTTCAGGGTGGAATTGGAGACCGTAAATTTTTCTGATTTTATGTTTGAAAGCTTGTATAGGGCAGTCATCCGAGCTGGCAAGAACCTCCATCTCATCTCCAAGCTCTTTTATCTCATCGTTGTGAGATTCCCATGCTATGATCTTTTCAGGGAGACCTATGAAAAGGTCGTTTTCCTTCTTGATGTATACAGTGGTTTTTCCATACTCTGGCGTCTGAGCACTTCCCGCTTCACCTCCGAAATATCTTGCTATGTACTGTGCACCAACACAGATGCCTAGTATAGGGATATCTAGCTGAAAATATTCGTCTGTTCTGCCGAGCTTTAATTTTTCATCGGATATCCTAGGTGCACCCCCAGATAATACCAGCCCATCCGCAATAATCTCATCTCCAGGTGTGGTGTTTGGGATGATATCCGCATCGACATTTAGATACTTCAGAACACGCCATTCCCTGTGAGTCCACTGTCCGCCGTTATCGACCACGCTTATCTTCACTTACTTTCCTCCTTAAAATCCAGCATAGCTTTAACGAATGCTAGAAAGAGTGGTGCCGGCTCCATCGGCCTCGACTTGAATTCAGGATGGAATTGGCTTCCAACAAAGAAGGGATGTTCAGGGATTTCAAGTATTTCCATCCTCATCTTGTTGATCGAAGTTCCGCTGAAGATCATCCCGTTCTTTTCTATCTCTTCTTTGAAATCAAGGTTTACTTCATACCTGTGTCTGTGCCTTTCCTGTATCCTCGTATCTCCGTATATCTCGTGGGCCATGGTTCCTTCTTTGATCAAAATCTTTTCCGAGCCTAGTCTCATGGTCCCCCCCATCTTGTCTATACCTCTCTGCATGGGTAATAGATCTATAACTTGGTGTTCACTTTTTGGATCGAACTCAGAGCTGTTAGCATCCTCGTATCCGAGCACGTTTCTTGCAAACTCGATCACGGAAACCTGGAAGCCCAGACATATGCTGAGCATGGGGACATTGTTCGTTCTTGCGTATTCAACAGCATTTATCTTTCCATCTATTCCCCTAGTACCGAAGCCCCCCGGGATCAATATACCATCGACATCACTCAATAATTTAGAACAATTGTCTCTATCTTCTAGATCTTTTGACTCTATATATTTGATACCTATCTCTGTTTCTGTCGCCGCCCGACAGTGGTTCAAGCCCTCTTCGTGGCTCACGTAAGCGTCTTCAAGATCACAATATTTGCCCACGAGTGCGACCCTTAATTTATCCTTAGGATTTTCGAAGGCATTCAAGAATTCTTTCCACCTGACCATGTACTCATCGAATCCGTTGTTACCACTCAACTCCAATTTATTCATCACATAGTCGGTGAGTCCTTCTTCATGAAGTATAAGGGGAACCCGGTAGATATTGTCCGCATTTGGTGAACTGATGACCGCATCTTCGGGAACATCACAGAATAGAGATATTTTTTTCTTTGTAGAACTCTCAAGTTCCACCTTTGATCTCCCCACTATCATATCCGGTTCAATCCCTATAGAACGCAGGGCCTTGACCGAATGCTGGGTTGGTTTTGTTTTCTGCTCGCCTACTACATCGAGTACGGGCACCAGAGTTGTGTGGATGAACATAAGATTCCCATGACCAACCTCCATGTGAAGCTGTCTGCTGGCTTCTAAAAAGGGCGAGCTCTCTATATCACCAACAGTACCTCCCATCTCGACCAACACTATGTCAGCTTCTATGTCATCTGCAACCTTCCATATCCTTCTGTTGATCTCGTCGGTTATGTGGGGTATTATCTGCACGGTTTTTCCAAGGTATTCCCCTGCCCTTTCTTTTTCGATCACACTCCTGTATACTTTGCCCGTCGTGATATTATCTTCACCACAGAGATTTATGTCTAAAAAACGTTCGTAATTTCCCAAGTCCAGGTCCACCTCAGTGCCATCATCCAGAACGAATACCTCTCCGTGTTCAAAGGGATTCATCGTTCCAGCATCACAATTGAGATAAGGATCAACTTTTATAGCCGTAACCTCGAAACCGTGGGATTTCAACAACATCCCCAAAGAGGAGGTCACGATCCCTTTACCAAGACCTGATAAAACACCGCCCGTGATTATGATAAATTTAGTCATCTGGTATCACGGGTATGGGATAGATAGATAGTAGTGTTTAAAGTTTTGGTTTAAGTAAGATCGATAACGGCATTCAGTACACTCCCTTTTACTTCATCGTAATTGTCCTTTTCCAGCCGATAAACTTTTCCATATTCTTTATACCTATTCACCAAGTTTCTGTGCAGCACCGCTAGTACCGGTATATCTCCTTTTAACAGATCTTCTACCGTATGGACAAAATTTTCACTGAACATTTCCATCTTACCTATCTCGTCGATCACTACCAAATCGGTATCTTCCGGCAACTTATTCAGCGATAGTTCGGTGAACTTTTCGAGGTCCTCCATACATACTACGTACTTACCGACTTTAGGTCCCTCCTTAATATCGACATGAGCCAACACTCCTCTTTCCCCGGTATCGATATCCTGTAGACAGAAGCCCACACGCTTTCCGTTCCTACGTATCTCAGGTGTGCGTAGGCCTACCACCTTCTTACCGCATTCAGCCACCAACTCTCTAACCAAAGTACTCTTTCCAGAGCGTGGCTTTCCGGTTATGAATATGTTGTTTTCCTGCATAATATCACGCTTGTTCATCCAAACATTTCCTCCTTGTTTCAATCATCTCAGCAGTTGACGAGAACGAGTATTTTTCGGTCCTATATTTATTATCCCGACACTTCTTTCGGCATTTGTAAAAGTGATAGGACAGGTCTACTTCATCATCTAATATAACGATACTATTCTCGATTTTGTCCGCCTGTACAAGAGGGGGTAGTTCTTCGAATACCCTTATATCGTACTTTATAAACTCAAGATCATCATTTATCTCTTTTTCCATCTGTGTCGATATCTTGGAAAAGTTATTAATAAATTTCTTACAAAACCGCAGATAAGATCTTTTCTTCTCTCTGTTGTCAGCAGTCCTGCGGCCTTCAACCCGACTTCTTCAACCCAGCTCGTTAATCAATCAGCTCTTAAATGCTCTGGGCGCATTGGTGATGACGACATTGTCATGCATCATGAAATAGATTTTTAAGAATTATAATAATCTTTTTTTGTACATATCTATCACCCCATTCATATTGAATAAGTGAAAAAGATAAACATTTAATATATATCTCAGTTATGTCTTACTTAGTTATGAGTGTTGAAAAAAAGGTTCAGGTATTGAATTCTATAAAAGACCTAGTTACTTCGGTGTTGAAAGATAGGGAGAAAATTCTATTCGCTTACCTTTACGGTTCCTTTGCACGTTCGGAGGAGAACGATAAAAGTGATATAGACATAGGAATTTATCTTAAAGATCATAATCATGAAAAATTTTACCCGGAGCGATTAGCAAGTAAGCTTGAGAAGGTAGTTGATCGCGATGTGGATGTTAGAGTGTTGAACGGAAGGAACCTTGTTTTTTTACACCAGGTGTTGAAAAACGGTCAGCTATTGTTCTGCAGGGATGAAAAGATGAGGGTGGCCTTCGAAACAGATGTATATGACAAATATCTCGATATCAAGTACTACCTTGACATCTACAACCGGATGAGGAAAGAGAGGATTTTAACATGATAGATAGAGAGCTTATCGAGAGTAAGATCGACATAATCATGAAAAATCTGGAATATCTCGAAGAGATTAAAAACATAGATATAGAAGATTTTTTAGGTTCATTCGAAAAGAAACAAGCTACTAAACATTCTTTGCAAGAGGTGATAGAAGCTTTTTTGGACATCGCCAACCATATGATATCGAGTGAAGGTTGGCCAAGGGCAGAAACCTATACAGAAATGTTTGAACACCTGTGTTGTCCCTGCAAGTTCCTTAAAGAGAGTGACGAAGAGGAAAACTGCATCGGGACATGAGCAGTTGCTCTTTAAGTATTTGTCTTTTTTATAACTACAGTACGTACTCCTCCAGTTCCTCGAATATTTTTTGAATAAACCTTTCACCCCTTTCGGAAACACATCTATACCGAATCCCGGTGGTTGTTTCAGAGTGGGTGGAATCGTCCTTCACACTTTCAACGTCCACTTGTACAATACACATGGCTTTGTTGCATAACATCGGTTCCCTTATCACCTTTGCTTTTCCCTTTATTGAGACATTAACGTCTCCCTTTTCACACATGCACAACATCACGTTTCCGTTGTCTTTTATGTTGCTGGTACCGCGGTGTCGAAGTGCCATGCCCATTAATATGGTTTCGGGATTTTTTGCATATGTGAGATGTACCGGTGTGGTATTTGGCATACCATCGGAGGAAACGGTGGCTACTACGACCGTAGGTACTTTCGACCTCAACATCTCGAAAGCTTCTGCCGGTAAAGACTCTCCCAGTATCTTTGACATCATAGGGGATATGTACATTAGAGATATAAAAGATGTTTTAAAAGAGGCTTCATACCGTAATCATAATTACCTTGGGAGTTACTAGAATTGCGTTGCAATTCCATCAATTTGAGGAATTAGCGTTCTTTAATAGTGGGAATTATTATTCCCACACTTCACGTAATGAATTCCGTTTGATGCACTCATAGAAGGAGGAGGATGGGACTACCGGCCAAACCCTCATCGTTATCAATTTGTTCCTTACCTCAATCGCCTTTTCTACTTTAATAAAATTCGCTAGCCTTTCGGGATTAAGTCGTAATGTCACACCTATAACATTCATTAAATATTGCCTAGAAACAAATTCTAAATTTCTCGTAATACTCATAAAATAGATTTGAATCCTCATTCAAAATCCTTTTTCATATCTTCAATATGTTCTATTCCCACAGAAACTCTAATCAGTGTATCTGGTATGTATTTTCGGTCTTGGAACGGAACCGACGAATGCGTCATCAACGATGGTATCTCGATGAGAGATTCCACTCCACCTAGACTTTCCGCTAGCGCGAACACATTCAAAGATTCCACGAACCTTTCAGCTTCTTGAACATCATCATCCAACTCGAAGGACAGAATACCACCGAACCCCTTCATCTGTGTTTTTGCAAGGTCGTGTTGGGGGTATGAATCCGATCCGGGATACAGCACTCTTTTTACTTTCGTCTGCTCTTCAAGCCAGTCGGCTAGGGCCGTGGCGTTCTTCTGATGTCTCTCCATACGGACCGCCAATGTCTTTATCCCTCTCATCACCAGCCAGGATTCGAATGGAGACAGTACTGCGCCTACAGCGTTCTGGTGGAAGGCGATCTTGTCGTATATATCATCCCTGTTGGTGAGTAGAGCACCCCCTCCCTTTCAGCCTCCTCTATCATAGCGGCACATATCCTATCTTTGACGCTTCCACCCGGGTTCATGTATTCAAGCTTGGCTACCATGGTGGCATCGACTCCCTCACTCACACGGTTGAGTTTAACAAGAGGGGTGTTTCCGATGATTTCCGATATGTTATTGTGTATGCCCACCCTATCACGCTGTGATATTGCACCGTTATATTTAAGTATTTCTAAACGTCATTACCAACCATGCCTTTCAAGCCACCCTGCGAATTGCTGATACAAGCCGTACTCCCGTCCATACGTTCAGAGATAGTCAGACTACTGTTTCAAGAATATGAGATGAAGCAAACCGAAATAGCCAAAAAGTTGGGTATCACCCAATCCGCGGTGAGTCAATACGTCACCCATACCAGGGGAGGAGAACCCTCTATCCTCCATGAAAATCCCGAGATAATGGAATTTGTGAAGAAGATGGCTGAAGGGGTAGCTTCGGGAGAGATCGACGGAAAAGATATATCCATGTGCATACCGTGCAAGTTGTTAAAGGAGAAGATGACGGATGAAACATCCACTTCTTCATGCGAATTTTGATGAAGAACGAGTGAGATAGAAACTGTGGGTATGTTGGTTTAAAAAATCTTTTTGAACTAGCACCATCATTACAAGATATAGGAGATATATATAAGGGGTCTATTGTGTATTTTTCTTCTAGAGTTTTATTTTAATCCTTTACCTCTGCGAAGAGACATCGTTTCTTCACCCGAAAATTCACCTCTTTCGTCCTTTTGGAAAGCATATCACCTTGTGGTCCGATGTTAGATGGAATGAAACCCGGGTCCCGACCTCGTACTTCTCTGTGTGGTGCTGCATGGCTTTTATCTCGGCACCTGAAGGTAGGCGTAGGCGGTACAGGTAAAACATGCCCTGAAAGATACGGTCCACGATCTCACCCACTCCATCTTCAGTGGGTACTATATCCAAAAAATCCGGACGTATCATCACATTCACCGATAGCTTGGAAGGGAAGGTTCTATGATAAGATAATCGTCCTATTTCAGTATCCACCGTTTTTTCGTCTTTTATCCTTCCACCGATAAAATCAGCTATCCCTATAAAATCAGCTACGAAAGGATTTTTCGGATGATGAAAGATATCTTCAGGACTATCTATCTGCATGATCTTACCTTGGTCCATTACCCCCACTCGATCGCCCATGAACAGGGCTTCTTCTTGATCATGGGTCACGAAGATGACGCTGGCATCTGTTTTTTTTAGTATCGCTCTCACGTCCGATCTGATGCGCCCCCTCAGATCTGCATCTAGGTTGGAGAACGGTTCGTCGAGTAGAAGCATCTGAGGATCCGGGGCCAGGGCACGGGCTAGGGCCACCCTCTGCTGTTCCCCGCCCGATAGTTCATGGGGCATCTTCGACCCGTACTCATCCAATCCTATCAGAGAAAGCATCTCCCTCACTCTCTTATCACGTTTATCTTTCTTCGTAGAAAGCCCGTAAGCGATGTTTTCATGAACTTTCAGATGGGGGAACAAGGCATAGTTTTGGAAAACTATCCCTACTTCCCGTTTCTCCGGAGGAACGAATTTGTTATCGACCATCGGTTCCCCACCAATGTAGATCTCACCCTCGTCCGGAGATTCAAAACCGGCGATCAGTCTAAGTAAAGTGGTTTTACCGCATCCACTCGGTCCCACCAGGGCTAATATGACGCCCTCTCTTAACTCAATATTTACACCTTTAACTGCGAAGTTCCGTCCGAACTTTTTGGTCAAATTTTTACAACGAACTGCCGATCTTTTCATAGTTTTCCCTCATATGTCCGAATATCAACAAGATCATCATCGGTATCGAAGATAGTAGTATAAGCAGGAGTGCCGGTACCGCAGCTCTAGCGAAGAAAGCCTCCGAAGTAGCATGCCATATCGAGGTCGCTAACGTGTCGAAGTTTCTAGGACTCAATATCAGGGTCGCCTGAAGTTCTTTCATGGTCACCAAGAACACCAGAGCTGCACCCGAGATCATCCCGTTCTTTGATAACGGTATGGTTACTGAACGCATGGTCTGGTTGGCGGTACGACCTAAGCTGCGCGAAGCCTCTTCTATATCAGGATTTATCTGGAGGAGTGAGTTGCGGATAGAACCCATGGCTAAAGGAAGGAATAGTATCAGGTATCCAAATATCAGAAGTCCAAGAGTTTGATACATAAAAGTTCCAACGGCGAAGAAGACTATAGAGAGTGAGATAACTATACCGGGTAAAGCGAAGCCTATGTAAGTGAATTTTTCGACCACCTGACTCAACCTACCGGAGAACCTCGATGTTAAGATAGCTATGGGTAAAGCCGCAAGGACTACTATCACAGCTGTGATCATGGATACCTGGATAGAGTTGACGGCGGAACTCCAAACCACCTGGACCGTTTCGCCTGCGGATATACCCCTGAGTGCCCAGTATCCAAGGACATACATGGGTAGGACCAAGAATATGATGACAACAGAACCACAGAAGGCGAGTGCTGGCCAACGCCATCTGCCCAATGCTACCAGGTCTGCCTTTCTAGAACTTCCCTTAGCAGTAACATAGAACTTAGCCCTACTCCTGGTTGCCGATTCTGCGAACATCAACCCTAGAGCGATGAACAGTAATATCATCGATAAAGCCGCGGCGATCATCCTACCACCGAAAGGCGTTAGATATTGATTGTATATGGCAAAAGTGAATGTTTCATATCTCATCAAAGATACGGCCCCGAAATCCCGCAGCGAGTAAAGGGCTATCAAAAGTGCACCTGATGCTATGGCGGGGCGAAGCTGTGGTAATATAACTTTTTTAAAGGTTGAAAAGGTCCCATGGCCGAGACTGTGTGAAGCTTCTTCCAAAGAGGGATCTATCCCTCGTAAAGATGCCTGAAGAGGAAGAAGCAGGTAGGGATAACTCACGGCTGTAACACTTAGGGTTGCTCCGAAAAAACCGTAGATGCTCGGTATCTGTTCGATGCCGAATGGAGAGGCCAAAGCCTGCTGTAACATACCCCTCGGACTCAAAGCTACGATCATCACGTAGGCGAAGATGTAGCTGGGTATAACGAGTGGAAGGACGGTCAAAACGGACCATGTTCGTTTGAAAGGAAGATCCGTTCTGGTCGTCAACCAAGCCAAAGGGAGCGATATGCCCAGTGACAGTAAAGGCACAGTGATCGCCAAGGCGAGGGTCCGTCCAGCGATCTCCATAGTTCTAAAACGAAAGACCAGATCCCAGGTTTCCGGACCAGCTCCAATGGCTCGTATCGTCATATAAATGAGTGGTATAGCTATCAGTATAGTGATAGTTATAGATGAAACCCATACGACTGTAGGGAAACTATTGATCTTTCTCTTCAATTCTAAATATGACATGGATCAAGAGATGACTCCAGTTCTTCTCAGAAGGGCTAACGTACCTTCTAGATCATTCATTTCCTCTATGCTCACGTTAGGGAATTGGATGTCGCTGATCGGTTTAAGCATATCATGTGTTTCTACACCCTCGTTGACTGGATATTCGAACGTGTTTTCAGCGAAGTACTCTTGGCCCTGTTTCGATAATAAGAATTTCAAGAACTGTTGGGCATTTTCTCTGTTTTCCGACGTTTCCAGTATCCCTGCACCGGAGATCATCATCGTAGTGCCCGGCCCCCCGCCTCTCGGATGATAGTTTCGAGCTGAGAAACCTTCCCCTTCCTCCGCGAGGAATCTGAAAAGATAATAGTGGTTCACGAACCCTACATCCACTTCACCTTCGGCCACCGCCCTAACAACGGGTGTGTTCCTGGGATAGGCGATCGGGTCGTTTTCCCGTATCCCATTTATCCAATTCTCAGTCTTCTCTTCACCCCATATCGATCTCATCGCGGTGACCATCGTCTGAAAAGAAGGATTAGTTGGTGCCCATCCTATACGTCCTCTCCATTCAGCACCGGTGAAATCCCATATACTGTCGGGTAGATCGACCTCGGTGAGTACGTCCGTATTGTAAACAACGACCCGTGCTCTCCCAGATATCCCTACCCATCTTCCTTGTGGTGACCGGAAGTTCTCGGGACTCTTTTCGAGTAGGTCGTCGGGAAGTGTGTCGAGCATGTGTTCCACCGCCCCTAAACCTCCAGGATCCTGAGCATAGAACACGTCGGCCGGGCTGTGCCTCCCCTCTTCTAATAGCATACCTGCGATCTCACTCGTTGAGCCGTACTTCAGCTCGGCTTTGATCCCCGTTGTTCTTTCGAACTCCTTGATTATCTCATCCACCAGCTCCGAACTTCGACCCGAATATATCACCAGTGTATCGCTATCTGAGTCATGGATCACATATATGTAAGCACCCGTGACAAGCCCGATAATCATCGCTACGACTGTCACGGCCCAAAGCGTCTGACCTGCGTGTGACCCCATCATCGTACGCTTCTTTATCTTTGCCATGATATCACAACGTTATATTAGGTTTACCTAAACTTTAGATCATATATAAACATTGCTCTTATATCTATATTGCAATAATCACATATAATATTAGTAAATTATAAATATGGCGCCGTTATATACGCTATATTGTGTTTATAATATGCAAAGTGATAAAATGATGAAAAAAAACCTAAGTCTGTTGTTTGTGTTAGTACTGTTGGTGAGTGTGTCCACAGCTTCTCTGGGTTCTAATTTTCCAGATGAAGTTGTTGGTGAAAAAGAAGGAATCTCATTCGGCACTGGAAATAGTTACGGCGAGCTAAAAGATGAAAATGAAGATTTGACTGACGAACCAGAAAACGATATTTTGAGTGGGGCAGATATAGTGATAAACTACGCTAACGGCCCCGGCTGGATACATGAAACTGATGATTTAGAAGTGGAGTATGAAATAGAGAATGTAGGTGATGAAACAGGTGAAGAGAGTTTTGTCGACCTTAGAATAGACGGTTCGATTAAAGATACTGACTATTCCATCGAACTCACACCCGGAGAAACGCATCAAGGCACATTAATATATGATGATGTAGAAGAGGACTACAACGAAGGCGAAACCATACCTTGGACAGTGGAGCTTTGGGATTTCGATGATAGTGAGAGTGGGCAAACCGAAGTAGTTTCTTACCATATCATAAATGATTGGCATGATCTCAGTTCGATGTCTGAAGATCTTGATGCTGATTATACACTAATGGATGATCTAGATGAAAATACTGCCGGTTATTCGGAACACGTAGGTACAGGACCATTTAGTGATGGCTGGGAGCCGATAGGTGAAGATGGTAGCAGGTTCACAGGAACTTTTGATGGGAACGGTTTCACTATCTCAGATCTTTATATAGACAGACCCACTGAAACGTATATAGGTCTATTCGGTCTTATTGATGACGGAGAAGTTCACAACATAGGTGTGGTTGATGCAGAAGTGAACGGAGATTGGAACGTAGGCGGGCTCGTTGGATGGAATGATGGTGGTACGATATCTAACTCATATGTTACCGGTGAGGTAACAGGAGAAAGGAGCGTAGGAGGACTTATAGGAGTAAACTGGGGCACGATTTCTAACAGCTTTTCTACAGCCGATGTAACTAAAACCGGAAACTGGAATGTCGGCGGACTCGTTGGAAGTAATTTAGGTGATTTATCGAACTCATATGCAACTGGAAACATTGATGGGAATGGTAATGCAGGTGGTCTAGTAGGTTACAATGAAGGAGGTACTGTCATAGATTCTTATGCTTTAGGAGATGTAGAAGGAGATGAGCGTGTAGGGGGCCTCGTTGGAAGGAATACTGGAACTGTTTCAAAAACATATGCTACGGGTACCTTGACAGGTGATGATCTTACAGGTGGACTCATTGGTTGGAACGATGAGGCAACGGTCGAAGACTCTTTTTGGGACGTTGATACCTCGGGAATGGAAACAAGCGATGGAGGAGAAGGTAAGACAACCGGAGAGATGAAAGACGTCGCAACATTCACCGACTTGTCCACAGTAGGATTGGATGATCCTTGGGATTTCGTAGGAAATCCTAACGATGACGAAGGTGATGAGGATATCTGGAATATTGACGAAAACACAAACGACGGTTATCCGATACTTTCCTGGGAATCTTTGAGTATCTATGATTGGTATGATCTTGATGCAATACGTGATCATCTTAGTGGTAATTACGTGTTGATGAACGATCTCGATGAGAACAGTGACGGTTACGACGATTTGGTAGATACTAACATTGGTTGGGCACCCATAGGATCGTTCAGTGGAGATTTTGATGGTAACGGTTACGAAATTCAAGACCTTTACATCGATAGACCTGGTCAAAGTTACGTCGGTCTGTTTGGCTATATCGAGGGCTCAAACATCGAAAACTTGAAGGTGAGTGGTGAAATTTCTGGAGACCAGTGGGTCGGAGGTCTTGCTGGATATATTACTACAGGGGACACCACCATCGAAAATGTAGTATCAGAAGTCGATGTCACCGGTTCCGATCGAGTTGGTGGTCTAGTCGGTGTTGTTCATAACGGTAACCGGATAATAGATTCCGCTGCACGTGGACCCGTCGATGGACCAGATGAAGCCAATATCGGTGGGCTCGTAGGACGTATCCATCATGGAGACGTGATCATAGAAAATAGCTATGCGGTCGGATCGGTAAACCAGGGTGAATCTGGTGACAACGTTGGCGGTCTTATCGGATTTAAGCACCCAGACGCTCAAGTACTAAATTCTTTCTGGGACGTCGATACCACCGGTCAAGACACCAGTGACGGAGGTACGGGTGTCAGTACAGCGGATATGATGGCGGAAAGTACCTTTACGGATGCCGGCTGGGATATCACGATCCCCGGTACCTGGGCCATGGCAGGCTACCCGCATCTTCAATTCGAACGGACCACTGAGATCACTGATCTGGCGGAACTACAACTTATCATGGTGGATCTAGACGATGATTACACACTGATGAACGATATCGATGCCTCGGGAACATCCATGTGGAATGAAGGGTCCGGATTCGATCCCATCGGTGATTTCTCAAATTCTTTTGAAGGTACTTTTGATGGTAACGGCCATGAAATAAGCGACCTTTATATAGATCGCCCAGAGGAAGATTATGGTGGTCTTTTCGGGCGTATCGTAGATGCAACCATCGAGAATGTAAAAGTGACCGGTTCCGTGACTGCTGACGGTTGGGTCGGAGGTCTCGTCGGACTCTCTGGGGTAGGAGACACTGTGATCGAAAACACAGTTGTTAACGTGGATGTTATTGGAAACCATCGTAGCGGTGGACTTGTGGGCATTATTCACAGTGACAACCTGATAAGAAACTCGGTATCACATGGTTCTGTGACAGGACCAAATGCAGGAGGTCTCGTCGGTAATATATTCCATGACGGTGTTTTGATAGAAACATCCTTTTCTACCGGATCTGTAAATGATGGAGAACCGGACGATGATGTGGGCGGACTGGTTGGTTACAAAGAAACAGGTTCTGAGGTGGTAGATTCTTTTTGGGATGTTGATACATCAGGAATAGATACCAGTTCAGGAGGAACGGGTAAGAGCACTGAAGAGATGCAGAATTTCGAGACTTTCACCGATACCGATACAGAAGGACTCGATGAGCCGTGGGACATCGAGATCATCACCGGACCGGACCTGGAAGACGATTATCCATATCTGAGTTTGGAAACAGTAAACAGTCCTGTATGGTATATCGAACAGACATCATATGCTGCAAGCTTCGATGTTTCTGTAGATGATATCGCTGCGGGACAACAGCCAGTCATCGAAATATACGATGCTGTAGATCAATCTGATGAACCTTTAGAAGGAGATTACGATGTTACCATCGAGATAGATGATGAAGATGAAAGCATAATCTTTTCCTTCGAAAACGGTGAGGCAGATTATACCTGGGAAGTCATGACAGATCCAGATGATTTCAACGCTGAAGTCACCATAGACGGAGTGACCGAGTCTGATACCTTCACAGTCTATCCCGGTGAGGTAGATGATGTAAACATATCATCAGTCGATGGTCAAACAACGGTAACAGCAGGTGAGGATCTGTCATTCAACGTTGAAGCCTTAGATGAGTACGGTAACTTGATTACGGATGAGGTTACGGACTTTGATTGGGATAATGCCGAGGATGGTGTGTTCAATAAAGAGATAGTAGGCGATCACGATGTGACTGCAACCTATGATGGAGTTACCTCCGATCCGGTAACGATCACCGTAGAGCCTGGAGATGTGGACTATATAGAGATCTCTCCACAGGATTCTACCATCGATGCGGGAGAAAGTGAAACGTACACTGCTACCGCCTATGACGAATACGATAATGAGATCGGTGATGTTACAGATGATACCGATTGGGACATAGATGCGGATGCAGGTGGAAGCTGGGATGATAACGTATATACTTCTGAGAACGAGGGTACGTGGACGATTACTGGTATTTACGAAGGTGAGACCGACGAAACCCAACTAACTGTAGATTTTGATGATGACGATGATGAAACTCCACCAGATGATGAGGATGAAATCCCCCCGGATGACGATGATGAAACGGTAACAATGGATCTCCTATCCGACTACCGGTGGATCCTGCTGGCGTTGATCATCATGATAGTGATTGCTGTTGTACTGGTACTGATGCGAGGTAAGAAGGGACAGCCGACCGATGAACCTTATACGGAACAGCCTTACGAAGAGCAGTATCAAGAAGAGCCCATGGAACAACAGCAGTATCAGGAACCTGTGGATGAGTTTGAACAACCACCTCCTGAAGATGAGTTCTGAAGGGACTCATCGAACTCCCTTCTTTTTTTTATCCATGCCCATTCATCCAGACATGAGTATATCGAGGGTGTTATAGATGGCTAGATAGCCATCGTCGGCATGCCCGATTTCGACGACCTCGAAAGTGTGCTTGAATCCTGATGGGAAATCCCTTCCCGGATCGCGATAAACCGTTTCCGATCTTTTCTTTTTTGATAGTTTCCTATCCCTGTATCATTCGGGCACCGATATTATCAGTGAGGAGAAAAAGACGGATAGCCCGGATCCAAATAGGGTTCCCGTGAAGGTCCTGAGGAGGTTGAAACTCTCATAGGTCGTTATCAACTGTATACTGCCGTCCAGGACCAATGGGAGTGTGAAGATCGCACCCAAGCATATGAGTATGCCCCACTTCTTCTTTTCCGATATTTCATCACGAAAACCGAGCAACGCCAATATTGTTCTTTTGAAATCTTCGTATCCCTGTGCGAACGTCATCAGAAGGAAACCAAAACTAAGGCCTATGAAGTTCCCCGTTACTCTAGCATCCACTGGCATCTGGTTATCGTTGATAATGTAAGAACGGTAATATCTTTGATGACAGTTAAGGTCACCTAAATAGTAGACCGCGCGATGAAAGAGTGGAAGTTCCTCCCATTTTTCAGCGTAAACGACTTGGTTGGCAGCCCCATCTAGGTCGGTAACAGTGCCTGGTTCTAGTGTAAGAGGTGCTATAAAGAGGATAACGGTTAAAAATAAGGATAACAAGAATAAAATCAAAACAAACATGTTCGTTTTTCTCGAAAGATTATCTCTGTTGAAACTTTTCATTTGATAACGCCTTTATATAGTAAATAACCATTTAAAGAAGTCATTTTTTCATCTCCTTTTTCATCTCTCTGTACTCGTCCGTGCTGATCTCTCCTTTTGCATATCGTTCATCCAGCAGTTTCCTAGCACTCTTGTACGACTCGGACTTTATACCTTTATTTCGTTCTTCTTTTATGACTAGATAGATCAGCACCGCGATAAGCACGAATATCACTATCAACACGATTATCCAAAACCACCATCCCCCCATCATGGACCACCCGTCCATGTGATGATGGGTATCGTTGGTATGTAGAGCTATCGAAGCCGTGGAAGAAATCGTATTCGACATCATTTTTTCATCTCCTCTTTCATCTCTCTGTACTCGTCCGTACTGATCTCCCCTTTTGCATACCGTTCATCCAGCAGTTTTTCAGCACTTTTACCTGAATCTGATTTCATTTCTTTGACATGTTCTTCCCTGATCACTAAATATATTATCAAAAACAGCAACCCGACCATCGGTAGAAGTACGAGTATCAACCATAATAAACCGTTCATACCACGACTTTCCGCATCTTTGTAAACTAGTATTCCTATAACTATAGCGATGGCGATCCATATCATTGACCACATCCACCACCCGCCCCACATGTGCCAGTCACCCATACGGGGATGAGTATTCGTGTTCAAGCAAGTAGATAGCAGCCACGAATAAATCTCAGATCCCATCTTACTCCCCCTCCATTGTGATATCCACCTTCTTCAGCCGGTTAGAATTGGTGACCACGTTGATGCTGGAGAACGACATGGCAGCCATACCGATGAGGGGATGCAGTAGTCCAACGAAGGCTACAGGGATAGCGACCACGTTGTAGAAGAACGCCCATACCAGATTTTGCTGTATCTTCTTGAACGTCGCTTGGGATAGCTTGACCGCCTTCACCACCGCCGAAAGATCACCTTTTACCAGAACTATATCTCCGCTCTCAATGGCGATATCTGTACCGGTACCGATGGCCATGCCCACGTCTGCCTGCTCCAATGCCGGGGCGTCGTTGATACCGTCGCCCACCATAGCAACGAGGTCTCCGTTTTTCTGCAGTTTTTTGACCTCCTCAACCTTCTCGTCGGGCATCACCTCGGCTAAAACCCTAGTGATCCCCACCTGCTTAGCGATGGCCTTGGCTGTTTCTTCGTTATCCCCAGTCAACATCACCGGCGTTAGTCCCTTTTTCTTAAGGGCCTGGATAGCTCTTTTCGAGTCGCTTTTCAACTGATCTGCGATGGCGATCATACCGACGATCTTACCATCGACGGCTACGAAGACCACGGTCTTCGCTTCCCTCTGCAGTTTTCTGAAATGTTCCATCTTAGTCAACTCGACACCGTGTTCTTCCATGAGTTCCGGCGTACCCACAAATACCTCGGAGCCGTTTATACTTCCCTTCACACCTCGGCCGGTCACCGATCCGAAGTCTTCCGGTTCCTCGAGTTCTATATCTTGTTCCCTCGCCTTCTTCACGATGGCTTCACCCAGCGGGTGTTCGGAATTCACCTCCAAGGAGGCAGCGTACTTGAGCACTTTTTTTCCTCCCACCACATCAGTCACACCGGGCTCACCTTTTGTGATGGTCCCCGTCTTATCTAGTACGATGATTTTAACATCTTTCATGAGCTGTATGGCTTCTCCCCTGCGTATAAGGACTCCGTTCTCGGCACCTTTACCACTTCCCACCATGAGTGCAGTGGGTGTTGCCAGTCCAAGGGCACACGGGCACGCGATGACTAAGGTTGCCACCGCAGCGTAGATGGCTAGAGAGATCACACCTAGTTCCGGATTCACCCAGGGTAAAACCGGCTCCGCCCAAACCACGATGGAGTGGAAGGTTCTCGGGAAAACCAGCCAAAGTATGAATGCGCTTACAGCTATGGTGATTATGGCAGGGACGAAGTAGGAAGTCACCTTATCGGCATAGGCCTGTATGGGTACCCTGGATCCCTGGGTCTCCTCCACCATCCTGATTACCTGGGATAGGAATGTATCTTTTCCTACCTTGGTGGCCTCTACTTTCAGTGCACCCTCTTTGTTGATGGTGGCTCCTATGACTTCATCTCCCTCTCCCTTATTCACAGGCATGGACTCTCCGGTGGCTATGGATTCGTCCACCGAACTCTCACCGGATACAACCACACCATCTGTGGGTATCTTTTCTCCCGGGCGGACAACCATGATATCTCCGATATCTATCTCCTCCACCGAGACCTCTTCCTCCCGGCCGTTCCTGATCACCCGTGCGGTCTTGGCTTCCAGGGTCATCAACTTCTTTATGGCTTGAGAGGCCTTACCGGTGGCTTTATCTTCCAGGTACCTACCGATCAGATGGAATGCCATTATCATCCCTGCCACACCGCCGTAGTTGAGTATGTTCGGGCCGTATCCGAATTGATACGATATTGCGAT
>PUNK01000054.1 GCA_003552585.1 Thermoplasmata archaeon | reverse complement strand
GGACGGGGTCGACGACTACATCGCTGACAACTATGGTCAGCAGTACATCGACCGTGACCTGATCGCTGTCGACTACGGGATCGGGGATGCGAAGACGCGTCGCGTCAAAAAGATCCTCGCTCGGGAGGGTGTCCTTGATGAGTGACACCCTCACCACCCCCCTCCCCCCGGAGGGGTGGGGTTGGCGCAGCCTATTACGTAACTCACACGCACCGACCCGCGCCGGCGGAAACACACACTCGATGGGCAAACCGGAAAGGCGCTCAATTCCTTCCTAATCATGGGTTTTGACCTACTAAACGGCAGTTCCTCACAGAATGAGGCCGAACAACGACGGCAGAAGCAACAGCGACTCAACCAAGGCCTGCAGCAGGCAGCACAAGTCGAAGACCCGACTGCAGACTTCGTGGAACAGGTCCTCAACAGCGACCTCGACCCCGGCACTGCCGACATGCTGGTGAACCTCCTCGTCTCCGATTGGGTCCTCGGAAACCTTTCGGACGCCGAGGTCCATGAGGCTCGCTGGCTCGCTCGCACCGTGGCCGATGAGGTCGAGAGTATGCACCCACATGAGGATAGCATCTGGCAGGGTGAGCTCCGCGCCTACGCTGCGAACGATGAGAGTCAGAAACTAAACAGCCTGAACAGTGCTGAACTTACGACGATCTTCCAGTTGATTCAGGCCTTCACAGTTCGGGTCACTCGTTCTGAAGACATGCAACAGCAGGAGGTATTCAAGAAGAACATCAACGAGTCCCGAACCGTCGACGAAGAACAAGCCAACGGAGGGTGGTTGTAATGTTGATCATCCTCGGTATTTGGGCGCTCGTCGGTGCGCTCCTCGGCATTCTGTGGGTTGCACTCGTCCCTTGGATAACGGCGAAGATGATCGGCATCCGCGCCGTCGAGACCGTGAGCGACTGGTATCTGTGGCTCGCGCAATCGTGCATCAGCAAGTCGGCACTTGTCCCGCGTCCCGGGACGATCGACCTCGTGGCGAAGCGATATGACTCCGAGCAGAAAGCCGACAAGGACACTGCCGGCTCTGGTCCGCGTCACCACGCGAATAACCTCAACGGCCTGCGGTCAATCGCAAACAAACCGTTCGGATTCGCGCCCTACAATATCGCCGAGTATGTCTCACCACTCCTCGCCGAGATAGCCGCGAAAGCCAAGGAGTTGCACGAGCGGGAGGAACTCGGCCCATCAAAGAAGGAGGAGGGCACGATAATCGATGGCATCCCGATCAACAAGCGATCAGAACTCGTCGACGTCACCGAAGCTCGAGCACTCACCACAGGCAGCGCCGACCCCGAAAGCGGGGATCGAGCAAGGAAAAAGACCGAGATCTCCCAAGAGCGCTTCCACGAGAAGATGACCTTCGGCCAGACGGTGACGCTAATCGGCGCACTCGTGGTGTCGATGGTGATCGCCTGGCTTCTCGCCTCGAGGGATGCCCCTTCGGCCTCCACACAGTCGATCTCGCTGTTACTCGTGGCGCTTCCAGCACTCGGCCTCGACGAAGACGATCTGCGGACCTATGGTATCGTAGCCGGCGCGGTCGTGGCATCCTTGGTCGTCCCACTAATCGCGCTGTTTACCCACGGCTTCCTTGCGGCGTTCGTCACTTTCGGTAGCGCGTTCCTCGTCGCTGGCCTCTGGGTTGGCGGTATCGCGCTGATGGGCCCCTCGTTCCCGGTCTTCCTCGGTCAGTCTCTTGGGATGATCCACTGGACACTCGCTCAGCTCACCGTGGGGCAGGGTGTTATCGTCGAGCGTGACACGTGGCAGTTCGAGCACCACAGATTGAACGAGTACGAAGGTGGTGGAGCCGACTACTGGGCGCTCTTGAGTGACGGCACCGAGCTGCTCATCGATGGTTCAGCCGGCGACCTCGTCAGGTTCGGATGGGCCCCGCTGGGAATTACCGCGCAGAAATCGGACGAGAACATGGCGGCAATCGCTCAAGAAGCTCCGGACGAGGTACTCACCGACGGTGGTTCTTATGAGGGGAAGACCAAACGGCAGGGCTGGCAGCCGAAGTTCCCGGCAGAACGCTTCGACGCCGACTGGACCGTTACGCTGCCACAGATCTACAAGCTCTGTCAGGGCTCTGCAGAGTCACAGCCAGTTCGTGAGGGTCGCGACACAGCACTGACCAACAAGGGCGGACAGCAGCAACTGAGCTACGTCCTTTACCTCGGGATGTTGCTGTTCTCGATGGTGAGCGGTGGGTTCATCGGCCTGATCGCCGGGGGCGCGATACTATGATCGAAGCACAGAGGTTGATGGTGCTGGGTGAGCTCGGCGCCCGGCAGCTCGCGCGACTCAAAGCCCGGCAGGAGGTGCCTGAATGACCGCGGAGTTCGGCCCGCGAGCGTACGAACGGGCGCGGTTTACGACCTTCTTCGATCCAGAGTTCGAGGAGATCGGCGGCGCGGCGATCGGGGTCGCGGAGTGGCGGAGCCGCGAGATAGAGTAATCGCCGGTGCTATTCTGAGTTATACTCACTTTGTTCCGATGGGTTTAAGTATATATGAGTTATACTCAGATGTAGAGGCAGACAACCTATGCACGAACTCAACGTCGGCGGCTCGAACATGACGGTCGAACTGGACGGCAACACCATCTCGGCGAAGGCGAACACCGGCAACAAGCAGTGGGTTGCCGTCATCACCGACACGCACCCGAAATACAACTACGACCGCGACTTCGTCG
>PUNK01000022.1 GCA_003552585.1 Thermoplasmata archaeon | reverse complement strand
TTGGGAGGCAGGACGCCGAACATGGCTTACGAGGACGGCGGCGCTCAGGCTGCAGCCTGAGCGGGGGGATGGAATAGCTTACGACCCTCGTTGAGTGGTCTTGACAAGGGGGTCCACCTCAGCGGTTTATCCTCGCGCAACGCTTCGAGGGCAATCTTGGCTTTCTCTTCGGGGCTGCGATGTTTTCGTCCCATGCTCTGCTCCTCCTCTCACAAGCCTACTGCTCTCACTTAGTAGGTGTCCAGAATTCTGGGAGCAGCATAAGAAAGCGCGCTCGCCACTTGCCGACGGTCACCCGGGTAAGGCCAAGACTCTCGGCGATTTGAGTATTGCTGCGCCCGTCGGCGGACAGCAAAATGATCTTCGCACGCATCACCTGCGCATGCGGCGTTGAGCGACTGGCGGCAAACGCCGTAAGTTGCTTTCGTTGCTCTTCATCGAGCACAATCTCACGCTCTACTTTGCGGCTCATATATGCTGTCCTCCAGCTAACGATGGTAGTCTGAGGATCACCTATGCAACTACTAGACATACGTATAGTTATTAACGGGACAAAACACTATCCCGGCTCTGACTTTTGCGCGCCGGCGGGTTACGTATTCGTCTATAGTCTTTAAAGCTCGTTAGTCGTGAGAATCTATAGCGCTGGTAATGTAGAAATGCACTTGGCGAACAGATCTGGTGCCCCACAAGCTGCAATGTTGGGCGTTTCGTGACAGGTTCTTGCCTGCCTTTCCGGCATTTGCGAGAAAGGGAGCCTTCCTACTTCGGAAGTCGTCGAATGACTTACGGCAAGCAATCATTCTGCGGCTGTCGCCCGATATTAGACCCGTACCCTTTCCGCTCAAGCAATCACGGTGGTGGAATTCGGCGGACTAGCAGCCTACTGGGATTAGGCTTATGATATGGACGCCAACCCGTTGCGCCTAGATGTGACCCTCGTCAATCTGGCGGTACCCGAGGCGGCCGATGCACGCTTTCGTTACCTAAAGGAAGACGTTCGAACTCTCGACTGGATGCAGGACCGCGCCTTTGACGTAGCCTTCTCCAATTCCTTGATTGAGCACCTTGGCGATCTGTCGGCTCAGGCGCAGGCCGTTGCACACATGAAGCGGGTGGCCGGCCTTTTGTATCTGCAAACCCCTAACCGGGGTTTTTTGGGAACCGCACTATGCGCTCCCGTTCGTCCATTGGCTCAGTCTGCCGGCCCGCATGCGTGCATTATCGATCCTGAACCGGACGTCATTGAAAGACCAATATGACGCCTACATAAGCAACCCCGTCCGCTTGTTGTCGCGCTCAGAGTTGCGGTATCTTTTTCCGGAGACTGAATTCGACCATCGGGCCGAGCGCGTGCTCGGCATGATCAAGTCGTGGATTGTGCGCTCGAGAGAATTGAGCGTTGAGAATGCATAAGCAACGTAGTTCGCGTAACCGTTGACAAGGGGTCCACGTGAGTTCGTTTTGCTCGGGCTTGCATAAGGAGAGATCGGTGTGACGGCGAAGAAAACACATACAAGATCAATAGTGAAGAAATTAGCAAGACAAGAAGGCTGCCGTTCCTTGATTATAAGGATCTGGAATGGTGCGCGAAAAAGGTACTTGGCGGATAATAATCGGTTCATTAATTTCAAGCGAGATTTAATCACCTTGTTTCCAACAATACATGCAAACTGCAAGGTTGCAAAGCTGCGCCTCATCGGGGGCTATTACGAATCACAAGCCAATAAGAGTTCTGTATAGTTTTGGCTGGTCGATCGGTGGTGCCCGCATCGGCACTACTGCATGGCATCAGGTGGAGGGACTAACTCGCGGGGGGCGGAGGTTTGCCTGTATTCTGCAAGGGTTGCGAGACCTGTTTCGGCCGCCTCCGTGCATACCACTCTTGCACTGGGTCGTGTAAGGGTACCGTTCTGGGTTTTCGGTAGGACCCGTACCATAAGAATCCACGACTGGTTGGTATCCCGTCAGCTTGTATCTATCAGTCATAAGATCGATATTGTGCATGCGTGGCCGATAGGTGCGTTGAGAACATTGCGTGTAGCGGAACGGCTTGGCATCCCAACAGTGCTTGAACGCCCGAAAGCGCATACGAGATTCGCTTACAACGTGGTTGAAGAGGAGGCCGCTCGAATCGGCGTGCCCCTTCCTAAAGGCAGTGAGCACTCTTACGACGGTGAAGTATTATCGCGAGAAGAAGCGGAGTAGTTTGCTGCATATCGGCTGCTTTGTCCTTCTGAGTTCGTACGCAAGAGCTTTGAAGTTGAGGGTTTCCCTGCGGATAAGCTCATGAAGACTTCGCGAGGCCATGACCCATGTCAGTTCTACCCGTCCGATGGAACGTCACGCGACAGACCCTTTACTGCACTGTTTGCGGGCTACGCTGCAGTTAGGAAAGGCCTGCATTTCGCGCTGGAATCCTGGCTTAAGTCGGGCTTGCTGAAAAACCCCTAACCGTATACAAACAAATGAATTAAGTGCTATTGTCGGTCATTCGGGTGCTCGGAACACAGCCGAAAACGGCCAAAACCCGTGCAGATTGGGAGGACCGATGTCCCGCAAACGGTAGCGCGAGCAGGCAGAGTTCGAAAGCTTTCACCTCGCTTTCGGCGGAAAGCTCAGAAGCGACAATTATAGTGGACCCCGGAAACTGGACAACGCGCTAAGAATGCGTTGGAATGGGAGACGGAGGTTTTCACCATGGCACGACAGCGAACGAAGTGGAACAAGGCAACCAAGTTCAAGGTTGCAAT
>PUNK01000015.1 GCA_003552585.1 Thermoplasmata archaeon | reverse complement strand
TAGTTGAGCCAAAGATCGATGGTTTGGGAGTGGCTTTATTTTACGAAGATAAGGTGTTTCAAAGGGGTGCCACTAGAGGTGACGGAGAAAGGGGTGAGGATATCACGCCTAATTTGAAAACTATCCATTCGATACCACTGAGATTAAGAGATCAAACCGTACTTCAGACTGTGGAGGTCCGAGGTGAAGTCTATATGCCCAGGGACGAGTTCGAAGAGATGAACGAAGAAAGGGAGGAGCAAGGTAAAGAGCCCTTTGCCAATCCAAGGAATGCAGCGGCAGGAACTGTTAGGAATAAAGATCCAAAGATAGTCGCTGAAAGGCCCCTTGATATCTTTGTTTACACTTTGAGTTACATTGAAGGGGATGATTTTAAAACTCACTGGGAGACCATGGAGGAGATGAAAAGAGCCGGTTTGAAAGTTAATGAGAACATAGTAAAGCTGGATGGTATAGAAGAGGTCTTAGAATATATCGATGGATGGGAGGATAAGAAGGAGAGTCTAAATTACGAGATCGACGGGATGGTAGTTAAGGTAAATAATCTAGAAGATCAGAAAAAATTGGGAGCTACTTCTAAACATCCACGATGGGCCATAGCTTACAAGTACCCGGCTATGAGAAAGACCACTACTTTGAAAGAGATAGAGATACACGTCGGTAGGACCGGTAAATTGACACCTATAGCAATTTTAAAACCTGTTCAACTTTCTGGTACGACTGTTTCCCGTGCTTCCCTGCATAACGAGGATGAGATCGAAAGAAAGGATGTTCGGGAAGGAGACACTGTGCTTGTGGAGAAAGCGGGTGAGATCATCCCTCAAGTTGTGAAGGTCATCAAAGAGAAAAGAGATGGAAGTCAAGAGAAATTCGATTTCCCTGAAACTTGCCCGGTTTGTGGTAGCGAAGCAAAACAGCTAGGTGGAGAAGTTGCTAGGAGATGTGTGAATGCCCAATGTCCTGCTCAGATTAAACAACGGTTGGAGTTATGGGGAAGCAGGGGTGCCATGGACATCGAAGGAATGGGTCCCAAACTGCTGGATAAATTGGTCGAGAAAGGTGTTGTGAAGAGTGTAGCAGACCTATACAATTTGGGTAAGATACAATTGACCAGTGTTGAAAGGATGGGAGATAAATCCACTAGGAATCTGATGAAGAAAATCGAAGACAGCAAGGATATGGGCCTAGATAGAGTCCTGTACGGTTTGGGAATTAAGTATGTTGGCAGCCATGTTGCACAGGTACTGACAGAGAATTACGATTCGATAGATGATATCATAGAGGCCAGTCAAGAAGAACTGGAAGATATCGACGAGATCGGACCCAAGATAGCTGAAAGTATTGTGTCTTTCTTCGATGACAAGCGCAATAGAAAGATGGTCGAAGAGTTGAGAGATGCGGGAGTGAATATGGAAGTCGAGAGAGATGATGTAGAGCAGTTTTTAGATGGTAAGAAATTCGTCTTGACCGGTGCTCTTGAGAACTATAACCGAGATGAAGCTACCGAAGAGATACATAGATACGGTGGAAGGGTTACGTCTGCGGTAAGCGGTGCTACGGATTACATCTTAGTCGGTGAGAACCCTGGATCTAAATTAGATAAGGCTAAAGAGAAAGGTACTACGATCCTTAATGAAGAGGATTTCGTGAGAATGATCGAAGAGAAAGAACTACCTTGATTTTGATTCGGTAAATTTGTTTATTTGTACTCTTCACAGTTTTCACAAAACCATCTGTTCCATTTTCCCTCGTAATCCATGGGCTTGTCACATGTTGGACATGGTTTACCTCTTTCGATCCCTTCCTTTTCAGTACTACTATAGCGATCATATCTTTTGTATTTTGTAACTCCTATTAACAGTAGTATTCCTCCAATGATGAATATCAGAAGTCCGATACCCATGATATCCATCATAGACTCTCTTATCCTTCCCGACATGTAGTTTAAGAAGATTAATGGAAGTACAACGGCCAATCCTGCAGATATTCCAGCAATGATCTTGTTCATTCGCTTATCCTGAGCAAGTATGAAAAAAGGATAGATGTAAGCTGCTAGGAAAATAGAACCTCCCTGTAAGAATCCTATCTCACTTTGATCACTGCTATCTATCCATGTAAACAAAAGAGATACAATTGCAATTACCGTTGCTATAAATATCAATTTTCCTCCAATGTTCCACTCAGAAAAATTAAATTCAAGGCTTCTGAACATAGGTTCTTCCGTTTTTTTTCCAGAATCACCTTCGATACCTTGCATTATACCACAATTACGATAAGTTCAAATCGTATTTAAATGCTTTTGTACATTATTTTAAAGTTTCTTTTTAGATGGGCTACGAAATACATTTTGACTATTTATGACACATCCCAAAATATTAAATATTTTCACCCTATTAACTATCTAAACGTTATTGAGGTGAAAATAATATGATTGACAGTAACTATAGATTGGAGGTATTGATAAATTGGTTTATGACAACTATACCTAAAGCAGGTGTAGTTGCTGGAGGGGGTATATGTTCGTTGAAGTAGTCCAGGTAGATGGAATAAAAGAGCCAATCATTCAGTCTGACCTAGACAGAACGAGTATCGCGTTTGAAGTATATGATTCACAATATGAAGACCTCCCTATAGCTGTTAACAAAGGATTCATAAAAACTTCGAAAATCAGTCCTCAGGAGATAGTAATTAATGCTAGAGTAAGCTATGCTTTTCACATTGAGGGATTTATTTATGTAGACTTAATGTGCTCTGATGTGAAAGACATTAATTCATGGATTCATATCGGAGAACAGGTCGGCGATATCCGTGTAACGGTAGAATACAATAAGTTCATACCTGCAAGACATTATGATGCTTTTTCCACGCAGCAGGAAGAGGATGGTAATGTTACTTTTGGCTCCTTGATTAAATATCCTCACCTGGGTAATTTCAGCAAAGTATCTGAAGTTACATTATATCTATCTGAATATTAATGAAATATTGGAGGAATCGATATGGAAAAAAATGTATTGATAGTGACTATATGCACACTGATATTGGTAGCACCTTTAGTTACAGGTACGTTCGGAACATCTTATCATGAGAATGAACTTTTAGAAGATAAGCCAATGGAATTAGAGGAAGTGGATGTTCCCACATGGAGTATCGGTGATTCATGGACCTACGAACATTATATCTGGCAGAACATGACCGGTAGCGATGATTACACATATCTTGAAGGGGAAATGACGTACACAGTTTCGGAGATAGACAATTTCGATTACAGAGGTGAAACCTATTTTGCCTATAATATGACTATAACGGGAGAGATCACAGATGGATCAGCTGAACAAGATGGTTATACCGTCAGCGATATAGATGGAACGATTGATGGTTGGCAACTCAATAGAGTCAGCGACTTGGCATTCATCGCAAACAATCAAGAAATAGATGTAAATGGTACTACGATGGGATTTATCAATGTATGGATGTATATAGACCAGACTCGTTCCTATTCTCCTGCCTACGAGGAGTACGACTTTCCGTTGTCTTTAGGCGATGATTTCTGGGCTAACTCTACCACGGATATCGATATCTTTTATGAATATGATGCAGGTCCAGGGGGATCCGGTTCAAACGACCTCTACGAGGAAGTGGATTACATACAGGAAGTCGGAGTCAGCGATTCCCTTGAAACAGTCACTATGCCCGGAGGAACCTTCGATACGTATTACGTGGAAAATTACATGAACAATACCGATGGAACAGATGAAGGTAAGGGATACATCAAGAACTGGTACGATGAAGACGTTGGATATTTTGTACACCAAAGAGCAAATATCACCAATTTCATCGACAGAGATACTTACTGGATCTATAGGTATATTGACCATGAAAGGGCAGTTAATCAGAACACCCTATCGATAGACCCTTCCACTGCAAAGGTAGGACAGGAAGTGACCATCTCGGGACAATTTCCGGAATATCCCGATGAACCCATAACCATAAGCATTCCCAGAGGAGCAGATCCGGTGAGCGAATGGACTACCACAACAGATGAAAACGGCGATTACAGTTTCGACATCGAAGTGCCCTACGCAGAAGACGATGCAGAAACTTTGGATTATTTTTCCTCTGTGGGGCTGGTGGCAACATTGGATAGCGACCCGACCGGTGAGATGATCGTTACCACGCTAGTTATACTTGAGCCGGATGAACCCGTGATCCAGGAGGTACCACTCAGTACCGGCTGGAACTTTGTATCCACAAATTTGATACCGACCCATGAAACCATTGACGAGATTATAAACGATGAAGAATATGGAATACCCGACAGTTATACCAAGATGATGTACTACGATGCACCGGAAGATAGATGGTTCAGTTATGTACCTGATAGAGCTGAACACTTTAACTCCATTGAGACATGGTGTCGCACGTTTGGATTCTGGATATACCTATCTGAAAGCGCGACGCTTTTCATCCAGGGCCATGAGCCAGAAAGCACCGATATAACACTGTATCCCGGTTGGAATATGGTCGGAATGCCTAGTAGCACCGGTGGTAACCACGGATTACCTGCGGAAGTTACGAAGATCGGATACTTCGATGCCTTGGAAGATTACAACATCGCCTATGATTACTCTCCTGGGAGCTTCGAGTTCGAAGTCGATCAGGGTTACTGGATCTACAATAGTGCCAGTGAATCTGTCATATGGAATGTTGATTACTAGATGTGATAGACTCTACATAAATTAGCAAACTATAGTATCATTTACGAGTTTACCCTATGCATCGTCTCGTAAAAGATATTGACAAAATCATCCCTAATATTTATGGTAAATCTTTTTATACATAGCACTCGTTGTATATGCGGCACGGTTAATCAAGGTGAGATATATGAGTGAGAGAAAAAATATAATTAAGAGAGTAGCAGTATATTTTATCGCTTTTACTTTAGTTATCGGTACTGCACTCGGAGCAGGGCTTTGGTTGTTGAACGTTGAGGTTCCGATACGATACGATGAACCTTATAGGATATACATGAGTAACGAAGAGATACACGAAACTTGGAATCTGTTACCGTTTAAAGATACTATCGTAACCGAAACTGCAGACTTCTCATATTCTGGTTATGAGTTTGAATACCACTCGTACGTAAGGATAGAGAATCCGGAAGATACGAGTAACGTTCGGATCATGGTAAACATAGAAGAGCCTGAAGATTTCGACAACAATATGGGTTTCACAGTTTTGGATGGGATCGTTGAACCACCCTATACAGATGTGGCTGGTGATGATTGGGGGAACATAACCTTTGGCGTACCCGTAGAAGCAGGAGAGACCGTTGAATTTACCGTTATATACACACTTAGTGATGCACCCCCCTCCAACGACCATATTGTAACCTGGGAATTCTTGGAAGAGGACCATTACTACACGGATTCATTTAGGGTGAATCCCGAACCAGAGATCGGAGACTTCAACACCATAAATGAAGCTATCGCAGCAGCCGAGGATGATATGGCCATCTATGTTGATCCAGGTACATACGAAGAACCACAATTGAACATGAAACCAGGCATGTCGTTGATCGGAGCCGGTATGGATGATGTCATCATCAACAGAGATGATAGTGGTTACGGAATACACGGAAACAGAGACGATGTAACTTTGACCGGGTTCACCCTGAATAATACCGCAAGTGAAACTCATGGTTGGGGTCTGAAATTGTCAGGATCCGATAACATACACGTTGAAGACGTCCGTGTTCAGAACAGTAACCGAACGGGTATAGATTTCAACGGAGTCACCAACAGCGTTTTGAAGAATGTGATATCAATGGACAACGGTGGAGCAGGTGTCTCACTAACAGAATCTTCGGGAATAACCATCGACGGTGTCGAGATAACCAATAACGATTGGGCTGCCATGGCCTTCTACGAAGATGTACACGATGTACACATCATAAATTGTTACATACACAACGATTTGGCTGGAATTTGGTTCACCGATGGAGGCTATTCCAACATAGTTATCCAGGGGAACACCTTCGAAGATCTGGAAGAGCATGAGGATATAGAATATCCTCCCGATAGTGGTGAATACTACTCCGGAACGGTATACTTGATAGAACCCGGTTTCGACGTAGATTTTGAATTCGCTTTGGCCAACAACGACTTCGACAAAGACGTCTTCATCCTGGGTGAAGAAGGTGTTGACGACGGTCAGGCGATCGTCAATCTGACGGATGAGCCTGAGCCTTGATGTAAATCAGAGGACACAAACACAAAAACCCTTTTCCTCTCTTTATTTCACAAACGCGATGACGGGTTCAACTCCCAGAACCGTGAGGAGAATTCGAAAAGATGAAAAGCAAGTTGAAAGGAATACCGGTCTGGTTTTTAGCCGCGCTTCTGATAGCTGGAACAGTTGCAGGAGCTGGCATATGGATACTGACCGTCGAGGTACCAGTGGAATACCATCAGCCAGTGGATATATACTATGGCTCAGAGGATATGGAAACCGAATGGTTTGGTCCCATCCCACTGAGAGATACCCGGGAAACAGATGCTACCGACTTGACCTATGGTACCCTACACGACTACATAAGGGCTGTGAATCCTGAAGATGGTAAACCTTCTGTAGATCTGACGGTACAGATACAGGCCTACGATGACGGAGAAGAAGAGACTGAAGATATAGGGTTCGTTGCCATCCCCGATGAACGAGTAGACCCACAAGATGTCAGTTGGAACTATGATAATGGTGAACGTGTTAGTGCAGTGTATGATGGAACATCCTACGATGTTGAATGGGGCTTTTTAGAGATAACCGAAACATTGGAAGAAGACTCAGAACAGATATACACGGTTATCAACGTAGGATCCAACGGTGTTAATCTGGACGGTTACGAAATAGTCTGGACATTGTACGATTCCACGGAATAAACACCATAGAAGGACCGAGCATGAGGACAGTCAAGGTCCAGCCTGCGATGGTAGCTGATACATTACCGAGAACCGGTTCGATAGCAGGAGTTTGAAGTTTACCTGTGAGTGTAACTATAGATTTAGAAGTAGCACGCCATTACGCAACAGTTTGGGTAAGGTGATGTGCAGTCTGTAGCTACCCGATGATGGAGTACATGGAAGCTACAAAGTAAAAAAATACGCCTGAAGAAGTGAGATAAAAAGATGAAAAGCTTCGTAGACAAGTTGAAGGAAATCCCAATATGGTCAATCGCCATAGTTCTTATAGTTGGTACTGTGGCAGCTGCAGGTCTCTGGATTTTGAGTATTGAAGCCCCCGTAACTTACGAAGAACCGATAACTATTGAATATAGCGATGAAATGAGGTACGATGAATGGGAAATTATAACAGAATTCCCACATATTGCAGAAACTGAACCTAAAGACCTTACGTACCGCACATTCCACGATTATTTTAGAGTCAATTATGAAGGTAGACGTCCAGTTCATATCAATGCGACCTTCTCGGCTGATCTGAGAGGAGATATTGAACCAGAACATGTTGGATTTGTGGTACTCGAGGGCATTGTGCATCCTGAAGAGGTAACATGGGAAGATAACTTAGTGATACATGAAGGTCGAGAGGTCGAATTGAGATGGGGATTTCAAGAAGAAAATATAACGCTAGAAAAGGATGATGCCCAAAATTACACCATTATAAACGTTCTCAGCAACGATGTCCCTCTCAATTCTGATAACAACGATATTAGAATCCTTTGGGAGTTCAGAAGAGGAGACGTCGAACCAACTCCGGTAGACGTAGAAGTTCCCACTCCATTACCGGGTGTATACAATATCACTCCTATCCTTGTAGTTGTCTCAGTTATGATCACAGTCATCATAAGCTATGTGCTTTTCAAAGGAGAAGGTGATAGATAAATGGCTGAGAATATCACAGAATGTCCCGTATGCATGACTGAAATTCCTTTAGATGCAAAAAGTTGTAGTGAGTGTGGGGAACCACTTATAGTTGACAAAGAGCAAGCAATTGAGGTCCTAGTAGATATTCTAAATGTTGATGAAGTAAAGGCAGAATTACTATATAAGCGCGGTTTTACTTCTCCTGAAAAGGTTGTGGAATATGGTCTCTCAGGATTGGCTGAAATACCTCAAATAGGTTTTAAAACAGCCAAAGAGATTCTTTTATATGCAGAGGAATATGTTGGAGAGAAGTACACAGATACAGAACTAGATGATTTAGGACAATCTTATTTGGAAGAGCTAATACCTCTAGATGAAATAGAGAGAGTTCTAAAAGAATTCGATGAAGAAGATACAGAAATAGAAGATACAGAAATAGAAGATATTGAAGAGGAAGTTGAAGAAGAGAAGAAGGCCAAAACTTTAACTACTAAAATCCAAGAAGAAACTAAACACTGTTCTTGGTGTGATAAAGATATTTCTCTGGATAAAAACAGTTGCCCCATTTGTGGCGGTCTTCTTGAAGTTTCTTTAGTAAAAAGAACTTATTCTTCATTCTTAGTACCAATTTTTGCCTTCATTATTCCCTTGTTTTTTATGATATATGTTTGTTTAGAGTTTTTTACAGCTTTGTTTGCAAACCCTTTGCTATATCCCTATAGAGCCATTCTTTACTTAACACCACTACCCCTATTTTCCACCTCCTGGCTTTCTTCTGTAGCACTTTCCTTTTTGATAGTTCTTGGATTGTTTATTCTTACCTTCGCTGCTTTCGATTTTGATACAAGATCGAATAAATTTGTGGTCCAGAGACCCAAATTTCTCAATTTTACGCTGATATTGTCATTGATTATTACTGTCTCGTTGGCCCTCTATATAATTCTTAGTCCAATATACTTGGCCAACGTATTTTCTTACGTCTTATTTTTACTCATATTGACTACATCCTCAACACACGCTTTTATATTGACTAGAAAGGCACCAGAGGAGGAGTACTTTGAGAAAGAAGAGCTAATCATGTGTTTTAACTGTGGTACTACAACAACAATATCCGATCATACTTGTCCGGGGTGTGGATGTGAATTTATCAAGGATGAGAACTTTATAATATGTCCTATTTGCGAGGTAGCTCTATTACCTGGGGCAAAAAGATGTCTAAATTGTGGTACACAACTAGAGGAATCTGAGGAAGAAGTTACTGAAAAGGCTGAGGAAGAAGTTACTAAACATTTTAACGAGGTTGAAAAAGAGAAAACTTCTTCAGATGTAATAACATGTCCGGTCTGCTGGTCAGAAACCCCCTCCGATGCTCAACAATGCTCTGAATGTGGTGAACCTTTCGTTGAACATTCAGAAGAGAACGAGGATTTTTTTTCAGATATCTGATATTGTCTCTTCTAAACTTTGAAAGATTATCATAGTAAGGGATATTCTCTCAAAAATTCTAGATCGTTTTTATATGGGATTCTAATGTCATCGATACCTAGACGAAGCATGACCAATCTTTCCAAGCCCAGGCCCCAGGCAAGGACAGGGTGTTCTATACCATGAGGTTTTGTAACTTCCTCTCTGAAGATGCCTGCACCTCCCATCTCAAGAAAATCATCTCCATACTTGGCAAATACTTCTAAACTTGGTTCTGTAAAAGGAAAATAACTAGGTCTCACCTTAACATCGTCGAATCCCATCTTATCGTAGAATTCCTTCAACAATCCTATCAACATGTTTAAGTTCGCACTCTTTTCCATAACGACTCCTTCTATTTGGATGAACTCCGAAAGGTGGGTCGCATCTGTAGCCTCACTCCTGAAGTTTCTGTCAACGGCAAAATACTTACCTGGTGGCTGATTATTCTCTGCAAGAGAACGAATAGTGGTAACGGTGGTATGGGTTCTCAAAACTGCTCTCTCTGCTTCATCTTTTTCCCATTTATAATTCCAACCAGAAGAGCGAGTTTCTCCGCCATTTTCATGAACATTTTTTACTTTATCCACAACGTCTCCCGTAACCTTGATTTTCTTCGGTTTTTTCATGTAATATGTATCCTGTAACTCCCTTGCAGGATGATCTTGAGGAATGAACAAAGCATCCATATTCCAGAATGCAGGTTGAATAAAATCATATTTGATTTCTGTGAACCCCATCTCTAAAAATACTTCCCTCACCACCTCAAGTTCTCTTCGCAAGGGATGTCTCTTCCCTCCGTATCTTGTAGGTGCAAAAGCTTTCACATCATAAGGACGAATATGTGCTTCCTCCCATGCCCCTGTGCGTATTATATCTGATGTCAACTGTGATATTTCTGGACGGACTTCTAATCCTTTTTTGATAATTTCTTTTCCTTCATCCGTCAACCGTATCTTTCGGGTAATTGTTATATCTTCATTCACAATTTCTTTCCTTGAAAGCAAATTCTTTATCGCATATTCATCCACTTCACTGCTATCCATTTTACCTTCTCGATACAACTGAATGATCAATTTTTCATCTTTACCTTTTTCTCGTAGTGCCTTCTTCCCTTTTCTAGTGATCTCTAGACATGTTTTACCATCTTTTTTAAAGATACGCGCCCAGTTCTTTTTCTTTAACCATCCTAATGTGATACCAGTCTTCTTTTTTCCAATTCCACTTTCTTCTTTTAGTTCAGATATACTGCAAAGTCCACCCTTTTTGTTTAAAAATTTTAGTGCTATACGCTCTGGAAGATCCTTTTTTCCAATGCTTTTTTTCTTCAGTGAGTAAGTTCGTTTTTCTTTTTCCTCCACCTCTACCAATCCCTTAGAACTCAGCCAGGAGACGGAATTCATGACCTGTGCTTCCTCGTCAAAATCTCCTTTCCTCGTTATTTCTGAAGGTGTAGCCTCTCCCTCTAAGGAGTCCAATGCTATTAGAGTTTTTTTTTCTAAATGACTGAGCTCGTATGACATCATTTCAACTTCAATGATTCAATAGATTTAAATCTTTATCAATAAAGTGTTCCTACTTCCTCTTCGACCCTCTTTACCAGTATTCCGTCTTTGATGAGTTTGAGTGACCTTTTTATATCCGGTGTCAAAGGCCTGTCCTCTGCCAGTGGCTCCACATGCTCCCTAATCAAATTATATGCTGTTTTAACCCCTTTTCCAGGGTCCATGTCTATATAATCCAGACCTTGGGCTGAAGCTATTAATTCAATAGCCACTACATGTTCAACGTTTCTTAGTATATCTATTGCTTGCCTAGCAGCTATGGACCCCATACTTACATGGTCCTCTTGTCCAACTGAAGTTGGAATGGAATCAACACTAGCGGGATGCGCTAATACCTTGTTTTCAGATACCAGCGAGGCTGCAGTATATTGAGCAATCATGAATCCAGAGTTTAATCCAGGTTCTTTTGTCAGGAATGGTGGAAGTCCGCTCTCATCATGATCTAAAAGTTTATCAGTTGTCCTTTCTGAGATGTCCCCTATTTCTGAAATGGCCATACTAAAAAGATCCATAGCGAAGGCGATAGGTTGACCATGAAAGTTACCTCCAGATATCACCTCACCATTGGAAAAAACTAGAGGGTTGTCGTTGGCAGAATTCATTTCGATGTTAACGATACGTTTTATGTGGTCTAAAGAGTCTTTAACTGCACCATAAACCTGAGGCATGCATCTCAAGGTATAAGGGTCCTGTACTTTTTCACAGTCCTTGTGGGAGTCCATTATCTCACTACCCATTGTTAATTTTCTAAGGTTTTTTGCACAGGAGATCTGACCAGGATGCGGTCTTACTTCGTGAATACGCTTATCAAAGGCTTTAGAAGTTCCTTTCAAGGCCTCTAAGCTCATAGCGCCTGCGATCTGAGCACTTTTCAAAAGTATCTCTGCATCATGAAGGGCTAGGGCAGCTATTGAAGTCATCATCTGGGTGCCGTTAAGAAGTGCCAAACCCTCCTTTGCCTTGAGAGATATAGGCTCGATCCCAGCTTCTTTCATCGCTAAAGATCCTTCCATCTTTTCTCCATCATAATATGCTTCTCCTTCTCCGATCAGTACAAGAGAAAGATGTGCTAATGGTGCAAGATCTCCTGAAGCCCCCACACTTCCTTGACATGGTATCACAGGATGAACTCCTTCGTTCAACATTTTTAAAAGAGTTTTTATGACTTTAAATCTCACCCCACTATACCCCTTTGAAAGAGTATTTGCACGGAGTAATAGAATACCTCTAACGACATCTTCATCTAGGGGTTCTCCTACACCCGAAGCGTGACTATGTACCAGGTTTTTTTGAAGCTCCTCAGTTTTATTCTTATCGATTGTTACGTTTGCTAAATCGCCAAAACCAGTATTTACGCCATAAACAGTTTCAGAACCATTTAGAACATCATCAATTTTCTCTCTAGAAGAGATGATATTGGGGATATATTGTTCATTTAGTTTGACTTTTTCGTTCAACCTTGAAACTTTATGCACTTGTTTGATCGATAGGCTTTTTCCATCTATTAATACAGTCATTATAAGTATGTAAGGCTAATTCATTATTAAATTCTCCGTTCTAACCAAGCCCCATAATAAAAACATCTGTTTCAAATTTTTTAGTAAAAAATAAATAAGACATATGGTCTTATCTGTATCTGATGAGATGCACTAACAATCTTTTTTTAACCTACGTGATTGTAAAAATGTTATCAGATACCCCTCCAATGAGGGGGTGGATTGAATCACGATAAAAAAGGGGGTGTTTGTGTATACCGTCAAACACCGTATGCATAGAACATCTGAGGGTAGTAGGGAGAACCCTAAACGTTTAGATAACGGACTAAAATTCATAAAAAATAGGACTGATGTATTGGATAGTTATGAGCTGATTGAGGATTTTCCTCCTGCATCAGACGAGGATTTGCTCAGGGCACACGAAAAAAGCTATATCGATTTTATGGAGGGTTATTGTCGTAATGGTGGTGGATTTTTAGGTGATAGTACATATGTGCACAAAGGTTCTTGCACAGCAGCGAGATATTCTGCTGGTGGGGCTATCACAGTTTGCAAGGAAGTTTTGAATAATAAGAAGCCCGGATTTGCGTTAATAAGGCCTCCTGGACATCATGCCTTGGCAGATAATTATGGTGGTTACTGTCTTTATAATAATGCCGCAATCGCAGCAAAATGGTTGCAAAACAAGAAACAGAGGAAAATTATGATAATAGATTGGGATGGACATGCCGCCAATGGAACTATGAGGATATTTTATGATGATCCAACAGTTCTGACGATTTCGATCCATAGAGATCCCCATGGCTTTTACCCTCACGATGGTTATATCCATCAAATAGGCAAAGGTGCTGGAAGAGGCTATTCTGTCAACGTTTGTCTTCCACCAGGTTCAGGTGATAATGAGTTCAGAATGGCGTGTGAACAGATTGTTTTTCCCATCGCCCGTGAGTTTTCCCCACATTTCGTAATAGGATGTAATGGTTTTGATTCGCATTATTCTGATAATGTCGTTGGTTTGAGACTGACCTCCCAAAGTTATTACCACATCGCAAAAAATCTTTCAGAAATGTTTTCCGGTCGTTTTGGAGTAATTATGGAAGGTGGTTATGAAAAGTTCAATGGTAAATTACTGCACGCCCTTTTATCAGGATTGTTAAGGATAAGAAATCCTTACGAAGAAAGCCTTGACATTTCTGGGTCTGTTATTCAACAAGGAGGTATCCGTAAAGAGACCAAGGAGAACCTCTCAAATATCAAGGAGGTTCTCAGCGATTACCACATAGGGGTTGTATTTGAAGATGCAGATTGAAAAAAAAGAATACATAATTAATGAGAATGAAAAGATAGATGTTTTAGAAATTATCGGAGATGACGCCATTAAATTTTACAGTTATAATTATAAAATAAAAAACAATGGGAAGTGGAAGTTGTATTTAAGATGGGACAACTTTCAAAAACAACCACATATAGATAGATTTGATGGGGCTGGTAATTTAGTAGAGAGTACCCAGAGTCGGGAGAAAACCCTCAAAGAGGTAGTAGAATTAGTCAATATATTCGGAAAAAATTTGGTTTCGATGAATTTGGAGAGGGTATGAATGGTCCCAGTTAAGTTGAGATTGGAAAAAGATTACAATGATAATGAAAGTGAATCATTAATGGAGAAAATAAAGGAAAAATATGGGAGCCCTGCACGATTAAAACAACGGGTTACTAGGGGTGGCTGTAGAAATCCTCAGATGGTAGATGATTTTGAAGTATATAAAGCGCTTAAAAAAGGCTATAGTTTTAAAGTCGAAAAGGTACTACAATCGTCAAGAGCAGTTTCTTGCTTTACTCCTAGAAGAGTTGAACTTCTTTCTTTCCTAAAAGATAATGAAGTAAAGTCGATCAAGTCTTTGGCTAATCATTTGGGCCGCGATTATAAGAATGTTTATGATGATTCTAAAGCTCTAGAGGATGCTGGCCTTATAAAGTTTGAAAAAGAAGGGAGAAAACAAAGACCTAGATTAGATGCCGATAGGATTGTCTTGGAATTTAAATGATTACAGATAATACCATAATAAGACTCATCACACACTGGCTCATTTATTTATATGATATACCATAGACAAATATAATTAGAATATTGGGGAAATCTTTTTATGTCAAGTATCATTTCTATGTCCGCAGGTGGAATATTTGAAGGTACAGAAGGTGGACGATGTCAGGTTTGCTATCCTTCAAGACGTGGCAGATGTCAAAGTTGATATATGCCTAAAGGAAGGAGAAATATACTTATCCATCTCTGATATATATTTTAAGGAAGGGGAAAAATGGTATGAAATACCGTTAAAAAAACTTGAAGAAATCGAAGTTTTGAATAAAGATCCGCCCGAATTAGAGTTTAAGATTCCTTCTTTAAAAGTAAAAGTTGAAGGCGAATACGCTGAAAAAATGATGGCCTTGAGATATCTACTTCTGCCCTATATCGAATACTACAGGGAGAAAGGTGATAACAAAATACGTGCAGTGCTCAAGGTATGGGAAATGGGTATAAGAAGGATCTCAGCAATAGCCGATTTACTCGATTTGACAGAGTCCGAAGTCATTGATTATATAGAAGAAGCAAGAGAAAAAAATTTATTAGACGGGAATGAAATAACCCCTAAAGGTAAGAGATTGCTTAATGCCTCACAAGAAATCGAAAACATGGAGGGATGATCATAGGAAAAGAAGATCAACAAGGGAAATCAAGTTTAGCTAGGAAGTTCACAGCACTTGCGGAACTGACAAAATTGGAATCTTTTCTTCAGGCGGCTATCGAGTCATCCAAGGTCCCTCCTTCTGAAACCAGAAAACTTCTAAAGTCTAATTCTACCCAGCAGGTAAAAAATACGGCTCTTTATCAGTTCATGCAGAACCTTTTTGAAGAAATCGGTCTAGGGAGATTAGAGGTCGTCAAAAAAAGGACTTTTCAAATGGAGTTTGTAGTTGAAAAAAATCCCGTGAGTAACCTTTACACGGATGCAAAGGGAAAAAGAACGTGTTTTATAATTTCTGATGCACTGTCGGATTTTTTTGTTCAAGATCTTAATATACCTGCAGAGGCAGAAGAATTAGAATGTAAAAATGCGGGAGATAAAGCATGCAGATTTAAAGTAGAACTTCAACCCCTAGCAGTTTATAGGATAGCCTTAGATAAAACAGATGAAAACATAATCGAATTCATAAAGAAAGAAGGAACCATAGATGGACTCATTGATGAGCTAGATTTGGTCCAACAAGAAATGGATTATAGGCTTGATGTATTGAAAACTTATCATATATTAAAAGAGGATCACACTTTGACGAAAATTGGGCAAACATATTATAAATACGGGAAGAGCGTTATAGATGATGAATTAGACGAATTTGAACCTCCTTGGAAAACTATGTCAGAAATATCTTCTAGTATCTCTGACTCTTCCTCCTTTGCAGAAGCACTCAGTCGTGGAATGGGTAATGATATTGAAGAGGAGGATGTGGACGAATCTGACGTAGTTAATCTGGCAAAAGAGGCTGAAAAAAGTACAAGCTTTGCGCAATTAGTTTCAAAAAGCCTTCAAAAGAAAGAAGATGAAAATGATGGATAGGTGAGAAAGAATGGTGAATAGAATAGAAACTGGAATATATGGCATTGATCCCCTTATCGAAGGAGGATTAATTGAGAATTCAGCAATAACCGTAGTTGGTGCTAGTGGTACGGGAAAAACAACATTTGCAATTCAGTTCGTTATGAAAGGTATTGAAAATGGAGAACAGGCGTTATTCGTGACCTTAGAGGAATCTCCTGAACAGATAATGAGAGAAGCGGAGATGCTTGGTTTTGACATGAGAAAATACCATGAAAAATCGTTATTTTTCATCCACCTAAGTGGACAGAATTTCAAAGAGATGATAGAGGAACAACTACCAAAATTAGTAAAGGCCCGTAAGGATTACAATGTAAAAACCAGAGTGGCTATAGATCCACTGACTCCTGTAATATGGTCTTCGAAAGATAGACTGTCCCAAAGAGAGTTATTAGAAAATCTTTTCACTCCTTTGAAAGAACTTGGTACTGTGATGGCTACTGTTGAGGAGCATTCAAAACCCGGAGAAATAGTTGGAGAAGATGTACTTCTTCCGATCTATCTCTCTGACGGTGTTTTTCATCTAGAATATTTTCCAGTCGGAGGCGCTTTCAATCGTACATTTAAAATAATAAAGTTGAGAGGAACTAATCACAGCGAAGGTCTTTTCCCTTACATCTTTGCAAGAGGAGTTGGTGTGGTAGTACGATCAACCCCGATCGAGATAAAGGACAAAGAAAAGGAACAATACCAACAATCCTTTGAAAAGGCACTGGAAAATGCTGAAGCAATGGAGGTTCCTTCATCTCTGGTTGATAAAATAAAGAACATGAAGGAATCATGGAACTATGACTATCCTCCGGATGAAATATTGGATATCATCTTAACCCCATACAGAGAATAAGGTGCTTTTATGACACCACCAAAAACTAAGAAAAAAGAACTCGATAGACGGATGGAGGCAGAAAACGTCTCTCAAGTAAAGTACATGTTAGAGCTGGAATTAGAACGCCTGCGAGAAAGAACCGATATCGATATTAATTTATTTTTGGGTGTAGATGGAAGAATATTTGCTTCTTCGATCCCATCACATCTAACCACCCCTCAATATAGGTTGTTAAGCACATTTAAATCCAATCTTTCTCATCTCTGCGGGAAACTGAAAGGTGAGGATCTAGAACTTTCGTTGGAACAGTGGAAGGGTGGGATGGCAATTGTAGCTGCCGTGGGTGACAATTCATTTCTAGCATCTTTGCTGGCTGGTGCCAATATAAAAGATACGGGTAATCGGATACAAGAGGTGATAAATGCAACCCATGTACTCGATCACATATTCGAACAAAAACCTTGGAACGATGAATATCTAGCTCAATATCCTGCCGAAGTCAGAGAGGAATTACAGAAACTCTCAAGACAGATGTTCGTGGACCGCTTTGAGCACACCCGTTCATATCGTAAAAACATGAAAATACTTGATTTCTTCAAAAACAAGATCGAGAAGACGGTTGGTGTGGGTCAAGTCGATCAAATAATCTCTGTTACCTTTAACGAGCTTGGTACATCAGCCCCTTACATGGAAGATAAATCTTGGAATAAATTCCTTGATAAGATAATTGATGAGCATATAAGAAAGACAATTGGAGATATACAGGCAGATGAGTATAAGAAGTTATGGAAAATGGAACTCGATCGAAAGTTAAAAAAATATTGAGGAGAATCTAAGATGGAAGAACATGTCGAAGATAAAAACCAGCAGACCTCTAAGCAGGGAGATGAAGAGGTTTCAACAACACCTAAAGAGGTTTGGGAAGACAGGCTCTTCGACACGTTTAAGAAAATAGAATCTGATTATAGTCAATTCAAAGATAATATGCGGAACCTTCGTCAAAATCTTCAGGGTTTCATGGAGAATACAGAAAAAAAATTAACTAGAATACAGCAGGAAACTAGTGAAAAGATTGATAAAGAAACGGTTGAAAACAAAGTTGAGACTGTAAAGAATGAGGTTGAGAATGTAGATGACCGCCTCCACGATGTGATGGGGGAGATCGGTTATGGAGAGAGCCTTAATGTTTCAAAAATCCCTCCGATAATCCTTGAAACAGTTTATGAGAAAACACTTGACGATGTTATTGCAACTATGAGAAAAAACTTAGGTGATAAGGACACTAGCGATATAGTTAGAGAAACTCTAGAGATGATGAGGAGCCGTACCAGTGGAAGTGAGTTATTCCAATACGATGGCAGGAAAATAAACATAAGGAATCTTGTACCAAGTCTTAACCAGAAATTGATTTCTCCAAAGCAGATACACAGTACGTATACTGAGATGTTGTCTAAGTTAGTTGAAAACATTCCCGGTTACAAGCCTAAAAATTTCAGAGCAATGATGAAATCTAAAGGACTTGAGTTTGCTGTTGAAAAAACTACAAAGTTGATCAAACAATTTAACGAATTGGAATCAGAAGTTCATGATATATCTCAAACGATCTCCTCTTTATTTGATGGTTTTAAGAAAACCAAAGACGATGTCGAGGAAAACTTGGAAGAAATTGAGTCGAATTTGGAAGATCATTTTGAGAAAAAGTTTGCCAATACAGATAAGAGATTAGATAAACTAGAGTCCTATTTAGGCGAAATAAAGGAGATCGAGGATATCATTCACAAAATAGAGGAAGAGGAGAAAAATAGAGAAAAACTTGAAGAGAAATTCAAGGAATTTACTGCCTCTTATGAAATGAACGTCACAAGGTTAGAAAAGGAACTAGATGATATCAAAGAATCAGTAGATCTAAAAGAAGAAAAAGAATTAGATTTGGAGGAAGAGGAGAAATTTGTTTTATCATCAATCCCCCCTGAGGGGGCGACATCTAAAAGAATAGAATCCTCCATAGGGGATTTGATTACGGATTTCCAGGAATGCTTGCAATCATTACAAAATAAAGGACTTGTAGAAAAGGAGAAGAGAGGACGATGGACCGTCTATGTAAGAACGGACCTGGGAGAAGATCAAGATGAAGAAATTGTTGAGGAAGTTAGTAAAACTATCGAATCTGAGGAGGAAGAAACAATTTCGGAAGAGGAGTCACTCGTTCTAGACACGATTCCTAGGGATGGATCTACATTGGCAAGACTCAATAGAGAGATCGAGCATTTGGATAAAGAAGATATAGAGATCATTCTTAATAAATTGATAGATGAAGATAAAGTGTCTACCACAAAAAGAAACAGGTGGACTATCTATCTAAAAAAAACCGAAAATAAGGAGGTGGATTAAAGTTGCTTGACGTAGCATTAGTATCGTTAATAAAAAACATGAGCGAAAAGGCCGGAATAGAGGGCGCAATCCAGTACTGGTCACGTGTAGGTGAAAACCTTGCCAAACGGATAGGAGAGGAAGCCTATATGGGCTGGCCTTCTTTCAATGTTGCATTGAAAGAAGGGAGAACTGCGTATTCGATCGAAGGAAATGTAACTGCATTAACAGATCTAGCCATAACAGATGTGGATGGAGATGTCGTAGGTTACATATACGCACTCGAAGAGTGTGTATTCAATCCTACCATCGAACGTATAAGATATAGCGTAGGAGAAATCCCGGATGCTGACAAGGCAGTTGCTGAAGAATACAATAATACTGTGCAGAACACCGCTACCTGTAACTTCTGTGTTATTCATCAGAAATTCAGGTCGGAGGTTTCTAAAAATATAACTGTTGAAAATCAGGTATTAGAGTGTGTACAATTAGCAAACCGTGGATTCAAAGGAGATACAAAGATTGCAATACGAAGCCTTGAAAAGATAGGAATAAATCCTGAATATGTACGCAGTCTTCTAAGAAACTACGCCTGTGTTTACGGGATATTGATGAAAGGTGCTAGATTGAGAGGTAAAGAGGAGGCTGAATAATCATGCATGAAGAAAGAAGAGCACAACTAGGACAACATAATCCGTTCGTCGATGTAGCAGCTTACCTGTTCTTAGAGGACATCGGAGATAAACAGGGAGCTGCAGGCATGAACAACTACCTAATGAGCTTAGCCACATCTTTGGCAAAAAGCATGCCCAAAGAAGAATACCTGAACTGGGACGATTTCCTAAGAAGTTTAGAGAAGGGAGAATCGATTATCTCATCTTTTGAAGAGGTCAAATGTCCTACGGACAATTGCGTAATCACCCAGACATGTCCTTTCACCCGAGGCTGGCAGGAGTACACCAAAAGGATAGGAGAGTTCGCTGATATACATAAAGAGGTGGCAGAATACTACAATGCAACTGTTAAACCAGGTGCTGTAGATTCTCAGTGTATAATTCATCAAACATTTAGGAAAGCAGCTGCTGAACGAATAACTGTTGCGGGTAAACATGTTAAATATGCTCAGATCGAGGCAGTTACACCGAATGCTGATGAGAAAAGGGCACCAGATGAATGGTTGCCTATACTTCTAGACAAGGCTGGTATAACCGAAACAGAACTCAATATGACCATGCGTAACAACGATTGCGTATGGATACTTTATACGGATTAAGTGATGGTTGTTATAATTGGAAGTCTTAGAAACCCATGCCAATCAAAGATACATCCAAGTATCGGATCCTTTAGAAATAGATGGATTCAGGATAAACGAAGTAGGAGGAGAGAGGTTTACCTTTCTAAAAAATTTAGGGATATTAGATTACAAAGAGACATTTAAGGTATGGCTACGCAAGTTTCCTCGGCCAGTTTTTGTTATTTGTGTTGAGGATAAGAACATAATAGCATGGGTTTACGTCGAAGAATGGGATTCAGTCGCTAAAGATGGTTCGCCAGTTTATGTACTTAGATCGATCGAAACCGCTGAGGAGAGGAGAGGTAGTAAAATCGGCTTTAGACTCCTATTGATCGTGGCTAAACAGACTCCAGGGTATTTGATAACAAAACCGATCAATGAAAGTGCTAGAGAGTTTTTCCTTTCAAACTACTTTTTGGATAAAGAGAAAATTGAAAATCCTCCTATATATCTTCATAGTAATCCCGGTTACCTTATACTTCCTCCATATAGGAAAAAGAAACTTTTAGAAGAGTATGACTACTATTTTAACAGTTATTGATGGTCTGGAAAATTTATTTCGAATAAATACTGTGCTGATTCCTTAGAAGTATCGCACATTCTTTTAGCCATTTCTCCCTCAAGCTCAATCCTCTCTAACAGACCTTCTATAATACCCTGTGTGAATAGGTAAAATAACTCTGTGTCGTAAAAGCTTTCAAGTTCAAATCTCACTTTATTTTCATTGTGGATTATTGAAATTGGATTGAAGTTAAACATTTCATTTTGTACGTCTTCGAATTGTACAAGAGTTTCTTCACCGCCCTCAGGATCAATCAACCATGATATGTATCCCATATCGTTAACTAGATAACGTCCAGCTTCTATCACTTTATTTTCACCTTTTTTTGTATATATCCATTCTAGTATATCAAATGAAACACTTATAGGATAAAACAAACCATCCTGTATTTCACCTCCTATTTCGTTCTTTTTTTTACATTCTTCTAGTCCCTGAATCCCCCACTTTCTTTTAACGAATCTAAGTAAACCATTGAGTAGGATACCCCGTATCTCCTTTTTTCTAAGGGACATATATGCTTAGATATGCAAGTTATAATTTAAAATTTACTTGAATTTATCATGTGTTTGCTAATCCAAGTTTATCCAAAAGCATTAAAATCCAATAGTCAATTCTATTGGTATGGAACATTTTGATCTGATAGTAATAGGCACGGGTCCTGCAGGATACACAGCGGCGATTTATGCTGCGAGATACAATTTAGATGTTATGGTCATAGGTGAGATGCCGGGCGGAATGCTTTCCGAGGCTTATGAGGTATGCAATTTTCCATCTTATCAACATGTTAACGGAATGAAACTCATGGAAAAGATGGAGGAACATGTGAAATCACTTGATGTTCCTGTAAATGTAGGGCGAGTCGAATCCGTTACTGGAACGGATCTAGAGTTCAAGGTGACCACGTCTCGGAGTAATTACTCAACGAAAAAGGTGATCTTTGCCACTGGAACGGAAAGGAGGAAATTAGGACTGGAAAGGGAAAAAAAATTTCTTGGAAGAGGTGTGAGCTATTGTGCAACCTGCGATGCTGCATTTTTTAATGAAAAACAAGTCGGTGTTGTTGGAGGCGGTGATGCTGCTTTAGCATCTAGCTTACTACTGTCCGACCATGCAGAGAATGTATACATAATATATAGGAAGGATGAATTTTTCAGACCTGAACCTATACGTGTTAAGGAAATTCAGACACAGAAAAATATCAAATCAATATTTGAATCCGAAGTCATAGAACTCCTAGGCGATAAAAAACTTGAAAAAGTAAAAATTCGGTACAATGATGGTAAAGAAGAATTACTGCCTCTCGATGGACTTTTCATAGAGATCGGTTCGACACCAAACTCAAGAATTGCAAAAAATTTAGGAGTTTCGACCACAGATGGAGGATATATCCAAACAGATAGGGAAAGAAGAACAAACGTTCCCGGTATCTATGCTGCAGGCGATGTTATCGATTCAACTCTTAAACAGGCTATAACTGCTGCAGGTCAGGGTGCAGAGGCAGCATCTACAGTCTATGAGGATATAAAACGTGCTGAGGTTACAGATTGAATTATAAAGATGAGAAAAATGAAAAGAAATCGTATACTAGCTAGTATTGTGGTGATAATAACCGTATTATCTATCGTGATAACAGCAGCACATCTACCTGTTTTCCTAAGGGATCAGGCGAACCTTTACACTTCTTACGAGTATGCCCAGATGTATCTCGACGATGATAGATATTCAGAATTACTAATAGAATATAATTACGTTGTTGGTTATCAACCTTCATATAGTGCACGAAGTACACTTGTTGAGAGGATAGAAACTTACTCTGAAAAGAGGGAAATCAGGGAGGTAATGAGTGATGAAATAGACATTTGGGGTGGAGGTTACTCGGAAAGGGGAAGTTACACGAGAGAAGATATCTATTCTATTGTTGATGAATATACTACATACATGAGAGATGACAATACAATGGTCATGAACGTTTTTTACTTGGATGGGGAATGGGAGGAGGAACCTAACGTATTGGGTTTGACCTTTGGTAATCATTATGTGGTCATGTTTAGGGCAACCATCGAAAATGCAGCTCAACGTAGCCAAGATTTAGATTACGAAGATGTTGAATCCGCAGTACTGGTCCACGAGTTTGGTCATCTTATATCTCTGGTTGGAATAGGGTATGAAAGTGCTCATGAAGACGAATCTTATCCTCATCATTGTGACGAATCTGCTGGTCCTTGTGTGATGGCTGCTTCGGTCCAAATAAAGGAAGGAGAATTTACTGCACCTCCTCCTACTGATTTTTGTGAGCTTTGTATAGCTGACATAGAACATATTCGCAGTATCGAACCAGGATGGGGTATTGCAGAGTATATCACATCGGTAATAGTTGTTGGTGAAGCAATGGTGGGCTCGGTCTGGTTTGGAATAGTACTCACTCCCGACAAAGGAAAGAAAAAGGAATACGAAGTTTACAGAGAATATTATGAAAATGACTTCAAAAAGAAAATCTATTGAACTTCATCATACTTATAAGAATAAGAGAAACTGATTTCGGAATGTTCTTCTTTCCTTTTCATATCTTTAAGTCTCAGTATCTCAACGTCTCTATTTTCTAATTCATCGGCCAATCCTTTGATGTGCCCGTCTCCAACTACTGCCAAGACGTTTTGAAACTGTTCTTCTAGTTTTACCAGTTCTTTGGCCATATGCTCATTTCTTTCGTCTAAAAGTACTCGTGTGACAGTGGGCATTTGTTTTTCCACAATGGCCATGTAAGTATCTTCGTTTTTTTCGTACCTCTCCATCTCCCTGTCTATAGTGTCTTTGGATGCGAACATCCCTCCAATCATCCCGGCCATCAAATAAAGCTTTTCTTTTAAAGACATCGAACTCATCATTTTTTTAAATACGACCTGCGCAGGTAAATCTATTAATGCTATTGTCGCACCGATTTCATTTGCAGCAGAGATAGCGACAAGCATTTCACTTCCTGGATCAACCCCATATTCATCTGCTATTTTCTCTTGTATCAATGACATCACTCGATAAAGGATCGGTGCCTCACCACTTTTATCTCCTGATTTTAGAGCTTCATATCTTGCTCTATCAAGCTCTACTGCTACAGCTTTTGGTCTTCTGTTAAGTATCTCATGACGGAGTTTTTCATGTATATCGAATACATGTCCAACACCTAGGATAGTTATCATGCGAAGTTATGAGCTAATGCATCATATAAAAGATTGTTGAGTCCCTTTTTTACACATGACAAACAGTTTGTATCATATCGTCTCCACACTCCACACATTCGATTTCTAAAGTGGAATGGCGTATATTGTATTCTTCGTGTAATATATCTCTTATGTCCGCCTTTATTTTCTCTGTTTTTATGAGTCTTTGTTCTTCGACAACGATGTGAGCTGAAAAAGAATATATGGATGAGCAAAGGGTCCATAGATGGACGTCGTGTACATCTTTGACTTCGTCTAACTCTTTTAACCGATCCACTATGTCTTTTACATTCAACCCCTCTGGGGTCCACTGCATTATGATGGTGATCCCTTCCCTAAGTAATTTTATAGAGCTAGATAAAACTAGTATTGCTATCAGAATGCTAAGAACGGAATCTAAAATGAAAAAGCCCGTCATCATTATAAGGAGTGCACCTAAAACCACTCCTATGCTCGATAGAGCATCATACAACAGATGTAGATAAGCACCTCTAATGTTGATGTCACTATGGCCATGGAGTATATAAGCAGCCGAGGAATTACCTATCAAACCTATAACTGCAACTATCAACATCTCAGTTGTTTTCACATCTACAGGTTCAACAATACGTTGATATGCTCTGAAAAAAATGTAACCACATACCCCAAAAAGCATCAAAGAATTGAAGATCGCAGCAAGTACCTCTGCCCTGTGGTGGCCGAAGGTCGCCCTTTCGTGAAACTCTTTGGCTGAAAGATTTATCGCAATTATGGCTGTGCCTAAAGCTAGAATATCTGTTGTAACATGACCAGCATCACTTAATAGAGCTAATGAATCAGATATATAGTATCCAAATAATTCAATAATCAGTATGCTTAAATTGATGACCAAGGCAATTTTAAGCCTACCTTTCATACTCAGGGTAATTTTTCGCATCAGTCATTCTCCTTGGTTTCATTATTTTGATTATTTTCTTCGTTATCTGATAATTTTTTTACCATTATTTTTTTCTTTTCTACGAAGCCATCTTTCTCGTAAAAACGCAAAGCCCTTTTATTACGTGATAGTACTTCCAATTTTATAATATTAACTTTTTTTTCGATCGCATCTCTTTCCTCCTGCTCCAATAATAAAGACCCGAGCCCTTCTCCTAAATGATCAGGATGTACTGCTAAAGTACTTATCTCTTTTACTATAGCTCCAGTGACCACATCTTCATATATTATTGAATATGAAAAAGCAAGGATCGAGTCCCTTCTTTCAATTATCACTATATTATTTTCCAGCACACCTTGTTCAATATGTTCAAAGAGATAATCTTTTTTATAATCGATCTTTTCCTTTTTCCAAATAGGACCTAGTGATTTCATCTCAATATCTGTAAGGATTGGTACATCTTCCAACCTAGCTTTTCTTATCGAGAGATGCATTGTTGATGGTTATTAATATATACTACTTATTTAGTTATCGGAATAACAAGTTAAATCTTGGAAAATATTAAATATCTATCACAAGTTGATTAAAACCTCAAGGAGACACAGATGAAGAAGCTTATATTATGTATAGATAGGGACGATGATATCGGTTCAAAAACAGGTATCGATACTCCAATAATAGGTAGAAAGGCTAACCTGAAAGCGGCAGTTAAATTAGGATTGAAAGATCCAGAAGATTCAGACACGAACTCCTTATTCTCAGCGATTTCAACATATGACAACCTCAAGAAAAAGGGAGAGGATGTGGTAATAGCAACTGTTTGCGGGTCTCAAAGTATTGGGTACAAATCGGATCTTAAACTTAGTAGCGAGTTGGATGTGGTTCTAAAGGAATTGACTCCCGATACAGTGGTTATAGTTTCAGATGGGGCAGAGGATGAATATGTTACTCCCATAGTATCTTCAAAAGTAGATATATCCCACGTGAAAACTGTTTATATAAAACAGAGTGAAAGTGTGGAGAATATATATTATATGCTTGTAAAGAGTCTGCAGGAGGAAAGGGCAAAGAAAAAGATACTCCTTCCTATCTCCCTTGCCCTTCTGGTATACGGTTTTTTTGGCATTATAGGACTAGCATGGGATATTTTTATGACCGGTGGTGAGGCATTGATCGGATTGTCTGGCTATGCACTGACGATAATATCTTTCATTTTGGGTGTTTATATATTTGTGAGGATCCATGACCTGGATCAAAAGATGTATAACTATTATAAAGACATAAGAGATGCGATCAGCACAGCAGCAGTGTGGCTTCCTTTCACGGTAGTGGGCGTTTTGATAGTTCTAGGTGGGGCTGCAGCAGGGTGGAATGCAGTAACCGAAATGCTTGATGAGTCACCTTTAATTCAGATACTTACTTTTTTTCAGACTGTAATATGGTGGTGGATCGTTGGAATTTTCCTACATGAACTTGGTCAAGTGATTCATATATATCTAAGTCAGGGAAAGATAAAGAAATCATTTTGGGCTGTCGTTACTTCACTTCTTGCATTGACCTTTATATTGTGGGGCACCTTTGACTATATCCAAGTCATGATATATGGGGAAGAAGTGATGAGTGTTCTTCCTATGGTTGCTGTAAATATGACCTTGGGTCTATGCATAGCCATCTTAGGCGGGTTGACCCACCGAGCTGTGAAAGGCAATGATGAGCAAGAGGATGAATGATTTATGGATTATGATATTTGGTATCCACTCTATAACGAGATAATAAAAGATTTTAATTATTCTGAAGAAGAGGACATTAATTCTGCTTTAGCCTTGGCGGAGTCAAGAATAAGTGACGATCTGGCCCCTCTCAAAATGTTGAAGGGAAAAAGAGTTGAGATACACGGTCCACTTATAGAAAAATCATGTTGTGATATACAGATAATTGCAGGTTCTGCACTAACACCTTCTTTAGAAGTGGGGGGCAAGCCTGACCTATTAGTAACTGATTTAGATGGTGATGCAAAAGCTCAACAGGACTTGAATTCGGAAGGGGTTCCAGCAGTTATTCATGCGCACGGGGATAACATAGATCTTATCAAACGTTGGGCATCAAGATTCACAGGCCATGTGATTTGCACATGCCAATGCGCCCCACCCCCAGGGATCTATAATTTCGGTGGATTTACAGATGGAGATAGGGCAGTTTTCATAGCAGATCATTTTGGGGCAAAAGAAGTTATTTTGAATGGTTGGAACTTTGACTCACCTGCATCTGGTTCTATGAAACCACATATTAAACTAAAAAAACTTAGGTGGGCAAAAAAATTGATAGATATGGTCGATACACCTGTGAAAATATTGGATTAAGATGTTTGTTCGTCTATCCATTCTAGATAACCACTAGAACCTTTATTTACCTCAAATTCAAGAACACAAGGAACATCGTAAGGGTGGATTTTTTCAATCGTGCGGACAACCTTATCAACAAGAGAACCCTTTGTTTTTAGTAGAACGGCAAACTCGGTATCCTCAACTAGATCTCCCTCCCAGTGATATAAAGATCTCATTTTCATCATATTTGCACATGCTATTAGTTCACAATCTAGTAATTCACGTGCAAGCTCTTTACCTTGCATTTCGTCCCCTACAGTGGTGTATATGATAGAGTACATGTAACATTATCGTATTTTTTAAGAAATAAATCTTTCCTTCACTCCGGGGAATATTTATATATGTGTGTCGAAGATGGAGAAAAAACCCTATTGATGGAGATATTATGCAAAGGGAGAAAGAAGTACGTGTTGAAAAAATAAAAGAGTGTCCTGAATGCGGAGGATTGCATATATCTAAGGACTATGGACGTGGTGAAGTTATTTGTGAAAAGTGCGGCCTTGTTATAGACGATTACTATATAGATGAAGGGCCTGAATGGCGCGCGTTCGACAGTGTCCAAAGAGAGAATCGAGCTAGGACTGGTGCTCCTATGAATTACTTGACCCACGACAAAGGTCTTTCTACACATATATCATGGAAAAATAAAGATGCTTATGGAAGGACGATACCTCATAAGAATAGAGGCCAGGTATACAGAGTAAGGAAGTGGCATAGAAGGATTAGGATATCAAATGCTACAGAAAGAAATCTTGCCTCCGCACTTCGAGAATTAGATCGACTTTCTTCCAAGATGGGACTTCCACGTAGCATAAGGGAGACTGCAGCTATGATCTACCGTCAAGCGGTTGAAAAGAACCTCATCCGGGGAAGGAGTATAGAAACTGTGATAGCGTCTTCCCTTTATGCTGGCTGCAGGAAATGCAATGTACCAAGAACCCTTACTGAAATATCACAAGCCGCTGATTCAGATGAAAAACAAATTGGACGTGCTTACAGATTTTTATCTAGGGAATTGAGCTTGAAACTTATGCCTACCCGACCGGAAGAGTACATAACTAGATTCTGTAGCAAATTAGAACTAGATAGGGATGTGATCTCTCGTGGTGAAGATATAATCTCTAAGGCAACAGAATTGGGCCTGACTTCAGGTAAGGGTCCTACAGGTGTTGCAGCTGCTGCGATATATATCGCTTCAATAGTTGAAGGGACTCCTCGAACTCAACGAGCTATAGCAGAAGTAGCAGGTGTGACAGAAGTAACCATTAGAAACAGATATAAAGAAATTGCAGAGGAGATAGGGATAGAAATCAATCCTTGATGGTATAAAGAACAATTAACAAACCTTATATTATTCGATAAATTTATAACATCGTCATTCTTTTCCTTTTTAAGCTGGAGGTAAAATGTGGCAAGAGTACAGTTGGATGACATGAAGAGAGTGCTAAGAAAAGTCTTACAAGAAAGGGATATCGATAAGGATGAGGCCGATCAGATAGCTGAAAAGGTTATGGCACTCTTTGGATACGACACCACTATAACTGATAATATTATATCTAAAGAAGAAAGAGACTTGTTTTATATGCTCGAAGATTATGATATATTGACCACTGAAGAAGAAACTACTATACTTCCAAGCGGTAAAAGATGGAGAATTCATTATTGGCGTATCAAAGAGAATAAAATTTGGAAGTTACTTGAAAAGAAAGAGAAAGAGGAAGTGGAGGAAGAAGAAGAAACTTCTGTATACGAAGGACTGTCAGACGAAGTTTGGAAAAGGGTTGGTGAAGGATAGGCATGCTCTCGTTCGAAGCAAAAGCTATTAAAAAGAAGGATTTAGAGATAGTGCTCGAAGAGATACCCCCACATCCAAAACCCAAGGCCAGGCTTGAACAATATGTAACATCAGCATCTGTTGCTGCAGATATCTTATTTTTAGCCTATTCGAGAGGAGACATACAATCTAAGATTGTCTTGGATCTTGGTTGTGGTACGGGAATTTTCACATTAGGTGCATGTTTATTACAAGCTGCTTACATACATGCTGTGGATTTAGATGAAGATGCTTTAAAAAAGGCAAAAAAAATAGCCCAAAAGTGGGGATGTGAAAATATTACCTTCTATCATCAGGATATAAACGATTTTGATAAAAAGGGTGATACAGTACTGATGAACCCCCCGTTTGGTTCACAGAAAAAGGGGGCTGACCGGCCATTTTTGAAAAAGGCTGTTGATACTGCCCCTAATATTTACAGCCTTCACAATTCTAAATCTGTAGACTTTGTAAAGTCTTTTTTACAGGATTTAGGGTATAAGATAGAGGGGGAAAAAAGATATATGTTGGAAATAGATAGGCAATTCAACTTTCACAGCAAACCCAAAAAGTATTTTGAGGCAATGCTGTTAATATCAAAGAGGAATGAAGATGGCTGAAACCAAAGAGAAAATCGTGATGCCCGGCGACAGAGTTGGTACCCATGAGGAATGGATGCCCGGTGAAGGAACATATGAAGAGAACGGAATAATTTATTCTAAAACATTTGGACGTGTAGAATACGACGAGGATGAGTTAGTTGCACACGTTAGATCGATCAATCCAGTTACAGATTTGAAAGAGGGTGATATAGTATACGGTGAGATAAGAGATAGAAGGAAATCTATAGCAATTATGAATATAGAATTAGTCGAAGGACATTCAAGAGGTGTCCGTATGGATATCGAAGGGACCATACATATATCAAAAATCTCAGATGATTATACGGAAAAGGTAAAGGATAAGTATCTGAAGGGAGATATTGTAAGAGCAAAGATTATCCAGATGGAGCCTTCTATTCAACTCACTACGATCGGAAGTGATCTTGGTGTTGTGCGTGGATATTGTTTCAACTGCAGGAGAGCCATGGAGAGGACTCAAGATACTCTTTATTGTCCCTATTGTGACCGGAGAGAAACTCGCAAATTATCGACCCTATATGGAAAAATAAAAATGAAAAAAAGGAATGGGTGAAAGATAGACATGTCTTCGAGTGATAAAACGCTCATGGCGATCGAGGAAAAAAGAAGATGGGAGGAGAGAGAACTCGAACTTCTACGTCGTATCGAATCAATTCGAAAAGAAAAACATGAACTTAAAAAAAAGGTCAAAAATCTAAAAGATGAAATAACGTCCCTAGAGGAAACCTTGATGACTCTGACAAAGGATGAAAGGGATTTCACATCTTCGATCGAAAGAATGGGGGATAGTGTGAGGTAAAGTTCATGGATGAAAGAACCCTGAAGGGAATAAAGGATCAATTGAGGGAAAGTCGTAATAGGCTGAAGGAAATACAATCAGAGATCGATGAACTAAATGAGGAAGAAAAAAGGCTATTAAATGAATTGGAGAACGTAAGAAACTATCTGTCTTATTATCGTTCTTTGGTGTCAGAGATGAAGAAGAAAATGCAGGGTCGGAGGGATTTTCATCTATTTGATTTCATGTGAAAACTCGGTCAAAACTTAAATATGTTAACATCATCTACCCTTATTAAGAATTCTTACAAACCACAGGAGCGTGGAACTATCACTATAAAAACAGAGGTCGAGTCAATATTTGAAGAGAATTTCCATGATTATATGGAAGCCTTAGTACTTGCTTCGAAGAATGGCATTCCACTAGCTACAAAAATGGAAAAGCAGGAAAAAAACGAGAGTTTTAGTGCACTATCCGCAACTATATTGGGTGCTTCTGACGTTATATTTGCGAGTTTTGATAAAAGCGAGCCCCAAATAGTAGAGGTATCTTCGGATGAAGATATATTGTTAATCAAAGGTGTTGGAAAGAATGCAGTTCTTTCATTGTTAGGCGAAACATCTGAAAAAAATAAGCTCATGAAAGATTTATCAAAAATTGCAATGAGCATTGAAGAATCAAAGGAATTCAAAAGATAGAGTAGGTGGAGAAAATGGAATCTGAGCCAATAAAAAATAAAAAGATGGATGTAGTTCGAGATAGCAAAAGTAAACACGATATAGCCATCCCTAAAGAGGTCATCAATTTTATCGGGAAAAAAGGCGGCTCCTCTCTTATGGTTAAAGGTACTGCTGGGACAGGTAAAACCACACTTTCACTTCAACTTATAGAGGAGGTCGGCGATCCTGATCGTAGCTTTTATTTATCTACAAGGGTTTCAGACCACAGTCTTTACCAACAATTTCCCTGGCTAGAAGAAAAAGAGATGAAAAACAGAATTGTTGATTCGAGCAAAGTCTTTCTAGAAACATTATATAGAGACATCGAGGAAGAGGAGGAAGAATTACCCGAATCTGAAAAGAAGAAGATCGAATCTGCAAAACAGTTCCTTGGGACTATTGAGACGGATGAGATGCCTACAGAAGTGAACAGAACGATGCTTAAAGGACTAGATAAAAAGATTCCGGGACTTGAACGGATCTATGATCGTATTGATAAAATTCTTCCTGAAAGGACGATGTTAGTTATCGACAGTGTTGAAGGATTAACTCATAAATATGGTCTTGATGCGGAAACTTTTATAATGACTCTTCAGAAGGACCTAGTCGAGAATTCAGGAACTAATCTTCTATTGGTTTTAGAGAAAGAAGATGCTAGAGCTCTTGAATATCTGGTCGATGGTGTCATAAAACTTGAAAGGTTTCAGATCGAAAACAGAGACGTCAGACAAATACAGTTGAAGAAATTAAGAGGTATTGGTATCAAACAGCCTACTTATCTTATGACCCTTTACGGGGGCAGGTTTACGTGTTTCGAACCTTATAGAGTTAGTGTTGAAGAGCATAAGGAGTGGAAACCGATCAATGACAAGGAACACAAATACAGCACTGGTACTACTGACTTAGATGAGTTACTCGAAGGAGGATTTGAAAAAGGCAGCTACAACGTTTTTGAAATTATGGAAGATGTTAGTACTGAAGAATACTTCTCCGTTTTGAGACCAATTTTCCTTAATTTCCTGACTCAAAATAGAGGGATTCTCGGTGTACTTTCCGGTGGAACTCATCCAGATAATTTGAGGGAGGATCTCACACGTTTCATATCTGAGGACGTATTTGACAGCAGGTTTAGGATAGTAGATTATTTCTCCTCAAGCACTGAGAATCCTTATATGATGGCATTAGGGGGCAAAAAAAGAGACCAAGTTGGAAAGATTTACAATCAGCAGATCAACGAGATTACTGATGGCGGAAAAACCCCTATGATCGATTACACTGGCTTCGACACTTTGGAGTATTTGATGGGAGATGAGATGGCCATCAAAGACCTCCTTGAAGCGGTGGCCAATACAAAGATATCAAAAAATCTAGGAATAGGTATCATAAAACATGGTCTTCAGCTAAAACCAGAAATAAAAAACATGGCGGACACCTATTTTGTGGTCACATCCATCGGCAAAACTCCCTGTATTTATGGAATAAAACCAAAAACAGGATTGTATGCTATCGTAACCGACGAAGAGAAGGGCAGTCCTTGGATATCACTTGTTCCTATCCGATAAATTCAACTGTATTCGCCTTGCAAGGGAACGAACAGCACGCCTCCCAATCTTTCCTTTTTTATCTCACCGTCCTTAGATTTTGTTATCTTAGTTAGTTCTTGGTAGAAATATTTGCCAATAGGTATCAATAATATTCCTCCCGGTTTTAATTGTTCTAAAAGAGGCGGAGGGACCTCACGTGCACCACATGCAACAGATATCCTATCAAAGGGAGCCTCTTCGGAGTATCCTTTAGAACCATCAGCTTTTATCACATGAACATTATTATATCCTAATTTTGAAAGCATTTTATCAGCATATTCAGATAGGTTGTCTATCCTCTCGATGGTATATACTTCTCCTTCCTTTCCAACCACTTCAGCAATAACTGCTGCGTGATATCCCCTACCCCCACCAACTTCTAGGACTTTCATCCCTTTTTCAAGGTTCAGCTCCTCCACCATCATCGCCACCATGTGTGGAGCAGAAATAGTTTGTCCATTACCAATAGGTTGAGGAGAATCTACGTAAGCCTGTCCTCTAATATTTGGAGGTATGAACTTATGTCTTGGCACTTTGAGCAACGCTATTTCAACACTTTTACTCCTTACGTATCCTTTTCTTTTAAGATTCTCAACTAGTTTTTTTCTTTCGTCAAGTCTTTTGTCATTCATCGTTTCATATCACTCCATGTTTCGACAAATCTGTCAACAGCTTTGTCAAGGAAACTGGATTTATAAGTTATCAGGACTTGTGCAATTTCTTTATCATTTTTACAACTATATACTTTTTTTCGTCCTATCCTTCGAGTTTCTATTAATCCTTTATTTTCAAGCTTTTTTAGATGAAAAGACACGGTTGATTTGGATAAATCTACCTCTTCATCAATCTGAGAAAAATTCATCTTTCCTCTTTCTATAAGCATTATGAGAATCTTCCTCAAAGTCTTCTGTCTTAATATCGATATCAATTTTCTATCTGGATAGTTCACCTCTTTTTCTACAAAGTATCTTTTTTTGTTCCCGCTCATCTGAGAGGAAATCAATTTATGGTCCTCGAGGTACTTTAGATGATATTCTAATTGTCCGGTAGCCATGTCGAGCTTTTCCTGCATCTCTCTCATGTAACTTCCGGGATATTTAGATATATGTTCAAAAATATCCCTTCGACTTTCGAGTTCCAGGACATCTTCTTTTAAATCCATCTTTTATTATCACTCCTTGAGGATGGCTAGATAAAGAAGTGTAACGATTAAAAGATCCCAAATTAGTATATTGATATGGGGTGCAGGGAATATCTCATAAATGCCACTTATGGCTAACAAAGAATAAATCCCTTTAAAAACAAAAACTATGAATGCTAAAGAGATTAGTAAAAATTTTGAATTGCGCATTCGATTATAGCTTATAACTCCCACAATTGCTTGGAGTAAGGCAAAACCAGTCAAGCATATTGCGACGAATATGTAGATTGTATACATAATTTCACTCTCTTTAGTGATAGTAGACGAGGATTAAATGTTTTCCGAAGAGATGATAACTATATATCACCTCATAGTTACCCCCTATGGTGTATCATAATGACTGAGATACCAAAAACTCATCCAAGATATTTATCTCTGAGAACTAGAGAGATGCTTGTAGAGGGTGTAGAAGCGGGGATAACTTCTAAAGCGGGACTTATAGCCCATGGCCGAGGTGAAGCCTTCGATTATATATTAGGTGAGGAAACGATTCCACCTGCATTGAAAGCAGAGAGGGCAGCAATACATGTTTTAATGGAAGCTGAAAAGCCCGTGATATCGGTAAATGGTAATGTTGCTGCTCTTGTTCCTTCTGGAATAGTTGAAATTTCAAATAGATTTGAAGCAAAATTAGAAGTCAACCTTTTTCATAGGACGCCTGAAAGGATTGGGCGTATAATTTCAATCCTCGAGGAACAAGGTGCAGAGCAAGTATTGGGATTGGAGCCTGATGCAAAAATAAAAGGTTTAGACCATGAAAGAGGAAAATGTACAAAGGAGGGTATTTTTGATTCTGATGTTATCTTGGTTCCATTAGAAGATGGTGACCGAGCACAAGCACTGGTTGATATGGGGAAAAAGGTGATAACTATTGATCTTAATCCACTCTCAAGAACATCCCGAACAGCTGATATCACCATCGTAGATAATATAGTGAGGGCTGTCCCGAAATTACTAGATCTATCTCCTTCCAAATCGGATTTTGATAACGAGGATAACCTTTCAGAGGTCTTAGATCATATCTTTAACAGACTGAAAAAACTTTCTCAACAGAAAGATTAAATCGATCTTTTTTGATTCTTGGTCTGATAAGATGGAAAGAGATGTAGAAAAAGGTGTGAAAAGATTGAAATGGGCTAAAGACCACATGAAAGTTCTAAAGAGGGTTAGAGAATCCGTGAAGAAAGCAGGACATCTTGATGGTGTAAAAATATCCATGGCTCTTCATGTTGAAGCAAAAACAGGGATTTTAGGGTTATCTCTTAGAGAAGCAGGTGCTACTGTAAAAATGGCAAGTTGCAATCCTTTATCTACAGATGATTCCGTGGCAAAAGCACTTAGAGAGGAATATGGTCTCGATGTTTATGCAAAGAGAGGAGAGTCAGAAGAGGAATATTACAAAAATCTAAATCTTATACTCGATCAGGATCCTGACGTTATCATAGATGATGGGGGTGATCTCATATCTTTAGTTCATACTACGAGGAGAGATCTACTCGATAACATAAAAGGAGGCGCTGAAGAAACAACGACTGGAATCGTCCGTCTCAGGGCAATGGAATCTGAAGGGAAATTAGAATTTCCAGTTATGTCTGTTAATGACGCTTACATGAAACATCTTTTTGATAACCGATACGGTACAGGCCAGTCCACCATAGATGGTCTGTTGACTGCAACAAATCTACAGGTTAGTGGGAAAAATTTCCTAGTTGGAGGTTATGGGTGGTGTGGAAGAGGTATCGCTATGAGAGCTAAAGGGATGGGAGCAAATGTCATGATATCCGAAGTTGACCCAATAAAAGCAGTGGAGGCTAATATGGATGGTTTTGAGGTTTTGCCCATGCATGAGGGAATTAAAAAAGCTGACTTTGTTGTGACTGCTACTGGCTGTAAATCAGTTGTTGATGAAGAGTAGTTATCTGTTGCTAAAGATGGCTGTATTTTGGCTAACTCTGGACATTTTGATAATGAGATCTCTAAAACAGTGTTAGAAAACTTATCCGTTTCCAGCAGAATTGTTCGGGAAGATGTAAAAGAGTACAAGATGAATGACGGACGAAAGATATATCTTTTAGCTGATGGAAGGCTGGTTAATCTTGCTATAGGGCAGGGACATCCAGCAGAAATAATGGATATGAGCTTTGCCCTACAAATGCTAGCAGCGGAGTATATAATGAAGAACAAAGAACTTGAACCAGGTGTTCATAATATACCTAGAAAACTGGATGAAAGAGTAGCAAGGCTAGAGCTCGAGACTAGAGGGATAATAATCGATGAATTAACAAAAGAACAAAGGGATTATCTAACTGGATGGGAGGAAGGGACATAAGGATTGGAAATTTATTATCAAAAAGATATCATTCAACACAAATTATATTTACACCTAAGTGCATTTATATATAGGTGGTTTGATTGCTAGGGACATTACTCGAAAAGAAATTAAAGGAGCATGAGGGGAATAGGATACTTGTAGTGTTAGATGATGGAATGGCATTCATGGGCAGGTTGGTCGAATACGATAAAACAACAATAATTCTTCAAGATATCTACCAGGGTTCAGCTACTCAAATAAATTGGAAGGAAGTTTCTATGAGCGAGTCAGAAACAACTAAAGAAGAAGAATTCTTAGGATTTGTTGATTGGACGTCTATTAATTTAAAGGAAGTGTACATTAGAGCAGATCATGTTTCTAGGATATGGCCATGGTCTATTGCAAAGAAAAAGGGCAAAGTTGAAAAGATGCCTGTCTCTGAACCCATATATACCCGAGAAAAAGTTGAAAGAAACACAGCGCTTGGTGCTGATATGCCAGAAACACCTTTCTAAGCTCAACTGACCTGTTCACTTCAGATTTGCCAATCTCGACTCTAGTTCCTCCCTGAGTCTGTCTCCTATATCTCTATTTCCAAAATAATCGACTCGAGCAGCTATAGCTATTTTATTTGCAAAAGTTCTTGCTACTTTCCCTCTTTTGTTAGGTGCAGCTCCATGTACAATCGGATGCTGTAAAATATATCCGTGCTTAGGCGGATCAGTTCCCCTTTCAAGATGTCGGAATAGAGATTTTTCTGCACCTAGTACCTGGATCGTACTTGCTGGCATACTAGCCAATTTTTTTAAAGAACCGGCGTGTGATATTAATTCACCGCCTAGTTTAGGACCAGTCAATTTTGTCAATGAAGGTGCTGTTTCTTTGATGGATTTTTCTACATATCCGGTCAACATTTCTTTAAAATCCATCATGGATTTAACCTCTTTGGCAAGTCTTTTGTAAAGTTCTTTTTCATTTTCAGTAATATTCTTTCCAACGGTATTACCATCGATGTTTGTATTTTCTACTATGCTTTCTCTATCTCCGAATTCAGCAATTAGCTCTACGAATTTTTTACTGTTCGTATCCTCTTCGAGCTCTGGATAATGTAGAGAGTACCAATCTCGTAAACGTTCAGTCAATATGTTTATAGTTTCATTTAGATCCCTGATAGTCTCAACAGCCCTTCCAAGATGTTTATCCGTATCCACAGAGTCTTTTAGTTCTTTTTCACCTTGAATTAAAAGGGCTTCCCTTAAAATATCATCATCGAACGACAAGTCATTTAGCAGAGTTTTATCCAATTCGATGTTCTCTTTAAACTCACCCAACCGAGCTAATCTTTTTGTGGTTACACATATGTTTCCACGAAATATTTCTGCCAATTCTTTTTCTTCTGGAAGGATAAGTCCTTGTTTGATCATCATCCTTTTTTTGGATATGACATCTGGATTTTTGGGAAACAGTCTTTTTTCAATTATTTTTTCATCTCTTATAATAAATACACCGTACCAAGTTGTAAGCAGGTAGTTTTCTTTATCGTCAATCTCACTCATATCGAACACAATGCATTATGGTTATATAGACTTTCAGTCTAACTCTTTTTCAGGAAGTATCAATATTCTATCATCATATTTTAGAACTAGAACATTATCCCCTGTAGATCGATATCCTTCAGGTTTCAATAGGGTTTTTGTTTGATAGTCATCAGGATCTAGTATCTTTATTTCCTTTTCAGTCTCTGAAACAATTACAGACTCTTTTACCAATTCACTCCCTCCAATCACTTCGAGCGAATAAGAATCCCTTTTATCTATAACATTTTTTTTACCTGTTCTTAATTCAATTAAAACTATGTTTCCGCTGCTAGTACCGATCTCCTTCACCTGGTAGATAATGTCATCAAAAAGAACAAAATCTCCTTTTTCATAGGGGGGTAATCTTACAGAATAGGTCATCTTGTATATATCTCTTCCATCTTTCCTCCCCGCCAATTTACTTGAGATGGTAATGTGTCCTCCAAATCTTTGGGCAATGTTCTTAGATAATTTTTTACTCCCCCCGTTGTCGCTCATGAAAAAATCTAATCCGCCATGACGTTCTTCATGGGCCGTTACAAATATGTTTCTTTCATCTCCTCTTTTAACAGATACCTCCTTTTCAACCTTTTTCCTGACTATCTCTTTCTGTTCCTCAGTCATTTTATCTTTAGTAGGTCTGATCTGAATTATTGCCTCGTAATAATTGCCGTGTATCCTGCTACAAGTTTGACACTGCCCTTTTTTCAATCTAATCACGGTTGACTTGTTGACAGTTTTTTTTAAGCCTTGAGTTACCAGTTCAATGTCTATATCTGCTTGAATGTTATTGAGGTCCTGCTCTATAAATTCAGTACTGAACGAGTAGCTATCTATTTTCTGATCAGTTTTTATAGAGTCATCGATCCTTTCCAGCATTATTGAATACAGATCTGGATTTTCAATCCAACGTTGTCCTTCTTTCACAGATCCGCAGGAAGCACATATTTCAACCTCTAGCTTATCTGGGATATCAGCATCGATCTCCTCTAAAAAGCATTCGTCGCATAATCCGTTATACAATTCTTCAGGTTCTTTACCACATTCCACACAGAACATCTAGCTCACTTTTCACATCATTTTTATTACCTGGAGGTGAGGAACACCCTCTACATACAAAACATCTTTTTTATTAGCAAGTTTCATTTTGAGTGCTGTATTTACAGATATTTCCCCCACAAGATTTGAAATCGTTGCTCTTTTCAGTCTTTTCTTAAGCTCGGTAGGGTCCGTTGTATCTCCTTTATAAAAACTCTCTTTAACATTCAAATAAACTTCTCCTTCCTCAAATGTCTTACCTAAGACGTTTTCATCACACGCTGCAAGAAGAGTTTCAGTCCCCTGCTTATAAACTTTGCTGTAAACTGACATGCTTTTTCCTTCTTCAAGTTTTTCTGTATTTTCCAGGGATAGGGGAATATATCTGTCCCCTGTTACCCATACGACTCAATTCCTTCTTTACACTTTCCCGGGTATAACCTTTTTTTTCCGCCTCTTCGATTATCTCCTTTTCAGGGACTCCTCCTTCATGAATTCTATCTAACTCGTCGATTATATCACTCAGTTGATGAACAAGGGTTCTTTCTGACGAGCCATATTCTGCCGCCACCATATCAATATCCAATCCGCTTTCGGTCGAAGCAACTTGCCTTAAGAAATATTCGGTCACATTGATAGCTCTTTCAGCATCCTCTTTAACTACTTTTTCTCTGAGATGAGCTCTAGCACTTGCCTCTGACAATCGGATGAGAGATTCAAGTTGTCTTGCGGTTATTGGGATGGTGTTAGAATCACTTCCACTTGTTCTAATATTTAGATAAAAATCCTCTAACTTATCCATGGACTCCTCCGTCATTATGGGGCTTATAGATTTAGTGTAGGCTATATATTTTCTTAAAAAATCTTTGGAAAAGTATTGTTTTTCCTCTTTTTCCAGTTCCGGTTCATTTTGGAGTTCCTCCCCTGCCTGATGTGTTTTTAAAATGTGTTCTGCAATTGCTTTATCTTTTGTTTTATCCGGTCTGTCCATGAGAGCAAAGATTAGGTCAAATCTTGAAATCAGAGGCGGAGGCAGGTTGATCTGTTGTGAGATGTTTTCGTGGATCTCAAATCGCCCATATTGTGGATTTGCTGCCCCTAGTAGAGCACACCTGGAGTTTAGTCTAGCATTTATTCCGGCTTTAGCAACTGATATACTCTGTTGTTCCATAGCTTCGTGCATCGAACTTCTGTCTTCATCTCTCATCTTGTCGAGCTCGTCAACCGCTGCTATGCCTTTATCGGCAAGCACAAGGGTTCCTGCCTCTAGGATCCATCGACTCTCCCCCATAACTTCTTCTCTAACTGCAGCAGCAGTCAATCCGGCACCCGTAGATCCCTTACCTGATGTGTACATCCCTCGGGGTGAAAGATCGGAGATATATCTGAGAAGCTGTGATTTAGCGGTCCCTGGATCTCCCACAAGTAATACGTGTATATCACCCCTTATCTTCTGCTCATCAGGCATTATCTTTCTTACACCGCCAAACAATTGTAATGCTAATCCTGTTTTCTCCATTGGCAATCCATAAATGCTAGGTGCGATGGAAGATACTATTTTAGAAAAAATCCGAGGGTTACTACCAACTTCTTCTATTTTTTCCTTATCTTCTTTTTGTAATTCTACCTCTTCATATTCATATTCCTTTACTTCTATACTATTTACTCTCATGAATATATCAAAGGTCCTTGATTCCGTTCCTCCTCTTCCTCTTTTAGGGGTCCCGTCCAGGATTCCGTTAATTGTGATACGGTCTCCTGGTGATATTCTACCAACCAGGTCATCCTCTATCCAACCTCTCAGTCTTTGAGGTTGATCTCCCCCCCTCAATCCTTCGGGGCTTTCTTGGATCTCTATGTTTTGGTAATTTTTAAATTCCGATTCTTCTAGCAAATGAAGAAACTTTGCCTTTTTTCCCGATTCTTTACCACAGTTTGGACATCCACTAGGTACATCCATACTCTGGCTTTTTTGGTGTTCGTAGGTAATCTCCCCACAACTTAAACATTGAAAGGCAGCAACACTCAACCGAGGTCTTACTTCAGTTACCTTTCTAGCTAGGCCATCAACGCCTATAAATTTTGCAAGATCCTCCGCCCTTAAATTTCGAATGGTTTTATTCCTTGGTTGTGGCAGCTCTATGATCCTGAAATGTAGTTCCATATCCTTTTCTTCCTGACCAGCTATATCAAGCATGACTTCTTCTGCGATCGCGAAAGATCTCTTAGGATTGTTCAAAATAAATCTTGGAAAATCATCACCAAAAAACATAACTAACTCCTGGTAAGGAGTATAAAGGGACATTTCATCAGGGTAATTATCTGCGATCCTCATGATGTCCGCTGAATATTTACTTTCAAAGAAGTTCTGAAACCTTTCTCTTATCTCTTCATGGCTGTACTTTTGCATCGAATCTCCGGATTACCCCCATTGACGGATGATATATTTTTAATTTTGTGGTGAAAACATCCAAAATAATTTTACATACTCAACTATATGGGGATATATGCATACTATGGACAGAGAAGAAGCAGTAAAGTTGATGAGAGAGAAGGTTGAAACAGAAAATCTACGTAAACATATGATAGCAGTTAGTCAAATCATGAAACACTTGGCTAGAAAGCTGGGAAAAGACGATGAAAAGTGGGAACTCACCGGTTTGTTACACGATGTTGATTATGAAGAGACCAAAGACGATCATGAAAGACATGCTCATCGTTCAGCTGAGATGCTGGAGGGGTTAGTGGACGATGAAGTGCTTCATGCGGTGAAGGCACATAATTACGAGCACACAGGAGTTCAACCTGATAGCGATTTAGATCATGCCTTGATAGCCTCAGATGCGGTATCAGGTCTAGTCATCGCCACAGCTCTCGTCATGCCTAATGGCCAATTAAGAGAGGCTAGACCTGAATCGGTACAAAAAAAGTTTGATGATTCGTCCTTCGCGAAGAACATAGAAAGGGATAAGATTCTTCACTGCCATAAATTGGGGATAGACAAAAGCAAGTTTTTAGAACTAGCTCTTGATGCTTTACAAGAGATCGATTATGAGTTAGGGTTGTGAAATATCTCAGCTATGTTTCCAATCTTTATATTCATCTCCTCTGAGCTCCTCGATCAATCCTAGAGCCGCCTTTGCTCCTTCGCCAACAGCAGCACTGATTTGTCTTGCTCCTCCGGTACAGTCTCCTGCAGCATAAACTCTAGGCAACCCTGTAAATTGTTTTTCATCGACCTTTAATACATCGTCTTCTACGGGTATACCTAAGCTTCGAGCAAAGTCAAGCGAGCCGCTTGTGCCTTCGGCCACCATTACACCATCAAGCCTTTCAACACCTGATTCTAGTTCTAATCCCTCTAACTCCTTTCCTCCGACAACTTTTACTATATTTTCTTTGTTTACCGTTATTTTATGTTCTTGTAGCTTTTCTATTAGTATCTGTGATGCATCCAAGTCACGCCCATCGGTAAAGATTATTATGTCTTTTGTAAACTCATATAATTCAATAGCTTCTTTTATAACTAGGTCCTGAGAACCTATCAGACCGACCTTCATCCCTCTGAACAAGGGAGCATCACAGGTCACACAATAGCTGACTCCTTTTCCTTCAAACTCTTCGATACCTTCAACCATAGGCTTTTGATGTTGTATACCTGGTGATATGACAAGTCCTTTTGTACGATACTCTTCTTCAGCTGTATCGATCTTGTAATCTTCTTCTGAAATTTTTACGAGAAGAGCTCTTTCATAACTCACAATCGTACCAAATCTCTCAGCCTGTCTTTTGCCCCTCTCCAACAGTTCAGCACCAGATATACCCTCTGGAAAACCAAAGTAATTTTCGATATGCTTAACCTTTTCTAGGAGCTTATCCCTTTCATCAAGTATAAGTGTAGAGAAGCCAGCTCTAGAGGTATAAATCGCAGCAGATAATCCCGCTGGCCCTCCTCCGATAACGATAATATCATATTCTTTCATGTTATCATACCCTTTATTAAACTGTAATTTAGCTAATTAAACATATCGCAACGTGAATTATTTATACTTTTAAACGATTGATTATCATCGTTATGTTCAACGATAATCCCAAACAAATCGGGCTGCTCGCGGTTCTGTTAACAGTTGTTATCCTTTCCTTCCCATACCTTTTACTTCGAAATATGACCGCTTATTGGGCTAACTACCTTTTCTGGACGATTTTGACCTTGCTTGTAATGATATGGGGATATCTTAGACTTAAAGAGTGGGGTGCATCCTGATGACTCCTTTTCATATCATAATGGCTCTCGTACTATGGATAATTGTTGGCGTATTGATATCCCATCATGCTCGAAGATATGTAGGCATCACTCTTGAAGATTTTTACTTGGCCAATAGAACGCTTGGAGGCTTCATTTCCGCCATGACTTACAGTGCAACAACATTTAGTGCATTTATGATGATAGGCTTAGTAGGTCTTGTTTATGCTACAGGTGTTGGGGCTTATGGATTTGAGATGACTTATCTTATTTTCACTGTTATTTTACTTGTCCTTTTTGCCCCTCGTTTTTGGTGTGCTGGTCAAAGGTTCAATTATTTAACACCTTCAGAGATGTTAAGTGATCGTTATGATGATCCAAGAGTGGGGACGGTGATGGCTTTGGTTTGTCTTGTGATGCTTGTCCCTTATACCTCTATCCAGATGATGGGAATAGGTTTTCTTTTCAGCGGATTAACTGGTGGAGCCCTACCTTATTATTCAGGGGTTATTACAATGGCTGTTTTCAGTGGTTTTGTTGCGGTATGGGCAGGGATGAAATCTGTGTCTTGGACGGACGCTTTTCAAGCTATGACCATGCTCTTTTCAGCCATCATACTTCTATTTTACATCATCTACGTTTTTTTTGGCGGGCCCATCAGCTTTTTTAGTACTGTAGAAAATCGAACTCCAGAACTACTAAAGATGACCTGGGATATTAGGGTATTCATAGGTCTCACATTCCCTTGGGCTTTTTTTGCACTTACAAATCCTCAGGTATCTCAACGTATGTTTGTATCCAAAAATATTGTCAGTTTAAAAAAGATGATCATTTATTTTGCCATCTTCGGTTTCATCTATACTATAATAACCACTCTCCTTGGATTTTCTGCGGCCAACGTAGTTCCTGGCTTGACTGACCCTGATGGTGCTATGCCTGCATTGTTAGTAAGGGTACCTACAGTACTTTCATTGATAATATTTCTAGGTATTTTTGCAGCAGCAGCCTCTACACTCAGTTCTATTGCATTGACACTTAGTTCGATGGTTACAAGAGATGTAGGCAAAGTTGTCAAGAAAAACATTTCTGAAAAGAGTGAGGTATTTTTAGGAAAAGCGACCATATTAGTTTTGATAATTTTATGTGTTATTTTCTCCTTTTTCAGATTTGACCTGATTGCTATATTGTCAGCGATGTCTTCTGGTGGACTACTTGTCACGGCCCCCTCTTTGATCGGTACTTTTTTCTGGAAAAATGGTTCAGCGAAGGGTGCTCTATGGTCGATGCTTGTGGGTGGGTTTACTACCGGATCACTATACATCACTGCATTTATTCATCTAGGTGAGGTCACTTGGTGGCCTTCCATATTGGGCTTTTTAGTGACATTATCGATATTCGTTGGCCTTAGCTTGATAGATCCCCCTCCAAAGAGTACCGAAAGGTTTCTTAATGCTGTGAATCAAGAGATGGAAAAACAAGGTTTCTCATGATTTGCTCTATTCCAAATAATAGTTCACAGCCTTTACAATTTCTCAAAATCCTAATAGTACGTTCGATAAGTGTTAACTAGAATCCTGATTATCTTCAATCTTTGCTTGTGCAGCAGCTATTCTTGCTATAGGAATCCTGAAAGGAGAACAGCTTGTATAATCCACACCTGCTCGATACGAAAATTTTACCGAGTTTGGTTCTCCACCATGCTCACCACATATTCCAATACTTAGACCTGGATTACTAGTTTTCCCTTTTTGGGTGGCCATTTCAACCAATTTTCCTACTCCTTTACTATCCAATGTATGGAATGGATCATCCTTGAGAATGCCCATCTCTAGATAGCTTGGAACGAAGCTCCCTACATCATCCCGACTGAAACCAAACGTCATCTGAGTTAGATCATTTGTTCCAAAGGAGAAAAATTCAGCTTCTTTTGCTATTTCATCTGCAGTTATGGCTGCACGCGGTATCTCGATCATCGTTCCGACTTTAAAGGATATTTCAGTCCCCCTTCTAGAGAAAACTTCATCTTTTACAGGTTCGATTATCTTCTTTTTAACAGTCTGAAGCTCTTTGACATGCCCTATAAGAGGAACCATTATACGAGGTTTGATGTCTACCCCCTCTTCAGCAGCATCTATCGCGGCTTCTAATATCGCTTTTACCTGCATTCTGTATATTTCAGGGTAAACTATTCCGAGTCTACATCCTCTGTGTCCAAGCATAGGATTTGCTTCTTTCAGTTTGTTAACTTTTTTCTTTATAGTGTCTAAAGAAAGATCAAGTCTTTGAGCTAGTTTCTTCTGGCTTTCCTCTTCAGTAGGAGCAAACTCGTGCAGTGGTGGATCCAAAAGACGTATAACTATAGGTTTTCCGTCCATCACTTTAAATAAATCAAAAAAATCTTGTCGTTGTAATGGAATTATCCTTTCCAAAACATCTTTTCTCTCGTATTCATCATCGGCTATAATCATTTCATGTACAACTTCTAATCTTTCCGGTTCAAAGAACATGTGCTCAGTTCGACATAATCCAATCCCCTCTGCACCGAACTCGAGTGCCTTTTTTGCATCCTTAGGTGTATCTGCATTAGCTCTCACACCCATGTCTCTTATCTCGTCAGACCACATAAGGAGTTCTTGAAACTCCAAACTGAATTCGGGTTCTGTAAGGGGAGCTTCACCTAGTATTACATTTCCAGTTGTGCCATCTATGGTTAGGATATCATCTTTCATCACAGTATGGTTCCCCACTTTAAAGCACCCTTTTTCCATATATATTGATATCTCCTCAGCACCGGCTACACAAGGCTGTCCCATCCCTCGAGCAACTACCGCTGCATGGGATGTCATCCCTCCTCTACTAGTAAGCACCCCCTTTGCAGCAGCTAGACCGTGTATATCTTCAGGTGTTGTCTCTGGTCGTACCAAGATTATGCTTTCGCCTTTCTCTCCCCTTTCAGCAGCTTCATCTGTATCAAAAACGACCTTTCCACTAGCTGCACCTGGTGAAGCGTTCAATCCTTTCGTGATCTTTTCTACATCCGCTTCCGGATCTATCCCTTTATGAAGTAGTTTTTCAATTTGTTCTCCTGTTATTCTCATGATAGCATTTTCTTTTGTTATTAGATCTTCCTTTGCCATGTCATGTGCTATCTTTACAGCAGCCATAGGAGTTCTTTTTCCATCTCTAGTTTGGAGAATGTATAATTTGCCTTTCTCGATGGTGAACTCTAGGTCCTGCATTTCGTTGTACTCCTTCTCTAAAATTTTACATACATAGTTCAATTGGGAATATATCTCAGGCATTTTCTCCTTTAGATCATCTATATGGAGGGGCGTTCTTATCCCGGCTACTACATCCTCCCCTTGAGCGTTTATCAAAAACTCTCCGTAGATGTCTTTTTCACCAGTGGCTGGGTTACGAGTAAAAGCTACACCACTTCCACAATCTTCTCCCATATTTCCGAAAACCATCGCTTGAACGTTAACTGCAGTGCCCATGTCATGGGGCAGATTGTTTATCTCCCTGTATTTTTTTGCCCTTTTATTATTCCATGATCCAAAGACCGCCCTGACCGCTTCAAGTAATTGTTTCCACGGGTCATGGGGCACATCTCCTACAAGCTCTTTATATTTCCTGCACACTTCCTTCATAGCCTTCGCATCCAAATCCACATCCTTGTTGACCCCCTCTTTTTCTTTTACTTCATTCATCAAGGATTCGAATTTAGCATGGGGTATTTCTCTTACAACTTCTCCAAACATGTTTAAAAATCTTCTATAACTGTCATAAGCAAATCTTTCATCTGTTTGTTTTTTCAACCCCTGCAATGTTTCATCATTTAGACCAAGGTTTAGTATCGTATCCATCATACCGGGCATGGATACAGCCGCACCGGACCTTACGGATATTAACAATGGATCATCAGGATCCCCGAATTTCTTATCCAATTTTTTTTCTAAAACCTTCATCTTTTCTCTCATCTGCTCTTCTATCTCTCCTGGCAATTCACCTTTTTCAAGATATTTTAGGCAGGCTTCAGTGGTCACTGTGAACCCAGGAGGTACTTCGAGCCCTATGGAAGTCATCTGTGCTAGATTTGCTCCTTTTCCTCCGAGAAGTTCTTTCATTTCTTTGTTTCCTTCATCGAAAGAATATACATATTTGGCCATGTTTACCGTCAATGTAGCATTGGACATGGTATAAAAAAGTTCTTGAAAAAGAAAAGGGGTTTAGATGTTCCTTAGAGTTCTTCTAAAGAAAGAAGCTCCAAGGATGTTGGGAGTTTTGGTATATTACCGATTCTACGTGCAACAAGGGTTTTTATTCCTGCATTACTTGCTATATCTACCAGTCTCTGAGTTATTATTCCATCGAACACCACTGTTTCTATTCCGTCACCTTTTTTCAACCTATCCGCCAATTCTCTCGTAGCCACCTCGTCTTTTCTTTGGTCATCAGAATCTAAGAGAAGTGCTTTTTTGTCTCCTTTTATATCATGTAGGAGCGATTTCAGATTCTCGGACTTACTTTTTTGTTCAATTTCTTTCTCCTTTATTTCCGTTTTTTTTTCTCGTTTGGCCTTTCTCTTCCAGTCACTTTTCCTTTGCTCTTCCTTTTTTCCAGTGTCTATCTCGTACATCTCTATGTACTGGTCTATGGGTATCTTACTACGCAGTGCTTTTATTATCTGTTTCTGTGTTAGTTCCTCGACCTCAGTATTTTCAGGTGCTTGTGCTACATAGTCAACTTCAGCAGTTTCAAGGAGTTCTTTTAGGATAAGTGCACCACCTCTATCACCATCTACAAAGGCGGTGGTGACTCTTTCAGATGAAAGTTTCTTAATGCTTTCGGGTATATTTGTTCCCTCTACTGCGATCGAGTTTTTAATGCCATATTTTAAAAGATTAAGAACGTCTGATCGCCCTTCGACAACGATTATTGCATCGGACTCCTGAGCGTTTGGTCCTGCAGGCAATTTTTCGTCACCGAAGTCAGTTATTTCTTTCATCTGGACCTCTGAACGTACCACTTCAGATATATTGCCCAAAGGTAAGTCGCCCTTTTCCATGACATCTGTGAGCAATTCTTTAGCACGTTCAACGATCTTCCTTCTTTTAGATTCTCTGACATCCCTGATCTCATCAACAGTAACCTGAGCTCGACAGGGGCCTATTCTATCTATGGTTTCAAGTGCAGCTGCCAGTATCGAAGTTTCTACCAGATCAAGACTGGAAGGTAATATTATGGATCCTGAAGACTTGCCTTTTGACGAACTAACTTCCACTTCTATGCGCCCCATCCTTCCACTTTTTTGGAGGTCACGCAGATCAAGTTCATCACCTAATAATCCTTCAGTTTGACCAAAGATAGCTCCCACGACATCGGGCTTTTCCACGACCCCGTCAGCTTTCATTGATGTATGAATTACATATTTTGTTGTGCTAGGATCTATATCCATTTTAAACACCTTTTAATATTGAAAACAGTTGGAATCCTACCGATTGGTAGACTTAGAGGGATTATTATTCCTCTGAACATGCTTATTGATTGATTGTGAGGGTAATGAGGTCAGATGCGAAATATCAAATTTTTAAACCTATCTAATCCAATTCCAACTGATTCCGAGGAAGTAGGTTTGGCGATCATATTTAAGTATTTCGCATCAATAAGGGCCTTTCCTACATATTATTTGCTATTAATAAGTAAAGTCTAGTTGTTACTTTTGTTGATTAAAGAAGGCATTAAAAGAAATGAAAAACGATTTTTAAAAATAGAGTCTATTAAACATAAAAAGCAAGTTAATTTAATCATATTGACATCTACAAGTCAAAAAGATATATATCAGCCTTCCTTACACCATAATTGAATGGCTAGAAGAGAGCACAAAAAACTCGCTGAAAAACGGATCGATAAGTTGTTCAATGAGGCGGAGAAGGCTGTCTTACAGGGAGAGTTAGAACTAGCTGATCGATATGTTAAGTTAGCAAGACGTACGGGGATGAAAAATAATGTGACTCTCAAGTCCTGGCAAAGAAGACGTGTATGTAAAAGGTGCTACTCTTATCTCTATCCTGGAGTCACCTGCAGGGTGAGATTAAAGAAAGGTCATCTCGTAACCCTCTGTAACAACTGTAAATATATAAATCGATTTGGCTATGGAGATAAATAAGATGAAAAGCGAAAAAATCAAAAAATTAGGTCAATCATTGGAGTCAAGGGTAAGGATCGGGAAGAATGGAATAACTAAAGGTATAATCGAAGAGATAAATAGAAACATAGAGAATGAAGGGATCGTGAAAATCAAGATCCTTCGAAATTGCCCTGAACAGGATGTTGAAGTAATAGCTTCAGAATTAAGTGATAAAAGCGATGTAAGACTAATTGAGGTAAGAGGAAGGACAATCCTTTTAGCTGAAAAGTGATTCACTCGATAATTATATCAAAAGCGATTTGCACTTCTTCAGCAGAATAGGTTCGAACCTCTCTTTTCTCTACAATACGGGCATTGCGTCCCTTTTTCTTAATATCTTCAATTAACTGTTTTTCTCTCTTCGATATGTCGTCAGGAGAAAGAATCTCGTAATAGTGTATAGCCCCCTTTTTATTTAATACTTTAAAGGCGTGATTTAAAAAGTCTTTTGCAGAATGAGGCAGATTCATTATAACCCTGTCTACTTTCACCTTCTCACAAATTTTTCGAGAATCCCCTTGCCAAATTTTTACTAAAGCCTCCACACCATTCCTCTGAACGTTCCTTTTTAAAAATTCTACTGCCTTTGGGTTGATATCCACTGCATGGATGATATCGATTTTTTTATTTTTGGCAATAAGAAGAGTATATGGCCCAACACCTGAAAACATATCCATAACTTTTTCTCCTGTTTTCACCTTCTGGGTAACAGTCCACCTTTCTGTCGCTAATCGTGGTGAAAAGTAGACCTCACCAAGATCCACCTCAATCTCGATTCCATACTCTCGATGCACCGTACTAGTTTTTCTTTCGCCTGCCATGTACTTAACCTCCCTAATTCTAAACTCCCCATGTACTCCTGTATCCTCCAGAACTGTATTCACATTTTTGTGGCGCATAAGTATGGCCTTCCCCAGGTCTTCTTTGCAAGATGCCCACTGGTCGGGTACTTTTACTAAAGCTATATCTCCGACTATATCATAGCTGGATGGGATCAATTTCTCTAACTCTTCGGGTAGTGTATCAGTTTTAAGTTCTTCAACTTCTCGCTGGACAAGGGGGTATTTTATTAGATTTCCTGGGTCACGTGTAACTGGGATGAAAAGTGTATCTCCTTCAGACTCGATTTTATAATTTAGGGAAAGTAAAGAATGGTGCAAAAGTTTTAGTCTAACCTTTTCTCCTTCACTTTTAGGAACTTTAACGCAGAGCATCTTGAAGGAGTCAATAACATGGGAGAATTAATATTCATCGGTCTAGGCCTATATGATGAGAAAGACATAAGTGTTAAGGGTAAAGAGTTGGTCAAAAGTGCGGATTATGTTTTTTGTGAATTCTATACCAGTCAACTAGCTGGAGCAGATTTAGAAACCATAAAAAAAGAACTCGGAATAGATATCCGTATGCTGTCCCGAGAGGAAGTTGAATCAAAGGCAATCCCTTTAGAAGCTGCATCTAAGGGCAGAACTGTATTTTTAACTGCCGGTGATCCTATGGCTGCTACAACCCATGTTGATTTGCGATTGAGGGCACAAGACAGAGGGCTATCCACTAGGCTCGTGCATTCCTCTTCTATATTTTCTGCCGCACCTTCTGCCCTTGGTGTTCAGCACTACAAATTTGGAAAAACAGTGACTATGCCCTTTCCTAGAGAGAGTTATCCCCGCAGTCCTTATGACAATATAACAACAAACAAGCGCAATGGATTCCACTCTTTAGTACTATTGGATATCGATGGTGCAGGAAATAGATATATGACTGTGAACGAGGGTATCGAAGTGTTGCTGGAACTTGAAGAAAACCATAATAAAAAAACTATTACTGGTGATACAGTCTTGGCAGGTCTAGCCCGTGTTGGTTCTAATAATCCTAGTTTAAAAGCTGGTTACCCAGAATATATTCTCGAACACGACTTTGGAGGAGGACTTCAATGCATGGTCGTATTTGGAGACTTACATTTCATGGAGATCGAATCTCTTATGAAGATAGCCGATGCCCCGGAAGAGATATGCATGATCGATAGTACTCACGATAAGTTTTAAATAGATTATTCGATTTGGTCAGATTATGAACTGGGCAATAATAACAAAGATAATTATTATTCGGATATGAAACTATCACACGCCCAGTTTTATGGTTTTTTGAGGGATTTTGATGGCCAGAGAAGATGAAGAAATGTTCCAATCCATCGACACGGATACGAGCTTACAAGAGTTGGAAAAAGAAGTGAGACGGTTCTGGGAGAAAAACAACATCCTCTCTAAAACACGGAGTAGAGAACGGGATAAAAAGTTCGGCTTCACAGAAGGTCCTCCAACCGCCAACGGACTACCACACATCGGCCACGTACTGACTCGTGTAATTAAAGATATTTATCTTCGTTATAAAACCATGGACGGCTATCAGATAGTTCCAAATATAGCAGGATGGGATACTCATGGTCTTCCTGTTGAGATAGAGGTTGAAAAGGAGTTAGGTATTGATTCAAAGGAAGAGATATTGGAATTTGGTCTCGAAAAATTCAATGAACTCTGTAAGGAGAGCGTGTTCAAATACGAAAAAGAATGGAGGGAGATGAGCGAACGCATAGGATTTTGGATAGATTACGATAATGCTTACATCACCATGGAGGACGATTACATAGAGAGTGTATGGTGGAGTCTAAAAGAGATATGGGAAGCGGGTCTACTGGAAGAGGGTCATAAGGTAGTCCCTTACTGTCCCCGATGTGGTACTCCCCTTTCAAGTCATGAGGTTGCACAGGGTTACGAACAGGTTAGAGATCCTTCCATCTATGTGCGCTTCAAGTTGAAGGACGAAGACGCCTATCTGCTGGCATGGACCACGACTCCATGGACCTTGATATCCAATCAACTTTTAGTGGTGGGTAAAGACATAGATTATGTTTTGGTACAGCATGAAGATGAAAGGTATTATCTTGCAGAAGCTCTACTCGATGAGATTTTTGAAGATGCGGATATAGTTCAAAGGTTGAAAGGTAAGGAGCTTATCGGGTCGGAGTATGAGCCGATGTTTGATTATGTCACATCAAAAAGTAAAAGTCACTATATTACCCATGCCGACTTCGTCAGTTTAGATGAAGGAACGGGGATAGTTCATATAGCTCCCGCTTTCGGTTTAGAAGATCACGAATTGTGCCAGGCAGAGGGTGTAGATCTGGTTAATCCTGTGGACGAATCTGGAAAATTCAAAAAGGTGGTTCCGGATTACGCAGGTAAGTTCGTAAAGGAGGCAGATGGCCAGATAATGACGGACCTTTACGAAAGAGGAGACCTTGTCAAAAGAGAATCAGTCAAGCATACTTACCCTTTCTGCTGGCGATGTGATTCACCATTGCTTTATTACGCCTTGGAGAGCTGGTTTATACGCACGTCTAAAGAAAAGAACCGATTGATAGAAAACAATGACCGGGTAAGATGGAAACCTGAACATCTAAAACATGGTAGATTTGGAAATTTTCTAGAAGATCTGAAGGACTGGTCCCTCAGCCGTAATCGCTTTTGGGGGACTCCCCTTCCGATATGGACCTGCCAGAATGGACATGAGCATTGTGTTGGTAGCAAGAAGGAACTAGAAGAAATGGCGACTGCTCCTTTAGAAGACGATTTTGAGCTTCATCGTCCTTGGGTTGATAGGGTTAAATTGAGTTGCCCTGAATGTGACGAGATTATGACTAGGGTCGAGTACGTGATAGATTGTTGGTACGATAGTGGCAGTGCACCCTTTGCCCAGTTTCATTATCCCTTTGAAGGTGAAGATGATTTCCAGGAGTCATTTCCAATAGATTTCATAACAGAGGCACTGGACCAGACAAGGGGCTGGTTCTACAGCTTGCTAGCCATTAGCTCTCTTCTTTTCGACGAGCCAGCGTACTTGAGCTGCTTGACCTTAGGTCTAGTTCTTGATGAAGATGGAGAAAAGATGAGTAAAAGCAAGGGAAACGCTGTTGATCCCATGGAAGCGATAGAGAATGTAGGTGCAGACGCTATACGTCTCTATTTTTTGAGCATGCCTGTGTGGAAATCATCACGCTTTAGTGAGGAACTGGCAAAAGAGAAGATAAACAAAACAATAAACACCTTGATCAATATTTCATCATTTTTCGTGAACAATGCTAATATAGACGGGTTTATACCGAACGAATACGAACCAACGGACGAGTTGGACCTGTGGCTACTTTCAAAGAAAAATACTCTTGTAAACGAGGTAAGAAAAGAGCTAGATGATCTGAATGTCCATAAAGCTACTCAGGCTATCGAGGGATTCGTGCAAGACGTAAGTAACTGGTATTTGAGATTGAGTAGAAGAAGGTTTTGGGAAGGGGAAGGTGAGGATAAAAACAGCGCATACAACACTCTCTTCGATACTTTAAAGACGCTTTTGAAATCGATGGCGCCCTTCACCCCCTTTTTGGCTGAACGCCTTTACAGGAAAATAGTGTTGCCTGTTGAGAATGGTGCTGAATCTATACATCTCCTGGATTATCCAGTGTCAAATCTGGAAGAGGTTGATGAAGAGCTCGAAGATTATATGGATACAGTTATAAGGGTAGCTGAACTGGGAAGGAACGCCCGTCAAAGGTCCGGAATAAAACTTAGACAACCGTTGAACAAGGCGATAGTAGTCACACAAAGCAAACATGAGCGAAAAGCGGTAAATATCTATAGAAAATTATTGGGAAACGAACTGAATGTAAAGAAAATCAAAATAACTGATCCTAGTGGTGCACCCACGTCTACAGAGATCGAACCAGATTTATCTTCATTAGGTCCGAAATTCAAAGGTCAAGCTAACAAGGTAGCATCTTTGATAAAAAAAGCTGATGTTGAATGGCTTGTCAGTTCTCTAAAAGAAGGCGATGTTAATCTTGAGGGCTACACCATAGCTAAGGAGGATGTCAATATCAAAGAAAGTGTTGATGATAGCTTCACCTTAAGTAAAGATGATGGACTTGAGGTTTACATAGATACTATCATCGATGAGGAGCTGGAAATAGAAGGCATCACTAGAGATGTGGTACGCCGTATTCAGACCATGAGAAAAGAACTTGATCTTGGGTATACTCAAAGGATAAAGACGAATTATGTGGGTGACCCACGTATCGAAGAAGCTGTTTCAGAAATGGAGAGCTATATTTTAAAGGAAACTCTCTCAGACTCTATTGTCAACGAAGAAGGATATGGCTACCATAAAGATTGGCAGATTGATGGAAGGGAGTTGAAACTGTGGGTAGATCCCGTTGAATAGGCTCCCAAACATATAAAATGAAGCGCTTTCATGGAAGAGTGAGAAGATGGAAGAAGAATTCGAAATAATCAAAAGAAATAGTCTCATAAGGTTTTCAGAGGATATTAGTTTTAAAGATCTTGCCCCGGTCTTCAGAGCCCTCTTCGAAGAATTTATGCTTGCCTCAGAGCAGCACCCAGGAGAAGAGGAAGAGGATTTTATGGAGATGCTCATCAGATTGAATCTCAAAGACCTGGTGAAAGATCGAAAACCTCCTGGCCACAACAGGGAAGCAAGATATCGCATGATATTCCCTAGAAACACAGAGAGAGTGGAATTCTACCTTTATCCGAGGATAAGTGAAGAAGAATCTGAGATCGATATGATAACAGATAAGATCAGCGATTTTTTGAATGAAAATGGACTTGAGCATGAGGTGATCTGGGATCAGATGGAGACACTCAAGAAAAAAATAGATTGAATCATTCAAAAAACTCTTTAACTTTTTCAACCATATCTTCAACTAATTCATAATCGAATCTATCAGGCATAGCTGATCGATAAAAAGTTTTGTTAAATCTTTCGTCCATCAATACTATCACCGCTCTATCCTCTTTGGATCTTATAGAACGACCTGCAGCTTGTAGAACTCTATTAAGGGCAGGGTAAACTCTTGTGTAAAGGTATCCCTTTTTACCTCCGAATTTATCTGTGTAATAATCTTCTAAAGCCTTTAATTCTAGAGAAGGGGGAGGAAAAGGTATTCCTACGATGATAACAGCAGAAAGCATATTATCAGGATAGTCAACACCTTCTGATAGGCTTCCTCCCTGAACCGCTATCAACAACTTATCTGGTGATCGTGCAAGTGCATCCACCATACTCTCTTTTTCTACTTTACTCATAGATCGGTCTTCGATTAGCAATTTATTCTTTAGATGCACCATCCTAAGTCTTTCGAGTATTCTGTTTAGAAGCCCGTATGACGGGAAAAAAGCAGCGGTATTACCGGGTGTGTTATTCGCCACGTCGGATATAGCATTAGCATAAGCTTGATACATCATCATCCCTCTTTGTTTGTAAGATGTTGTAAGACCGTTCACACTTAAGATCATCCGATTTTCTTCTGGGAAAGGAGAGGGATAATTTTTGATTAAAGCACCTTTTATACCAAGTAGATCGGCATACATCTCTCCTGGATGCAATGTTCCACTCATGAGAATAGCACCTCCTACCATGGAAAAGATGTTTTTTGTCAGACGTGAAGGGTCGAGCAATGAGGTCCTAACAGTAATGGGGTCGTTCTCTATACCTCTAAATACTTCTTTTCCCTCTTCTCTCCAAGCTTTAAAAAAATTATAAAGATTCAATGGTGCAGTGGCAGATGCATCGTGCTCTAGAATATTATAGGAGGCCACTTCAAGATCAACCATCAGCTCTTCGAGGTTCTCATATCTCCCAAATCCTCCCCGTAAGGCTACGGTTACCATATCATCGATGAAATCCTTTTCCACTGTTTTTTCATCTTTTTCTACATCACCCAATAGGGAAGAGAACCTTTTTACGAATCCTGCAAGTTCTGAATTTACATCGTCAAGGAGTCTAAAAGAATCTTTTAGCAGTGGGATAGAAATGCTGCTTTCCAGCTGGGATCTCACTCTATCTGGAAGGTTATGGGCTTCATCGACTATCAATAGGGTATTTTCCAATTTTAGGTCTAAGAATTCAAATATTTTTTCTTGAATATCTGAGAATACATAGTTGAAATCACAGACCAACACTTCCGAATCTTTTGCTGCAGAGAGTGCGGTTTTGTGAGGGCAGACATTTGCTCTTTTGGACTGCCTCATAACTTCATGCACATGCAATGATTTTTCTTTGAACTCATCTGCTACAGATTTCATCTGGGTATTGAAGAGATTACATCTTTTCTTCCCAACCCTCTCGCAGAACTGCTCAAAAACAGGGTAGGGCATCCTCGATTCCTCATATGGACACATATGCTGCTTGGCTATTACATCGACTGCATTGATCTGAGAGGGCATCTTCTTAACTGTTTCTATAGCCATCCTATGTTGGGACTGTTTACTGGTTAAAAAGAGGAGTTTTTTATTGTCTAGGACTTCAGCGGCTGCTGTCAAAACAGCAGCAGTCTTACCTATCCCTGTTGGGGCGTTAGCGAGTATAATTTTTCCCTCGTTGAATGCTTTTCGAGAGTCATCCATTAGCTGCTCTTGCACTGGTCTAACTTTTTTGTAAGGGAATATCCCCCGTTCACTATAGACATTATCGGAGCTACATCTAACACATTCGTTTTTATTAGGAGGAAGAAGGGCCCCACACCTACTGCAGAATCGCCCCATGAGTTCTTGGAACAAAGAGTGTTAATTAGTTTTTTTGGGATGAATATCCTCTAAAATCGAGAAAAATTTGTTTTTCCAATCAAAATATCAAAATTTTTTACTTTGTGCAAGTTCAGCAAATAAACATAAATTATAAATAGGGTAGATGTACCTATATATTGCACGAGGGCGGCGTAAGCCATGATGGAAAAAATAATCCCCGTTTCCAGGATCCCTTGTGAAAGAGGGTTAACATTAATGGAAGTAGCATTTCCGATAATTCACTTTAGGAGATCTTTTCCACATCTTCAATTCAGCGGAGATAATGATGCTCTGGATACCTCAACCTTTTATATTTTTCCTCCAACCTGCTGATCCATGAGCCATCGTCCACCGCGGTCGGAAAAATGCTATGACGGGGGACCATCGAGGCTACTGCCCCCTCTTTTTTCAAAATCCTTTTCTTAATCCTCTTCCTCATCTTTGAAAGGCGTGAAACCTATGTTTTCTACGATGTTTTCTCCTATCTCCATCGGAACATGAACCTCCACCGAGCCACATTGCTGACATACCACTCCAACTCCATATATCCCGGTGTGATCACAATTTTTGCATTCTCTGCTTTTGGGAAGAAAAATGGAATTCATAATCTTAAGTTCAATCTGGGCCAATCTAGAGCCTATTAGTCCCAACTGAGTGGATAGTTTTTCATTGAAAACCTCCTTATCAACCTCACACTTAAGCAGTTCTTGATAGCTCATGAACAATTCTTTTGCCTCTTCCTTAGTGCAGATACCTTCTTGAACGAGTTCAACCGGCACTTTACCTTCTTCGAACAGGTTGAACGCCTTAGACTGGAGTGCAATTTTTTCATCCCTTTTGTTCATAAACTATCCTCTTCTGAAATTACTTCCATCTCTCTTTCTAAAATGCTTACATGCTTGCGTTCAAGAGCGTCGGGGCTGACGGTCAACAAGAATACAGTTTCCGTCTCTGATACCATATCTATCATATGTCGCAAGAACTGTATAGTAGGTTCAAATCCAGTATTGCTGATAAGATATTCTAGTCCATCAAGCAGTACTACTCCATCTTCTTTTAGTAAATCTTCGAGACGCCAGGACAGATTCTCTAAGTTCGGAGAAACTGTTATATAATTTTGACTATCACGGGATGTCAACCAATAAATCTCACTATCTTTAACTCCATAATCCTCCTTTATCCTATTAGGATTCAGACGGGAGAAAATGTAAGTTTTTCCATCATCTCTCATACCTTTAAGTATTTCAAATCCTTTATCAGGTCTTCTTTCCTCTATCAGATAACTTCTACCGACTTTAAAGGTGTACGAACTGACTTTCTTTTCACCTTTATCGATCTCGTCAGAATAGTGTTTAAGACTTTCTTTAACCACTTCTTTACTTATATCTTCTTCAAGGAGGGAAGAAAAGGCCAGAATCCTGTTTAAAACACCTTCAAGCTCCCTCACATTTTTTTTCACATGGCGAGCGATGTACTCCTTCACATCTTGCTCAACTTTGATGTCATATTCTTTAAGTATTTTATCGATTATTGATACCCTGGTTTCAAATGTAGGTGGTCTGATATCAACTACCAACCCTGATTTGAAGCGAGTCACCATCCTGTCTTGCAGGGAAGGTATCTGGTCGGGAGGCCGATCAGAAGTCAGAACAACCTGTCCTTTTTTTTCTAATAAGTTATTTAGAATATGAAATACTTCGTCCTGAAGATCTATTTTATTAGCTAGGAACTGTATATCGTCCAATAGAAGGACGTTAGCTTTATTTACCTCTTCTTTTAGCTCTTTTATATCTTGATTAGACAAAATGGACGAAAGATTCGAGGCTGTAAGATAACTAATTTCCAAATCATGATCTCTTTTCTTTAGATAGTTGCCTATAGCTTTTAGAAGATGAGTTTTCCCCAAACCTGAAGAACTTGTAATAAAAAGAGGATTAAACGAATCACCTGGAAATCGAGCAATCTCCCTAGCAGCAGCATATGCAAACTTGTTATTTGGACCAACAACGAAGTTCTCAAATGAGAATTTGTCGGGAAATTTACCAGGTTCTTCACTTTTCAAACCTCTTCTTTCTTTGATCAAAGTGTCGTAGACCTCTATCTCTTTTTCAGCGACCTTAGATTCCTTCATCTCTTGTTCTATTATTCTGCTTTCTAGCTCCTCCTCCAACTTCTTTCTTTCTGCAGTCTTCTTCTCTCCTTCCACCTTCAACGTATCTTCTTGACTTTCCTCGATGGCTTGCACAGGAATTTTACCAGGGATACTAGATATTAGTGAATCTATATCTACATTTGTGTGAACCTGGATCCTGAGCTCTTCCATGTTATCCATGTCCCTGATCTTTTTGAGAGCTGACTGCCCTTTTATTTCATTTCCTGCAGGTGGATAAAGAACTGCATTTCGAGGCATACCATCCTTTAAAGTTAGATAGCCTTCTAACTGTCCTTCAACCTCTGCCTTTATATAGCCGTTAAATGTATATTTCTTCAACTTTGAAAGGAGAGGGAGAAGTTCGCCAGACCCAGATTTTTCTTGTATCTTTGTACCTTCGGGAAATTCTATATTTGCTGAGATACTTGGATATTACCAATCACTATTATATATGTTTTCACAATCCGAAAAAGAAATTAGGTTCTTAGTGAATACATAATCTGATGGAATATCTCCTTTCGGACTGTCCAAGATGCGGTAATCGCACCTGGTTCAGAACAAAAGATCAAAAGAAAGTTATGGTTGGTTGTTCAAATTGTGGCATGGTTTATTCTGATATTGTAGAGGGTGATAGAGTCAGGGAAATAGATTTTCATTGGCAGTTGAGAAGAAACGTTTATCCTATCTTTAATTATGATTTAGGAGTACGTTTTCATGTTATAATAGCAGGAGTGCTTCTTTTAATGATTTTGCCATTCATAGTCCTACCAGCTTTTTATCTTTTAAGTGGTGGGATATCGGGTGGTCTAAATCAAGATTTCCTTTCATTTTTGATTGGTTCTATCTTAGCCCTTTTTATATTCTTTCTTATAGCTGCATTAGGGTGTTTTCATTCTTTTAAACAAAATTCTTTTGCGATAGCATTGACAGGCTCCATATTCTCTTTCCTCGGACTTATGTTATCTGTAATTTTGATGGGTCTGCCTTATTTTTCGGACACTATTATCCAGGAAGTAATATGGATTTATTTTGCCCCATTCCTTTTTTCACTCGTATCCATTATTCTGCTTGTCAAGAACAGGAAAATATTCGATTACGGAGATTAGTCTTTGGTACTCTATCACATTCTTGCTTTATAAATACAGCTTTTTCACTTCTTAGTCTATATCGTAGGTAACTGAAAAAGTATATTTACCCCAGTCTAAATGCATATGCATATGTCCGAACCCGCTGTAAAAGAGCTAGACACTAACATAGTGCTCGTGGGAGTTGATTTCTTAGGAGAAGATTCCCTAGAAAAAACACTTGAGCAACTTATCGATGTCCACCTCCCGGAAACCGTGGCATTTGCACTATGTGACAAACGCTTCGAGGCGATGGGTAGGGAGGAATGGAAAGAAAAAGCCCTCCTTCCTTCTTATAAAGAGGGAAAGACGGGCGAAATAATATACCAGGCTTTTACAGATGCTATAAAAGAGAATCTTAGGAGATTCAAAGGTCTTGATGCGGAAAAAAATATTGCGAAATTGGTCCCAATGGCGGACAAGATGGATGTAGATGTAGAATTCATAGATAGAGATGTTTCCCTAACCCTAGGTAGGGCTTTTAGAGTGATGTCACCCGTCGAGAAGTTGAAGATGTTCTGGTACCTAAAATCTGCGATGCTCTCTTTTTCACCTAAAAAACGTAAGGAATCCATAGAGGAGTTAGAGTACGAAGACGACTTGGTGGGTGGTTTGATCGAAAAACTTTCTCATTTTGCTCCAAAAGTAGCTTCACGAGCACATAAAGAAAGGACAGAATACATGGGTAAAAGGATATACGAGTCGTCAAAAAGAGGGAAGGTACTAGCGATGGTACCTACCAGCAAAATAGAAGAGTTAGAAGAAGAGATAGAGAATACAATGGCCGAGGAGGCTATCACAGGTGAAGATACTGCATTCGTCCATCTGGAGCAAATAAGCAAAAGGGTAGCAACCAAAGCAGTCAGGTTTATCTCACCACTATTTTTTATCAGCTTGGCAATTTACCTATTCATTTTTTCTGATGTACTAAATATCTGGCGATCGTTACTTTACTGGTTCCTTGCAGTAGGTGGTATGGCTGCTTTAGGAGCACTATTGGGAAGAGGTCATCCATTATCAGTTTTAATATCTTTTTTACTGGCCCCATTCATGTCCTTGACGCTTATAGGTCCGGGCTGGATTGCAGGATATGTTGAATTGAGAGTAAGAAATCCTTCAATAGCAGATTTGAAAAGTTTAACCGCCAGCGAATCCACTAATGAATTTTTATCGAACAACATAATACGTATATTCACTGTCGGTGTTTTCTCGAACATATTTACATGGGTAGGATTATTTATTATCCTGCCTTTGTTAATACGTTTCGTAGGATGAAAGAAAATGATATATTAGTTATAACGATGTACAGGATGAGATAATGAAACATAAGAAGATGTTGAGGCGTTTTGTTGAAGGTGCATTTATCGGTGGTGCCAACATGATCCCCGGTGTATCTGGAGGTACGATGGCTTTGATAATGGGGATTTATGATAAGCTGATAAAGTCCATTAATACCATACCTCTAAAAGCCCCTTTCAAAATATTAAAATTAGATATTAGGGGTTTTAAAGACGATATGTCAAGTGTAGATTACCGTTTTCTTCTTCCTCTAGTTTTAGGAATAAGTGTAGCCACCCTCTTTTTTGCGAGGGGATTAGAGTGGATGTTGGATCACTATGCTCCAATAACCTTTTCATTTTTCTTTGGGTTGATATTGTCTTCAGTAGGAGTTATATATGAGTACATAGAAAAAATCACAATTAGCTCCATTATATCAGGGGTCTTGGGTTTTTTGTTTGCTTTTATCTTCGTTGGATTGAGGACAATTCAGTCGAGCCACAGCCTACCGATAATATTTCTTTCTGGACTTCTTTCAATCGTGTTCATGATCCTACCGGGTATATCTGGTTCCTTTCTTTTGATATTCTTAGGCCAATATCATTACCTTTTATCAGCTTTGAATAGGTTTGACGTAACCGTATCGCTGGTTTTTATCGCTGGCGGTGTGACAGGCTTGTTCTCTTTCACTAGGTTGATGGAATGGTTAATCGAAAAACACTGCTCAAAAACAATGGCATTTTTGTTTGGTCTTATGTTAGGAGGCCTAAGGGTACCTACAGAAAGGGGTATTGCCACAGCGGCAAGTCTTCCGGAAGTTTTGGTTCCTGCTGCTTTAGGTGCATTACTGGTTGGAGTGGTAGAATATATTTTTAACGGTCTCACATCCTCTTAAATCCCCTTGTTACCCACTCAGATACTGATTTTAGTGCATACTTTATGTTTTCACCTATCGTCTGGTGTTGTCCATCTATGCCTATATTTCCATTCTTTATCTCGGATATCAGATCTTCCCAACTACTTACATCTTCAATAAGAGTGTAAGCTTTACCGACTTCGTCTAGATCATGGGCATCGCTACCACCAGTTACAGGTAGATCTATATGTCGTGCTAGTTTTTGGGCTTTTTTGTTCGTTCCGAATCTGTTTCTTCCGTTAAGACCTTCTATAGCAGTCCAACCCTTTGTTTCTTTGACGATTTTGGAACCTATACCAGACCAGATACGATAAGGGTGGACTGCGATAGCGATCCCTCCATGTTCATTTATTGATTCAACTGCTTCAAGTACGGTATCAAAACGACCTATCTCTTCCTGTATCCCTAAAGCACCTACGTGTCCATACGGTGTGCTCACTTCCAATGCCGGAACTAATATTAGGTCGGTTGTATACTCTCTTGCTTTGTAGTATCCTTGTAAAGTGTTGTGGTCTAAAAATGCCAGTCCTCTCAACCCTTTGATCTTTGCAAGTTTTATTATTTCTTTAACAGGTGATGATGAGTCATCTGAGAATTCACTGTGCACGTGCAGGTCGAATTTAGAGGTCGACATATATTTTCACCTTATCTGCTAGTCGATCGTCAATTCCTTCAAGTATCTGGCCAATTTTATTTCGGATAATATCTTTTTGTCTTTTATTCGCTATATGATATCTACTAGCATAAACCATGGCATCTACAAGAGGGTTATCACGACCGATATAATTTTCTTCTCCCCGTTTTTCAAGTATATCCGCGGTCACTTTGTATAAACTTGCCAGACCGTACTCGTCCTTTTTCCTTTCTCGAGATATCTTATTAACTCTGCAAAAGTAGATGCAAGTAGCTTTTGAGGGATATATGAATGGGGGACATCCTTTTAATTCATCCTCTGAGAGCTCGGGAAACGGGGTGTTATGCCCAGTCAGTGCAGCTTTATAAAAAAGCCAGGGATCATCTGTAAGGGAAAAGGTAAATCTCATATTTTCTTCCAGATTTGCTGCGGTATCTGAAGGCCGATATATGGCAAAAAAAATATGTTTTTCAGATATTTCTGCACCTATAGCTGCAGCATTTACCCAGCCCCCTTCAGATACTAGTATCCCCTCCCTGTATTCCATGGCCTCTCACGCCACTTCCATTCCACCTTTTCTTATCTTTTTCTTTCCTCCACCATCTTTATCGGGTATTTTTACTTTAGGTAAAGGTATAGGTGGAGGAAGTTGAAGTTCTCTAGCGATGAAGACAGCCTCGGGTATGCAATTTGATATGATTGTAGAATGTACCTGGTTAGCGACATCGGAAGGCATCTTATTATTTTTTTGCCATTTTGAGGCCAGATCGGAGTGTTCTCCTTTGTAGATAAGTTGACCTTCGATTTCAATCCTTCCCATCCCCTTATAATTAGCAGTGAATCGAAAACCTATTAGACATGTAGAATCATCTATCTGTTTCATCTTAGTCACCGAGCTGTTATGGTCTACACGAATATTTTTCATTCTTTTACCTTTTTCGGTGAATCTTTCAGCGTCGATCGACTTCAACTCAAAATTACTGATTGGCATAGATGTATATTGACTATTAGAGTTTAATAAATTTTTCATTCAAAAAACTTTAACGAAAGATTTTTATAAATTGTGTCATATTATCTATAGTGATCACATGACTTACCTATTTTCAGTGGATATAGAAGGTATTGCTGGGGTCGTATCTGTTAAGCACGGCTCCATGGATTCTAAAGAATATGATGAAGCTCGTGAATGGATGACAAAAGAAGCAAATTCTGCTGCTTTGGGTGCTTTCGACACAGGAGTAAGTAAGGTTTTTGTGACGGATGGTCACGGGAAGATGAGGAACCTTAAGTTGGATGATCTAGATGAACGTATCGAGGTCTTCTATGGCAGACCGAAGCTTTTATCGCAGATGGAAGGGCTTTCACGTGATATAGAGGGTGTAGGATACATCGGTTATCACAGCTCATCACATAGCTTTGGCACCCTGGCCCATACTTATTTTGGAAGAGTAGTGGATCGTCTAGAAATTGGCGGTAGAGAGGCAAGTGAATTTGCCATGAATTCCTACCTCGCTGGCCAGTACAGAGTACCTGTATTTTTCATATCGGGAGATAGAGAGGCAGTAAGAGAAGCGCAAGAACTCTATCCAGGGATACCTCATGTGATAACAAAAGAACCTACAGGTAGGTACAGTGCTAGATGTCGACATCCCTCTGTAGTCCGTAAAGAGATAAGAGAGAATGTGAAAGAAGCAATTGAAAGAAGGAGAGGGAAGGTATTGAAACCCGATAATACCAAATTCAACGTGCGTTTCAAAGATGCTGGAAAGCTGGATAACTTGGAATTGCTGCCTGAAGTTGATAGAAAGGGACCGAAAGAATTTGTGATTGATACTGGAGATTATGAGACCAATTACAAACTCTTCAGGGCCTGTACAATGTTAGCAACCATGGTCTCACAATAACTACAAACAATATGATAAAAGTGAAAAAGTCTAATTAGCCCTGCTTGGTATTTAGATAGTAATGCATCCTGTTTACCACTTACTAGTTTCAATAACAATTGGTGTGGCTGTAGGTCTTCACTCGAGATATAAATATATCATGATCATTTTTCTTGCAGTAGCCGTGAATGGGATTTTAGATATTGATATATACCTATACCATCGAACCCTTTTTGAGACAAGAATATTTCATAATGGTATAGCCATGTTGTATGTACCAGTATTAATCCTTTTTTGTGCATATCTCTACGAAAAAAATAAAGATAAGAGTATACTTACTCGTACTTCTTTGGTCATTGTATTAATGTCCTTTAGCCATCTATTAATGGATACTTTTTATCCCGATACGAGTATTTACCTTTACTACCCCTTCAGCATGAGCGAGTATCAATTAGATCAATCTTTGATACCCTTGGTGATCTTGCTTTTTGCACTGGCCATAATTATAGTCAACTTAATTGAGACGTTTCTTTACCGGACTAACGAAGGGTGTGAAAGTTGGTCGGTTAGAACAGAAGTTGAATATCAGTTGAAGAATTATAGAAGAAGGTTAAAACGGATATACGAAATTCAAAGAAAAATTTAAACACATCAACATATATTACTTCAAGAGGTGCAAACATGGCGTTAGATTCGGACAGATGTCACTTTTGTGGCACATGGACAAAAGATCACACAAAAATAGGCGACAGGGCTATATGCAAGACCTGTTTCTCTGAGCTCATAGAAAAAATTAAGGAAACCCTATAATTCAACCTCTATGTCATAAATCTTTTCGGGATATTCTTTATGGATCTTCCAAATAGATTCATCATCTAGTAGCCCTTTTTCTTCAAATTTTTTTGTTCGTTTGGCGACCGTCTTTATACCGAGTACCGCACCAGGTCTATTAGGATCATCTAAGAAGTCTGTTTCCATCATAAATCGTGTACTCTTTTGAAGTGCTTCTCTGATGTTCTTCTCGCTAGCCAAAATTGATGGGAAAAGACCATGATTTTCTTCTATGAGGACCAGCGGTGGAGCATAATGTTTGATCACCTTTTCTCTAGAAATCCCGGCATCATCTGCCATATGTCCGATTTCCTCACAAATCGATGGATTAGTGCTTTCAGTGTGAAGGATCACTGGACAATCTATCTCTGCTGCGATTTCCATTCCATACTGCATAATACGATTGGACACCTCTAAAATCTCCTCAGATACTTCAAAATGAGGGCGCCCGATTTCTCCAATAGCCACAGCCTCACCTTTTTCAACATAATCAGCAGCCAATTCCATCCCTTTTTGCATTATCTTCTCAGCCTCTTCTAGGGATACTTTTTTCACTAAATTTATCAGATCAACTGGATAAGGACCTAAAGCTACATGCACCTCTATGGATGTTTCCTTTCTAACTCGCTCAGCCAAAGAAAGTGTTCGTTTGTAAGCTGGTTCATAACCATTAATATCCCACTTTCTGAGATCGTGATAAGGTAGATGGACCAAAATTAGGTGAGTCCCTCCTGAACGCTCAAATTTTTTTACAGCCTCTACGTTCTCTCCTTTTTCTTGTAGATGCACATGAGCATCGAAAATAGGATATTCTCTAATGGATCAACCCCGCTCCTCTTAATTCACCTTTTATGTGATCAATCGCAGACTCCAAATCATTAAGATCTTTAGCTCCGGTACAGACCATGTTACCCGAACCGAACAGTAATAGAACCACATCCGAATCTATCAATCTATATACCAGTCCAGGAAACTGCTCTGGTTCATATTCTACCCTCTCCAGTCCAAGAGTTATGGCAACAGAGTTTAGGTTTAGATCCTCTCCTAGACCGTAAGACGCGACAATATTTTGAACCTTGACCTCCACTTCCGAAGTCGTTTCAATACCGTTTTCGTTGAGAAGCTTTTTTACAGTGTTCACGCTTTGGGTAGCCTCTTCAACAGTCTTTCCTCCTGTACAGACAACTTTGCCACTGGTAAAAAGAAGAATAGCAGTTTTTGGTTTTTTGATCCTAAAAACTAAACCAGGAAATTTCTCAGGGTCGTATTCGGAACCATCTAAAACACGCGAGGCTTCTTCAAGATCAAGTTTCGTATCCATAGAAGCTGATGCCACAACGTTCTCTATCTTTAAATTCTCCATGTTTACCACATCTTCACAGTCCTTTAAATAGCTTAAGTGGTTAAAGCATCATTGGGTTTATAAACTCTTCGAAAACGAATTTTGGAAATTTGAGCAGCAAGTTATAATTTTCGATGAGATCTTGGGTTAACCTTAATAATGTGTGCAACTTTCAAAAGCCGATAAATTGTACAATGTGATAGTCGTTGGAGGCGGACCAATTGGGATGAGCGTAGCAGCCGATGTCGCTGAAAAAGGGTATCAAACCCTAGTCCTCGAGGAGCATAGTGCAATAGGTCAGCCAATGCACTGTGCTGGCCTTGTTAGTCCGAGGGTTATAGATATTACGAGGACAGACAGTGTAATATCTCTTGCAAAAAGCGCAAGAATTCATCCTCCCACTGGTGAACCACTTTTTTTGGATGCTGGAGAGGTTAGGGCCGCGATCATTGACAGAAAAAAATTTGATAGGGAAATGGCTCAATAAGCCATCGAGAAAGGAGCGGAGGTAAATTTAGGCTGCAGTGTCCAAGGCTCTTCATGGGATGGAAGACAAAGAATTGTTTATTATAAAGAGGAAGGCAAAAGGAAGATTTTAAAATGCGATCTTTTGATAGCTGCAGACGGTGCTGGTTCAGTTATTAGAAGGAATGCAAAGATACCTGGCCCCCGTGAGTGCCTTGTTGGTATCCAAACACTGATAGGTAAAGAACCAGACGGCATCCATATACATTTAGGGAAAAATATAGCTCCTGGGTTTTTTGGATGGGAAGTACCACATCATTCTGGAACAATAGTTGGCCTTGCATCTAGAAATGGCAATGCCATGGATTATCTTGTTCAGTTTCTTAAAAAGAAAGGATGGGAACGTAAAGTTATTTCAATATTCGCCGGGATGATTCCCCTGGGAAGGGTAAATCGATCCATCGATGAGGGATTAATGCTGGTTGGTGATGCAGCCTGCCAAGTCAAGCCTCTTTCAGGAGGAGGGCTGTACACAGGCTTGATATCAGCCAAGCACTGTGCTAGTACAGCATTAAAGGCACTGGAAATGGAAAATAATCGTAAAGAAGTTTTGAAAGGATATCACGAAGCATGGCAGGAGGAAATAGGACCAGAGATATCCAAAGGGTTGTGGATTAGCAACATCTTCAGAAATTTGAGTGACGAACAATTAGATGATCTATTCATGATTTTGAAAAAAGAGAAGGTAAAAAAGGTCATCGAAGATCAAGGAGACATCGATTACCCTTCAACGCTTGCGAAGCCTGTACTCAAGTCTGCGCCTCAACTGCTGAAATTTACCGGACCATTTGTTAAGAGTCTTTTCTAGCCAAGGGAATGAATTGTACTCTTCCTGCATATAAAGCATTACAGCAAAGATTCCAAAAAAGGCCGCTAAACCGCCCAGTAGGAACTGAGGCCAGCGAGGTATAGGTGTTTTAACTGTAAAGCTGCTATCAGGTATTATGCCATCTGCTTGCAGATATGTTATGTTTATACTACCGGAATAGTAGGGTTCGTCGCTTGTACCAGGCCTACGGGTAGCGTAGTCCCAATCCTCATCGCTAAAATGACCTTTTGATCTCATCAGATAAGATTCTTCCAGGTATTCAAATTCCATCTCAAATCGAAGAAAATAAACACCTTTTTCAGTGTTGCTGTTGGTATTAATCCGTAGTTCTCGAGGGTAAGCTTGATTGGGAACAAGTACGTTATGTGAAAAACTTGTATACGTTTCACCAGTTGCTGCGAAGGTAGGCGGGCTGTCCACCAAAGTTATATCCTTTTCTTCATCTAGAGTTGCAAAAGCATAAATTTCTATCCTGACCCTTACGTTTCCCATATCCTCTTCATATGGATTTGTTAAGTTGAAAGAAAGTGTTCCCTCACTACTCGGTTCGATTATGGGTGTGGTGAAATCACCTAATAGCTTGTTAACCCTGCCCGGATCAGACACCTCATCAAGTCCACTAGTTAAAGATAGAGATAGTGTTAATACCAGAAAGGCCAGGACAAATGCTTTTATCTTCATTATTCATCCAAGTTGTTCGAAGGTATAAAATATTTATGTGATAAAGTGAGTTTGTGTTATTATATGAAAAGGGGACATGTCTTAAAGGTACCGAAAGAGAAAGGGGAGATTGTGATGAGAGAATTGAAAAAAGAAGGAAATTTAGACTCCGACCGCATCCCTCTTGAAAAAGAAGGCTATCTATTGATACCAGTTAAAGAAGGAGGGATAGGGCGGGAAGAACTTCCTGAGAGGAATGAGCAACTTACTCCCTTTGAAAATGTAGTTAAAATACTTAGAAAGAAAGGTATACCAACTGAAAAAGTTCCACGAAGGTGGGAGAAAATTGGAGATGTATTATTGCTTAAATTGCCAAACAGTTTAAAAGAACATGAAAAGAAAATAGGGAAAGCGTATTCAGATGTGTTGGGTGTGAAAACGGTCCTTGATCAGGGTCCTATTAAAGGAGTCTGTCGCGAACCTGAAGTAAGGGTGATTTATGGAGGATCTACGGAAACAGTTCATATAGAGAACGGCGTCAAATACAAATTGGATGTCTCTTGTTTGATGTTTTCAAGTGGTAACATAGATGAACGAGTTAGGATAGCCAAAGTTCCTGAAAAAGGGGAGACCATCGTAGATATGTTCGCAGGTATTGGTTATTTTTCCCTACCTATGGCCGTCCATTCTCAACCTGAAAAGATCTACTCGCTTGAGATAAATGATACAGCTTATAGATATCTGAAAGAGAATACAATATTAAACGATGTTATGGATATAGTGGAACCTTGGAATGGTGATAACAGAGATTTTCACAAATGTGGTATAGCGGATAGAGTGGTCATGGGATATCTACATGACACGTGGAGATTTTTACCAAAAGCTTTAAAACTAATCGGAGATGAAGGGCTCATTCATTATCACACCATTGTTTTAGATAGGGAGTTCCATACACAAATCGATAGAGAGCTTACTGAGAATATAATTACCGATTTTGAGGTAATCGATGTTCGAAAGATCAAATCCTATGCACCTCACGTATTTCATGTTGTCGTAGATGTCAAACTAGGATGAAAATTTGAGAGAATTATAGTGGAATGAAAAAACCTTTTATCCTCCTCGTTTCATCCCCCTTATGGTGGATTCATGACTAGATGTCCAAATTGTCGAGGTGAATTTGATGAGGGGGCTTTTTACTCGGGGAGATGTCCCTATTGTGGAAGTAAATTATTGTCTGAAAAAGAAAAGAACGATATATCGACAACTATATCCATAGCATTTAAGGTTTTCAAGAATAATTTCGATACCTTTTTTGTATTCTGGCTGATACCGATGGTCATCGGAATAGCTTTTTACTTGTTAACTTTTCAATTGACTACATTCCCCACCGAGCAGGAGATAGAAACCGGGGCAGAGGTTATTGCTATATTGAGAAATACTTTTTTGATATTAATACCGTCCAGCTTAGGGTTATCATTAATCCAATATTTATTTGCAGGAGGAGTGATCGGGATGACGAAAGAAGCTTTTGAAAAAAGATTTACTTCTATGAGTACTGGTTTTTCCACTATAAAAAAGTATCCACTTATGATAATGGGAACGGCCTTTGTATATACCTTAGTGGTCTCCCTGGGGACGTGTTTATGTATTATACCAGGAGTGTTATTTTGCTACTGGTGGCTGTTTGCTATGCCTATAGTTGTTTTGGAAGGTGTAGGCATCGGAGATGCATTTAGAAAAAGCAAAAAGTTTGCCAAAAGAAACGAAACACTCCTTTTTACCATTGTTCTATTTCTTCTTATATTCGGCCTTAGTTCAATTATCACCTCGATCGTCCAGGTTGCCACCGGCACCTTCACTTTCGACGGAGTGATGACCTTGGATGCTCTAACCGTAATTTCATCGGTGCTATCCACAATAATAAATAGCATAGCTATCATATTCTTTACCATCTGCCTTGCAGTTCATTATATAAGAGGTCGTGAGGTGCTAGAAGAGAGAGTAGATTATTTCAATACCTCTCCCGATGAGTGGTAAAGTTTAATCAAAAAGGTGAATAATTTGGAGATGAAAGAAGCTCGTTTCTGGGATGCAGGAGATTATGAACAGGTTATTTGCAAACTCTGTGCGCACAAATGCAAAATAAATAAAGGTAAGAAAGGTATATGTGGTGTGAGAGAAAACAATAATGGTAAACTTTACACACTGGTTTATGGGAGAGCAGGCTCTTTGGCAGTGGACCCCATAGAAAAAAAACCGCTCTATCATTTTTATCCTGGCACACAGGTACTCTCGTTCGGGACAGTCGGATGTAACTTTAGTTGCCTTTTTTGTCAAAATGTTTCTTTATCCCAGGGACAGTCAGATAGCATATATTTGAAGAATGTTTCTGTAAATGAGGTAGTGGATGCTGCTCTCAAATATGACGGTTTGGCATGGACATACAATGAACCCACCATGTCTTACGAATTTAGCTATGATGTCTTTAAGAATTTGAAAAAAAGAAAAGGAGGTTACACTGTTTATGTTACAAACGGATACATGCAGGAAGCACCATTACAAGAAATATCTCCTTACCTAGATGCTATGAACATAGATGTTAAGGCATTTAGATCAGAATTTTACAGGGCTGTTGTTGGTGGCAAATTGGAACCTGTTCTAAAGACTTGCAAAATAGCCTTTGATCTCGGCATTCATGTTGAACTGACATATCTCGTGGTGCCGGGACATAACGATGGATCTGAGGAGATAAGGGATTTCAGTGAATGGGTTAGAAGAGAATTAAGCGATGACACTGTTGTACATTTTTCTCGTTTTCACCCTCATCATAAAATGTCACATCTATCTCCAACTCCCGAACATAAGATGTCTCGAGCTAAGGATATCGCACGGGATGCTGGACTCAATTTCGTTTATCTTGGAAATCTTCCGTCTAACAACAACCTATATTGCCCTAAATGTCATCATACTCTTTTAAAAAGAGGATATTTTTCTTCGGGTGAACTGAAATTGGATGACGGAAGATGTCCTAACTGTGGTAGAGAAATCCCCATCATTTATTAAACTATCTTGTAATTTATGTGATATTTCTCAGCACATCCACTGTTCCATCTGCTTATTGTGGATATGGTTCTTTCCAAACTGTTTTCTGTAAGGATAAAGGCTACATCAAGTCCTTTTTCTGCAGCTCTTAATGAAGCTGAAATAGGCGCGAATTTTATATTGGCATCCGCATCTATCATGTTAGCTAATCCAAGAGTCCATTCTTCTTCTACTGTCAGTATATCATATTCTATCGAATCCAATTTCTGTTTTAGGTCTCTAGTGATCTCCTCTACCTCATTCTTCTGGGCAACAGAGATAAGAAAAATGCATCCAACATCCATCTCGGTTATACCTTGGAGATATCCAACAAGCAATGGTTCCCCAGTATCCGCATCATTGAGTGCAATGCCGATCGACGACGTTTTTTTATTGGAGGCATGTAGGAATCCATCTCTCATGAAAAGACCAACTTTGTCATTTTTACGTATAGGTTCCCCCGCTATTGCTGCGCACGTGGATATGACATCTATAGTTTTACTAGCGCTCTCTAAAAAGTCTCCTAGCTTAGAGAAGATTTCTTCTATAAAGTCCATGCCCTTATGTGTAGGCTTATATCTTTTCCCGCCCGTATTGATTAGATTTTCTTCCTCCATAGTAGATACATAATTGGATACTGCTTGCTCACTCATATCCAAACTATCTGCAAGTTCTATGAGCCTGGTAGGCTCATCTGTAGCCATTTTATAGAGTAGAAGGAACTTCGTTAAAGATTTTTTATCACGCAGTAATCTCATGTATGGTTATATCGCAAAGAGGTATTTTATTATTGGTGTGTATTACACTTCCCTTTAACATATAACCTGTTAGTATTATGATGTTATTTCATCTAAAGGGTCACTTCTCTGGTAAGGCAGATGCATCTACGCCAGTGTGTAAAGTTCTTCTTGGCCTTACCATACAATACTGTGTACTTCTCGTTTTATCATCGAAAAGAAGAGCAAGTCCTCTTCTAAACTCCATCTGGCTTACCATTTTATCGATGCCTTCAGACATATATGATTGAGTTGCCTTCCCCAGTGCCTCTACATCATCCTTTGCTGTAAGGTTATGTGAAAGAATAAAATCGGATTGACGGATCGCACTTGGGTGGAGGGCGGAAGGTTCCTGAGTTGCTAGGATTAGAGAGAGGCCCGGGTGCCTTCCAAGTTTAATCCAGTCCATAAGAGGTGATGAAGCCATAGTTTCATCTTTTGATGGTAAAAAGAGATGAGCTTCGTCTATAAACATGTAGATCAGAGGATGACTTTGAGTGATATCCGAAGAGCTGTCTGATTCTACCAATCCTGCCTGTGACTGCATCTCTACAGATGCATACAACGTTCTTTCTGCCATCTTTTTCCTTGCAAATAGGCCTACTACAAGGCTTCTCAGGTCATAACTGCCTAACCTACCAAGATATGATATGTCTAGAACGGTCACTTTTCCAGCTTGAGCAATTTGTAATTTAGATCCTTCTTTTGAAAATATATTGAGTTCTTCTACCATCTTGAACAAACCCTTCAAAGAACGAAGATGCGTATCTTCAGCATCAAATTGCTCTATTTCCTTGTATAACTCCTGAAAAGAAAAGGGACCCAAATTTTTTAAACTACTTATAGTCTGGCATAACAAAGAACCTACAGGTTCTGTTATTGATAGGTCAAAAATTTTAAGCCAATCGTGAACCTCCACGGAGGCCAACCGAAGCTTCAGAATACCATCGTAATGAAATTCCTTTCCTTCATTTTTAGCATCTTTTACTGCAGCTTCAGGTACGAGTATATTTACCTTTTCGGGATGAGCATTCGGTTCTATTCCAAATCTCTCCATGATCTTCAATTCATTTTTATTGAAGTTGGCAGTTTTAAGGCTGTGAAATACACTCATAGTGTCTACGATAACCACTGCTATCTTTTCTGAACATCCTTTCTCAAGTTCTAGAAAACCCTCTGCTAGTACACCTAATGTATAAGATTTTCCCGTCCCACGTTTACCAAGGACGAGCATACAATGGGGTGATACTATATCTAAGAATGTACTCCCCATCTCTTCGTATTCACCACCAGGATAGGAAACATTCCTGCCCAGATAACAACATCCTTCATTTCCGAATAGAGATGCCGATGATGTTGAACGTCCTACGATTGTATCTAGATCCATGTTCCAATCCTTTGTCATCAACTGTGTTGAACTGAAATTTGCGCAGTTCTAGTAGTTGTTACACTGCCAGTGTATGTTACCGTGACCTTGATAGTTCCAAAATTTGTGTTTGAAGGAAGATGTGGGTTTACATTGGAAAACGTAGCTTCTCCATCAGAACCAGTTTCTTTGATTTCGGTAATTTCACAACCCTCAAGACTGACAACAGCTCCTTCTAGGGAATTGTCATCCTGGTCATAAGCTCTAATCCTAAGAGTTTGGCCACTTTGTGTGGTAATTAACCTATCGTCTTCATCTATCTCTATTCTTCCTAATTCGGTTGAAGATGCTCCCATCATCCAACCAACTACAATGGCTGTTCCGATACCTGCCACCGTTACAAGTATGATCAGATATAGAGGCAATCCTTCTAGTGCTCCACTTTCGTCCATGTGTTTTGTTTTCAATCTTTTCATCTTACCGGCGGCCGACTAAGATTACTCATATATATGTCTTATTGTTGCATATATGTGCAATAGTTATAAAATTGAGGGGGCTAGACCGTACAACTCTAGAATCAAGTAACTCATCCCTATCATCAATGTGCTCAGGGGAAAGAGATGAAGTTCTTTATTGTAAAGAATTGAAGTTATTACCCCCAACGAGCCGATTACTGTGAGTAACCCAAGAGTCCAATAAAATAAGAGGGGTATGAAAAAGATAGGAAGAAATACCAAAGAAACAGGGAATTCGTGAGACATGTTCAACTTTTCAAGTAGGGTCGGTAGGTACGTTATCAAAAATACAACTGTGAAAATGACCAATGCTAGACCAAGAATCTCTCCGGTTAATTGAGGATTTCTAGCTAGAGTAAGTGTACCTACACTACCATGGTCAATTACAGTAAGTCTCCAGACATCTGGAGTATTAACACCAATAAAGAAAGACAACATACAAGCTAAAGAAAATAGAGCTGATCTTCCAAAGTTAAAAATGTATTCACCATCTTTAAAAGCAAGATAGATCAAGCCAGCACAAATTAAAAAAATAGGTAGTGCTCTAAAAGGTCCCATTAGGAATGCGAAGGAACCTCCCCCTAATAGAGAAATGATGGCCATTTGTTTGGCCTTATATTTAGAAATTATACGTTCTTCGTTTTTGAATTGAATGATGTAAGAACCAAAACAGCCCAAGAAAAATCCCATGATAGCGATGTAAAAAATGTATGGAAAATGAAGCACATAGGATGGATCTAGAGCTAATCCTTGGCTAAAATCGGGATCAATCAGATGAATTACAGAAGAGCCTAGCAGTGCAGAAAAAGTGGTAGAAATAAGTAATGGTACTTTTAAAGATGCTAGTGTTTTTTTCAAAAAAGTCCTATGTAAAATATAAAGGGATAATAGGATCATTGTTATTGTGAGTAAAAAGAAAAACATTGTGACGAACAAAGAACGCTGTTGTAATAAAAGGCTGTAAGCCATGTTAAATCCTTCCTCTGAAAATACTTCTGTTTCCGTATATCCATGCTCCAGCATAAAAACATAATATTTGCTATAAGGCCTAAATACAAAATAATCCATAACTACTATTCCTTTTTCTTCCATACTTATAACAGAAGGAACGATGTTGCTTATGAACCAAACTACCAACCAAATCCCAAACACCCCAAAATAGAGAGCAGAAAATTTTTTCAGAATTTTATGCCAAATCTTTTTAGAGGTGGAAGTGAACAAGTCCCATATTTCAATCTTAATTGCGATGTAAAAAGCACTGAATGTCATTATAGATAGAACCATCCTCCTAAGACCTGCACTGATCTCTTCTGAGGTAAGCATAATTATGGGATTTATACCCGGAATTTTATCGATGAAAGAAAATTCAGCAGCGTAATATGCATATAGATGACTGTACTCAGCACCGTACTGCCCTAAAACAAAATAATCCATAAAAGGCGGCATTATGACCAACACGAAGCCTAGAAGGACCGCGTTGTAAACTTTGATTAGAGAGGTTTTACTAGCTATTGATAAAATAAGAACCCCCATCACTAATACTGGAAAATTAAAAGCGGTGTGCTGAACTATGAGATACAAGGAAAAAACACGGTATTCAAACCATATAGATTCGGTCACCGATCTTATTATGCCTAAGATAACTAAAAAGATAAAAGCTGTTAAAGGGGTGAATTTCTTCTTTTCAAAGAATTCTACTGCTTGAAATATCATGCCCTTTATAGAATTTATCAATGGCCATTTTATTTTTTCATTTTCTGCCATTAACGAATCATTGAGTACAATGGTATATTTCATTTTCGCATGAATTCATAAATTATTTATTCAACCAACCTAGTTAATAGAAAGATGTTTCGAAAAACCCAACGTGTTGTCAAGGGACTGATATTACTTGTTATATTAATATCCTTTTTTTCTTTGTCTCATCCCCTATCTTCTTCTAATGATATCGTAATATCGGAAGAATTTTCTACTATCACCGAAGAACCCAAAGAACAATTTCCCGTCTACATCCCATATATGGAAGAATACATGACGATAAAATATAACTGCTGGGAAAATGTCCCTACTAATGATGGAGATAAAATAACTGTAGCTACTTCCCATGCAGTGATCAGGAGGGGAACTGAGTTGGAGATATACGGTGATGGGGAGGATAGCGAGATAATTCCAGCCAGTGATGATATGACTGAATTGAGTATAGAGAGGGAGAACTGGGGCTGGATAGTTGACATACCTGATCACGCAGATGTTGGGAGATATACCTTTATAACCAATAATCGTGGTAATCAAACTGAGATCGATATACTTGTTATTTTTGATCCAGCTAATATGGGGATAGCTGAAGAAAAGCTGAGGGCATACGCTTATGATGAGGAAGGGACTAGAGACGAAAATGATTATATTTACACAACTGGCCACCAGGCGTATGAAGGCACTTTAAGACCTTTTGGCGATGATAGGCCCGGTTGGGTAGATATGTACGAATTTGCTTTGGCTGCAGTAGCTGGGTCAGAGGATACTCAGGAAGCCGCAGTTCGTTTAAATAGGGTAGTGGCACAAAGGAACATAGCAAGTCCTAGTGATTTTGATCAACAACCGATCATAAGAGATTCTTCTCAGATTTTATTTGGTAATGGAACGACGGTTATCCATCAGGAGAGTTACGAATATGTGGGACTCACATTAGAAGATGCTGAAATATTATCTCAAAACGGTAAAACGATTCCCGAAATTGAAAATTACGATCAAACTGAAAAGTCTAAATTGATCAACGGCTGGTGTGACGAAACATCATGGGCTTTAACATCATTGCTTAGGTCTATCGGAATCCCTGCTAGAGTTGCGTCTATTCACCCTGCAGAGGGGGTCGAATTGATGGGCCACTTCATGGTTGAAGTGTGGTTAGAGGAGTCACTTTATCAAAAAGATTGGGCTGAAAACCCGGGAGGATGGTATGTTTTCGATGCTGATGAATGGAATGCGGAATGGTATGTCGAAGAACCCATATTTTGGATGCCTTTAGGAGAGTGCTTCACATCACGACACAATTATCGGAGAGTAGCAGAAGAGCTTTTTTTCGATCGATACGAATTCGGACATGTCATTGTGATGGGAGAAGATGGTTCACTTAAGGATGTTTCAAGGTACTATCTGTCGGAAGAGGAACACGAAATGAATTATGGAACACTCACCAAATATAAGGGAAGGGGTGCTGGAGATCTTTATAGGGTTGAGGTGAGTGTCAATTCGCGTTTATCCCTAGAATCTTCTAGGCATCTTAATGCGAGTATTCACGTGGGAAAGGAAACTTATCCAACGATTCCAATAACTACAGAAGGATATCCCTTCCAGAATCCTAGCCTTCACATCATGGACGATGAAGTAATATTAGCCCCTGGTGAATATTATGTGGGGATCTATGCACCTAATAACGGTTTGGCTGAGCTTGAAGGTGATTATGGAATCTACACCCTTACTCTTGAGGAGGCACCTGACGAAGAACCAGATACGATATATGACGGAGAACAAATTATCCCTGAAGGAACATACGAACCCCCAATATCAAGTAGGAGTTATCTAATCGCTTTTTTGCTTTTATCCATTTGGGTCGTTGCTTATATTGGGAATAAAAAATCGTGATCGTAGGTACCACATCTTACACCTAGGTCCAAAACTTTAGATAGTTTAAAATTAGGTCTAGTCCTGATAACCTTTATTAGACTCCCGCAGATTACATAGTGATGATGTATCCGGAGATAGAGTCGGAGGTTTTAAGGAAGGTTAAGCCCGATAGGGAGGAGATATCCGAAGTTAATCAGGCGGCTGAAGAGTTAAAAGAAAAAATGGAAACAATTTCTAAAGGTAGATATCGCCCTTTACTGGTGGGCTCGGTACCCAAGAAAACCTTCCTCAAAAAACCTGACATAGACATTTTCATACTGTTTCCTGAAAGTTCTTCATTGGAGGATCTGGAAAAGATAGGTCTCCGAGTAGGAAGGCATGTACTTGATGAAACTGAAGAAAAGTATGCAGAGCATCCTTACGTCCATGGAAAATTCAAAGGATACCGGGTGGATATTGTTCCTTGTTTTGATGTTAAGGATATAGATGAGATGAAATCCTCAGTCGATAGGACTCCTTTACACACAGAGTATATGATTAATAATCTCGATGAAGAACAAAGGGATGAAGTTATCCTACTGAAAGCATTTTTGAAAGGCATAGGAGCATACAGTGCAGAGAACAGGGTACAGGGTTTTTCCGGATATTTATGTGAGTTGCTCATCTTGAAATATGGTGATTTTAATTCACTTCTTAAAGCCGCTGGAGACTGGAAAAAGGGAGAAATAATAGAAGTTGAACAAATTCAAAGTACTTTCGATGCCCCTCTCATCGTAGTTGACCCAGTCGATCCAAAAAGAAATGTAGCATCAGCACTTTCAGAGTATAACTTTGATCTGTTTGTATTTGCTTCAAAATCATATTCTAAGAAACCAGACATAAAGTTCTTTTTCCCTAATCCTATAGATGTGCTCGATGTTGGAGAACTAAACGATAAGATCGATTCCAGAGGAACTAGTTTTTTAGACATTTTGATCCTCCGGCCTGATATCGTCGAAGATAATCTGTATCCCCAGGTGCAGAAAGCTCATAAGGCTTTGAGGAGATATATGGCGAGAAAGAACTTTTCAATTATCCACGACGATTATATGGTTAATGATAACAGTATTCACTTGTTATTTGAGTTGGAACATGCATGTTTACCTTCAATAAAAAAACACCAAGGTCCCCCTATTGGGAATCCACACACGTCTGCATTCGAAAAAAAATACAGTGAAAGAGTCTATATCGAAGATGGTAGGTTGATGGTTGATAAAAAAAGGCTAGTAAGAACTGCAAAACAAGCGATCAGGAAAGCGGTAAAGAAATTAGACCTAGGCAGTGATCTAAACGATTATTTCTTGGATGATTTAATGATAGTTGAAGATGGGGATATAGCTGAAAAGTATCCAGCAGTATTGAGTAAATTTATGGATAAGAGACCACCTTGGAAACGATAGATAACTGTTCGATAGTTGTACTATATTGATTCGTTTCTTGTACCAAATTCATTTTATATTTTACTTGGCGCTTTTTTAGAACAGGTGTATAGAATGATGAAAAAGCTAGCGATCCTTGTCCTTTTTATAATGCTTGTATTTGGAACATTTTCTCCTATCTCCGTAGGTGAAAATACTGAGGATAACAGTGTTTTGCACGAAAATAGCGAAACATCTGAATATAGTGAATTCAAGAACAAAACATTTTACATGAGTAGGGTAGAGGACGCTGTGGACGTAGGATACAGGACAACAAAAGAGATGATCAACAGCACTTACCCAGTTGGAACCGGAAATATAACCGATCTTAGTTATTTTAGAGTACTTGTTGATTGGCATCTTTTTCCCACTTTAGCCGGCGAACTTACCCTTGATGGACCATCCTCTTTGACTGTATGGGCGAGATCTCCCCAAGGAGGTAATGTAGACATGACTTACAGACTAACTGAAATAGGTCCTGATGGTGAAAAACACATCGTAGGTGAAGATGAGATTAGGACATATGTGGAGACTGAATGGAGTATCCATGAGGTCCCTATCAGCATAGACAATCATACCGCATCGGAGGGATCTACATTGATGGTTACACTAGATATATGGGGTGATGCCTTTAGACAATATGAGATCGCTTATGGTGGTTACATAGAGGATGAAGGGGAAGACCCCTTCATGGCTGATACGAACGTGACTCTCCCGTGTTTGGACTATATACAAGTTTCTGATGTATACACGAAAGATAGTGAGGGCAATGTGACCGATGTATTTCATCCCGAAGCTCTAGATAAGAATATAACGATCCATGCCAATTTAACGAATCCATTTGGCGGATATGATATAAATTGGGTGAATCTCACCCTGGAAGGTCCGGATGAAGAGTTGAAGCTGGACAATATTACGATGGAAAAAACTTACGGTGAATTCAATTCTTATGAAAGCGGGTATAAAATATCCTGGAATTATAGCGGAGAACCTGAGGGTGTATATCAAGTCTCAGTTCGAGGTGTGGATAATAATGGTATAATAGAATGGCACTCAACCAACCAGTTTGGAGGTCACGATGTTTATGGATACCATTCATTCCTGATCGGAGATCTAGATTTTTATGTTAATATGAGAGTAGTGGATGATCTAGGGATTCCTTTGGAAGATACCAAGATCAATCTCAAATTAGGTCCCCATACCATAATTGATAGCAGGGTGACTGATTCAGAAGGTATAGCAAACTTTACCGTCGCGAATGTTACTTATAATATCAGTGTATTTTGGGAGGACTCAGAAGTAACGACCAATAGAACTTTAGACGTTGGTGAAGTTGGTAGCAGACCTCGTGATGATCCATTTGAGGTCAAAGCGGCTATATTTTACTCAATCATTACAATTTTAGACGCAGAAGATGAACCGATCGAAGAAGCGAGTATTTACATAACCCATCCAAATGGAACCACATCACATCCCCCTCTAAACACAAAAGAAGATGGAACATTCTCTTTAGATCAAACACCAGAGGGCTTGTATAGTATAGAAGTTTGGTGGAAGGGAAGAGAAGTTGGCGTTGTTGAAATTGCTATAGATTGGGATAATATAGATCATTCGATCAACACCGAGGTTTATCATTTAGATGTTCTAATTTTGAGTGACGGAGGTCAGCCCCTTCCAGATGCCTTTTTTGTTCCTTATTACAATGATACTTTACTACCAGCTGATAGCTTGATCTCCGATGGTGAAGGACGAATAAATACCAGGTTGCCGGGAACGGAGTACCTATTCGAGATTTCTTGGAACGATGCAAGAGTTTACCAAGACACATATCATTTAGACTCTAGTCAAAGTTTAGAATTGACCGTCGAAGTATTCGATGTAGAGATAACTGTTTGGGATGATCTAGATGAACCAAACACAATCGAAGGGGTTGACGTTACTGCTATATATGAGGAAACAGGAAGAGAAATAGGCGTTGGTGTCACCGATCAGGATGGAAATGTCGTCTTTCAACTTGCAGAAGGTGGATATATACTTGAAGCTAGATGGCTGGGAGTTGAGATCGCCAGTGAAATAATAGATGTATCAAGAGATGATAGATCGTTTGATATAACGGCTTCAGTATATGAACTGCAAATCCAAACCCTCGACCAAACACCTGCTCAGAACGTATTATCCGACTCGATTGTCAGTGTACAGATTGATGGAACCCGGGTAGAACGAGGAAGAGTTGATGAAGAGGGTTATTTTACCATGAGACTTCCACAAACTATTGTAGAAATCGAAGTCCAGTGGAGAGGTATTAAAGTTTACAGCGGATCGTTAGAATTAGAGGATAATACTGAAGAGAAGTTATTGTGTGATGTATATCAACTAGGATTGACTGTGACTGATTCGAGTGGCGAAAATTTGGATGGGGCGGAGGTTTTAGTCCGCGATGAAGAGGGTATCACTTTCCATGTAGATACTGTTACAAATGGTCACGCGCCCTTCCGACTTCCACCAGGCGAATGGACAGTGGAAACATATTGGAGAGATCAAAAGGTAGGCATTCAAACCTTCAACATCAGTGAGGAAAACATAAATGAAAGTATAGAGGCTAGCGTGCATAACCTGGGAATATTCGTTTCCGATAGAGATGAAGAACCACTCAAAGGTGCGGAAGTGATTCTTTACGATTCGGAAGGTAATCCCGTCGCTTCTCAACAAACCGATAAGGCTGGCAGGGTAGGATTTATCCAATTGCCCGAGGGTGACTACGAGATAAGGACTCGATTTAAGAACACTTATCTTTTAAGTGAAGTTGATCAGGAAGAAATAACATCGATATCTCTCGACTCAAGTAAAAGTGTCAGCCAGACCTTCGAAGATTTCCCCCTTCCTTTCTATACTACCAACCTGTTTTTTGTTGTTATTTTGTTGATGGCGGTGGTGATCGCCGATATTTTAGTTCTTCTCAAAAAGAAAGAGGTGATCTAATATGTTAGGAAAATTGCTGAGAAATAATTCAAGAATGATGAAGTTGTTACCAGTCTTGGTAACTGTGATGCTTGTTGGACTGTCTCTTTCACCGATCGTAGAGGGAGTAAGAACCGAAGATATTTCTGTCCAAGAGAAAATTACTGGAGGGGATCTGTGCTCCGACTCCGAGATCAAAGAAAAAACACTCTATCTTCACAATCAGACGACCGTAATAAACGAAGAGGAAGTCAAGACCATGAATACAACTATGGGTGAGGATAGAGAGATAACCGAATGGGACGATGAAGAGACCATCCATTTCGATTGGTATCTTTCTCCATCATTTGCTGGTGACTTCATATTAAATGGTTCTATCACGATGAACATATGGATACAACTTTCTGATATTGAAGGCCATAGAAATGAGATGGATTTGACTATGAGCCTATTTGAAGTAGATCCAGATGGAGAGGTGTTTGATGAACCAATAGCAGAAGGTTTTGAGGAGTACGAAAACGTCCGAACGGTTTTTGATGAATATTCAATATCTTCGGACGCTGATGAACACTTGTTATCAGCTGAATCGTCACTGAAGGTAGAAATAACTATTAGAACACCAGGCGACGCAGTACCGAAGCGGATCGGCTTTGGAGATTCCGGTTATCCAAGTAGATTGGATATCGAAACAAGTACTTATATACAGATAGAAAATATGAAAGTACTTGACTCCGATTTCAATGAGACATATGATTTTAGGTTCGAAGAGGATAAAACAGTACATTTCAATGCATCGGTTGTAAATCCATTTGGAGGATACGATATAAACAGAGTGAACGTCACATTGATGGGACCAGAGGGATTAGTATTTTATAGGATACCCATGGAAAGAGTCACCGGTGACAATTACTCCTACAGGAGCAACTACACATACCAATGGAACTACAGTGGTCAACCCGAGGGAGAATACACAGTCATCGTTTCTGCAGTAGATAACACAGGTTACCATCACAGATATCCAGATAATCCCGGCGATGAAACATACGGCGGTCATATAGAAAAAGAGGAAGGGGGATTCTGGATAGGTGCTGAAAGATTTTATGTGCATTTCAAAACTGTAGATTCATCGGAGAATATTCTTGAAGATGCTCAGGTGTCTGTTTATCCTGAAGGAGAAGACGATGAATACATCACATCAAATTTTACTGACCAAGAAGGTGTAGCCAAGATTTTGCTCAGAGAAGGATCCTATACCGTGAGGGTTTATTGGCAGGATGTTTCTGTTAACGAAACGGTTTATACTGTGAATGAGGAAATAGACTATGAAAATGCAGTTGAGCTAAAATGTTCAGTTTATGATATCTCCTACGTGGTTACAGACGGACGTGATGAATATGTTGATAATGCAAATATCTTCCTAACCCACCCCAATGGAACATTGATTAGAGCTATTACTGATGAAGAAGGACGAGCTGAGAAAAACCAGATGGCCGGTGGTGATTATGTTATCAGAGTAGAGTGGTTGGGAAGAGAAGTCAAAGCCATTGAACATCAACTGGATTCAGATGAATTGCTTATACTCGACGCTCGAATATATTACTTTGAAATTCAGACTGTGGATGAAGATGGTATCCCATTATCTGATGTCCACGTCTCAGCTCGTTTCGATGATACCCGCATGTTAGCACAGGCAAGGTTATCGGATAAAGAGGGTACTCTTACTATGAAATTGCCTGGGACAACGGAGTACTATGCCTATGATCTGAATTTTATATGGCGAGGTGTCGAAGTAGGCTCGATGACGAGTGAACCTCTGGAAGAAAACCGTGACATTTTGGTGGAACTGGAGGTCTTTTACATAGATTTCTATACATTTGATGATGAAGGAGAGGATTTAGAGGAAGCCGAAGTTCAGGCTTATAATATAGAAACGGGCAGATTTGCAAATTCCGGGATAACTGATGAAAGCGGTAGATTAACGTTGAGACTTCCAAGAGGTGATCACGAGATAGCTGTCGATTGGTACGGCATAAATGTTGCTGAATTAACAGAGACGATGACAACCGATATGGATAGAATAGATATCAATTGTTCGGTTTTCCATGTTGAGTTTGAGATGGTTGATAATAGAGGAGAGTCTCTTCAGAATTCTCATGTGACGACCTCTCATCCATCAGGTCTTTTAATCAGTGAACAGAGCGATAGACAAGGTTATGCCAACATACGTTTACCAGCCGCTGAGATCGATATCGAGGTAGAGTGGAAAGATATCGTAGTGTATTCGGAAAGTGTAAACATATCTTCAGGAGATCCTATCCGATTGAATACACATGTATATTACCTGAATATCGATGTGGAAGACTCTGAAGGAGAACCTTTGGGCCCGGTTAACGTAAAACTAAACTATGGGGATAGTCAACGCCTTTACAATTCGGGTTATACTGATGAATATGGTGGGATGGAAGTAAGGATTCCGATCGGGATCTGGAATATAGAAATCAAATATTTACAATCTATAGTCTACCAAGGGCAACATGAAGTGAACCCCGAGGAAGACAGTTGGGATTTGGATTTACAAACTGAAGTATATTATCTGATCGTGATTACTGAGGACAAGGAAGGAGAAAATCTAGAAGACGTACTTATAACCGTGAAAACAGAGGATCAGGAGTGGTCTGGTTATACGACAGAGGAAGGTTTTGCCATTAGATTACCCGCTAGAGACATTTACCTTGTCGAAGCATACCTTAAAACGACGGATCATCTCACGGATGTCGAACTTTATGAAGAGACCAATATAACATTGAAAGAATCGACTGAAGAAACTATAGTATTTGATGATTATCAAACTCCGATATACAGAACCAACATGTTCTTCATAGTTCTGATAATCTTGCTATTGGTCATATCGATAATATTAACTTATAAGAAAATGGGCTATAGAACTAATATGACTAAAGATGAGTCGATGGAAGAGGATATCTTTGAGGAGGATTACCTTGAAGAAGAAGGAGATGATGAATTATCAGAAGAATACTCTGATGAAGAGAATTTAGAAAAGATTTAGGATAACGAAGATGAGGAAATATAGTTGAATCATCTCGATGCAGCATCCCGTAAATGCTGCATGTTTTCCTTGGCATCTCCCTTAAATATGGCGCTACCAGCGACAAGAATATCTGCACCTGCCTTGACCACCTTTGGTGCAGTCTTTGGTGATACACCTCCATCTACTGCTATCTCGGTGTGCAGATCTTCTTCGGAGATATGTTCGTTTATCTCTCTGATCTTAGGGACTACTTCGTGCATGAACGTCTGTCCACCGAACCCGGGATTGACTGTCATCACTAATACCAAGTCCACCTTGCTGAGCAGATCTTTATAAGGTTTCCAAGGAGTAGGTGGGTTGATGCTTATCCCGGCTTTTACACCGGTATCTCTTATCATATTAAGTGTCTTCCCGATATCCGCTAGATCTTCATGGACTTCCACATGGACAGTAATGTAATCACTTCCGACATCAACAAAGTCTTGAATATATTTTCTTGGCTCCTCGATCATAAGGTGTGTGTCGAAGATTTGATCTGTGTAGTTCCTGATTTTACTTATGACACATGGTCCAAAGGTAATATTCGGCACAAAATGACCGTCCATAATGTCAAGATGGAGCCATTCTGCCTCTTCAACAGCTTCTATCGATTCTTTAAGGCACGAGAAGTCGGCTGAGAGCATAGATGGGGAAATTTTTATCGATGTCATGTAAAACACTATCCAAACCTTTTTTTGAAAAGGAATTTAAAATTCTTCCATCCGTCTTTCCAAGAACGGATTTTTGCTTCGCCCTTCCTTTCTCTATAGTCAATAGGCACCTCTTTGAAGTTGACTCCTTTTTTTATTGCTTCGATCTTGATCTCCTCTGAAAATGGCATTCCATCACTAGTTACGTTGAGATGTATCAAGGCTGATTTTTTGAATGCCCACATACCTGATTGAGAGTCCTTTAGTTTTGTTCCAAAAAGAAGATTGGCAGTTGTTTTGAGTACCCAATTGCCAAAACGATGCATCGCTCCCATGACCCCTTCGGAAAGCTCAGATAATCTGTCAGTGCTTATGAACTCATATCCCTCCTTTTCGATCATCACAACAAGTTTTGGAATCGTTTCTGCAGGATAGGTACAATCTGCATCAAGGGTGACTATGATGTCACCATCTGCCTTTTCAAAACCTGTTTTATAGGCTCTCCCATATCCCCGTCTAGGCTCATCTATAACTCGGGCGCCTTTAGCTCTAGCTATCTCTCTGGTTTTGTCTGTAGAGTTTGTATCAACTATTAAAACCTCAAAATCTCTCTCAGAAAGAGCCTCGTTCACCTCGTTTATAACCTCCCCTATCGACTCTTCTTCATTCATTGTAGGGATGACTACAGATATCTTCATGGTGTGCATAAAGAAAAGTCACCCCTTTATAATTATTACTGAAAATTCAGAACGGTTTTTCCGACTTGCCATGCTTAGTTCCAAAGAATTTGCAAGCTAGATAACCCAAAAAGGCAGGAGGCATCCTGAGTAAATACCACATATTCATGTTTTCAGTTATCATTTTTTCAGGCGCATAATTTTTCCAAAGTGCCCCGTGTTTCATAGTAAGTTGTTTTCTTCCGAACCCGTTCCAAAAAGCTTGTTTAAAGAAACCGTAGAAACTGCCTCTAGTGCGGTGATAAACTATAGCGTTTTCATTGTAGCCTATTTTAGCACCATTTTGGACAGCTCTGTAATTTAAATCGATGTCTTCGGCAGTCATGAACCAGGGATCGAATCCACCAATTTCTTGGAATAAATCTTTGTGATAGAGCAAATTACAGCTAGGATATGTTACATCATAGCCTTTATAGAATAATTCAACCCTTTCTAAATCCTCAAAAGCATGATAACCGATCTGAACGGTCTTACCAGCGACTATGTCGCAATCTTTTGCACTCTTCCGCATCTCTTTTGCCCAAAATGGATTCACTATCTCATCACCGTCAATAAATGCCAGGAGATCCCCCTTCGCGTTTTCAGCACCGTAGTTACGTCCTTTGCCTCTAGTTCCCCCCTTTATGTAAAGATCTATGAAGTCGTATTCCTCAGAGTATTCTTTAACTATCTTTTGGGTGTCGTCATCGCTGTGGGCATCTACTACGATAATTTCAATTGGCTGCTCCTGAATCACTAGACTGTCTAAAAGATCTGGCATATCTTTTTCTTCGTTTTTTACCGTTATAATTATGCTTATGAGCATACAATCCCCTCAGAATGGTTAAAAGATATAATTGTTTGGGCGACTCATATTATTCCTTTCTTCTTACATCGATGATAGGCTGTCAGAAGTGCAAAGGGCTTTATTAACAACTCATAAATTTCTAGGGGATGGAAAAGTTTTTTTGAAAGAGGGAACTTGTTTTTTCGGCCAGTGCGTTCTTTGACCCAATCATTTTTTATTTGAGCCATCGCCCCTCCCACGTTGTACTTATACTTCTTTTTCATTATCTTCCATGCACTATCCAATGAGGACTGATCATGGTAAACCCATGCACCCTCAACGAATTTTCCTTCAAATCCTTTTTTTATCGCTCGGATGTTTATATCCCAGTCTTCACCTGATGCATCGAGTTTTGGGTCAAACCCACCTAATTTGTCAAATATTTCTTTTTTCCAACCGGAATTACCCATAGGGATGGTCTCAGGATTATTAGAAACAATATATTTGTAAAAATAGTTCTCCTTTTTTTCGAAATAATCTCTGTAAGGATAATCTCCTATATTCTTTGTCGGTCCACCTGTAAAGTCTGCTTCTCCGTTGATTATCGGAAAGGTTAGTTTTTTCAGCCAGTGCTCAGGAGCGATCTCATCGGTATCCAAAAAACAAATTATATTATTTTCGACTACATCTATGGCATAATTTCTTGCTTCAGCAACGGATGCCCCCTCAGGTGTCCTGACAATTTTTACCTTGTTGTTTTCACCCCATTTTTTTATCAACTTTTTATAAAAAGATCGTTCTGAGCTGTCAACCAAGATAATCCTCGATGGAGATAAACTCTGTTTAAGAAGGCTGTTTATGGTTTTATTCACTCTTCGGTCATTGAATGAAGTCACTATTACTGAAGTTCCCATTATTGCTACCATTTTAACGAAGTATGGATTGACTATATTATCCTTTTGTTTCCATGCTTTTTTGCACAGCTAAAAGATTAAATCCAATGTCGAGTCGTGAAAAAAAACAATCCTTAATATGATTGAACGCTGACATGATGTACCTTTTCATAAACCATAACTTCTAAATAATATATGCATTTTCCAAGTACAATGGGCAGGAATATAATCCTAGTAACTGTGGATGCCCTTAGGGCCGATTATGTTTACAAGAAAAATGGTAGAACCCATCCCTTTATCTCTAAGTTGTTAGATGAAAGCATCGTGGTCAAAAACGCAGTAGCTCCCTCTTATGCTACCATATCGTCTTTCAAAGGATTACTTACCGATATTTCACCTAATACCAATCTACCAGCTTCCCGACCTTATTTTAAATTACCAAAAAATGCAAAACTATTGGCAGAGGAACTAAAGGAGAAAGGGTATATCACTGCAGGATTTAGCACAAATCCCCACATAACAAGGATACAGGGTTATGATAGAGGGTTCGATTATTTTTACGATGGCTTTGGGGATAAACCAGATGAGAAGACCAAAGAATATACCTCTTGGTTTGAAGATATCAAACTAAGATCACTATCCTGGATGAGAAAAAACTTAAAAATAGAATTTCACAGGGGTAAGCATTTCTGGGGTCGTTTGATGGCACTTTTTTATGAACCCGGTTTCGAATCAGCTGATTCAATAATTAAAAAGGTATACAATTTTCTCAATAGAACAAATACTGAAAAACCAATTTTTCTTTGGGTTCATCTGATGGAAGTTCATAGCCCCTATCAGTTGGAAGATGGTTTATTCGATGAAATTGAAGAGGACAAAATCCCTTTGTGGGAAAGGCAGTGGTTAAGGCATAAAAGACATCAGGGGAAAAGCTTATCTGAAAGTGACTTAACAGAGAAGGATTTGGAAAAGATAAAGTCGTTATATCGATGTGGGATTAGAAAAATAGATAAAATCCTGATGAACTTTTACAAATACCTGAAGGATAAGGAACTACTGGATGATTCGATATTTATTATAACTTCTGACCACGGAGAGGGTTTGGGAGATCGGGGTTTGATATCACATCCCTCTAACCTTTTTAACCCCTGCTTAATGGTTCCTTTGATCGTAAATGATAGAAGTAATAAAGTTGTGATTGAAAAGGTATTCGGGGTCCTCAATTTATTCCATGTTTTATCTGAATATGCTGACTTCGGTGATATCCTTAAACCTTTGAAAAAACATTCAGGGTACGGAATCGCTGAAAGGAGAGGTAAACAGGGAGATTTTATTTATTCAATCCAAGATAGAGAGAGAAAGATAATTTATAATCAAAGTAAAGGTAGAAAGGAATATTATACCATAGAGGAGGATGGTTATGAAAAAAAGGTATCTAAAACAAGTGAATTCAGGAGGCTAGAAGAGGCGTTAGAGGAACACATATCTACTTTAACTTCTTTAGAAAAGGATAAGATATCTAATGCCATAAGCAAACTGAAGATATAAAAACAAAAAATTGGCAAAATTAAATATACCATACACCTTACTCCAATATTTGTTAATGATTGGTAGAAAATCATTCTTGGTTTACTTCAACCAGGTATTTGGGGCTGTAACCGGCATAATAGGAATGTTTTTTATAGCCAGATTTATGGCAAATCCCGATTTTAACTATGGTATAGTAAACTTTGCTCTTGGTTTTGCAGGGATGTTTGGTTTTATAGGAAATCTTTTTGGTAAAGCCCATGTTAAAAGGATGTCAGAGGGTCTAGATGAAGGCCAGTGCATGGGGACCTTTGTTTCATTGCAGACACTCACCGTCGCGATAATGTTGGGAATATCTTTTGGTTCAATAATGATCTGGAAGTATGGATTGGGCAGAGGATTTGAAACTCCTGCCCATGAAACGGTCCTTTACATAATCCTTTCCTTTGTAGCAATCAAAGCTCTGGGAAATATAGGGGTCAAAACCTTTCAAGCAAAGGGAGAAATAGCTAAAAGAGAAATCGCCCGGTTTATGGATTACAATGTCCCTACCATCTTTATAATAATCGTTTCGTTGACCGGTGGACAAGCGATCGAACTAGCCTATACGTATCTTACTGGTGCTCTCTTGATGTCCCTTGTAGCAATATATTTTATGAAGAACATAGAAATAAAAAAACCAGACTTTTTACTAGCAAAAAGTTACTTTGTTTTTGCACTGCCCTTCTTCATCAGTTCTATTACATCAAAATTAGGTAAACAATTGGATACAGTCATGGTTCAGGCATTTTGGAGTTCTTCAAATGTTGGCTATTATGCTGTTAGTTTAAGGTTCGCTGCCATGGTGACCGGAATATCAACAGCTGTTGTGACCGTACTGTTTCCAAAAATATCAAATCACCATTCACAAAATGATTGGCACAGTATAAAGGAACTTACAATTTCAAGTACTAGGTACCTAAGTATGATCGTTGTCCCCCTTGTTTTTCTATTGATTATTTTGCCAGAAGAAATCATCATAATATTACTGAGTGCTAGATTTTTACCTGCAACAAGGGTTATGCAGGTCATGGCCTTGAGTTCTTTCTTTATCGTTCTTTCAGGTCCTTTGATCAGCGTTTTAGGTGGAATCGATCGTCCATTGATGACTGCAAAGATAACAATCTCCTCAAACCTGTTGAATTTTGCACTGAATATAATTTTAATTCCAGCATCCCTATTTGGGGTTTCTCTTCTTGGTTTAAAGGAATTAGGAGCAGCAATTGCTACTTTATCAGCTTCGATATTCTTGTTCGTTTTTATATCTATATATGCAAAAAGGGAGTCGGGAGCAGTTGTTTATAAGGGTATACCCGTACATATCTTTTCAGGAATCAGTGCAGGTCTTATAGTCCTCATATTGAAATATAATGTAATGGAGATAGTAAGATTTTATCACTTGGGTTTCTATGGATTACTTTTCATGGGCTTGTACTCTCTTTTCTTATTCATTGTTGGAGAATTGACCAAAGACGATATTGATTATTTCTTAGAAAACCTTCATATCCTGAGCATTTATAAATACATTAAGGAGGAGTTAAAATAGATGACCACTTTTAAAACGATTGCTATCATTTTTTCCTAGCTATAACCGCAAAATAAGCCGCACGCTTACGAAAAAAAATCGACTTGTCTATGAACAAATTTTCACATGAATACAATTTCTGTGTGAGCTTTCTTAATACTGGCTTAAATGGTTCTGGGACCCTTGCTATAAAGTGGGGAAAAAGATAAGTCAATGGAAAAAAGTGGTATGTTTTAACTTCTGAAAAACGATTTTTAATCATTTTTTTGATGATTTGAGGGTTAAGTGGTCTTTCATCTTCATCATGCTGTGTTGTTGTTATGAACTTACGTATAGAAGATGCAAAAAGGTTTTTCGAACTTGGTTCCTCAATAAGAAGAAATCCTCCTGATTTTGTCACCCTAAGAATTTCATCGAGTGCTTCATCTAATTTAGTCGGGACATGATGTAGGATAGCCTTGGCTATAACGAGATCGAAAGAATTCTTTTCAAAGGGGAGATTCAATATGTTTCCTTTAACATAGTGAACCTTTTTGTACCTGTGTTTTGGGTTAATATCTATACAAATAGGGAAAGAGAGTCCTGATTTTTTAGCCATCTTTCCTGTCATGCCCCCTATATCCAAGACTCGAGGTCCCTCTACCCTCGAAGATACATTTAGTACGAGTCTTTCTAGTTCTTCAAACAAAAAATTTTTTGCCTTTTTGTCCCAATTCCATTCAACAATTCTTTTTATCATTTTGATCAGTATTGTTAGGTCACTTTTTTAAGTTTAGAATTACATTTATGCTATATAATTCTTTGTTCTAGAGGATATATACTAGAGCTTATCATTTGAGTGATTGTAGGAGTTTATTATATGTTAAAATGCATTATTAAATGACTCTATCCAACATCGTGGCAATATCGCTAGGCATCCGAGCTACTTTAACTCCCACACTTTCAAAGGTTTTGATCTTCGATTCAGCTGTTCCTGTTCCACTCTCAGAAACGATGGCTCCTGCATGCCCCATCCTTTTACCTTTCGGCGCTGTCCTTCCTGCGATGTATGCTACCACAGGCTTGTCGAAACTTTTTTCTATATGTCTAGCTGCCTTCTCTTCAGCGCTTCCTCCTATCTCTCCAACAAGGACTACAGCTTCTGTCTCATCGTCTTTTTCAAACATTTTTAGAACATCGATAAAATTCAGACCCACGATAGGGTCGCCTCCCAAACCAAGAGCTGTTGTTTGACCGTACCCTTCTTTTACCATGGAATTAACAATTTCATACGTTAAAGTACCACTCCTAGAAACCAGACCAACATTTCCTTCCTTAAAAATATGATTAGGCATTATGCCCACCTTTGTTTTTCCGGGTGTGATGATGCCAGGGGTATTTGGTCCGATGATAGTTGTACCATGTATTTCACCCCATCGCATGATCTTGGTTGAATCATGAACGGGTACCCCCTCGGTTATGATAACTACTGGGTCCATACCTGCTGTGATAGCTTCCATGGCAGCACTTTTAGCAAAGGGAGCCGGAACAAAAACGATGGAGGCATTTGCATCTTTCTCTTCCTTAGCCTTTTCTACAGTATTGAATACAGGAATACCTTCCACTTCTTCTCCTCCTTTTCCAGGAGTCACCCCTGCAACAATATTAGTACCGTATTTATTCATCATTTTAGTATGAGCTCGCCCTTGTGTTCCCGTGATACCCTGCACCACTAATCTCGTGTTCTTTCCTACGATTATGCCCATGTCTTCGGTGAAGTATAGGATATTTTTAAATGCTTCGATTAAAAGTTTCAGAGTATCAAATATGTGATCTACATTTGGTATAAGGATCTTTTATCCATAAATATAGAATAGATCCAGGATGTGGATATTATGGCTTCACGATCTCGCGAGGAGAATAAATAATGGAATATATTGCTATATAGGCCTATATTGCTTACATATACATACATAATCTATACAGATAAAATATATATGTGATATGTGTTTAGTACTGATTTGATGAAAATGAAAGAAAAGAAAAAGCCCAGTATAACGGTGTTCGGAGTTCTAGTGATGATATTGC
>PUNK01000018.1 GCA_003552585.1 Thermoplasmata archaeon | reverse complement strand
TCAAGAGAAACGGTCGCGTTGAGTTTGGCGAGCATTGTGGTAGACAGCGACAGCTTCGAGCCAGTTTTGAGCTGTCTCAAGCGCGACATTGCTAAAACTACTCGCAAATGATGAGGTTCGCCATTCTATTTCCCAAAAGATACGTTCGATGGCATTCCGATTTCCATGTTGAATGACTTGAAATCGATAGCCGTCTTCAGCGAGAACTGATCCGAGATAGTTTGCGTCATCGACGAGAAATTCGACATTGTTCAGCTGATAACGCTGGTGTAGTTTGGTCAGAAACCATCGCGTCGTCTGTTTATTTGCGGCGGATAGAGGCTCACGTGGAGTATCTCATTGGTATATGGATCAACCGTACCGTACAGCCAAAACTTCTGTCCGTGTAGCCGGATCATCTTTTCATCAACCGCAAGTTGATCCCCTGAGACAGTCGAGATCGGCTGTAGGTCGGCTTTATGAACCCAGTTATGGATAGCGACGTGACTCCGATCAATCCCAAACCTTTCGAGATGATTACTTACCTCACGCAGTGACATACCGGCCAAGTGACAGCGGATCCCTACTTCAACCGCCCATCGCGGCGTTCAATCTCGCTCCACAAGCGACAAGTCGATCCATGCGGTACGTTCGCTGAGGCGGTCGATTTCTGTCATAGACACTCAGACATTGTCCGCCTCATCCTCTAACTTAACGCGACCCTATTAGCTCTGTTAAAAACTCTTCAACGTTGATGTTAAGAAGAGCGGCTCCGCCCACTAATTTTCATCTATCCGATACGAAACTAGCTTCTCAGAAAACCGCAAGACATCAAACGAGCTTTAACAGAGCCTGATTTTCGAGAACTTGATTGCTGTGTAGAGGCACTAAAACCTATCGGTGAGCATAATAGGTTACTACGCTATTGCTGATTTCATCAATCCGAACGAACCCGATACGCTCAAACTGAACAACTTCGTTTACTTCACACTCGGCTACATCTGGTTCTGCGTACCCGGCCACCGGTCCATCCATCGTCCACATCTTCACATCTACGGCTTCATCGCCGGGCACCCAATGAATAATATCAATCCCTTCTCCGTAGATCACCGACGGCTGATCGTCAGTAGAGATCAACCTATCACCGTCATATTTCATACAGCCACAACCTTTTAACCAGATTCGATTATCTTCCACAGGCAAATCTGCACGCTCAACCACCACGGTGTCACCGACGGGTATCTCCCGCACTCCGCGTTCGTTATGTTCGGGATGAACAGGCACTTCGGCGTTCGATGGACCGTTCACAACGGCTAGTTCCACAGCACCTCCCCCGTGATCAGGGTCGTCTCGGATCATAAACGCCCGGTCAGCCCCGTCATCGATCAACTGGCGGTTGTTCGCGTAGATAGATGACATCGACATCTCGACGTTTGAGGTAGACATACCCAGATCAATCATCGCCTCAACTATCGCCTCGCCGCGGATACCGCGACGTCTGAGACTCATAACCGTTGGGGCCCGTGGGTCGTCCCATCCATCTAATTCTCCAGTTTCTATCAACTCACGGATGGAGGAGGTCGATGTCGGTACGTCGTACTCGTCGAATTTGACGAGACCCCAGTGGATTACCTCGGGATAGTTCCAACCAAAGTAATCGTAAATGAATTGCTGTTTCTTTGCTGAGTCTTGCAGATCGATCCCGCGAATGATGTGGCTCACATTAGTCAGATGGTCGTCGATGCCACTTTGGAAATCAAGCATGGGCCAACAGCGATATTCGGCGGCTTCCGGTCGGGGATGAGGGGTATCGATCATGCGGAAGGCAACGAAATCCCGTAGTGCAGGATTCTTGTGCTCGATGTCGGTTTTAATACGTAACACGATTTCCCCTGAACTGTACTCGCCGTCAATCATCGCTTCGAACTCTTCGAGACACTCCTCAGAGGGGGTGTCACGGTGGTCACATGGCTCCCCATTGTTTTTCAACTTAGAGAAATCCTCCCGTGAACACCGACACGTATAGGCCCCACCCATGTCGATAAGTTCACGGGCAAATTCATAGTAAGTCTCCAACCGATTACTTGCGCGTAACACTTCGTCAGGCTCGAACCCTAAGTAATCAATCGAATCAATAATCTGCTCATAAGCCGCGAGATCCGGACGCTTCGTCTCGGGATCAGTGTCGTCAAACCTGCAGATGAACGAGCCGTCGTATTGCTGCTTATAGGTGCCGACGACGGCGGCCATTCGTGCATGGCCTATGTGCCAAGGGCCGTTAGGATTTGGGGCAACCCGCATCCGGATTGAATCGTACCTTTCAGCGTTCGGAAGATCGGGGAGCTTCCGGTTTTCGGATTCCGCTTCAGCGTCAAGTTCATCGAGTTTCTTCGGTGCGAGTTCGTGAAGGCGCTCTCGTCGCTGTTCATAGTTCATCTCGTTGATTGTTTCGATCACAGGAGTGACTATGCTGGGAACTTCATCGCTATACTCACGAAACTGCGGATTCTCGGCCATCAATGGTCCGATAATAGCACCGATTTCGGCGTTACTTCTGTGTTTGACAGCATTATAAAGCGCAGCTATTTCTGCCTGCTCTCTAATCCGTGTCTTGAGTGAAGTATCCATTAGAGGTAAGTCCTTACTCAACCGTAAAAATTCGATTGGTATAAATTAGGAGACGACTATATCGAGGAGTGACTGAGAACACATTCTACGTCAGAGATAGTCAAAAACACCTTCTTCGTCATCGCCCCAGTCTTTTATCGGACAACGCTCTTCCGTAGGAGATTGTTGATACGGTCGCGGTATTCTCACGGTAAGCCACAAACACCGATCTGAACATCTCTCTAGGCCGAATGTAGTTCACTCGGGACAGACCGAAATGGCAAGACAGCAAGCCATCAACAATGTGCTACACAAGAGCGTCG
>PUNK01000050.1 GCA_003552585.1 Thermoplasmata archaeon | reverse complement strand
CGAACATCCACAGTCGCTGCGCCGACGCCTTCAGCGCCTCCTCTTCGCTGTCCGCCAGCCATCCGATCACGTACCGCTGGCGGTGCGCGCCGTAGTGCTGCGCCACCAGCAGGCTGAAGGTAGTCAGGTTCACTTGGTCTTGCAGCTCAATGTACGGCTCGACCTGGCCGATGACTTCGTCGTCGACCTCGTAACGGTCACGCAGCCGCACCACCGGCACCACGCCGACACCATGCTCGGCGAGCCCGTCGAGGTCGTAGCGGCCGTCCGCGTCTCGGCGCACCCAGTAGACCGCCTCGTCGTCGAACAGGCGGTAGAGCGTTGACCGGCCCATGTTGCGCTCTTCCAGCGCCCACGTCGCCCAATCGTCATCGTCGCCGTAGACCGCAGTCATGCGACGCGGCCCGACCGGGCGGATCACCGGGCCGGTGTCGCCGGGCAGCACCGTCACGTACGACGCCCCATACGCGAACGCGGATCGGTGCGCGCTTGTCTGCCGTGCGTCCATCCGGTTCGCCTGCCACGCGTCCCAGACCGCCTCGTTGTCGGTCTGTTGCGGCGCCCGATAGCCGTCAACGAACAGCGACTGCACCGACGCGTCCACGATGAACCGCAGCACGTTCACGCGGCTGATCTCCGCCATGCGGCGCACCTCGGTGGGAACGCCCGTGGGCAGCCAGTAGAACGACTGCTTGTTGCGCAGGTATGAGTAGATCCGGTTGATGCGAGGCTTCTCGCCGTTGCGAAGCTCGGCGAGCTCGCGGACCTGCCGCACAGCGTCATCAGCACTAAGCACCATGCGGCCCCCTACGCGAACATGGCGCGCCCTGTCTTGGCGCGCCGCTTGCCCGACTGCAACCACATGCGGCGCAGCATGCGCGCACCCACCACGCACACGGCCGCATCGATCTTGCGCCGACTGTTCGGCGACTCCTTGCGGATCGTGATCGCGTCCTGGTAGACGCGGCGTCGCGCGTTCGCGACGTGCCGCGCCACCCGCGAATCGCCGTCATGGGTGAACTGGCCCTCAACGATCTCCGCGTGGCACGCCTCTACCGCCTTCGCGAACTCAAGACGATGTCCGCGCATGTCCCACGCGATCGGTTGCGGCGGCCGACTCTTCGGCGCCGCCCACAACCGCACCTCGTCGCCGTACCTTCCCGGCCAGTCAGCAAGCGCGAAGCTCTCCCACTCCTTGACGTCCGCGAAGAACGCGGCGACGTCGAAGCGGTCGAACATCTGCTGCACCACGCGGTCCACGTCCGCGGCGTCAACCTGATCATCCGGGTCGCCCGGGTCGGGCTCCCACACGCCGAGCGTGAACACGTGCCCGTCCTCGACGCGACAACCCACCAGCGCGGTCGCGTCCTCGCTCTTCGACCCGTCGAAGAACGCAACGATCTCGTCACCATCCGCAACCGTCACGGTCGCGTCCGCCAGCGCCGACCACTCCTCCGGCTCGACCCACGCGTCAGCCGCAACCGACGGCCAGTTCAAGTACTTGCGCTTACTGTCCTCCGGCCGACTGTTCAGCGAACGGATCCGCTGCACGATCGGCTCGATGTCCTGCCACCAGCAGTCCGCGTACACGTGCTCCAACGCGGCCCGCAGCGAGTCGTCGTCTCTCATGTCCGTGTCCGGCGGCGCGATCACCGCGTCGTACAGAATCCGCGTATCACCGGTCGTGCGGCCCTCCTCCGCAGCCGTCCACGCGTCCCACGTCCACTCGGCAACCGAGCCCTGGCCGGGCACCCACGCGTTCGACGTCTCCAACATCCGCGAGCCCGACTTGGCGAGGTTGTCAGCGAGCGTCGCGGCCAGGTCCACGCCGCCGTTGCTCGGCGTCCAATACTCCGTCTCGTCGGCAACCACAAAACTCGCCTCGGCGCCCTCCGCCGCCGTCGAGCTCGACGTGATGACCTGCAACGCGCCCTCGGGCTGCTTGTAGTACGTCTGCTTGCCCGGATCGAGCCCGTGCGCCTCAACGACTGGCGAGCCGCGAGGAGCGAACGCGCGCACCATCCGCATCGTGTTCGTCGTCTGGTCCTGCGACGTCGCCGCGATCTGCACCCACGGCATGTCCACCGGACGGCCCACCGTCCAACCCCAACGCTCTAGCCGCGGGTCCTTCTTCGCCCGGTCGAGATGCAACAAGCGCACCGGCGCGCACAACTCGACCAGCGCGAGCACAGCCGCGAACGGCGACTTGCCCGACCCCTTCGCGAGACGCCTAGCACCGTGGTTAAAGCGCCAGCGGCCATCCTCGTCGACCGCATACCACCACCACAGAAACCGGCGCTGGCCCTCCGTCAACTCCAGCAGCTCGCCGGCGCGCGGACCATTAGGCTGCACCAGCCAACTCTCCGCCCAATGCTCCGCCCAGGGACCAAGCGTGAACTCCGGCCACCCCTCCGGCAGCGTGCTAGACCGACTGGCGATAGTCGTCAAGGATCGCCACCGCCTCGTCCTCGACCGGAGCCTCACCCCGCTCCAACTCAAGCCGAACCCGGCGTCGAGACCCCTCAGTCGTCAACAGCTCCGTCGCCTGCCCCAACAGCGTCTGAACCATCTGCGCAGACGGCCGAGCCTTCTCGAGCTCGCGGCTCATCAACTCGGCGACGACCTTCGCCTGCGCCCAATCGCTCGCCTCATAGAACTGCGCCTGGCCCGACTCCTGCAACGACCGAAACCACTCGCGCGCCAAACGGTGCCAATGCTTCGACGCCGACGGCGGCTTCACCCGCGGCCCAGCAGCAGCCACCACCTCCGAACCGTCGCGGTTCGCACGGCGCCGCTGATCAGACCGCTTCGGAACAGGACCTCGAGACCCCATCGCGGGACCTTCCATGACACGCGGCGCCCCATCGCGGGCGCGCCGCTCGTGGGCTTCCAAACCCGTAGCGATTCCGAGG
>PUNK01000016.1 GCA_003552585.1 Thermoplasmata archaeon | reverse complement strand
GGAGGATCAACGGACTAGGGAAAGTGAACGGTAAGATCAACGGCGTTGGTAAGACCAATGGGAGGATCAACGGACTAGGGAAAGTGAACGGTAAGATCAACGGTGTTGGTAAGACCAATGGGATTGACGAGGAAATATTTACTTTCGAAAGAGAAAGCAAGTGGTCCTGGACTGAAGGAAGATCTGATACAGCTAGTCTGCCAGCTGAGGACGGTTTGATCAACGGCATCGGCGGCATCTCCGGACCTTCAATTGATTTTACCAGTCATGGTGATGAAATAAGTCTTCCAGCTGAAGACGGGCTGGTGAATGGTATCGCAGGGATACCCGGTTTTTCAAGTCTTCGTGAGGATGACGTAAAAGATACTATGATCTTGGAAGAACCGTACCTAGAAGGGAGGATACCACGAAAAGGAATGAGAAACGTTGAATGGTTCAAAAAGGGGTTGGGTACGGTCATGATATTGCTCTTTCTTCTTTTTATACCGGTTTTATTCAATATACTATATATCGCTATAGAAGAACCTATTGATATCGATGGTGACTTTGAGGATTGGAGAGGTATCAGAGCTTATCACGAACCACCGATAACCATCTTCGACAGACCTAGTTTACACGTACAAGAGTACAAATTGCATGTTTCTGGGGGTTATCTATACCTCTATTCGGAAATGAATGGCACTCTTTTTGAGACAAACGACGATGTTTATTCATTCAGAGTGTTTGTCGATGTAATAGAGGACGAAGGGTACGACCTCGGAACGATGAGAGCCGATTACCAGGCGGAGATTTATGGATGGGATGGAGAGTTGCAGGGGACTAACTTCTATTCTTTCAACACTAGTAGGTCTTCTGACGATTGGAACGGATTCGAAAGGAGTGGCTCCGTACGGGTAGAACACGATGAGAAAAGACTTGAAACCAGGATGTGGTTAAGTGAGGTTCATGAAGGAGCGGATCCCTCCGTTGTAATACATACCTCCTGTGGTGATTTGTCTTACACTACGGGTGGAGCCGTAGTTCCCGAAAAAGATGCGGTACTGATCGATATACATCCCTCCCAAACAAGGTTTCTCGGATCTGGTGAAGAGAATAAATTACTAACGATCGAAGCACTCTCCCTTTCAGGGGTCGTTGAACTTAACTCTCTGACGATAGAATATAACGACCTATCAGAACCGTATATAGAGTCCATAAAAATTTACCGTGATGATCTATTGATAGGTTCAGATGAGGATTTTGTAAATACTACGGAGATCACTATCGAGGAAGAGATAGACGAAGAACCAACTTATTTTGAAGTTTGGGGTAAGGTCTCTTCCAACGCTCCGGAGTTCTCTGTTACAGGACTTGATGTTACAGATGCGGACACTGAAGATGGTATGGTAACTATCAAACCTAATAATGTAGATAATTTTTACATCGAGGGTGTTCCCGAAAAACCAAGAGTAACCGGTGCCTTCAGTGATTGGATTGATCAAGACCTCTTTGATGATCCCTTTGACGACCTCTCCCCTCACGATGCTTGGAATCCCAACATAGATATCCGTAGATATTCACTTACTGAAGGAGATATTAATGATGCTGCATTCATGGTATCCGTTGAAGGAAATATGATGGGAGGTGCGGACGTGCCCTACATCCGTGGCCGCCCTCCAGAACTCATAGACAGCGATGGTGACGGTATCCCAGACATATATGACCCATTTCCTTATGACTTTACCAACGATGGCACACCGGACTCGGAGATGGTTACTGAAGACGGTCTACCTGATGTAGATGGTGATGGTGTTGCGGATTATCCATATGGTCCGGACAAATGGTTGAATACCACGATCCCACCACATCCTCAGATACCCAGAGAATATTGGGGGCGTAAGGTCAGCAGGTACATCGGTCCCGTGGATATACCGACCCGGACGGGCGAGGAAAGTACTCACATATTCATCGACGCCGATGACGACCCATCTACCGGTTATACTGCACCTTACTTAGGCAATTTGGGAGCTGAATACGTTATCACCGTGACCGGTAGAAATATGGAGGTTTATAGTTCAAACGTAAGCAGATATGTTGGGAACGGGAATAGCTGGGAGTGGGAGCACGTAGATGAGGTGGATGTGGCTTTGAACCGTACCTCTCTGGAAACTGCGATAAACTTCGAAGACCTTGAAATCGATCCAGACTTCAAAGTCACCTACGTTACAACAGATTGGAACGATGTTATGGATTCAGTAACACCTTTATCGTGGACCGATCCGTCTCTAAGATCAGCACAGGAGGGGTTCGAACCAGCACACATGGACAGTGATGAAATCTCGATCGGAAATTTATCTAACATCCATGGTACCAGATCGACTGGAGACAGATCTGAGGATCAAATTCTATATTTGAGAGAAGACGATTCACTTTTACCAACGATGGGTGATGAAGAAGAGAGTATCGAACTTAGGAACAAGGATGATGAAGATATCCAAGAGTTCGTTTCTGGATCGTTCAGAGATGATTTCAATATATCGTCCTATGTCTCCGTAAGATTGTATCTCAGCCCTAGTGGCTCTGGACCACATAATCCTGGTCTCGAAACAACGATCCTAAACGATGATGAAGTGGTCGGTCAGAATTCACTCGCACCAATAAATTATGAGGGATGGTATTCTATAGATATAGATATAGATAGTTTTACATTCGAAGCCGGAGAAGCACTGACTCTGAGAACAAGGATAATAGGTGAAGACGGCAATCTTTTGATGGGAGTCCATTACAACAGTGAGGAAAGAGACTCTAGATTATCCATACCTACTAACACGGTTATATCGATCGATGAATTAGATACCTACGACGAGGAGGGGGAGCAGAGCAAGGAGTTCGAAGAGGGGGATATAGTTGAATCTAGAGCTTTGATTTCTCACCCCCTTGGTTCTCAATATATATCGGATGCATACATGACTGTTTACGATCCCGAAGGAGAGCCTCTGTGGGAGGATGTCGAGATGGAGGTGGTAGATGAAGAAGAAGGTTATCTGATATTCAGCTCCACTTTCACATTACCAGATGATCCCCTAACGGGTCTTTATGAGATCGAAGTTAATACACATGATGTACAAGGGATAGAGGATATTGATCATACTGAATTTTTGATACCCTCTGAAGTGGGTGTAGTAATCTATCCAGATAATTATGAAACCGTTGAGCCAGGAGAAACTGCGGAATACAGCTTGTTTATCTGGAACATAGGAGAGATTGCCGATAACTATGAAATAGATACAGGTTCTTCATCCCGAGGATGGCCGACGGATCTGTACATAGGTGGTGAACATGTAGCCGAGGATGAAGATGGGGATGGAACTTGGGATTGGGTACACGAGGAGTGGGACACCACCGGGTCTGGCATGCCCGATATCCAAGTTCCTTCAGGTTATGAAGAAGAGATCGTTGTAAGGAAAAGCACACCCGACGAAGAAGGGAGGACTGATAGTACTACCATATACGCCCTTTCCGCAGATCACGACGAGGTATCAGATGATGCAACACTGGTTACAAGGATACCTAAACCCGAGGTCATGAAGACACTGTATCTTCACGATGGTGATTATATGGATACAGAACAGCATGACAATCCTACTTCTATGACTATCGAAGATGGTGAAGAAAATATATTCGTTCAAGAGCCTTCTTTATACAGTGACCTCTCCTTACAAGGAGAGGCAAAAGTTTATCTTTATATCATTCCTGAACCGAGAGGACAACATCAACCAGTGGTGAGTGCCACGCTCATGGATTCGGGTGAAGTGATAGGCTCAGAAGGTATCGGTCCGCTCGATGAAGAAGGGTGGTATGATTTCACCATAAACACTGATCATACACTATCATCGGGTGATAGTTTGGAACTGGAGATAGCTTCATCGAGCGAAGCGATAGAGATCAATTTTGACTGTTACGAGTACGATTCTAGGATCGAGTTTTATACGGATACCTATATTAATGTGGATGAAGTTATAACATATAATGAAACGGAAGCAACTCGATATTTCTCTGCAGGAGAAGAGGTGGTAGTTAGAAGCAAGGTGAGTAATCCATTCGGTCCTCAACACGTCGACGATGTCATCATGAGCATATTTGATCCGGATGGAGAATTGCTGATCGAACAAGAGATGGATCTGGTTGAAAACATGCTGACTGAAAATGATCATCTCACATACGAGGGGTCATATGAACTTGACACCGAAGCAGAGGTTGGTGAATATCGAACAGAAGTCTTTGCTTCCGACGATGATTATGTTACATCTGATGAAGACACATCATTTCAGATCCCTTCAGGTGTTGACGTCTCTCCAGACCACGAATCAGAGGCACAAGCCGGTGACACTGTATATTATGATCACACGATAACAAATACGGGAAGGGGGAATGACATATTTGAGCTGAGCGTTGGCTCCTCATTGGGTTATAACATAACGCTTTACGGACCGGACGGATCAGTGATGGGCATCGATTATGGAGGCGATGGAAACTGGGAATACGTAGATCCAGATTGGGACAGTACAGGTAGTGGCTCTCCCGATACGGGAAAGTTGAAGATGGACGAGTCTTTCGATGTTACTCTGGCTGTAGAGATCCCGGGTGATGCTGAAGGAGAATTTCAGGATGTAACTACTTTGACAGCGACATCGGATAGGAACCCAGATGTGTCCGATTCTGCTACCGATATAACCAACATATCTGAATTTGAAGATACCATCCTTCCAGTTATCTTCGTAATTGCTATATTCATAGGGATGTTCGGTTATAGAAGGAAGAAAGAGAATGGAGAAAAAATTGAAGAAGAGGATGTTGAACCAAGTGTCGATAAAGAAGATAGATCTGCAAAAACTAAAAATATATCCGTCTCGTATTTTATAAAAAAGATAATAGGGGGTCAATCAACATGAGCGAAGAACATATCTCCTGCCCCCTGTGTGGTAACAGGAATAGTTCCGACAGAGTAGATTGCAAGGTATGTGGAACAAAGTTAGCTGATATGGATGACGATGAAAAGAAGATCATCACGGCATTGACTAATATCTCAGGTGTAGGGAGTAGAAGAGCGAAAAATATAGTCGATGCCGGATTAGATAACATCCAAAAGCTCGAGAAAGCAGATATTGATAATTTCTTGTCCGTCGATGGGATCGGTGAGAGTACAGCAAAGGACATCATAGATACTCTAGAGATGTCTGTAAAGGAGGAAGGAGGAGTTTATCTATGCAGTAACTGTGGTGCTTTTGTTTCAGTTGATGCGGAAGAATGTTCCCACTGTGGAGCGTTGATGGAGGATGAAGAAGATGAGGGTATAGAGATTGAAGAATCCACACCTGTCCAGGAGGAGAATGAAGAAGAGGAGTCTTCATTATATCTATGCAACAATTGTGGTTCTTTTATATCGGCTCAAGCTGACGAATGCTCTCACTGTGGATTCGTTCTTGATGATGAAGAGGAGTTCGAAAAAAGTGTTGAACGGCAGATGCATCCTGACAAAAAGATGACTGAGGAAGGCCTCTTTTTATGTGTAAATTGTGGTTCTTTTGTGAGTGCTGGTGTTAAGGAATGTAATTCTTGTGGTTATCTATTTGAAGATGAGGTAGAAACCGAGGATAAGGAGCCTCATGAAGACGTTCAAGAGATCATCGAAGAAGAAGGGTTTCAAAAAGTTATAGATGAAGATATCCAAGAACCTGAATCCGAAGAAGATCTTGGGTGGGTAGATGATGATGAATTAGATATCGATAAAAACGAACTCAAAGAATTAGACAGAGAGATCGAAAAGACCCTTGAAGAGGAGTATGGTTTGTCTTCAGAAACTATCCAAACCCTTTCCTTAGGCCACGATATAAAGATGTGTGGCAACTGTGGGGGCATCAACGAACCTGATCAGTCTAGCTGTTCGATATGCGGATATATGTTCGAAGAAGGAGAGCTTCAAGAAAGAGATAAAGAGACGTGGGATATTGAGGAAGCCACCAAAAGGTTCAGCGATGCACTGGGTATAGACGATATACCTGATACCGTCTCGGACCAAGAAGACGATAAAGGTATTGAAGTATGTACGGTGTGTGGAGCTTTTAGAGGTGACGACACGGAAAGATGTAATATATGTGGTAGCTTGGTGTCTGAGGCTCCTTCGGTCGAAGAATTATCGACAGATGAACGTGTTAAGGAAGAGAAAATATACATCTGTGATGCATGTGGAGCGTTCATTGATTCATCATCAGATACATGCGGTTTATGTGGTAGCGATCTCAAACTTGCAAGAAGAAACATAGAAGATGAAGAGTTAATTGAAGAAGAAACTTCTTTTGATTCAGATTTACTGGAAAAGGTGTTCTCGGGAGACGATACATCTCTCGATGAGGATGAACTCAGGATATGTGATAACTGTGGTGCATTGATGCACCAAGAGGAAAAGGAATGTTACATATGTGGAGGTGATCCAGGGGATCCTTTAACACTTGATGATCCTGAGATCGATGAACTACAAGGAGATATAGAAGTAGAAGATGAATTGAAAAGTTTGTTGGACGACATAAAAGAAGAGGAGATGATCACTGAACCAGAATATACAGAAGAGGTATACAAAGAAGAGACGTCGGAATCAGAGTCAGAACTGATCGAAGAAGACTTCTTTGAAGGTCCAGACGAGAGTTTGTTTGATCCAGACTTTGAAGACGATGTAGGTATAAGTGATGAAGAATTAACAGAGATAGTTGAAGAAATTGATCATGAAATAGATCATCAAGAAGAAGAGGAGGAATTCGATGCTTCGGCAGCACTTGAAGAGATCAGTAGAACCGTAAAAGAAAGTGTAGATAAAAAATTGGGTAAAGCTGAAGATGAAGTAGCTATTGAAATTTTAGAAAAAGATGACGAGGATTGGAAGATATGTCCATCATGCGATTCTTACATGAACATGGAAAGTGACGGATGCAGTATCTGTGGTTTTGGAGTAGAGGATCAAATTTCCATAAAGAAAGAAGAAAAATTATCAGAAGATGAAGATCGATGGATAGAGAGCATCATTAGTGATAAAGATGATACCGTTTTCACGGATGAATCGTTGGATTCTTTGATCGATGAAGAAAGTTATCTTGGAAATATCATAAAAAGAGTTAAAGATTATCAGGTGCCTGTATCGACCCTTTCACTTTTTGCCTTTAGCGGTTTACTATTATATACTCAAACAGAAGGAGAAGGATTTTTCTATGTAGGACTTGCTCTAGTAGTGAGTTTGGGTATATTCTTTTCATCTGGGTTGATAACATCTTATCATCTGAAAGACCAATTTAAAAAGCTTCCCCACTACGGATGGGCAGGATTCATATTGGCTATGTTGATGGCCTTGTTCGTACCACTTAATCAATTCTTTTTGAGGATATCCTTTCCTTTGATCGTTAATGCAGGGTTGATATCGGTATCACTAGGGATATTCTGGATGCTGCACTCGATATTAGATATCGATATACGCCAGTATCTACCATGGATGAGTGGAATAGTATTATTACTTATATGCACTTCCGCGATTTTGATACGTGGGGCTTATGAAATAAACGAACTTGGATATGCCGGAATAATGTCAATTGGATTAGGGTCGATATTAGTGATAGGAAGTACTGTCACTTGGTATCGAAGCGAATCCCTTGAAACAGAACTCTATGAGAACATAGAGATAGGCCATCGTCATCTTATCCACGGAGATTATGAAGATGCGTTGGTCTCTTTCGAAAGGGCGGTCAAAAAAAGTAAAACCGTTGAAACACCTGAGGATGACATTGAATTTCCCCTTTACAGCAAAGGTCTAGCACTCTGCAATATGGGTGAATATGAAAAAGCTATACGCACTTTCAAAAAGGTTTTAGAGATAGCTCCAGGAAGTGTAGCCACATGGAATAACTTAGGTACTGCATACAGTAGGATGGGTGAGCAGAAACTAGCGGTTAAATGTTTAAAGAAAGCGTTGGAGATCGACTCCGGATACGAGGTTTCATGGAACAACCTTGGTAACGCCTTTTTCCGTAGGGGAGATTACAGCAAGGCATTGGAATGCTATGACCAGGCTTTGGACATTAACAGTTCTTACAGAGATGCAACAGTAAACAAGACACAGTGTTTGGTCAAGTTAGGAAAGGGTGTCTAACCAGTACGTAAAGCTTCGACTATGGCTTCTGAATAAGTTGGGTGGGGATGAATTATATCGGACAATTTTTTTGCACCAAGGTTACCTTCCATCGCTAAAAGTCCCTCCATTATGATATCGGTTGCAGAAGGGCATACAAGATGTATACCTAATATATCATCGTCTACATATATCAGCTTTGCAAAGCCTGCACGCTTCCCGGTGGAGTATCCTCGTCCATTTGCAGACATAGGAAATTTGCTTATCGATATATCATCGTATTCTTTTTCAGCCTCTTCTTGAGTCGATCCTACAGAAGCAAACTCAGGATGAGTATATACCCCTGAAGGCACTAGATAGTCAGAGAAACCTAGGGTTTCTTCACCGATCATATCTTTGACCGCTATCTCTGCTTGTTTGTAAGCCGAATGTGCAAGCATGGATCTACCGTTAACGTCTCCTACTGCGTATATTCCATCTACTGAAGTTTTCATAAAATCGTCTGTTTCTATAAACCCTTTATCATCTATTATATCCAGGTTCATCTCTGGAGGAGTTGGACTTCTACCTATAGAGCAAAGGACTTTATCTGCTTCAATTAGTGCTTCTTCATCGCCCTCTATCAACACTTCAAAGGGTCCATCCCCCTTAACATCTTTGACTACAGTGTTGGTGTGAATCTTTATCCTTTTACGTTTGAGCATCGTTTGGGCTTCTTTACTTATATCAACATCCATATTTGGGAGTAGTCTATCCATCATTTCAACAACTGTTATCGACGTTCCTAAGGAAGAGAATACAGTTGCAAGTTCCATGCCGATATATCCGCCCCCTATGATTACCATAGATTCGGGGATATCAGTTAATTGCAAAGCTCCTTTACTTGTCAATATGTTCTGTTCATCCACATCTAAAAATGGGAGTACAGCTGGTTCTGAACCGGTAGCTACGATTATATAGTCTGCTTCAAATACCTTATCGTTCACGGTCACAGTGGAGTCGGTTTCTATTTTAGCTTCTCCAGTAATAAGTTCTACACCTGTTTCTTTGATCTGTTTTTCTATGCCCCTTTGTGATGTGTTGACAGCTCGCTCTTTGAATTTCTGTATCTTGCCCATGTTGATTTCTTCCAAAGAAGCTTTGATACCTTTACGTTTCGCTCCCTCTATCGTATCGATAGTTTCTGCCACTGATAGAAGAGCTTTTGACGGTATGCAGCCACGGTTCGTGCATACACCTCCTAGATCCCCCTTCTCTATCAACTTCACATCCATCCCTTTCTTTGCAGCTAAAACTGCACTAGTATATCCACCCGGTCCACTTCCTATGACTATTAACTTTTTATTCATATTGATCGTAAAGAGGATTAAGGTCTCAATATTTATCATTTACCTGTTCTAGTTATTTAATACACAACACTTTTATCTTCGAAATCACTCCTCGATTTCAGTGAAAAAATGAACAAAGATTGGATGGATGTGAAGGAAGTACTTGACGACAAGTATACTGGAAAAAAAGTAAACCTACGTGGATGGATACACAGGACAAGAAATATAGGAAATATGGTTTTTCTTAATCTGCGTGATCCGACTGGTATCGTCCAAGTCACCGTTGCTAAAGATGAATTGGAAGAGGATAGGTTTGAAGAAGTAAAATCTCTACTGATAGAATCATCAATAAAAGTTACTGGTCAAGTCGTTTCTGATCAGAGAGCACCTGATGGTTTTGAGGTCAGAGCCAGAGATGTGAAAATAGTCCACCCTGCAAATGTATTTCCTATCCAAGAGGATCACAGTGTCGAGCATCTTCTTGAAAACAGGCATCTATGGCTTCGCTCAACTAGGATGAGGAATATCCTATCGATACGTTCCACAGTTTTCGGAGCGATACACGAGTTCTTCCGGTCTAAAGGGTATAAAGAGTTCCAATCACCCATAATTACTCCTTTAGCTTGTGAAGGGGGTGCAACTTTGTTCCCAGTCGATTACTTTGATGAGGAAGTTTACCTAACCCAGAGCTGGCAGCTTTATGCTGAAGCGGCGATATTCGGTTTAGGTAATATATACACGATCGCCCCTAGTTTTAGGGCGGAAAAATCTAAAACACCAAGGCATCTAACAGAGTTTTGGCATGCAGAAGTTGAAGGACTTTGGTTGGATAATGATGAACTTATAGAATTAGGTGAAGGTCTGGTGTTACATATCGCTAAAAAGGTTTTAGAAGATGACAGGCAGGAGCTAGAAAATATCTACAAAGATGGAGTAGAATATCTAGAGAATCTGGAAGGACCATTCCCAAGGATCACTTACGAAGAAGCTATCGACCTTTTGAAAAAAGAAGGTATGGAAGTCATATACGGTGATGACTTCGGTGTTCCCGAGGAGAAAAAGCTGACATCACTGTTCGATAAACCCGTCTTTGTAACCCACTATCCAAAAGAAATCAAAGCATTCTACATGAAAAGAGATGAAAACGATCCTACCAAAGTACTTGGTTACGACCTAATGGTTCCCCACGTAGGGGAACTTATAGGAGGAAGTGTTCGGGAAACGGATGTAGATTCGTTGATAGCTAGGCTCAAAGAAGAAGGAGAAGACCCAAGTAATTACGAGTGGTTCTTGGATACTAGAAGATACGGAAGTGTTCCACACGCAGGTTATGGTTTAGGTATAGAGCGGGTTATCATGTGGTTATGCAATCTCGATCACATCCGTGATGCGATCCCTTTTCCTAGAACACCTAACAGGTACCGTCCTTGAATAGGTTAATCCTTCGTGACTATGGTCCTACAGATCGTCATATCCATAGAGAGTATTTCAAGCAGATGATTGAACACTGCAATATCACAATATCTTTTTGGGAATTGATGGAAACTAATTTAATATACCGTTTACTTTAGGTTTTATGGATAATATGTCCTTTCAACCTTCAGAATACGATCCACCTTCCTTAGAAGGAGATGTAGAAGAACTATGGGATGATCTAAATCTTCCAGAATTGATCAAACGAAAGAGAGCTGAATCTAGAAAGATATATTTAGCTCAAATTCCACACTTGTTGAAAAGAGAACACGATCCAAAGATAGCATTTTCAGAGATCATAATGGATGTCTGGTACAAATATCATACCTTGTTAGGCGCGGACGTTCGTTCAAAAACTGGTTTCGATGTGTTCATGCCTTGGATAGAAGAAGAGATATTCGACTTACAGGAAATAGATCCAACTAGGGTACTTAAAACTGATGATAAATTAAAACTGATGAAATCCTGTAAGAAAAGTGCAGAGGATAAGATCGATTCTTACCGTACTCTTTTCAAAAGTATTTCCAAATCTTCACCAGATTCTTATACTACTGATGAAATTTCCTATATAGACTCGATCTGGTGGAGTATATTTCAGATAGATGAAAAAGGATTTCTTGAGGAGGAGGAAAGATTACTTCAGTGGTGTTCTAGATGCCGGACTGCACTCACGGATATAGAAAAAAAGATTAAACCTACAGATGAATCAGTTCTATTCGTGAAGGTGCCCGTGGGAAAAAGAAGAGGTAGATACCTATTGATGGAAACATCAAAGCCCTGGCAAATAGTTGGAAATGAATGTTTAGTGGTCGATAGTAAGGAGGAGTTCAGTGTTGTTGCCATCAAAGGTGAACATGGTGGTGAAAAAGTACTGATGACCTCGTCTAACGTGGAAGAGATCATGGATCACGTCGGCCTGGAAGATTACAATATACTCAAAACAATAAGTGCGGAAAGATTGGAAGGGATGACATATTTCCATCCACTTGAGGATAGGTTGCCTTATATTAAAGAAAAGGATAAAGATTTCAAAGTAGTATTATCTGAAGATCTGCCAGAAACTCTGACAGGGATATACCCTATCGCACCAGGTCTGGAAACATATGATGAAGAACTGTCCGAATTATCTCGAACTGAAATCGATGTATCAGTGACAGAAGATGGAGTATTTGAGGATGATCACGACAAATTAGGTGAATTTGCAGGTGCGGATACGCATGAGGCGAGCAGTCAAGTCGTCTCATCTTTGAAATCTGAAAAACTTTTATTCGGAAAATACAGCGTCTTAAAAGATAAAGAAATATGTTCTTATTGTGGAAAAGATGTTGTACATAAAAGGTCTCGTGAATGGTTCTTCAAAGCTTCTGATTTGAAAGATGATATAAAGGAAACCTTAGACGATATCGAGGTTATACCTGAATGGATGATAGATCACGAGCTGTGGACCGATTCACCTGTAGACATCCCTTTGACCGATAGAAAAATTTGGGGTATCCCATTCCCGATGTGGATCTGCGAATGTGGTAATTCCGTTTTGTTCAGTTCTGTTGATGAAATGTTATCTTATTCCGAAAATGCTCCTGAGGTCAGTTTAGCACCTACTTTCATGGAAGGGGTTGAGATCAGATGTGAAGAGTGTGGAGAATACATGTATTGGGAGGAAAAGAATATAAATAGATTGTTCGTCGCTTCTATATCTCCATGGGCTCAACTTGGTTATCCCTATAATGAAGAAGAATGGATAAAGTGGGGTTCTTCAGATATATTCTTATCGGATATCGATGAAAAGGTAGGAGTTTCTTATACTAACCTTTACCTATCCCATCTTCTTTTCAACAGGCCAACATCTAAGTTGCTCTTGGGCATGGCCGATATAAATTTTAGGGATATCAAGATAGACGATATACCACGTAATTTCGGAATAGATTCACTCCGTTTAGAACTCCTATCGGATCGACCGATATGGGATAAAATTACTATAACTTCAGACCTATTTGAAAGCCCTCCTACTTTACTGAGGGTTCTTTGGAACGTGTATTCTTTTACAAAAGATCACATGGTGTACTCCAATTTTAACCCAGATGAGGTAACGATAGAATTATTAGGAGATTATTTATCCATAGAAGATAAATGGCTCCTTTCCCAGCTTGAAAATCTAAAGATTTTACTGAAAAATGATTATGCTAAGGTGGAATTTCATCATGTGATCGAAGAAATCAGAAAATTCGTTATGGAAGATATCGCTCAATTTTACGTTCGACTTGCTCGAAGAAGGTTAGGATCTGATGATCAAAAGGATATCTTAGCAACCCTCAAAGTTTTACATGTTTGCCTGGTATCAGTATCAAAATTGCTCTTCCCGATAACACCACATCTATGTGAAATGATATACCAGAATATGGAACCTAAGAGTGAAAGTATACATGTCTCTGAATGGCCAAAGATCAACAGGATGCTTATAGATAGAGAAATAGAAGATGAGATGAAAGATGTTCGTGAATTGATAGAAATGATCTTCCAAGGTAAGAGAAATTACGATATGCCCGAAAAGTGGCCATTGAAAAGGATAATACTGGATGCAAAAGATCTAAGGGGCTTAGAATTAGTTCAAGATTACAGTGAAGTTGTCAAAACAACAGCACGGATCGAAGATATAGAACTGGTCCCTCCTGAAGAAGAGTGGGACGAGATGATTTTGAAGGTTCATCCTAACAGGAAGGCTATAGGTAAAGCATACCGACAGTGGGTAAGTAGGATCTCATTGATGTTGAAGAAAAGAGAGGCAAAAGAGATCAAAAAAGGTATAGACAAAGGTGATTATAAATTGGGTATCGAGGGGAACTTGGTCGAGATCCAGCCCGAAATGGTGACTTTTGAAAGAGAGGTGCCTCCTGGGTATGTAGAGATCGAACATGAATTCGGAAATATATATCTAGATATGGCTGTAGATCCTAAACTATGGTACTTACAGACAGTGAAAGATATCATGTTTAGATTAAAAGCGATGCGTTCTGAACTGGATCTTTATAAGGCTGACGAAGTTGAAATATTTGTGAGTGCTGCAGAAGACATATTAAAAGCAGTAGAGAGACATGAGGATTTTATTTTAGAGGAGTTGAGTGGACGAGAAATACACATAGGGCCCGAATTCATGGAGGAAGCAGATTTAGTTCTTGAATGGGATGTCAACGGAGAACCTGTTCAACTTGGGATACTCCCATTGTATCGTTCGAGGTTGATCGATATCTATGAATCGATACCAGGTATGAGTAGGAAGCTTGCAGAAAATCTTTATGAGAAGGGATATACTAACCTTGATAAGTTGAAAAACGCTTCTGTTTCCGAATTATCTTCCTTCTCTTTCATAAAAAGAAGTTTAGCAAGACGCATAGTTCAGGTAGTAAAAGAGAAGGGTGGCGAATTGGGTGAGATAGAAAAGAAGGATGAAGAGAAAAGCCTCCAAAAAGATAAGTTGATCGAAGCGATTCAGAGTGTAGAAGGGATAGACCATGGTATGGCAAAAAATATCTGCGAAAGGGGATATGATGATCCTGAAAAAATCATATCCACTGATACTGAACAACTTTCGAGGGACAATGATATCAAGGTAGAACAGGCAGAATCCCTTATAAGAAACATTAAAAAGATATTCGATCTTGATCTTAAAGAAATCCAACCACCTAAAAAAATACCGAAAGAAACCATACAAGAAGAAGGTGTTGAAGAGAAAGTTAAAATTGAAGATGAAGACATGCCAGAGGGAATAATACGTGGAAACACATATCTGATAATAGAGAAAAAAGATGTGTTCTCGATGAAACTTTTCAAAGAGATCGTAAATAAGGGAATGAAAGGATTACTGGTTACACGTCAATACCCTGAGAAGGTGAGGAAAAATCACGGATTGAAAGAAACAAAAATGATATGGTTATCAAATGTAGATAGAGAGAATACAGTGAGGCCTAAAAATCTTGAAAAATTCAGCTTGACCATTGAACAATTTTTAGCGGTTGAAAAAGGTATCGTTCTTATCAACGGGATGGATTATCTTATCACGAACAATGACTTTAGAACAGTTCTGCACCTCATACAATCTCTGAAAGATCAAGTTGCTATAAATGAATCGATACTTTTCTTACCAGTTAGTCCAAATACTATAGAAAAATATCAGCTTGAGTTACTCGAAAGCGAAGTGGATAATGTATTAAAGCCTTGAATGAAAATATACTAAAAACGTGGTATTCATGAAGATAGGTGTCGTTGGACCAGGTGCTCTGGGAACTTTTCTTTCTGGAGTTCTCGGTTCTAAAAATGAGATCATGTTGCTTGGTAAAAATGATATAGAATTAAACCAGGTGGAGGTCAGAGGAATGAGTGAGATCAAGTCGAAGGTGAATTATTCGACGGACCCTGCAGTTCTTTCCGATGTTTTCTATGTTCTTTTGTGCACCAAATCTTATGATACTGAAAATTCTATTAAAATGATTTCATCTCATATCAAGGACGATACCTGTATCTTATCTCTTCAAAATGGATTGAAGAACGAAGAGATAATTTCACATTATGTAAACAAGAATAATGTTATAGGGGGAGTAACAACCCACGGCATAACGTATGAAAAACCGGGCTTAGTTACTCATGCTGGGGTCGGGGAAACTTTGATAGGTTCTTATCCTACTGGGATAAACGAACGTGTAGAAGAGATGGCGGGTATATTGACAGATAGTGGAATTAAAACAGAGATCACCGACAACATATACGGTTACATATGGAAAAAGGTCATCATTAATGCTGGGATAAACCCTATCACTGCTTTGACAGGTTTGAAAAACGGTGCCATCATCGATAAAAATTATTTGCGTAGTCTTATGAAGGAAGTTTGCTTGGAGGCGGCAAGGGTTGCAGAACACGAGGTGGATGTACCTGGAGGAGATCCAGTCGAAGAGACCGAAAAGGTCGCCATATCTACTGCAGAAAATCGTTCAAGCATGCTCCAAGACGTAGAGCGTAGGAGAAGAACTGAAGTGGATTGTATAACAGGTGCTATTATAGACGTGGGTGAGAAGGTGGGGGTATCTACTCCCTTGAATAGAGTTCTTTATTCATTGATAAAAGGAAAGGAAGATGTTGGATGACCATCTTTTTCAGATCTAAACTGTTTAAATCAATAGTCTTAAATAACAGATGGCTATTTGTTCTGGATGGTATTGATGTATCTACACAATAAAAAAAATGATGATCTAATTACTAATCTATTCGATAAGGAGTACAGATCATGAGCAAACTGAAAGCCTTTCTTACCATAAGTCGAGCAAAGATACAGCTTGGAACTCCCCCCCATCCTTTACTTGGATTAATTCTTGGAAGCACTGCTATTTCACAACTCATTTCTCCACCATCTTTGATATACATAGTCCTGTATTTTCTTTTGATAACCTTTGCATGCAACATCAATTGCTTATATGATGTAGAGGTGGACGAGAAGTATAAAAAACACATGAGCCATTCCGTTAATGAATTGGGCAAATCCAATGTGAAAAAGATCATCACCACTGAAGCGATAGCGGCATTTTTATTGATGTTTTATCTCTTCTCTATGGGTTATTATATAACATCATTACTAGCACTTTCAGGTTTGTTATTTGGATACATGTACTCCGCAGAGCCATTAAGAGTAAAAAAGAAAGGATTTTGGAGTCCCTTCCCGGTTTTGATCGGATTGTACACTTTACCCGTACTTGGAGGTTGGTTCATCTTCCAAAACACCATAACATTCTATATCCTCGTTTTTGTGGTGGGATATGCCTTATTAAACGAAGGAATTACTTTAGTCAATACGTGCGAGGATTACAAGGAGGACAATGAAGAAGGTATAAAAACTTGGGCTCACGTTTTAGGCATGGAGAAGACCATAAGGATCGCATTTTTATTTACTTTTATAGGTGGTTTGTTGGCAGTTTTAGGTGTTTTATTGAAACCGATCATGATAGGGTGGAGCTATTATGCAACAATAAGCACCTTCGTTTTCATCGCCCTCGGTGTACTGAATACTTTTTTGATTTTGAAAACGAGTAAGGATATCTATGATGTACCAGAGATGGGGGATCTAGAGAGGTCGTGTAAACTTGCTGCAAAAAATATGCCAAAATGGTTTATCACCACTCGATATCCTCTGCTTATCATGAGTATCGCTGTTTTATTGTTACTTTGATAAAACTTTCAACCATACGATAGTAAAATACAGCAACAAAGACTAATAATGTCGACACTTTTAACTCGAGTGAATAGGATCGGATAGGATTTACGTGATCATCGAGGTAGTTATGATGAAGTCGAGAAAAATTGATGAACTGGTTAAAGCCCACGAAAGGAAAAGAAGTGAAGGTATAAACTTGATAGCATCTGAGAATTATCTATCACCAAAGATCAGAGAGAAATTATCAGGAGATCTCGCTGGAAGGTACCATTCAGTATTCTATGGAGGTACTGAACCAGCAAGAGAAATAATAGCTCGGACAGAAGATTTGGCTCGTGAACTCTTCGGTGTTAAACATGTGATCGTTGAGTCGTTATCAGGGAACGTATGCGATCTTGCTGTGCTTTTTGCCTTCACCGAACCCTATGACCATGTTGCAATGCTTCCTTTTGAAGCAGGAGGATACCCTCTAGGATTTGAAAAATTTCATAGAAAGCGAGTGTCTATACCATACAATGAGGAAACACTGGAAATAGATGTAGAACGGTGTAGAGATATCTTCGAGAGAGAACATGTAGAGTTGACGATACTAGGATCCTCTTACATACCTTTTCCTCATCCTGTAAAAGAGATATCAGGTATGATCGATGATGGTACATGTGTTTATGATGGATCCCATGTCCTTGGTCTTATAGCCTGCGGCGAATTTCAGGATCCTATGGATGAAGGTGCCGATATAATGATAGGTAGTACCCACAAGACCTTCTATGGGCCTCAAGGTGGTTTGATATTGACGAATTCTTCTCATCATCATCAAAGGCTCAGGCAGTTTTTTGACATCGATGTGGAAACAGGGATAGGACTAGTAGATAATCCTCATGTCAACAGGATAGCTGCATTAGGTGCAGCCATGGAAGAGATACTCGACGACCAAGGGTATGGAAAACGTGTTGTTAATAATGCAAAGGCTTTGGCTAAAGCACTGGATGATCTAGGCATACCTGTGAAGTACAAAGAAAGAGGATACACTAAATCACACCAAATATTTTTGGATATACCTGAAAATAAAACGGAGTATCTCTGCAGACATCTTGAAAAGAATAATATCTTCATAGATATAGCTAGTAGGATAGGGACCGCTGAATTAACACACAGAGGAAAAGATGAAGAGTATATGGAAGAAGTAGCTCATCGGATCGCAAGATACTTCCCCCAAGAGTTAAAAAAAGGCTGAAAGTATTATATATCATATGTCCTTCGACGTATTAGGTGTGTAAGATGGGAAAGAAGTTTAACCTTCCGGAAGACGTCCATTCAATCTCCCTAAAATTTTTGGATCTGAGAGGAAGATCTAGAGTTATCAGGGTTCCAAGAGAGATGTTTGACATCGTGATAGAAGATGGGTTGAGCTTCGATTCTTTTAATATTGGATTCTCCGACGTTTCGGAAAGTGACATGGTAGCAGCTCCTGACCCACGATCTTACAGGGTTATATCCTATGGTCAAGAAAAAATTGCTGTCTTCATGTGTGAGATATACTGGCCCGATGGATCCCGTTTTGAGGGGGACCCCAGGTACTTATTGAAGAATACCATCGAGGAGCTAAATAAGAAGGATGTAACTATTAAAGTCAAGCCAGAATATGAATTCCATTTGCTCGACATCGACACACTGGAGCCGTTAGATGAGGGCAGATATATCGATGGTAGACCGGAATTCAGTTCGATAATCTCTCAGCTAACAAAAGTGATGAGAGATTATGATATCCCTGTCGAGAAGATCCATCATGAAGGTGGTGCCGGTCAATATGAGATAGAGCCTCTGCCCTATGATGATCCTATCAAAGCTGCTGATGACTTCATATTGATAAAAGAGTTGGTCAAAGAAGTGGCTTGGGAATATGATGCTGTAGCCACATTTATGCCTAAACCGATCATAGACGAACCCGGAAATGGGTTTCATTTTCACCTTTCTCTTTTTAAAGGTGGAGATTACATGTTTTCACCTGGCGAACTGAATGAATCTGCTAAAGGATTCGTCGGAGGTCTTTTGGATCATGCAAGGGCCCTTTCAGCTGTCTGCTGTCCCACTATAAATTCCTATAAAAGACTCGTACCAGGTTACGAAGCACCTGTCTATATATCCTGGGGTGGTGAGAACAGGAGTGTACTTGTAAGGATACCCGCTTATGGAAATAAAAAGCAAAAGAAAGGTAGGATCGAGTTCAGATCATCTGACGCATCCGGAAACATATATCTGATGCTGAATTCTCTTATAGTCGCAGGTATGGATGGGATGAAAAGAAACCTTGATCCGGGGCCAGAAACTACTGAGGATCTATTTTCACTAGATGAAGAAGAGATAAACGACATGGGTATAGAGAAACTTCCATCCGATCTCAAAGAGGCCTTAGTATGCCTTAGTAAAGATAAAGTGGTCCAATCATCTCTCGGTGATAGTTACCCGCATTATATGAGATTGAAGAAAGAAGAGGTAAAAGAATACAGTCGTGAGATAACTCCTTGGGAGATAGATCATTACCTAGAGTACTGAAGTTCCAAAAAACTCATATCGGATGTATTCGTTACTATATCATGGAATATACTACTAAAGTAGAGGGTGAAAATTGTGACCGAAAGGTACTGCTCTTCGCTCTGAGTACATGTGGTTGGTGCAAGAAAACCAAGAGATTATTACAGGAATTGAAAACCGAATACGAATACGTAGATATGGATCTGCTGCATGAGGAAGAAAAAAAGGAAGTTCGAAAAAAGGTCAAAAAGCATAATCCGTCCATGAACTTTCCCACAATAGTTATCGATGAAGGGGATGTAGTCATAATCGGTTATGACGAAGATAGGATACGTGAAGAGTTATGTCGATGACGACAGAAGAAGGTATGACGGAGTACGTTAAGAGAGATGCTGAAGATAATGGTTACTACCTTATTCCAGATAGGGACATGCTTGAAGATCTCATAGATGGACTGGTCACCAATCAAAAAAGATATGGTTATCCTTCTTGTCCTTGCCGACCAGCTAGCGGTGTTAAAACTTATGATTCGGACATCATCTGCCCATGTGAGTACAGGGATATAGATGTAGAAGAATATGGCATGTGTTATTGTGGTTTATTTGTTTCCAAAGAGGTGAAAGAGGACCCATCCAAGCTGACTTCTATACCCGAAAGACGACCAAGTGAGATCATCGATGCCGCTGCAGATGCTGATAAGAGCAACGACAAGACTGAAAAGGTTGAAAAAGGCGGATCTCCTCCAGTGTGGCGATGTACCGTTTGCGGTTATTTAGCCTCTAGGGATACACCTCCTCCGATCTGTCCGATATGCAAGGCTAAAGCGGAAAGATTTGAAAAGTTCGAGTTCGGGTGATCCTTTGAAGCTGGTCCTTGATGGAAATCTCCGTATAGATATACTTGAAGAATTGAGCAAAAAACCTGCACTTTTTGAAAAGGGTGATAAACAGATCTGGACCGACGAGCACATATCAAAAAAGATGCTAGAAGCCCATCTCGATCCTGAAGACGATATGGCCAGCCGAAAGCACGATCGCATAATTAGATCTTGCGAATGGTTGGTATCACATCTCGATCTAATTGGATCCAAAGTGATCGATTTGGGGTGTGGTCCAGGCCTTTACTGTATGGAGCTGGCACAACATGGAGTAGATGTGACCGGTGTAGACTTTTCTAAAAGGTCTATAGAGTTTGCAAGGAGTCAGAACGATGACTCGATAAAATACATCCATGGAGATTACTTGTCCTTGGATTTTGATGAAAAATTCGACGCTGCGTTGCTGATCTACTACGACTTCGACGTTCTCGCAGACGATGAAAGGGATATCCTACTTGATAAAGTACATTCTTTACTCAAAGATGGCGGACATTTCGTTTTCGATGTAATAACTCCCTACCATAAAGAGGCAGGTCAAGAGATCACACGTTGGTCGGTAGATGCCGAAAGTGGTTTCTGGAAAGACGGAGGGTATATGGAGTTGATGCAGAGATTCTATTATCCCGATGAGCAGGTGAAGGTGGACCAATACTTGATTGTAGATAAGCATGGAGATTTAGATATGTATAGGATATGGCACCGGTTCTATACATTAACTCATATCTCTAATTTGCTCAAAAAACACGGATTCGTAATTGAAGACTTTTACGAGGATCTGATGGGTACTCCGTATGTAAAGAAATCCAGTTCGATAGGTGTGATCGCTAGAAAAAACACACGATAAGATTATATATCGAAGATAAGCTTTAGTAATAGGTGATATGATGTGCAAAACTTGTGGATGTGAAACTGTTGGTAAGCCTGTAAAGTACAAATGCACTTGTCCAGAGGAAGATTGTGAATGTGATTCGATAATCGAATTCGAGGAGCCGCCTAAAGAAACACCCTATTGCTGCGGCTCACCTATGAAAAGGGTCGATTGAATAGTCCTATAAGGTAAATAAAAAAAGAAAGGATGAGAGAAAAGGTTTCATATTAGATCCAATTCTTTCCCTATTTTTTCGTAGGCATTTAGGATCACATCTAGGTCGTCCTTTGTCATGCCGGCATTCATCTGGTTCCTTATCCGGGCTTTACCCTTAGCCACCATCGGAAATACAATGGCTAATGCAAAGATACCTTCTTCATAAAACCGATTGGCCATTTCCTGTGCCTTCTTGCTGTCACCTATCATGGCAGGAATGATGGGTGTTTCACTCATGCCGGTGTCGTATCCAAGGCTCTCGATCTCTTTTTTGAAGTAATCCGTTAATTCCCATAGTTTATCCACACGATGGTTCTCTTCGTCGATCAAATCGAGTGCAGCGATGTTTGTGGCCGCAACATGTGGTGGGAATGCAGCGCTCAATAGCCATGACCTAGAAGTATTGTATGCGTACTTGATCAGCCACTCGCTTCCTGCTAGCATGCCTCCAAAGCCACCAAGAGCCTTTGAGAATGTCCCCATCTCGAAGTCTATCCTTTCACCGAGGTTGAATTCCTTAGCTATGCCGTGGCCACCACCAAGAACACCCTCTCCATGGGCATCGTCCACGTATGTCATCGCGCCGTATTCTTCTGCAAGTTCGACGATCTCATCCATCTTTGCTATGTCGCCGTCCATGCTGAAAACACCGTCTGTGATTACTATGGCTCTACGATAGTCCTTCTCGTCTGCTTCCTTCAGGCACTTTTCTAGTTCTCCCATATCTGAATGAGAATAGATCATCTTGTCCGCCCTTGATAACCTCACACCATCTATTATACTCCCATGGTTTAGTTCATCTGAAATCAAAACGTCCTCTTTACCAACGAGTTGTGGTATGAGTCCCGCATTCACTGCAAAACCTGTTTGATAGGTCATCCCTGCTTCGGCACCTTTGAACTCTGCTATCTTGTCCCACAGTTCTTGGTGTATGTCCATCGTACCGGCTATCGACCAATCTGAACCTGCACCTGCACCGTACTTCTTTACGGCTTCAATAGTAGCCTTTCTTAGTTTAGGATGGTTTGCAAGATCGAGGTAATTGTTTGACGCAAGCATGATGCATTCCTTCCCATCCACTGTTACATGTGCTTTGGATGGTCCTTCGAGTCCACGTATAGTCCATGTCAACCCATCCTTTTTCATCTGTTCGTATTCCCTTTTTAGGAATTCTGTTTTTTCTTTCATCTTATCTATCTCCTTACTTTAAGGCTTACAAATTTTAATTTTTATCCGGGAAATAACATGAAGTAAACCCGGTTAATTTACTTTTTCATAAGAAAGATGACTCTCTTAAATTTTTCTAATCCTTGCTCCCCCATCCTCCACCACCCGGAGTTTTAATATTTATCCTCTGACCAGTTTTTACACGGAGAGATACATTACTGCTGAGTTCTTTTTCTTTTCCATCTATAAAGATCATATTCTTTCCTCTCTTTCCACTCTCCCCTCCCTTCATACCCTCAGGTCCAGAAACCCTCATCTGTGATTGTATCGATAAAAAGGAAGATTCTAGGACCTCTATCTCTCTCACTATACCATCTCCCCCTTGATATAATCCATCACCACCTGATCTCTTCCTAAGTAGATATCTATGTACGCGAAGGGGATATTCATTTTCCAGTACTTCTACCGGTGTGTTCTTTGTATTAGTCATGTGTACGTGAACGCCACTCTCCCCATCACCACTCGAGTATGCACCGGCACCCCCTCCGATCGTTTCATAATAGGTGAATCTGCTATTACCTATCGTTACATTGTTCATGGTGCTTTGACTTTCAGCGGGTATCCTGTCAGGTAAAGCCTCCCGAAAGGCATCTAATATCAATTCAACAACCATCTGTGAGGTTTCTACATTACCGGCTGATACAGCTGCTGGAGGATCTGGATTCAATAGAGAACCTTTGGGTACGGATACCTTTATCGGACGATATACTCCTTCGTTCATAGGAATATCTTCTGGAATCATGCACCTAATAACATAATATATTGCGGATAATGTGACAGGGATAGGTGCGTTTATGTTACCCTTTACCTGAGACGAGGTCCCCTCAAAATCAAACATTATTCTGGAATTATTTACTGTGATTCTGACATAGATCGGTATCTTTTGTTCATCCCAAATCATATTTTTACTGCTTGAAAAGACACCTGATGGTATATCATCAAGCACTTCTTTTGTTCTCTTTTCTGAATAATCTAAGGATCTAGAAACATATTCTTCATAAGTATCCAATCCAAACTTATCCAAAATCTTGTTTAATTCACGAGCCCCCCTTATATTGGTTCCAATCTGAGCGTTAAGGTCACCGATCCTCTGGATAGGATCTCTAGTCTCTTTCAGGATGTCCATTGCATTTTTTAAAATTTCACCTTCACTCATTATCTTTGTAGGTGGTATTACTAAGCCCTCCTGATCCAAATTGGTACTATCTCCAGGCATCGAGCCGGGAGTTGAGCCACCTACATCTGCATGATGAGCCCTGTTGACCACATAACCTATCAGTTCATTTTCTCTGAAAACGGGACAGACGACCGTTATATCTGGAAGATGCGTACCTCCAGAATAGGGGTCGTTCAATATTATCTGGTCTCCATCTTCCATATCTATCTTTTTTATAACAGACTCTAAAGCGCTGGGCATCGCACCAAGATGGACTGGAATGTGCTCCGCCTGTGCTATCATTTCACCTCTTTTTCCAAACAGAGCGCAGGACTCATCCTTTCTTTCCTTGATATTGGCAGAGAAGGCACTTTTCTGAAGAGAAACTCCCATCTGCTCAGGTATACCTTCAACCGCATTTCGCATCACCTCAAAGAGTATTGGGTTCATTTGTTCACCACCACCACTCCATTTTGGTCCACTCCGAAAATCCAACCCGGTGGAACCAATATCGTCGAGTTGATATCTTCGATAACGGACGGACCCTCAGATTCAAAATCAAGAGGTAGTCGTTGTCTATAAAATACTCTCGTCTCTATCACCCCTTCGGGAAAAATACATTCTCGTTTTGGAGGATGTTCACCTTCTTCAATTTTGACCGGTAGGGATCCTATATCCCTCTTCCTTCTTCTCTCTACATGAACTTTGACTACCTCGATAGATGAATTAACATTGGAATGACCGTAAAGACGATGATGCTCTCTATGAAAACGCTTCTCAACATCATCTCCATATGGAAGATTAAGGTGGTGACTCTGTCCAGGGTAGCGTAATCCAAGATAAACGCTTTCTTCACCATCGTCCATCTCTTCGCCTAATTCGAGTATAGTTTTTTCGATCGTTTTTTTGTCTTCTAGACTCGTGAGAACGGTCCTACTTTGGTCAAATATTAAATCCCCAGTCATCAGGCCCACTGCAGAAAACACGCCCGGCATAGGGGGGATCAAAACCCTTTTTATGCCTAAGAGCTCTGCTAGATATGCTGCATGTAGAGGTCCTGCTCCTCCGAAAGCTAATATACTGAATTCCTTCGGATTCATACCTTTTTCAACAGTTATCTTTTTCATGCTTCGTGCCATCTTCGAGTTAGCCACCCTGAATATACCCATGATCACTTCATCAAGTGGTAAACCGAGATCATCAGATAAATTGTTTAAGATATTTCGTGAAGCAGTCACGTCAAGGTCCATCTTTCCCCCAAGAAAAAACTCCGGATCAATATATCCTGCCAACAATAGAGCATCTGTGATCGTAGGCTTATCTCCACCACGGCCGTAACAGACTGGACCAGGCTCTGATCGTGCACTCTCTGGTCCTACTCGGAGGACACCACCACTGTCGATCCAAGCTATACTTCCTCCTCCTGCACCCACTGTAGCTATATCAACCATCCTCGAAAGGATGGTGAATCCACCGACTTCACCATGGTCTTTCCATGACATTTTGCCATCCAAAATAACAGCCATATCCGCACTCGTTCCGCCCATATCAAAAGTTATCAGGTTTTCTATACCGGTTATTTTCGATATTAACTCACCCCCTGCAACTCCTCCAGCGGGTCCCGAAAAGATAGTATCTATGGGATTTACCGTCGATGCCTTTTCTAAACCGCCGCTGGATTTCATAACATAAGGTTCTATCCCGCAAGCTTCTATCAGATCGTTAAAATATTCTTTTACTATAGGTCTAAGATAAGCGTCGAAGAAGGTGGTTATACCTCTTTCGTACTCTCTGTATTCGGGTGCCACTTTGTGTGACAGCGAACAATGGACTCCAGCGCTCTTAAGTATACTAGCTACTTTTTCTTCGAGCTCAGGATCCTTATAAGAGTGCAGCAAGCACACTGCAGCCGATGACTCTTTTTTCAAGATATCTTCCGCTATACCTTCTACATGACTACGATCTAGATCTTCTAGTATCTCTCCTTCCGCTGATGACCTACAATCTATCCCATATATATCCTCAGGTCTCAATGGAGGCTTCTGTCTTTTCACGTAAAGATCGTAAAGTCGTGGCCTGTCCTGACGAGCTATGAAAAGTATGTCCTCGAACCCTTTATTTGTAACGAAGACTGTCCTAACTCCTTTTCCCTCTAACATCGCATTAGTCGTTACGGTGGTACCATGAAAAAACTCTCCAGAATCCTCCTGTGGGTAACCCTCTGTAACCGCCAAAGAAGGATTCGAAGGCGTAGACGGTATCTTGAAGTGATAGATCTCATCATCAAAAATAACAAAGTCCGTAAATGTTCCTCCTACATCGACTGCTACTGTCATCTTAAAAAGAGAATGTGTGATCACATAAATCGTTATCCCTAGACTTATTATCAACGAGCTATGATATCTCCTAAAACAGGAGGGGGCAATCTTTATAACCCCCATCTATCTTCATACCGTAGGTGAGTACGAATGCAACCAGGACAGATGGGATATGATAGGGGGATCACGGTATTTTCCCCCGACGGAAGATTGTTTCAGGTGGAGTACGCCCGTGAAGCTGTAAAGAGGGGTACCACCACTTTTGGTATTAAAACAAAAAATGGAGTAGCTCTAGTAGTAGGAAAAGTGATATCAAGCAAGTTAATCGAACCTTATTCGATTGAAAAAATATTTCATATAGATAAGAAGATTGGACTTGCGACCTCAGGTCTTGTAGGAGATGCCCGAGTATTGGTTGATTTTGCAAGGTTGACCGCACAGATAAATAGAGTGTCCTACAACGAAAGGATAGATCTCTCTACTTTGGTCAAAAAGATATGTGATTACAAACAAACCTATACACAATACGGTGGAGTCAGACCGTTTGGCACTGCACTTTTGATCGCCGGAGTCGATGAAGATGGTCCTCATCTATATGAAACGGACCCGAGTGGTGCGTTCCAGGCATATAAAGCTGGAAGTATAGGCATGGATAGAGAAGATGTCCAGGAAGTCTTCGACCAAGAATACGACGAAGACATGACCTTAGACGAGGGGATCATTTTAGCATTGAAGGGATTGAAACGAGTGAACGAAGAAGGACTCGATCCTAGTTCTTTGGAGATCGCTGTTATAACTAAAGATGAAGATTTCAAAAAGATAGAAGAAAAAGATATAAAGGAGTATATCTCCAAACTTGATTGAGGCGACCTTTATGGGCAAAAAGGATTATCCTAAGGAGCACACCGAAAGCATTCTTGATGAATACGTGATAGCTAGATTGAGTTCTCACGGAGAAAACTTTGAGATCTTGATCAAGCCTGATGCTGTAGAAAAGATCAGAGGCTCCAAAGAAGTCGATCTCTTAGAAAACATGCCCGTAGATAAGGTGTTCTCAGATTCCAAAAAGGGAGAGGAAGTATCGAATGAGATGCTGAATGAGGTGTTTGGCACAGTCGACATAGAAAAGATAGCTTCTGACATACTGGATAGAGGAGACGTTCAGATAACTACCGAACAGAGACGAAAACGACAGGACCAGAAGCGTAAAGAGATAATCAATCGGATCATGAGAAATTCTATGAACCCTCAAACTGGAACTCCTCATCCACCACAGAGGATCGAAAATGCAATGAAGGAAGCCAAGGTTCATATAGATCCCTTTAAACCAGTGAGTTTGCAGATGGAAGAGATCGTCGATGAAATAAGATCTTTGATCCCATTGAATTTTAAAAAATTGTCATTGTCCGTAAAGTTGAGAGGAGATCTATATGGGAAAGTATATGGTGAATTGAAAAATCTTGGATCCATACAGAACGAAGATTGGCTCTCTGATGGCAGATGGAATGGTATAATAAAGATTCCAGCCGGTGTCAAAGAGGAGTTTTTTGAAAAATTGAATCAACTTACTAAAGGAGAAGTTGAAATAGAAGTTATAGAAGATTGAAAAATTAAATTTGATTTGAATGTTAGGTGTTTGATATGAGCGAAGATAAAGAAGTTAAAAAAAGAGAGCTTCTTCTACCAGGAGATGTCATCGAAGAAGAAGATGTTAAACCTGGAAGAGGAACTTTCATGAAGGATAAAAAGATATATGCTTCTAAATTAGGTGTAAAAACATTCCGTGCAGGATACGTTAATGTCGCTGCTCAGAGCGGAAGATACGATCCTAAGAGAGGAGATAAAGTGATAGGTACAGTTACAGATGTGAACTCCTCTATATGGATGATCGATTTGAACGCACCCTTTCCAGCGGTACTACATGTAAATGATGTACCGTGGAGAGTTGAATTTGGAGATACTGCATCTTATATAGATGTTGGAGATGCTGTTTTAGTAAAGATATCTAATGTGGACGAGCTAAAAAAAGTCCAGGTAACGATGGATGAAGAGGGGCTTCGAAAATTGAACAGTGGTCAGATAATAGAGATAGCCCCTTCACAGGTCCCTAGGGTCATAGGAAGAAAAGGATCCATGATAACCATGTTGAAAGGTTATACAGGATGCAGGATATTCGTTGGCCAGAACGGTAGGATATGGATAGATGGCGATATTCAGGGGCAATACTTAGCTGTAAAGGCCATAAAGATGATTGAAGAAAAAGCCCAAGCCCTCGGTCTTACCAATGCCGTAGAGGAATTTTTAAAGAAGGAGACCGGAAAAGACCTGGATTTGGAGGAATGATAACATGGGAATGGATAAAGATATGGATTTAATAGATGAAGATGGACTTAGATTAGATGGTAGGAAATTTGACGAGTTAAGAGAAATAAATATTGAAGCCGGCATATTGAAAAGAGCAGATGGATCAGCTTATCTCACTTGGGGTAAGAATAAAGTGATGGCAGCCGTATACGGCCCTAGAGAACTCCATCCAAGACACGCCCAGGACCCTTCTAAGGCTGTCGTGCAGGCGAGATACAACATGGCTTCATTCTCCGTTCCAGACCGAAAGAGACCCGGACCGGATAGAAGATCGGTGGAGATCAGTAAGCTAATGTCAGAAGCTCTTGAGGAGATAGTATTCGTTGAGCAGTTTCCGAGGTCAGCGGTAGATGTTTTTGTTGAGATCCTCGAAGCTAGTGCGGGAACAAGGTGTGCCGCTATCACTGCCGCTTCTGTCGCTTTGGCAGATGCAGGGATCCCGATGTCCGATATGATAGCATCATGTGCCTCAGGCAAGATAGATGGTCATGTCGTCCTCGACCTTGGAAAGAACGAAGATAATTTTGGAGAAGCTGATGTTCCTGTAGCGATAGTTCCAAGGACCGGTAAAATCACCCTACTTCAGATGGACGGAAACCTTACTATCGAAGAATATGAAGAAGCTATGGAGTTAGCCATCAACGCATGTCATGAGATATATGATATACAGCGAGAAGCTTTAAAAAAGAGGTACTCCACCTCAATTGATAGTTACGAAGATCTAGAGGAGGTGTGATAGATGAAGGAGATAATTTCGAAGATCACCAAAGAATATCTTTACACCCTACTTCGGGAAGGAAAAAGGATAGACGATAGAGGTATGGACGAGCACAGAGAAATAAATATAGAGACTGGGTGGATAGGAACTGCAGAAGGTTCAGCCCGTGTCAAATTGGGAGATACCGACGTGATCGTCGGTATCAAAATGGATATAGGTGAACCATTCCCCGACACTCCAGACAAGGGAGTTGTGATAACATCCGCTGAATTGATACCTCTCGCTTCACCACATTATGAGGCCGGTCCTCCCAGGGAGGATGCTACGGAGCTAGCCCGGGTTGTAGATCGGGGTATCAGAGAGGGAGATGTGGTCAACATGTCCGAACTCTGCATCGAAGAAGGGGAAAAGGTATGGTTGATATTCATCGACATGCACGTTCTCGACTTTGACGGAAACCTATTTGATGCATGTGGTATAGGTGCAATGGCAGCTCTGATGGATACTATCGTTCCTGGTGAGGAACATGAAGTCGGTGAAGATCATCCACTTCCGATCAACCACGTTGTTGTTCCCACGACATTTTCCAAGATAAAGGACCAGATGATACTAGATGCACGGTTAGAAGAAGAGAGGATAGCAGACGGACGATTGACAGTTACGACGAACGAGGAAGGGCATCTTGTGGCCATGCAGAAAGGTTTGTCAGGCATCTTCGATCATGAAGAAGTCATGGAATGCATACACAAGTCCGTCGATATCGGAGAAAGTATCAGAGAGTATATACGCGGGCTCTCGGAGGAAAAAATATAAATATGGTGTTTAACAACACCTGATTGAATAGGGGCGTTTGTATATGGCAAAAAGAAAGAAAGTCGGTAGCACAGGTCGCTTTGGTTCTAGATATGGTGTTAAGGTACGAAGGAGTATCGATTCTGTTGAAGAACAAATCAAACAAGACTATGAATGTCCTCAATGCAAACATAAAAAAGTAACCCGTGAGAGTAAAGGCATTTGGACCTGTAAAAAATGTGGTCTTACCTTCGCCGGTGGAGCTTACAGACCCTACGTTGGCAGGCAGATAAGGATGGAGGAGGACTGATAATATATTCAGATGCGGGATTTGTAAAGAACGCATAAAAACTGACATGAGCACTGTCGGCATCCAGTGTGAAAACTGCGGTGCTAAGATATTCTATAAAGATCGCCCCAATGTTAAAAAGGTGTTGAGAGCCAGATGAAAGATGTAGAGGCTGTCGTTCACTTAGAAGGATTTGATGAAAGGATCGATAATGCACTTAGATCCTTGGTACCCGAATCTAATGACAGCATGAATAGAGTGGAGGTAGATATCGATCACAAACCTCCTTCGATACGCATAGCTGCAGAAGATAGCAGTGCTATGAGAGCGGCACTAAACTCATATCTTAGATGGCTTAAAGTAACCATGGACATATCAAAAAAATTCGATAATATGGAGGAATAATTATGAGTATATCTCAGGAAGAAATACAAGGAGAAATAGCAAAAGTACAGCAGATTCAACAGCAGCTCCAGAACGTTTTAAATCAGAAACAGCAGATAGAGATCAGGAGCAACGATGTTGAAAGAGCTTTGGAAGAATTGGAAAAACTTGACGATGATACACCTCTCTTCAAGAATGTGAGCGACGATATCCTCGTTGCTGTAGATGATAGAAAAGATCTTATCGATGAGTTAGAGGACGAGATCGAAACCCTTGAAGTCAGAAAGAAATCTATATCACGTCAGGAAGAAAAACTTCGTAAAAACTACCAGACCTTACAGAAGGAACTGAGTGAAAAACTTAGCGGCCTTCAACAGGGACCTATCGGCGGGGCATAGATGATAATCGAGAAAGAGGGGGAACTCCTCTTCCTTTCTCATCAAAATGCTGACCCTGATGCGGTGGGCTCTCTTTTTTTTCTCAAAGAAAGGTTCGGAGGTACGATAGGTCTTCCAAACGGAGTGGATAGAAAATCTGGCCCTTTACTTGAATATCTAGGGATGGAGTACGAAGACCGACCAGATCCATCTGATTATGACCAGATCATAGTTGTAGACACACCTAGTCCTGAACAATTATCACCCATCGAGCCCCCTCTAGAACGCACCATCGTTATAGATCATCACAACACAAATCTTTGGGATATAGATATTTATCATAAAAAAAGAACTTCGTGTGCAGAGATAATCTATGAGATGTTCGGGGATGATCGACTATCCGATAAAGAAGGAGTTGGACTGATTGCCGGTATTTTAACTGAGTCGTCTGGTCTTAAAAGAGGAACTCCTAAGACCTTTAGAACTCTGGCAGAGATAATAGACGCTTCAGGTGTGAATTTAGCAAAGGTGAACAACATACTTCGTTCACCTCGTCCTTATTCGGAGAAGATCTCCAGGTTAAAAGGAGCTCAAAGGACCTCTTTCGAAACGATCAACGGATATATCATAGCCTACGCAACTGTTGGAGCATACGAATCTTCAGTATGTGAGATGCTTCTCGGTGTCGGAGCCGACGTGTCTTTAACAGCATCTCAAAGATACTCAAAATTCTTACTATCTTCTAGGGCTAGAAACGAATTGATAGATAAGGGCTTGGATCTCGGCAGTATCTTCAAATCGGTCGCATCAATGCATGATACTTGGTCTGGAGGTGGGCATGAAGGAGCTGCTGTCATCAAGGGAGAAGGTAAAACCGATGAAGCACTTTCCTCCGCAGTCAGACAAGTTAAGAACTGGTTTTCCGAGACAGGTCTCAAACGTGAATTGAGATGATCATATCCTTCCTTTTAGCTCTTCATAATTTTCAGGATTATCGTTGAAATATTCTCTCACAGGATTCAACATATCGGAGAGTGTTCCAGCCACTGCCTTTTTAAGATCGGCCGGATGTAATCGTTCTTCTAAGTAATCTTCTTCCAATTCAGAGTAGCTATCATAATGAAGATCACCACCCCATTTCTCAGGTCTTTCAATTTTTAATTCATTTTTATTAGGGAATATTATGTATCTGCACATCTCCATGATCGGATTTCCTTTAACTTCTTTTGGACAGTATGCCTTATTCACTTTCTCCCTTATCTCTTCTGGACCATCATGTACGAATATACACGATTCCGGATCACTCTTACTCATCTTCTTGTCCGAAGAATCCATCCTTCCCTCTCCCTTGAGGCTGGATAATATGGGAGTGTGAAGTGCTATGGGTTTGGGCCATCCCAATTTATCTGCAGTGTCTCTTGCAAGCATGTGCGCTCTTCTCTGATCTATGCCTGCATATGCAACGTCCACTCCGAGTTCGAATATATCGGTTGCTTGGAGGGAGGGGTAGATCAGCATGGAGGAATCAGCTTCCGCTTCCTCCATATCCCTTCCCATGATATCGACGGCCCTCTTTATCCTGGCTACGGTGTTTGATTTTGCAACTCTCAACATCCGTTCCCAGTATCCCATCCTATCCATAAGTTCGCTGGCAAATATGAACCGCGTTTTTTCTTTATCCACACCCATCGCTATAAAACAATCCTTGATGTATTCACCGCAGACCTTGATAGTATCTATATCTCCTCCAAGCTTATCGTTGATGTATGCGTGCCAGTCTGCGAGTAATATTTTAACAGTAAAACCAACTCTCTGTAATTCTTTTATCTTCTCAGCACATACCATCCCTTGACCTACATGCATCAGACCTGAGGGTTCGAACCCTATGTATGCGGAGGGGTTTTCCTTCTGCAAAAGGAGTTCTTTCAATTCATCTTCGGTCACAACTTCATCGGTATTGTGCAAGACCAGTTCCAAGCGCTCTTCCAAGTCCATAAAACGTTGATAAGGGGTTTACAATATCAAATTTTTGCAGCGAGGTTTTGTTTAACTAAAGGCAAAGCTTATATCTCGAATCGATAATCTCACGCCGATAAGATGGCTGGCAGTGAGTTTGATTACTTCACCATGGACGACTTCGACCTAAAAAATAAAGTGGTACTGGTCAGAGTTGACATCAACTCCCCCATAGATCCAAAATCTGGAAGGATACTGGATGACCACCGCATCAGAAAACATCTAAGAACGATCCGGGATCTAGAGAAGTCTAAAGTTATAATCCTCGCTCATCAGAGCAGACCAGGAAAAAAGGATTATACTTCACTGGATTCCCATGCTATGCGCATGACGCAGATACTGGGAAAGCGTGTTGAGTATGTCGATGGACTCTTTGATAGTCATGTAAGGAAAAGGATAAGAAATATGAGGGCGGGGGACAAGATCTTGCTGGAGAATGCACGCTTTTATGCTGAGGAAACTTCTCTTAAAGGAGAAAAAGACCATTCCAAACACGAAAACACTCATATAGTCCAGAGACTCGCACCTATGATAGATTTCTATGTAAATGATGCCTTCGCCGCAGCCCACAGGGCTCAACCCACACTTGTAGGATTCTCAAATCTAGTACCCAATCTTGCCGGGAAAGTTATGCAGACCGAGCTAGATGACATGAGTAAGGCATTCAGCCCGGATATCTCACCGAAGATAGCTATGTTAGGTGGTATCAAGGTAGACGATTCGATAGATGTGGCAGAACATATGCTTGAAACTGGAGCAATGGATAAGATATTGACCATGGGACTCGTCGGCCAGGTATTCTTACTTGCCCAGGATAAGGATATCGGGGAACCTAGTATATCTTTCATAGACAAAGAGATGAACGGAACAAAAGAACTGGTCGAAAAGGCAAAGAAGCTTTTAGATCGATGGGGAGATCAAATTAAAGTTCCACAAGACGTTGCATTCAAGGAGGATGGGAAAAGAAAAATAATCTCCGTTGAAGAACTACCGGCATCAGGAGAAATTATGGACATAGGTATCAAAACCATTATAGATTACAGCGAAGATATAGAAGGAGCAGAGTTGATAGTGGTTAACGGTCCAGCCGGTGCTTTCGAATATGAGGATTTTTCAATAGGTACTACGGAATTGTTCCGCTCTATAGCACACTCAGAGGCTTACAGTATCATCGGAGGAGGGCATTCCACAGCAGTTATCGAAAAACTCGATCTATCACGCAGTATAGATCATATATCTACTGGAGGTGGAGCCTGCATAAATTTCTTGGCAGGAAGAGATCTTCCAGCCATTGAATCGTTGGAACGGTCGAAACGCATATTTAGAAGAGGGCCTTTTCACAAGAGCTGAGCGTTATCGAAGCGACTAAAATTTTGCCACCGTAGCTCAGTCGGTGGAGCGATGGTTTCGTAAACCATAGGTCGAGGGTTCGAATCCCTCCGGTGGCTCTCTAAAAAGGACGATGATCACTTTGGGCGTAAAATACATATCTTTCGCAGATGACGATTACTGGTCGTCTATCAACGGTCTTTGGGCTTACCTAGACAAATATGGTAAATCTATCGAGGAGATCATCATCGTGGTCTTAGAAGAGGATCTTGATGATTTTGAAAAAGACCTGAGGCTCATACTAAATTCCTACGAAGTGAAGGCTGATATAAGCAAGCAAAGAATCGAAGATATCTCTCTTGAGATAGATGATCCTAAGGGGTCATGGATAATCGATATTTCAGGAGCTTCCAAAGGGTCCGCCGTTAAGATGCTTTTAGATATCGGAGCGAACAAATTTGAGAATGTTTTTTCTTTAGATGTGAACGGTGACAGTAACAAACCTTATCCCATGATAGATAGCTCAAAGGTCACTTTTAAAGACATTAGAGAGGAGGAGAGTTGATTTGGAAGAAGTTATGAAAAAAGAAAGACTGATGATGATCCTGAATGCCGCTAGAAAAGAAGGGATAGATGAGATCACAGTAAAAGAGCCTTACTTTCAAAAAGATATACTTGACATAAAACTTGATGGAGCGTCATATAAGGTTTCTCTCAGAGGAAAGGAAACTTTCAACTTTGATAGTCAAATAGAGAATTACTGGGATTCTTCAGATATACCCGGGTTCCAGGAGTACAAAGGATGTCTTATCTCATCAGGTCTTATAGATTTCGATAACTGGGACAAATTTGTAGAATGGATAGGTTATCTATATCAGAGCGAGATAGATCCTGGTCTATCAAGTAGGTCTGTATTTTTAACCATCGATACAAACCTAGCCTACTTTCGCTTCTTTTCGAGACGGTTTCCGGTGGAAACCCAACACGGTACTGTGAACGACACTTACTTTGATTATCTCTTAAGTTCGATAGTCGAGAGTGAAATAGACCATCATATCCGTGAAAAATACGATGACAGTGATCTAAAGATGCTGGGTATGTACACTAAGATAGGGGACTTAAGATTCAATTTCAGGAATCGAGGTAGATTGATGACACGTAAAGCAAAATTCGCTACCCAGGAATTGAACTATATCCGAGGAAAGTTGAATGCCGCTAGGATCAAAGGCAGCGTTTCCAAAACCGATTCAGAGAAAAATGATATAAGGATCGTAGAATCGTTAGAGCATTTCGCATGGGATAGAAATATAGCTGTTGCTCTGATATCTGCAGATAGAAACATGGGGAATCATGCAGAAAATAGTGAGATACCCTATTTCGTTTTGGAGTTACCCCATGCAATAGATAAGGAGCATACAGTTGAAGATAAAACAATACTCAACTTGTTGCATGACCTAGCCCTTACGTTCGGTGCGATAAGGTTAGATGAGTTGGAAACTGTACTTTTTGGCATATGGGGAGGGAAAACCGATGGGGATTACAGGGACGAAAGTACGAAGGTATGGATCAATCCCAATTCAAAGATATATGCTGGTATGAAAAGGGATATCTATATCATAAATAATCTTAAAAAACTCTGAGGACTTCATCAACCACCCTATCAAGGTATTCAACGTAAAACGCCGTGTCATAATGTTCTATCCCGTCGCCAGGTATACCTACCTTATCTGCAATATTTTTAGAACCTCTGTTGATAACGACGTACCTGATTTTTTGACCGGGATGGATCCTCACACCTTTATCCCTGTATCTTACCAAGGCGGCCTTCGTCAAAGTGTCATGGACATAATCGTCTATCTCCTTGGTAACCCTCTTTTCGAAGAATAACTTCTCTTTGGGCACACCCTTCCTCTTTACCCTCGTTTTCATATCTTCCACATATCGACGTACCTGAGGCTGTATATCAATCAAGCCCTGCGGTTCATCGAATTCACATAGGCGTTCGAGTATTTCTTTCTGCATACTTTTGAAAAATGAGGGCGTGTCATGACGTTTTAGGTATAGACCCTTTGCTTCCATCTTGCCGTTCAATTTTCCATAATATCGATTGGGGACTCCCACTCCCCTGGCATTCGGTAAAAACACCACCCAATCATAAACTCCTTCCAATTCAAGAGGAACGTTCACCTTATCCTCTATGTTATTTATAAGCCGAGGTATCTCCTCGATGTCCCCCTGCAGCCACAGAGAATCAACGATCCCGTGTATCACCTGAAATCCTTCAGCCATCGCCATATTAGCAGCATCCAACAAGGTCTCCCTACCATAGGCGGTGATACTCTCATGCACCTCTATATTGCTGAATCTAGCTTTCCTATATCCTGTATATCCAAAACATGTGACGAGAAGCCATTTTAAAGCCTTGGCTCTTCTATGATAAGCATCTTCACCATCGGACATGAGCTTGTATGCTCTCCTTCTTAGTATCAGTGGCTCTATAGCTCGGGGTATCAGGCCTTTCTTCCTTTTACACACCCTGTAACCGAGTCTTGGTACCTCATGTCCTTCCTCGCACCTGCAGTCGATGGTATCAGGGGATAGATTGTAATTCACTATCATAGAAGGGTACATACTGCTGAAATCTAGTTTGACAGTTTCACCGTGTACGCCCACCCGGGGTTCGAAAATGTGTCCACCTCGATCCGACCTTAGTAGATGCTTCATCGTCTTGAAACGCTCACTAAAATTCCTTTTCCACGGCACCAACATTCCATCCCGCAGGGCCAATTCTGTTTCTAAAGCATCGACTGCTCGTCCCGGACTGGAACGAGACAATCTCTGGACAGGTATTTTGGACAGACGAGACACCTCGATCAGTCCGTCCATCCCCGCCTCTCGGTACATGAACGAATTTTTTACATCTATATGGATGCGCCCTTTAAGAAACTGGGTAGGTGCCTTGTAGAGCACCCTTCCATAGGAAGTGTACGATTCCCCCTCACGGGGCATGTGATACGAAGGGGCACGACCCAATACGAGTTTCATGTCATATGTCTCTGCACGGTGGGTTAGGTAGGGCATCAAAAAGGAGTCACCATCCGAAGTTAAGATAATATCAGGATCCTCTTTTTTGAGCAAGATATCTAGTCCTTCGAGGATATCTTCTTCGTCTCCGTCCAGTTCAACTTCGTTCACTTCTATACTTTCTATAGAGCGATCTAAAGAAGGAAAACCCTCTCCTTTCGATTCGACTTCCAAAGTTGCAGTTTTCAGAGGGGGAAGGCTGTATTCTATCCCATCCACTTCGATCTCTTTCCATCCTTTATCCCTTTCAACCAGTGAGAATGGACGTATATCATGAGATACCAAGTAACGCTGGTCCAATGGTATATCTACATTGTAGAACTCGCTCCCTTCATAACCTTCAAAAAAATCTAAACCGGAGGCGTACCGCCGAGGATCGATCAACCCGTCCGGTGTTATCTTTTGTACTTCAACAGATTCTCCACACGGTGCTATCTTATCCTCTTCCAGCTCTACCTGGAATCCCATCCTTCGATACATCGTTTCTGTCTTAAAAAGTGTCTTTTGACAGGCCTTTAGATAAAAAACAGGTGAAAAATCATCAAGTATACGATAGCATCTCTTAGGAGTCCTTATCCAAACAACCATCTTCTTCCTGCGGTGGTCTGGATATAGATCCAATATCCATCCTTTCATCTACGAGCCTCCTGAGTATGCGTTCGATCATCATCTGGTGTTCCAATAATATGGATATCAGCATGGTCTCCACGGGGTCAGGATTGGCCTGATACTGGCCGGCAGAGGCATACTTCTCTGCGGATATCATAAGCCTATCGAAGGCGTCCTTTTCCCTGTCCCTTAATGCTCTTTTAAAATCCTTCCACTCCCTGAACAGATTCCTCAATTCCTGACGATAAGTGGGAACACTTTTCCCCATCTCAGATCACCTCGTCGGCGACCGCTGAGTAAAGCTGGTTCTCCACCACCATATCTCTAAATCTCTGACGACAATCGGCAAGAAGCCATCTTCCTTCTTCAAGTGTAAGTTCCTTATCATGAAAACGATCGGTCAACCCTACAGCCCCAAGAAAGATGAAATCTTCATCCAAGATGGATCTTTCGGCGTTCAGCAGGATATCTTTCACCTGATAAGCGGTGAAGGCCCTGGCACCCTTGATGCGTTCCAACACATTTTTTTCATCCAGATCTAATTTTTTACATACCCTGACCATCCAGTAAGGATTTAAGATCGCCTTGCCGTCCAGGATGAGGGCCCTCCCTTCGTGAAGACCCAGGGTCCTAACAGCGAGTGTGCTTACCGGGCGGTGGGACGGGGAGCGAAAAATCCGTATCTTTCCGGGCTCTAGGGAGAAACTGTTATCCATGCGATGATACACATCATCGAATCACTATAAATGGATGAATAGAGGAGGGTAGAGCGAAAGTGGCTCTAAAATTTGATAGAAACTACGAGTGCGGCTATGCATCCTATAGCTATCAGGCCTACCCCGTGCAAGAAATAGGGATGCGTTTCTTCGCTGACACCCGCGATGCCGTAGCTTGGTTCGCTGCCGGCTTCGCCGCTTGGTTCAGTGATCGATATAAGGAATATCCCTGCGATCACCAATATGAGTGCTAGCAAAAGTCCGATAAGTTTCATGTTCATTACTCTTTTGAATTATTTCTTTCCCTATAACCTTTGGGTTAAAATCGGGCGTTAAGCCTGCACTTTCACCAACCTGTACTCTCTAAAACCCTGAAGCACTCGAAAGTATCCTTTATCCCTTATCTCGGTGTCTATTTTTTTATCCCCTGTATCGGCCCGCAAGCTTTCAAGCTTCTTCAACTTGGTGGGAGTGGCCAAGACATATATGTTCTTCAGGCCTGCCCTTTTTATCACTTCAGGACTGATCTGCTGGTTACCCCTTCCCAGGAAAAATCCCTGATTACCGATGACAGATACCACTATCTTGATCCCTTCAGCATCTTCAGCGGCCTTGAGGATGTCCTTCTCTGCAACATCCAGTTCAACAAGATCTTTACCTTTGATCAGATCCACACCGAGTATCGTATGGTCCAAACCAAGATTTTCCTGTATCTTTGCTGTCGTAGAACCTGGACCTAAAACGAATAGATGCTCAGGATACCGCTCCATCTCTTCGATCATGTACCTTGCCAGGTCGAACTTTAGATCCTCTTCACCGGCAGATCGGTAACTCTGTTTTCCCAACTGTATGTAATGTGGCTCATAGATGCTCTTGGCCTCTCCATGAAGCTTGATCTTCCAGTCACCCTGCCGGTATCTGTCTTCGTCCAGGTCCATTATATCTACCATACCTATTTCGGCCTCACCGTGTATGTACATGTTGAACAATTCTGCACTTGCCTCCGGCTTTATACCAAAAACACCGCTGTGCATCTTAACGCCAGCGGGTATACCAAGGATGGGGGTCTTCAAGCCCACGACCTCGTAGATATCCCGGGCGGTTCCATCTCCTCCACAGAACACGATGAGATCAACGGACCTTTCAACGAATTCTTTTGCCATATCACTCGTATGCTCAGCGGTGGTCTCTCCGATATCTCGGGGTGGTTGAAAGACCTCTATATCGTCTTCTGGAAAGTGTTTTTTGAGCAGTTCTTCGCCCATGATCCCTCCTGCAGTTATCCACAGATGTCCTCCTTCCATGGACCTTAAAGCTCTTGAGGCTCTATCCTTAGCCACCGGCTCTGCGCCCCTCTCCAATGCCTCTTCGTAGACCCCGTCGGTACCTTTCAAACCGACTCTTCCCCCCATACCTGCTATGGGGTTGATGACGAATCCGATCTTCATGGTTTTGTCACATGCAGGTGTCATGATAAGTTTTTTGGAAAAGTTATACTATAAATTTTTAAGATTCTAAAGTTCCCAAACACTTTAATTCATCTTCAAAATGGAATGTACTATCTTGGTTGCCGGGGGCTATCGAATAGGAACATCAGTAAGGATAATAAGGGGTTTATGAACCCCAGATCTGAAGTGACATCCTCCCACACAGCAGAGCCGCGGGGCTTCCCTACCTCTGAACAGGTTATAGTTAACAACATGATCTGAAGCCTCAGTGATAACCTATCTTAACACACAACGTTCTAATGTATTAGAAATCTTTAAATAGTCGGGTCGTTTTTTCTAACATGTTAGTATGAGATTCGAAAAACATCTTGAACTACTTGGTGAAAAGATGAGAGCTGTAAACTTGGCTAAAGAGGAAGACCTAAGAAGCGTTGTAGCCGATGAGTCAAATATTGTAAAAGGAACCATCCTGTTTTATTTTCAGCTTATCAAGAGGCCTTTTCGATTTACAACAACCTTGGTTATTTAGGTGGAAACGGAGAAAAAATGGACAGGATCTTGGAGCTCATGAAAATGTTAAAAAACACTTTGAAAATGAATGGGATGTGGAACTGCGGTGGTGATGATGACTTATAAGTTAAAGAGCGGGGGAAACATACCGAAACATCTAGTTGACGAGCTAAAAAAGGTCGATGGTCTGATATGTTCCTTAGTTTACGGTTCTTTTGCAAGAGGTGAAGAAGGCGGTACTTCTGATATAGACATACTGAACATTTTTGAGGATGAAGAAAGTCTGGATGATGCGGATCTCACAGATCTTACATTCTCTTCTGACGTGGATCGTATAGTTCAATTTGTAAATATGACTATAGATGAGGTCAGATCTGGAAAGAACGATTCACTGGTTTCATCTGCATCTCACGATGGTGAAATACTGTTCCTGAAATATCCTTTAGGTTTCGATGCTCAAAATGTTTTTAGAGAACATAGCTTTTCCATAATCACTTACGATCTAAGAGATCTGGAGAACAAAGAAAAAGTGAGGTTCCACTATATATTATACGGTAAAGGTAAAAATTATCAAGGGATCATAGATGAATATCCCGGAGAGAAACTCGGTAAAGGTGCAATATTGATCGAAAAAGAGGGGGCAAAAAAAGTGATAGAAGCCTGCGATAAAACAGGAGTTAAATATGAAGAAAGAAAGGTCTGGTTGTGAT
>PUNK01000033.1 GCA_003552585.1 Thermoplasmata archaeon | reverse complement strand
TAACGCCTGACCTTCCTTCGGATCCTGCCCTGAGTCATACGGCCCCTCCGCCGCCTCTGTCGTCAGACAGGTTGACACCCAGGGGTCCTTGACCTGCCGACCGTTCTCAGCCTCTTTCAGGCTCGCAACGATCTGGCTCTCACTGAATCGGGACTTGCGCATCTCCGCTCCCTCCATCACCCGGCGTCCATAATGGCAGATGTGTCTACCGGGGCGCTGTCTCAGCGGAGGGGGAGCTTACGCTTGAAGCGATGGTCTGCCTCTATCGCTCCAAAACCGTCCAAAACTCACCATGAGCCCGTGGAGTCCCGTCGGACTCGCAGCGGGATACACGCTTCAAGTTTTTTGGGATATCAAGGGGCATCCAGAGCCATTTTTTCTGCGGCGCCATCCACTGCGGCCAGTCAGACGTTGTGAGCTGCTGCGGCGGCCTGGGCGACGTGAGGACAAAATGGGGAGTTACCCCAGCCCACTTGCGACCGTCGTTACCGAAGATGTCGGCCATTCTCGCAGCCTTGGACTTCATTTGCCCGTTAGACCAGCCAGTGGTGGCCTTCGCCTCGACAAGAACTATGTGACACCCATCCGCGGCTCCAAAGGCGACGAGGAGGTCTGTATCCTCTTGTTGTGCTTTGATGACCCCATTGTCGCTGGAGTAAACGCCCTGCGTGCCATCGTCTGCGGCCAGTTGCAAAGCGGCGTAGAGCCACTCGAGATGAAAGCCCACTGCGCAGAACGCGCCTTCCGGGATTTTAGCAGCAAGCACGCCGCGTAGTGCAGAACGAAACTGCTCACTTAACGTGAAATGCGAATTCCCGAGCACATAACTGAGGAGGAAGAAGCGCTCCTTCGAGTTGAATGCCCGCAATGTGTCAAGTAGCCGTGGAGACATTTGTCACCCTTCTTTTCCTGGCGAACGCCAGTGGTAACGGGCGGCAACGGAGCGCAGCGGAGTTGGCGTCCCTTTGACCACTTTGTTAGCTGCCTCTTTGCGGATTTATGAAGTGTTACAGAGATTCATTTGCCACCCATTTCTCTGCTTCGTCAGAAATCCTCAGCGCCTCTGCTGCGAGCGAGTGAAGCTCGATCTCCAACTTGCTACCATTCCTATTCTCGGAGATAAATATCATTTCTTTCTCTAGCAGGACTCGCTTTATCCGTTTCTGATCCGCGCTTAAATGATGGTAACCAGAACGATCGTCCAACACGATTTCAAGAATAGTTTGTCCTTCTTGGCCGACCCAGTTATCGATACGCTCATCAAAATGCTCGATGTTATCTCTGGCATTGCGAGGCAAAATGTCTGACGAATCATCAACACCGAGCTTGCTGCGCAGAGCACTCATCCGAGCCTGCTTCACTCCTCGAGGGTTAATCGGTGATAGATATTTCGAGATCATCGCCGCGTGGGACAAGAAGCCCGTTAAATGAAACCAGAATATTCGGGTTTGTCGCGTCGCTGGATCCGCTAGCGCAGTCTGCAATTGCTCAAAATCACGGCTAACCCCCAAGCCGTACATCATCAACTCATGCATGTACCAAGTTAATTCATGATCGTCCATGCGGTTCTCCACAGCTAACGCCCGCAGCACGCGCGGCCTTGTAGTGGAGGCGCAGCCGCAACAAAAAAGGCCGTCGCTGTGCCTGCGCTGGTTAAGAGGCGATCTGCTTGCACATAACATCGACCGTCACTCCCTTATATTCGCATCGTTCAAGATAGCGCCACCCGAGCTTCTCATAAAGTTTCGAGGCGAACTCGGTGTAGAGGTACCAGGTATCAGCATTGGAAATAATTGCCTCAGCTTCGCATTGAGCGATCAATTCAGTTGCTATTCCCTGATGCCGGAAAGACTCTTTGACATAAACGGCAGCCAGCCAAGGGGATAAATCCGGTTTAGTGTCCATATCGTTCTGTACTAAAGCAGCCGAACCAACAAGTTGACTCCCCGACACGGCAACAAAGATTGAAGGAATACCCTCTCGACCTGCAGCTTTGGAGATTGCTTCGGTTCGACCTTCCAGAGTAAGCGCGGGGTTCAAATGCTTCCACTCTGAATGGTGGAGCTCCGCCAACTCTGCAATGAATTCTTTCTTGTCAGCCAGAGGAACGATTTCCACAGTCTTTGCCTCGTAACGCCTGTGGTAACGGGCGCCAACGGAGCGCAGCGTAGTTGGCGTCCCGTTGACCACTTTGTTAAGTCTCTTTTGCCAAAAGCCGCGTGATATGATCAAACGCTGCCAGCTTAGCTTGATCTTCGGTCTTGTAGTTTCTTCGGCTGTGCTGAACGAGCGAGTTATCCTGCGAGCTTACAGTCGCTGCCCAGCCCGATCCACGACGATAAACCGTAACGCGAAATCCATCCGCTTTGATCCACGGATTGCCCTTGGCAGAAATCTTCCATTTCCGGGAAAGCCACCGCTTCCTCTTTCCGGTCCGGCTTTTCATGGAGGATTCCCTAGTCCGGGCCGCAGCGACATCCCCTTCCATGTGACCTGCGCAGATACAGCCCACTTCTAGGACTTCTGGGTAATTCGGATGCTCCATGTGATGCACATAACGGATAGTCTGAGACTCACACATGCCACATTCAATTTGTGGCTCGCCGAGATCCTCGATATCGACACACTGCCAACCTTTATGAGGAACGCCAGCCTTGGACCACTTTCCGCGTCCAGCAGCTACGAGTTGCTCTTCTCGACTCTCGGTTGGCATAACCACCCTCCCTTGCAGCGACTTAACGCAACGCTAAGCCGCGCGAGCCTGCGAGCATCGGCTTGAGCGAAGAGTTATGTACCTCCTAAATCTTATGCTTTCGCCGGATATACTCATCGAAAAGAGGCACTGTGAAGGCCACTTCTCCGTGCTCTGGAGAATACACGAAGCCTTTCCGGATTAGCTGCGCTCTTACGGGACCTACCGTATTTAT
>PUNK01000061.1 GCA_003552585.1 Thermoplasmata archaeon | reverse complement strand
GATACCGCCGCGATCTGGTCTGGCTTTCTAGGCGACCCACCGACGAAATCCCCGTTTGAGTCACGCTTCAATCTCTCCTGGGCTCACGCGGTCGACGGCTTCATCAGACAGAACCGTGCCTGCCCCACGGACCTTCTCCCACCCAACACTCCCGCGATGGACTTGTTCCCCGATCAACCATTCCTGCCACGATCGCGACTGAACTATCCCCAGCAGCTCGATATGTTGTTGCGGCAGTACGGCAGGATCCAACCTAGCATTATCTTCCCTGGATACCACCACATGGCTCCCTTCGATCGGGGTTCCTGGAAGCTCCGCTGGCAATCCGTTCCGCAGGCAAAGCGGGAGCAACAGGCGCTGTATAGGCGGGCCCTACAGCAATGGCAGCCCCAGGCATTCGCCCCAGATACCGTCAGCGCCTACAGCAAGCCAGCTTTCGCCATCAAAGGATTGAGGTCCACCCTAGCCCCTTCAATTACACTGGGCGGAATGCGTTTAGGCCGGCATCAATTGGGCCCCGATCCCCAACGAGGCCAGGGATGGCGACTTTCTACAGACCCTGTGTTCCGTGGTCTGGTCCACGACGAGGTCCGAGACCTGGCTGGCCGGAACGCGCTTCCGTGGGTGGACGGACAACGTCTGCTGCAAGAGCAGACCAGCGGATCCCAGGATCATGGGCGAACGCTCGCGCACCTAGCCTCGCTCGAACTGCTCTTCAAAAGCGGAGCAGACTGAGGACGGCGCCACACCTCCACGGCCAGCATCGGCAATGTCGGACAGAACGGGCCTCGGCTCTTTCCGTGAGCGAGTGCCAGTAGTAGACACGAGGCGAGCACCCCTCACGGTACCTCGGGCCCGTCCGCCAACATATATCGACGCGGGGAACCCATGTCAATGTCAGTAACGCAAGGAGTTCGCGTCTCCAGAGGGATCACCGGCGTAATGAATCTTCTCGCAACTACGGCGGCGCGAGTCAGGTACGGGAACCGGTTCCCCCGCATGACCGACCCCATTTGGATCGACCCCACTAGCCTTAAAGAGGTGCCCCACAAGCGTGGGAGTTGCAAGTGCTGGCAGCCCTCTCGCGAGCCATATTCGCCGGTGTTGGGGGGCGACTGGGACGAACCTCGCGCACCTTTGCCTCCCAGGATTTACATCTTCACCCAACACCTAAAGCTCTACGAACGTGACCCGGCCCAAGCGCGACTTGTGACGCGTCCACACTTTCAGGAGGCCGGATACACGCACGCGGCCACTGAAGCACGTCTCCAACACCTGGAGGGCGTATACGAATCGGTGAAACACGAAGGGTTCCCCCCCTACAGCCACTCACGACGAGGCCTAATTCGCGCACTGCCTACCAGGGTTCGCGGCTTCTTTATTGATGGCGTGAGTGCCATTCAGATAGCCATTGCGCGTAATGGCGATTGCCTCTTCGTGACTGGCCAGCACCGTTTAGCCGCCTCTTTGGCCTTGGGATTGCAGCGCGTCCCGGCTATAGTTTGCCGGGTGCACCGTTCCTGGGTGCTGTCGTCAATGCGACGACCCAACGGTCAGACCCCCTAAAGCTGCACTCAAATCCCGTGACCTCCGCTCATTGCGTGCCGCGAGGATACTCGCTGTGGTGGTATGCGATGTGTCAATGACCGCCGTCCGCCATCCCTTTCTTGCCAAAAGGCGCATGGCGCCATATGTTTGCAGAGAACGAATCGCATCGCACCGCACGGCGGCGAGGATGGGTGACTCGACAATTTTCGCCCCGCGTCGTTCGGCAACCCGCTTGCGACGACGCACATCGTCACATGTCACGTGAACGACCGTGCCTCCACCAACGCGCTCATACAAGGCCACGGCGGCGCGAGTGGCAGCCCCATAGGCGTGACCGCTCTTCCATCGGGTCGCCGCCACCCACGTAATCGGACCCTCGTCGAGCACCAGGTTCATCTGCCCACCCTTGGCTGCACAGATCCGTAAAACGCCGCCAGCGACCAGTCGCGCCCTTCGCATCCGATAACAAAGCGGCCCCTCTGCACCATAGACCACTCGGAGCGGAAGGCGGAGAAATGCAATCAGGCGTGTGGGGTGCAGCGCACAGAACCTCGCCGCAGCGCATGCGCCGAACCTGCCATCTCCACGCTGTCGAACAGATACGCCTCGATCTTCCAGGCTTTGCACAAAATCGCTAGCTAGAGTCGTCTTTCCCACTCCAGGCAGTCCAACGAACTCAATGACGAACGGCACCGCCTCCTCGCGGAGGCCTCCCTCAACCACGCGATTGGACTTGCCCTTCCAGATCCACTGGAGCAGAGCGCAGAGTCGGGTCTCGCTCATCCCTGTACCAACTTCTCGAACTCCCGGACCCACTGCCTCGCATCTAAGCTACGTTGTGCTTCGCCGAGGGTCCGCCATTGCAGCTCAAGCAGCTCCTCATGCGTCAGAGTTGCCAGGTGCTCTACAACCTGGCCAAGGGACGACGCCTCCGCAGTGCTGAATGTAAAGCCTCCTTCACCCTCCCGGAACGCGCCTCGTGCGCCGCACGTGTCGCTGCACACCGTTACCAGGCCATGGGCCATCGCCTCGGTGACCACTGCACCGTGGGGTTCGTCGCGCGCTGGTAGGACATGGACGTCGTGATGCTGGTACAAGTCCTGAACCTGAGGCCACGACAGGTTCGTCAGAATCTTGCTGCCCGCAAGATCCAGTTCCCGCTCCCTCGCGCGAATCAACTCCCGTGCATCATAGGTGTTCGGGCCACGGTCACTCCAGGTCCCAACGAACGTCAGTTCAACCCGCTCCTGAAGTCCGCGCATTGCCACTGCTTCCACGAGCCATTGCTGACGCTTGCGTCGAGAGCTGAATTTGCCGATGCAAAGAACACGCAACTTTGGGCCTCGGTAGCCCTCCCGGGGAGGAGCCGACGCAAGCTCGGCGGCGGGGTAGGTAAGAAATCGTATTTGTGG
>PUNK01000036.1 GCA_003552585.1 Thermoplasmata archaeon | reverse complement strand
AGATATTCAATGAGAAGATCTTCAATTCGATCGTTTCGGAAGGGAGGAAATACAAGCTAAACCTTGTCATAGCCAACCAGCAGCTTGACCAGCTCTCGGATGAACTGGTGAACTCGATCCTTGGTAACACTGGCACACTGATAACGATGAACACCAGCGATAGCGACGGACAAATACTAAACCAAAATTCCGATGAGATCGATGACAGTGAATTCAAGAATCTTAGGAAGTATAACGCTATTATACAATACACAGGTAAGAGCGAGTATAAACCAGTTCTAGCTAAGCTATATCCCCCACGGAAACGGGTCTCGAAAAACGCTGAACTCTGGATTTTAAAGCGTATGAGAAAACTAGCTCCGGATCAAGAATACGAGTTGAGGGAAGCCTATACCCCAAGATGGACCACTGAAGATGAAGAAGATTGGTTACTGCTAATCAACATCCTGAAGAGAAGACTGGAGAAAGGTAAGTACCCCACCAAAGACCAGATAGAAGATGAGGTCCTAAGATCAAATTTGAAAGATATACTGAAGAGGTTACATAACAAAGGTACCATCGAAAGTAATAAAAACATGATTCAACTAACACCCAAAGGCAAGGACGAGCTACTCAGACTCATCGGCAGAGGTAGAGACAGCGGTAAGGTCAAGCATCGCAGGATGATCCTCAGGTTGTACGAGATACTAACACTCTCCGGGCTAAAGCCTGAGATCGTTAGACAAGTGGGCGCGGGTATTGATAAGGAAAGATTGCCAGACATGGTTTGTTTACCATCCTCTCAAAGTAAGAAAAAAGTTTTCGACACCACCATAAACGTTGAGGTCGAAAACACCACGATGTCAAAACCTTCTAAGGTACTCATAAACTTGGAGAAGGCGATGAAACAGGATAAAAATGTATGGTTTTTCGTAGAGAACGAAAAGAAAGCTGAGAAATTGTATCAGATACTTTTAGACCCTTACCCCACGTTCGGTAAAAACAAATATTACAAGTTGAATAAAAGAACTTATAATCCCGAGAAGCGGATGAAGTACCACTACTGGAAAGATGACAGCGATGTTGATCTTGAGCGGTTCTGCAGTATCTTCATATTCGATCACGAAAACCAACAAATCGATCCTTTTAAAAGTACTATCCAACGGTCAAGTTTCAAAGCTCCTGAAAAAGGTTACGTGACTGATCATCAAGAGGATACGGTGGTTATCGAAGAAAAACGTACCAGTAAACTGACCTCTGAGATAAGGAAATCGTATTACAAGAAGAGGGAACACGACAATGATATCGATATCGATCTGACCGAAGAGGAATTGGATATACTTAAGCAGGAATATCTCTACATCAAAGAGAATAAACAGAGAACGCCAGACTTAAGGGACTTGGGTAAGGAGAAGTCTCTAATCTACCTAGTGGAGGCACTTCATTGTTACAACAAGGAGGAATATAGTAAGCTGGATGGTTTCACAACCACGACAGTTCTGAAGAATAAGCTCGAGGAGAAGATGTTTAAAGTCTCCAAGAGGATCGGAAGATCGATCTCATTACTGGCTAAACGGTTGAACATCGAAAGTAAAAAAATAGAAAAGTATAATCAGAAAGGTTACCAACTCCTGCCCCACCTCGATCGATTGGATTCCCTGTACAGGCTCTTTTTAGTAGAAAGACTAGGGGAAGGCGATTTTTCGTTCCCTGAGATATTTTTTAAAACTGGAGGAGCAGTATCCTTCGGAACAGTGGATGATCTATTTGAGAAAAAAATTATCAAAATTGACGAACCAAAAGGAGGTTTAGAAATGTTCAGGCTAAAACTATCAGGGAGGGAAAAACTTTTCAAAAATGTTGCTACGACTCAGAAAAGTGAGCGTTCATTAGATTACTTCTATAAGAATTTAGATCTCAAAAAAGAGGAGATACAAGACCTTCTTTTACCCGAGATCAAAAGTGAAGATGAAAAAACCGTTTTCAAACTAAAAGGTCTGAAAAGGGCTTTAGAAAATATTATAAAATAAACAGGAATAGATAATATGAAGAAAGAACAAGGTTTTATAAGAATTAGTACGAAAACAGAATTCGTCACTCTCGACGAAGAAGATAGAAAAATGAAAGTTCGATGTACAAATTGCGGTGGAAGTGATATCGGATATAACATGAGATTTGAACAACTGGAATGCAATCACTGCGAGAATATCATGGAATTGAAAGATGAAAAAGAACGGCAAAAGGTGGTAATAGAAACACCTGACGGAAGGAAGATCGAAGGGATATACAGCTCTTCACCACCACTCAACATTGTGTACCCAGGACATTACGCAGAGGTTTGTCTACAGAATGATGTTAATAATGAAGATCTACCAACGATAACTGGTATAGAAAAGATCACTCCACCAATTGATGTAAAAGAAAAAGAAAGGTCATTGGACCTGCCCTTCTCGATGGAGGACCGGCATTTGAATAGGAAATGTCTTGCTGAACTTGGTAATATTGTGACAAAGAGAAATTACCCAGTACACAAAGTACTCATACCAGCTTTAGTTTTCTCACCGGACCAGATAAATATTTTATTCACGATAAAATCTGGAACCAGAAATAAGATGAACAGTATACTAAGCAAAATTACGGAAATATGTATACACGCTGTCTGTCTTGATGGTGTCCAAGATGGAGTAACTACCATAGGTGACGAGATCAAGGCTGGAAAGATAAGTGAGGCTAACGATGATTTTACGTTTATACCCGATATCGACTTGATGGAAGACGAGGAGGTTGAAAATTTATCGGATATATTGGAAAACAATTACGTCAGGACAGAAAAGGTTCCGATGACTTCTTCTATAATCGCAACTGCAGATATCGATTGCGAAAAAATACGAGCGATATCTAATAAATTCGACCTGGTGGTTCCTATCAGATCTGAAAGCGATATTGATCTTGAGCTCGAGAGTTTATTCCAATGGTTCTTCACCGATTTGAATACCGAGAGAACTAAGGGAGAACAAATGTTATCATATTATATCTGGAACCATAAACACGAGAACAGATCTATACCTGATAATATAAGAACAGAATTGAATT
>PUNK01000047.1 GCA_003552585.1 Thermoplasmata archaeon | reverse complement strand
GCCTGTCGATGTTCTGTAGTACACTGGGTTCTGCAGTCTTGACTCACTCTTGTAGGGCACACGCACAAAGTCCGCATTATACGTCCAGTAGCTATCGGACTTGGAATACCACAAGAAAGGTTCATACTCCGCCTTGGGATAACGAGATGATCTGGAGAATCCATTTTCATATCGCCAAATATTCATGCGACGATAGTGCAATCCAGCCTTTTCCATTGCGTACTGTACTAGTCCTACGTGTCTATGTATCGCGAACCAAACGAGAGATCCGTAGGGACTCAATAGAGTAGTGAGTGCCTTGATGCGATCGACGGACTTTTCCGCAAATTCGTCAGGCTCTAGACTGTCCGAACCGTTCCCAAAATCCTTGTGAAGGTTGTAAGGAGGGTCAGTGAGTATTAGATCAAACTCGAAGCCGCTGTCAGCCATTTCTGCGAGGAGTTGGTCAGAGTCGCCGTGAATCGCTGACCGAAATTCAAAGCTCATGTTTCCGCCTGTATTTGCTTTCCGGGATCTTTCGGAATATCAGGACATACTGATGGTGAATGTTCTCAACGTACGCGAAAGGGTAGCCATAAGGATACAACTTCTTGTGGTTCTGTAGTAGTACTTTTGTTCCTTGGAGGACCAGCCGATGGTGCTCATCCAGTCTAGCGCCATTTAGCCCTTGAATGAGATCAGAGTGAAAGCTTATGAAGCTAGATTTGTGGCGGAAATCGGAGACTACAATTGCAAGGTATCGTTCGGTTTTCAGCACTCTTCCGCATCCGAGAAATACTTCCACGATTTGTTTGAGGAACTCACCATAGTCAGGTATGTTGCCGAGGTCATCGTCGGTGGTGGAGTAACGTGTCGACAGACCATTTACGGTTCGTTCGTTGCGTACTTTGTGGTCTCCGTTCTTTGCGAGAATCGACCAGTACGGCGGGCTGGTAACAATGAAATGGTAGTTCGAACTCGGTAGGTCTGGCAGGATATTTCGAACATCCCCAGTCAACCATTCATGCTTATTCGATGCCCCCGGCCCTACTTCATGGTCAAGCCGTTCCTTCGATAGAGCCATCCAGTGCTCCGATAGCTCAATCGCGGTCGCTTTTCGATCGGAGAGGGCACATGCTTTTGTTGTAGATCCAATGCCACTGAAGGGGTCTAGCACCGTTTCGCCCTGCTTGGAGAAGAAACTGATCAATCTGCTCACGTCTTGAAATGAAAAAGGAGCAGGATGCATGCGTTCGTAGTTTGCATGAGGGTGTGAAGCGCCCAAACCCTTTTGAAACCAGACGCTTTTTGTCTCGACGATCCATTCCTTGCCGGAAAGATCGTTCAGTTTGTTCCTCGGATCGGGAGCTACTTTGTCTTGGTCGTCAGCGTCGGCGTCATACACAAGATCTAGCTCAAGAGACTTTTCTGGTTCCGCTGCAACCTGCTCGCCAGTGGAGTCACTCTGCTGAAGCAACGAATGGTGTGGATTCTGAGGAGCGACGAAGTTGGTGCTCTTCCGTTGGTATGCGTCGAGTTCTTCGCGCGAAAACCGCCTTTGACCACCTGGCGTTCTTGATGGTTTCACCAGACCCCGATTCTCCATTCGATACAGAGTTGATATGCTAACCCCGAGATAGTTGGCGGCCTCTGTCGTAGTTAGTCTGGAAGTTGCCATATAAGCCATATTACCCCCGAAAAAAAACCTAGTCAACACTTATCATTACTTGGAAACACACAGTGCACTTTTTGCGCCTAGCGGTACGTCATCTAAAGTGATAACAAATCGACCAATGTTGCCGGGGCATGCACGGCGGTCCATTCATGGTCCTGGAATACCAAAGACGTGATGTTGTGTTTAGCAAGCAGATTCGCCAGATCCGTTGTCAATGCTCTATCTGTAACGAGACAACGGTATAGGTCAATGTCAGGGTAGAATGGAGCGACAAGCATGTATTCGTAGTACAGGAGCTGGCCCAGCCCAGTTCTGACCTGCCGAGCGGCGTCTTTTCGAATAGTCTTCACCTCAAATAGAATAGCGGCGTCCTTGGTGACAGCGAGTAAATCGTAGTAGCCTTCCACTGTGCTTACGTTGTTGGCCAACGTTTTCACGAGCTGGGCTAGAAGTGATTCATGGGAGGAGTAGCGTTTCCCGATGGCATCTGGATCGTACTTGCGGATCGAGGACCTCCTCGATCGCTCCTTCGATCCTCGCGCTGTGATTTGTTCAGATGTAACTTGCCTGCTGCGGCGTTGAAGTTTGCTTTCCTCTACGGTGGAAGGTTCAGCGTCGGTATCCGGACGTTCGGCATATCCCAGATGATAGCCGTTGTCAGTCTCGAGAATATCGCCGATTTGACGGGCTAGAGATGGAAGAATCTTCACTGCATTTCTTGCTGCGTGCGGGGACACGCCAATTTGCTGACACAATTGCTCTTTGGTTTCTATTGCTGCAAGCCGTTTGATCCGGGCGTATTCGGTTTCGCTGTCATCTTGGGCTTCGAGACAAAGCCCCAGTTTGAAGGCTGGAAGACCGGGAATATCTTCAACGAGGCGCAGCATGATGCGATATGGATGGGACACGTTGCCGTTTGCGTCCTCTACAGCCATGTCGAATAGCGCATCCGACCAAATTTGGCGAGCTGATTCGTCGAGAGGATCAGTCTGCTGTCGAATCAGCGTCTCGGCTGTAGAAGTAAGACCGTCACTTGCAATGAATCCTATCAGGGTGAATAGACGCCGAAGGTCACGCGCGAACGTTCGGGTTCCTTGATTGCTTGGCGCCTTGCGGTGTTCTTCTTCGAGGCGACGCTCAATATCGGGAGGCTGAGCGCGAAAGGTATAGACTCCTCGCCTTGCCATCGCATCGCCGACTGCTCCGTCGTCTTGGAGGTTGACACCATTCTCATTGAGTTCAGAGAATACATGAAGTGCTTCGGTTAGTTTGCCAATCTGATTGATTTGATGCGGAAAGTTCTTCATCTCTTACAATTATCGACGGCCGCCCGCTTCTGATTACACTCGGGACAGTCATGTTTGGTCTTGTGGACAGCAGGAGAGACAACATCTTCTTGTGGCTAACAAGGTTGCCAT
>PUNK01000060.1 GCA_003552585.1 Thermoplasmata archaeon | reverse complement strand
TGAAAAATATTTATTATATACTATGATAAGAAACGGAAAGAAGAAGTACGCTGCAGAAGCAGAGCTAACGATCAATATCACACTAAAAATAGTAAGTATCTTCGATACTCCTCCTAACATATTATCCCTTAGTATATCGTATTTTTATCATATATATTTATCGTTTATAAGAGCCCATCAAGTTTTGCAGGACTTGGTCCTCCGCTCACTCGAAACGAGTTCTACTGGAAAATTAGCATCGAGTATCAGAATTTACTAGAATTGTGTAGCAATTCTATCGATCTTTGGAATTTGTGAAAATTCCAAAAAGGTTTTCAAAGAAAATTCTGATTCGGTAGTGATGTCCGATGAATTTCCTACGACAAAATGTGGATCTTACTTTGAGATAGTTGAGGATGAGGTCGAATAAAGTGATTACGATTGGCATCCTCACTGTCACTACGGATGAAGCGAAATGACTACAGAATAACACAATTCGGTCAAATCATCCGACAAAATTATATAACCATTGCTTTTTCCATGCCTTGATAAAGATGAAAAAAGATTACAATTGTACGTCATGCGGAGTGACATTGGTGGGCCTTAGGAACTCAGTATTTCCATGTCCCGATTGTGGAGAAACTGAGATCGGCAGATGTAAGAAATGTAGAGACCAGGGCGAAGTGTATGAATGTTCTGAATGTGGCTTCAGGGGGCCTTAGAGATGGGAGATGTGATGTTAGTTTACAAGGTCATGCCTGAAGATCCTGAAGAGGATCTAGAAGAGCTAGAAAAGAAGGTGAAAGATATAATAGAAAAGCACGGGGAATACAAAGGTAGTACAGTCACTAAAATAGCTTTCGGCCTTAAAGCACTGAATTCCACCGCAGTCATCCCTGATGAAGGTGGGATAGTTAACGACCTGGAAGAAGAATTACAGACTATCGAAGGGATACAGAGTGCTGAAGCTGTAGACATAACTCTAGTGTAACAAACTGAATTGGATTTCTTTAAAGGCGAACAAAATTAATCATATTATAGAAAATTATATAAATGTAATCTTAATTACGAAAAATATAGGTGTTAAAAATGACGAATTTTACCCAAGACGAAAAAAAACTTGTTGAATGCTTGAGAAAAACAGGGTTAACGAAGAATGAAGCGATGTCTCTGGTAATCATAGCTTCATCAGGTAGTGCAAAAAGACGGATGATCGAAGATAAGGCTGAAATCAGGCAGCCAGAGGTATCTATAGCCGTGAATAGCTTAAGAGAGATGGGCTGGGTAGAAAAAGAGGACGAAAAATTAGAAGGAAAGGGAAGACCGGTCCATGTCTATATGCTAGCCTCTGATATTTCAGAATTGTTGAAAGAGATCGAGAAACAGGAAAAGGAAAAGATACAGGATATCAAAGATAATCTAGAGAGGATAAAAAAATTAGCTGGAGATCTCTGATCACATATACAAAAAACTAAACTATACACCATAAAATTCAATAATACTCTTCTATTCGCTTATTTTTTTCTATATGTAGTTGATAACATGGTAGATTTTAATAAAGAAATATGGTTTTTTAAGAATAAATGAAAGTAAAACTCGTTAATAATAAATAACCCTTATCACCCTTATGTGTGCATGAACAAAAAGATATTGACCTCCGGAATAGTAATCCTGGTAATCGGTATATTGTTAGCTGTTCTATTTTGGCCCATATTTGGAGTTTCTGGTAGCGAATTAGAAGATGATCAAGATGGTCTGGTGTTCGAGTCTTACAGCCAAGACGACACGGTGCTCGTTTATGGGACTATAACTGAGATCACAGAAACCGATTTCCCCGATTGGTTCGAAGAGATAGGCATAAGGAACGCTATCCATGTAGAGTTAGACGATGGTTTTTCTTTTGTGATACATGATGAGGAAGGTGGCGATTTCTCAGAGGGAGATTCTGTCTACGGAAACCTTATCCTGAGAGAGGAAAGCATAGCATTTGGCATCGGTCGGATCGAATACTGGGAAATGACGGGAAGTTTACGCAGTAAACGGTTTGTAGACATCCTATTTTACGGGACCATAATCGCTGGTGCAGTGATAACGGGTGTCGGCGTCGTCAAGATATGAAGAATAAAGGAGTTTCTGCGATAGATGACCAAAAAAGATGTAGACTGGACCGAGAAATATAGGCCAAATACCATCGATGAAGTGGTCGGTAACCAAAAGGCGAAAAAAGAACTGCGTAGCTGGGCAAGGAAGTGGAAAAATGGAAAGCCTAGGAAAAAAGCGGTTATCCTCTCAGGTAGACCAGGTATAGGTAAAACCACTTCAGCTCACGCCCTAGCCAATGAGATGAGATGGGAATCTATCGAGATGAACGCATCCGACGAAAGGAACAGCGAAGCCATCAAGAATGTGGTAGGAAGAAGTGCAGTGGATGATACCTTCTCCGGGAGTGGGAAATTTATACCATATCACGAAGGCAAGCGAACATTGATAGTTTTAGATGAAGCGGATAACATATTCGGAAAGGAAGACAGGGGAGGACTTTGGGAGATATCCAAAATAATCGATAGGACGGAACAGCCCATCATACTCGTCGCCAACGATTATTACGACCTCAGAAGACGATCCAAGCTTCTGGTTAATAAACTTAAAAAAATAGATTTTGAACCACCCAATAACAAAGATATCGTGCTCCTTTTAAGAGACATATGCAGGAATGAAAACATCATCTATGATATCGAAGTTTTAAAGGGTTTGGCGGAACGTTCGGAGGGTGATGTGAGATCTGCGATAAGAGACCTTCAAAGTATCGCCCTTGGAAGGAGATCGTTAAAGATAGAGCATCTCAATGTTCTTGGTTATCGAAATAGAGAAGCAGAAATATTTCCCACCCTAAGGACTATTCTTCAAGGAGCTGACCCCTTAGAGGCCAGGGATAGCATAAAAGAACTGGACCAACAACCTCGAGACCTGATCACATGGATAGATGAAAACATCCCTCGTGAATACCAGGATATATGGGAGATGGCAGCGGCTTTCGACAAACTTTCTAAAGCAGATATATTTCTAGGCCGATCAGTAACAAGCCAGTACTATCGTTTTTGGGCTTACACCAATGACTTGATGACCGCCGGTGTTTGTTCCGTAAAGGATTCCCGCCATCGCGGATTCACTAGGTACGCTTTCCCTACTTGGATCAGAAAGATGACTTCATCAAAGGATGTCAGGCGCAAAAGGAAAAGTATCAGTATGAAGATAGCGGAATACTCACATTCTACTTCTGAAAGAGTAAGATCAGATGTGCTTCCCTACTTCAAAGTCCTTTTCAACAGAGATGAAAGCTTTAGAAGGGTGATGGTCGAAGAGATGGATCTTACGAAATCTGAGGTTGCTTTTTTGATGGATACTGAAATCTCTGATAGAAATGTCCTGTCTCTTTTTGAACGGAAAAAAGAAGAAAAGGAAGAGGTCACAGTAAAAGTTAAAAAGGAAAAGAAAGAAAAGAAAGAGAAAGGGGACCAGAAGTCTCTTTTGGAGTATTAAGATGGAAAAAATCAAAAAAAACATCCTCGAAAAACACGGTTATTATCTGACAGGCGATGAATCTGCGGTCAAGCTTTGTCATTGGGTGAGCGAGAAGTTGATCAACGGACGTGCTTGTTATAAAGAAAAATTCTACGGTATCGAAAGTCACCGATGTATCCAGATGTCACCAGTCGTGGATGGCTGTAATCATTCTTGTTTATTCTGCTGGCGCTATCAGGATTTTATTCCAAGATCGCCCGATAGTTACGATGAACCGGAAGATATAGTTGAAAGGAGTCTATCAGCTCAAAGGGCACTTGTTAGTGGTTTTAAGGGCGATGAAAGATGTGACAGCAAGATGTGGAAGGAGGCTCGGAAACCTAACCAAGTGGCCATCAGTTTAGCAGGTGAACCTACGATGTATCCTTACCTTAGCGACCTGATAGAAGAATACAAAAAAAGAGGTATGACCACTTTTTTAGTAACTAACGGTACTCATCCTGAAATAATCGAATCCCTAGACGAACTACCCACCCAGATCTATGTGACCATAGCAGCACCTAACAAAAAAATCTACAATAAATTGTGTGTTCCGAGCGTTAGAGATGGATGGGAACGTCTCAATAAAACTTTAGAACTTTTTCCTTCCCTCGATATAAGAACCGCTGTTCGCCACACCCTTGTAAAGGGATGGAACCTGGGTTGGGAGAAAGAATATGCTGATATGATAAAAAAGGCAGAACCGGATTTTGTCGAAGCAAAAGGGTATGTGTTCGTAGGTGATTCTCGAAGACGTATGGGGCTCTCAAATATGCCTTCACATGGATCTGTAAAAGAGTTCGCTCATAGACTGGAAAAAGAACTGGACATTCGAGTTGTGGACGAGAAAAAAGATAGTAGAGTAGTACTTTTATCCGACCCTGAAAAGGAAACGATAATAAAGAGGTGATAGAGGATGGATTGTTTGTTTGTATCCGATCTGCATGGGAAGGAAGATAGATACAAAATATTGAGAGAGGTGATCATCGCCAACGAGCCGGAGGCTGTGTTTATCGGAGGAGATCTTTTGCCTATGCAGTTTGCTGAAAACTTCATCAAAAGCAAGTTTTTCCCTCTAGTAGAAAGATTTAAGAAAACAAAATTTTTTGTGATCATGGGCAATGACGATCCACGAAAATATGAATACCTTTTTCAAAGGACTAAAGCTGTAGAATATGTTCACGATCGAACCGTCGGATTCGGCGATCTCTTCGTGACCGGTTATTCATACGTTCCTCCCACCCCTTTTCATCTAAAAGATTGGGAGAGATATGATGTTTCACGATTTCTAGATGTTGGTGATGTATCTCCCGAAAGGGGTGTTCGGACTATCGATGTTGAATCTCAAGATACCAAACACTCCACGATAGAAGATGATCTGCGGAAATTGGTCAAAAATTCACCATCGAAAAAGACCATATACCTTTTTCATGCTCCACCCTATGGAGGAAAACTCGATAAAACAGATCGAGAAGGTGTAGAAGTCGATCGAGCGCCGGTCGATGTACATGTAGGAAGTATAGCGATAAAAAGGTTCATAAAAAGAGAGCAACCATTATTGACACTTCATGGTCATATCCACGAGTCGCCAAGGCTAACGGGCTCATGGTGTGAAAGAGATGGCAGCACATACTCTTTCTCAGCAGCACACGATGGTCCAGGATTATCTGTTGTCTTCTTTGACCCATTTAACCTTAAAAAAGCAACCCGTGAGTTGATCATCTGATCATTTATCCGTACTCAATGGGACCTCTCTGGCCGAATTATAAGGTGAATCTATATGACAAGCCCAAGATGTCTTTTTTTCTATGTCCTCATCCGTGATCAGGTGTACATCCAGTAAATCTTGTACAGAACATCCAGTCCTTTCTTCGTTCTTCTTTTCTAATTCCTTGTTCTTCTCTGCAAACCAATTCAACAACTTTTCCTTTTGCTCCTCCGAACCTCTAAAATGAACGAGTACGTCTATATCACTCCTTGGACCCGCGGTGTAATCTTTGGTACTACCCAATACATACATGGCTTCGACCCCATAGAGATCAGCATCCAATTCTTCTGCAATTTTTTCCACAACGTTCATCCTCCACAGAGAATGGTCTGGTGGTTTTAGATAAGCTAAAGCTTCGTTCGCCTCACCATCCATCACCACCTCTAAAGTCCCTCCATCCACGAAATCACATATTCTAGTCACCTTCACAACATCTTCCATGTCTGAAAACTCAGGAGTCAATTCAGAGAGGTGGTTACTGGATCCAGTCAATATCTGTTCGTTGAACACCACATTATCATCATCAGGGTAAAGAGGTAGATAACTTATGTTCGCCTCAACGAGATCTTGGAAAAAATGCGTACCGAAAGAAAGTTCAGGTACATAGTCCCCCTTTTCTTTAGCAATCTCCACCAATAGAGCTGTATTGTTGATGTCCCGGTATATTACTGGGACCCCCAGTTTTATATCTCCTCTACTTCCCCATCTTCCGGGCCCCATCAAGATGAAGTTTCTCCTTGGAAGTTTTTCGTTCAAACAACTCACCGTTCTAGCGACCCTCCGCATCTTTTCCTTACTCTCTAGTTTTTGATACCCCTCAGGTGTCACATACACTATGTATTCGATATTCTTTACGTAGGAAGTTGTCACATACCTGTTTGCTGAAAATACCTGTCTAGGTTTTGGTATATTATCCGGAATTGGAACTCGCTCCATCTTCTGGGCTTGGCTCTGAGGTCTACATTGTAATATGTATATATCTTCCCCATCTGAGGCAAATTCGACATCGACAGGAAAACCCATATTCTCTTCTAGTGTATAAAGGATCCTCCTCATTGTCGATATGAAATGTTTATTATCTACCAACCTAGAAAATGTAACTACAAGATCGCTTTTTCCATAGTCGGTAAGTATATTGGGATCTTTTAATTCTCCGTCTTCATATATAGATACGATATCTCTTATCTCCGGATATTCCTCACCATATTCTTTCAGTATTCCTTCCACTTCGACCGTTTCGATTATACCTTTTTCAAGGTTTATGACATCCATATATTTTTGAGAGTATTTTACTTTCTCCTCGACAATCTGGTTAACCTTTAATTCAGGTCTTTTCGGAGAAACTAATGTAGGATAGTCGTTGCCCACCCGATCTACAGCCCTCGTACCCAAACCGGTGACCAGTCGGATTATGCCATCTTCCCTTCTTATCCTTGGTGACCATCTGAACTCATTCCTACTGAATGCCACTCCTGCATAGGCCGGGAAATAGTATGGACCAACCCTGTTCCCGACCACTTTTTGTATCAGGATCCCCATCTGTTCGTTAACATCGAGTAAACCCTTTTCCTTCCTATACTGTATAGGGTCTGGTCCTAAGGTAGAGGCATACACCTCGGCTATAGCATCTGTGAGCTCGTTCAGTCTTTCTTCAAGAGTTCCTTGGTTTGAGAGGAATAAACTTTTATATTTGCCAGAGAACGCAGCTCCAAAGCTATCTTCCAAAAGGCTCGACGATCTTACTATGAGAGGGGCTCCTTCTAAATCCCTCAGTATCCTTTTCAATCCATCTATTATCTCTTGGGTGAAGATGGCATTTTTAAATATCTGTTCTAAAAATGGTTGTTCCTGCCGTATCTCATCGGGATCCATATATTTTAGATGTATGACCTCGTCTAGATCATTGTACTGTATGAGATCCATCAATGTATCGGAAGTTATATACCATCCCTGCGGGAAATTTAAATTTTCTAGGACGTCATCGTCCATCTTCTCCTCGAGTATCCTTTTTGCCAGATAGAAACCAGACGTTTTACCTCCTAGTTTACCAGCACCCTGGGCAGGACCGATAGTGTGTTTCAAAAGGGGCACGAATTCATCAACAGTTATGAACTTCTTAGCTATATTTATAAACTCTAGTCTATCTGTGAAGAACCTAGAGAGTAGAGCACTCCTTATACTGATGCTATCTTCAGGGGCTAAATTTTCTTCACCACCGGTCGTTTCGTAAAACCGGTTTAGTTCGTCCGTGATCTCAACGAATGGGATACCTACCTTTTGAGACTTGAGGAGTAGTGGCCTTGCTTTATCTTCTCTCATCCAACGATGAAATAGTTCTGATATCTCTTCAGAAGAAAGACTATCCCGTGCAACATCAAAAACGCGCTTTTGAACCATATTCAAAAATTCGATATCCCTTCTAGGATTAGGCATGTTTATCCCACACCAGGTGGGTGTATCCTTCTCCCTGTCAAGTGGACACATGGTGTTCAACAGTTCAGTGATCTTTTTATTCTGTGTTCTGTAAAGATGGTAAACCATCTTTCTTGTGATCCGCAGTAGGGTCCTGGGATCTGTCTTCATGAGGAGATCTATGATGACTTCCCATTCTTTACTATCTTTGATCTCCTTCTTTTCCTTCTCAATAGGCTTGACCAGTTCCTTACTTACTACGAACTTACTGATAATATCCGAAACTGCATTTATCAACCTGCGCTCATCTTTCAAAAATGGTCCTTCGTGCATCCTTGGCCTTTTCTCTAGATAACACACCTCTAATTTTCCTATTATATCTCCATTCCTCATGAGAGGGCTGGACATCGTCCAAGGTGTTTCTTTATAATTATCTGTTCTGAACTCTTTCTGTTCGACGATGATCCTAGCACATGTTATATCTGGATATTGCCAAGCATCAGTGATAAATTCAAGTACCTTTTCCAGTGCTTCTTTTGGAGGGATGCTGTCGTCATTGATTATATTTGATATGCCATAAAAACAGTTGAGTTCTTTTATCCTCTCCTGTAATTCATCAACACCCTTTTTTTCCCCTGCATCGATACCCCTATCCTTTTCATCCTGGTTGACCTTGACCATGTCCGATCTCCTTTGTGATAGAGGTCATACCGATTTCATCCCTTAATTTCTTTTTCCCTTCAATATGACACCTTCTCCCCGTTTTCCATCGATCCGAATCTCCAATGGTTCTTTTGTTCTCACGTGTTTAACATATCTCCCTTCTTTGACCGTTTCGAGTCCATCCAGCCAATCGAAATCTAATGCTTCTGCTTCTCTTTGGGTCACCAGGTATGCTGTATTTGAAGAGACCATGTCTTGGAAAAAATGAGACCCCTGGGATGGCTCTATGTATCTCCCTTCAACCGGTGTTTCGACTATAGCTCTTGCCCCAGTTATATCCCCCCATCTAACGGGCAACCCCATCCAACTCTCTGTAGAACCCCATCTACCAGGACCGATAAGAAGATAGGGCTTTTGAGAATCAAGCAGATCCCTGTTTAGATCCCTGACCTCCAAAGCAGCTTCCGCACTTTTACTCATATTAAAGTCTTGAGGTTTTACGTAAACTACATCATTTATATCATCCATGATGCCGTTTCCAAGAGCTATCTTAGTCTCGAAAAGCACTTCCTCCTTTTTATATTCACCGATATCAATATCAAGCATCATATCTTTGGAGAACATGCTCCTCACTTGAAGCACATAGAGTTCAGCTTTTTTACAGTTCTCCTTGAACTCCACTACAAATTCTATCTCTACTGGGTACCCTAAAGCTGTCTCTGTGGTCTCTAACAACAATCTTATCGCCTTAGCCAGCGGAATATCACCATGAACCAATACGGGTGCGAAATCTATGATCCTAGTCCCATCGTAACCTATACCAGGATAGATCCTATCACTTGCTGGAACATAAGTAGAAGCTATACATTTTAAAACCCCATGTTTTTCAGCATCAATCAGATCCAACTTAACCACGGAAGTCTCTTCATCTAATTCAACCATCCTGTATATTGATTCAAGATTTAAGGCAAAAAATGAAGTTTGTGAATTTTTTAGGAGGTCATCCTTGTTTCCCATGATTGGAGATTTAGGATGTTTAGGACAGAACGAATAGGATTGTCCACCTTCTACGATATTTTTACCTAGGCCCAGGCTAAGATACACTATGCCATTTTCCGGATCACAAGAACCCCTTGGATAATGGTTATAGGATCGCGCTACACCTGAGACCATAGGATAGAAATAATTATCGTATTTTTCTCCAATGATCTCCTGTAGTATAACTGCCATCTTTTCTTCGCCTACACTTTTTGGAGTTGATTTCATGTAATTTCTAGCACTTTCGAAAAAAGTTGATGCATAGACATATTTTACAGCATTGCAGACATCTTGGAATCTAAAGTCGGTGTCCCATGCCATGTTGGGTAGCAGCATGGAAGAGTAAATACCAGCAAAGGGCTGAATGAGAGAGTCCTCCAATATGCCCGAAGATCGAACTATGAGAGGTTTCCTGGTCTGTCTCACGAAAGCCCGAAGATCGCCGAGGACGGTCGTGGGTAGGTTCCCATCCATGAACCTGGCAGCGATCCTTTCATCGCTCAATCCATACAACTCTTCATCAACTAGATCGTTGATCTCTAAAAATCTTTCAAATACATCCGTGGAAAGGATGATACTCCTTGGAATTTTTATGTCTATATTGGACAGTATCTCTTTCGAAAGATAAGCTGAAAGGATCTTTGAAACAAAGGCCAATCCCCTTGCTTTACCTCCCAATGCTCCGCCTCCTATCCTACTCAACATCACGTGTGGACCGAAGGTTTCTCGTCGATACTCCGAGACCGTGCTGGAATATGCCTTATACTTGTGACTTTCCAATACGTTTATTATCTCCTCCTTAGGGTTAGTTTTCTTTTTCAATGCTTCCTTGATATCATCCCGGATCTCGTATTCGCCCATGGACTCTAACCATAGGTAGAGTTCACCTGTATCTATCACTCTTTTCAAGAACTTTGTTTCTCCGCTCAATAGTGCATCTTCGATCTCCCTCAGATCTTTCACAACAACGTCCTCATCAAGCTCCAAGTGTAAAGGGCCTATCGCTTCCTTTATCACCTCTTTTATTTTCGACGTGAGACCGTTCTCGCCTTTCATGATAAACATAACATCGTCGGGTATCTCATCAGCTTTGGAGGAAGACTGTACTATCACGGGTAAAGAGGGTCTTTTTTCTTTTAATGACCGTGCTAACTCGATACCTTCAGGACTGCCATCACTGTTCTCCATGTCGGTTATCAGGCATATGAGATTTTTCTCAAATGATTCTATCGATTCCCTACCCTCTTCAAAGTCTGTGGAAAGCACCACCCTTGGCCTACGGGATAATCTTTTTTCTACCTCCTCTTTTGTCATATCATCAGAGATTATGTGTGTGAGCAGATCCCATATCTCTTCATATATTAGATGAACGTAGGATGAAGAATACTGTACAGAATCTTCTATCAGCATTATAACCCTGCTGTCATCTTTCGAAGCTTTTTTTCTACCCAAGTATATCTTGTCTTCTATCAGGTGGACTATACTCAAAAATATCCTCCCATCGCCGTTCCAGGTGAATATCCCGTCTAGCTTTAAGCTGGAATCCATTAGTTCTTTAAGTTCGTCGAAACGGTTCCCTATCACTACTACGGGGATATCTGGAAAGTAAGACTTCAAGTCCTGTACAAATCCAAGCACCCCCATGTCTGCGGGTTCGTTGAATATTATGACCAGGTCAACGCCTTCTCTTTCCATTGTATCGATGCATTCACTACCGGTCTCAACATGCATCAGGTGAGGTGGGTTCCCCAGACCACAACGAGAATAGATATCGTTAAAAAGATTCTCCAGTCTTCCTTCCTCCTCCACTAGGAAAAAGTCGTAGGCCGGCGCGACCACGATCACATTCTTTATCCTGGTACTGCGCCGTTTGTTCTCTACACGATCGTGATCATAGGAAGGGCGAACTCCCGTTAATCTTTCGATCGTTTGTGCGATCTTATCCTTTCGACCTTCTTGTTTACCTCTCTGTCCTTCATTTTTGATTACAACCAACCTCTTGCTTTACATGCTTCAGCTACCCGTTGTATAGATATCATATAGGCAGCTTCCCTCATAGGTATATCCTTCCGTTTGGCTAAGTTGAGTACATCGTAGAATGCAGAGGTCATCTTGTCATCTAGCTTACCAAGCACCTCTTCTTTGGTCCAATAATAATTGTTGCTGTTCTGCACCTGTTCGAAGTAACTGCAGGTAACTCCTCCAGCATTAGCGAGGAAGTCCGGGATGACCAAAAGATCCATCTCATCCAACACCTCATCGGCTTCGGGAGTTATCGGCCCATTTGCTCCACATGATATCAATTTTACAGTTTCGCTTATTTCGTGAACATTGTCCTCCGTTATAGCATTTTCCAGGGCAGCGGGTATCAATATATCAACGTCGTGCTTTATCCAATCTTCGCCGGGTAATCTTTCATATCCCAGTTCTTCAGCCTTAACTTTATCTATTGAACCGAAACGTCCGGTGATACTTCTCAATTCTTCTAAGTCTATGCCCTCTTCCTTATAATAACTGTAAGGCTTCGAGTCTTCTTGGTCCCAGCATGACACGGAAACAACTTTTCCTCCGTATTCCATATATAATTCGATAGCATACTGTGCTACATTACCGAACCCTTGAACTGAAGCCGTAGTTTCTTCGGGTTTTATCCCAAGTTCCTTGAGCGCTTCCCTTGTTGTGAATATCACACCATATCCAGTGGCCTCTGTTCTGCCCAATGAACCACCCATGCCTACGGGTTTGCCGGTTATCACGCCGGGATATTTAGCGCCCTCGATCGTTTCGTATTCATCCATCATCCACAACATGTGTTGTGCACTGGTCATCACATCTGGCGCAGGTATATCTTCCAGAGGGCCTATATTTTTAGATAACTGCCTTATCCAACCTCTGCAAAGACGTTCTTGTTCCCTATCTGAGAGGTCATGGGGATCGCAAATCACTCCTCCCTTTCCACCTCCCAATGGGATATCAGCAACTGCACATTTCCAGGTCATCCATATCGCTAATGCTCTTACGGTGTCGATAGTCTCCTGAGGGTGAAACCTTATTCCTCCTTTACATGGTCCCCTAGCATCATTGTGCTGCACCCTGAATCCCTGAAATACCTCCACCGAACCATCGTCCATCTTCACCGGTACGGTGAAATGATATTCTCTCAAGGGTTTTCGGAGAAGTTCTCTCGTACCCTTGTCTAGGTCAAGTTTGTCGGCTATACTGTCAAACTGTTGTTGTGCCATTTTATATGCATTAAAACCTTCTTCAGCCATTTTTTTACATCCCCTTATTTTATGGTATTTCCCGCAATGATGCACTCATATAAATAATTGGGTTACAGAAACGGTGTAGTTGGTTATACAATATGTCCTACAAAAGACAAATAATACGGACAACCTATACATCATAATCTCTAGAAGTTTCTAGTAATTCTCTTTCAATTACACCCAGAGATACTTTTTGGGGTTTAATAGTATGTATAGTCCTAGAGGACAAGAGCGTGTTAGAAATAGCTCCAAGTGAATTGGGGAACCGTTTATTCATCTTTTCACCCCATTTGAAAAAATCTTCTATCGTTGAGAAAGCAGTAAAAAGTAAAAAATTATATCTCGCAGTGCTGGTTTCGATAGCCCTTGATACATTTTCATCCGCGATCAGTGCTCTTTTTACCTTTTGTTTGTTTGAAGTCACCTCTATCAACGATAATATCATGTTATAACCCGGAGGTATGAATAGGTTGGGAAAGGTGCACCGTGGAGAAGAAATTATCCTATCTTTGAGCATATTTTTTATCCTTCGACCCACTGTTTTTCTATTTATGCCTAGAACACGTGCTAGATGTGATTCATTCGTCCGAATCGCATCCCCTTCTAGTAGCATCTTCATCAGTTTAAATTTTTCCTCAGAAAGAATCACATTATCAAGTTTGAGATGGCCGTTTTTACTCACTTTATTTTCCATCTTTCTCACGAAGCAATTCGGTTCGTTTTTGAAAGTTAAACGGTTGCTAAAAATGGATGCTTCCGCGGCAGCACGCCCTTTCCTTGATGGTACTTTTCCCTCCCTCACTATGTTCTCTCTCCATGAATGATAATCTTCCAAATCTTTGAAGAATTCGATCAAGAGTGTGTTATATGGTCCTTCCATGCATGAAAACGCTGCAAATATATGTGAATCATCTTTATAGAACTGGGTTATCTCTGGCGTCCTAGGCATATCCGCTTTCACGATCACGAGTAGAGGATATTCATCGAATAAACGGTTGAATACGTATTGAGGAGGATTCAATATATCGTTTTCATAAAGATATTTCACTCTTCTTTTTGCTGTAGCCCTATGGATATCGAGCCTTCTAGCCACCTCGCTGATATTAACCTTAACACCTTCGCCAGCGACCAAATGTCTGAGTATGCGTAGATTCAGTTTGTCCGTTATAGGGGGCATTATGATAACAGCAATCGAACTCCCTTTATTTCATGATTTTGGAAAAAGTGGTTGTTTTAGACGAAGAAAATGGAAAATTGGTGTCCGTTCACCCTCAAACCGGGTTTAAGTGTAGGAGGTGATCCATCTGCAGGTTCCCCTACAGATACCTTGTTACGACTTAACCCTCCTTGCCGAACCTAAATTCGAATACCCCGCAAGAGGCATCCTCATCCAGACTCAACTCGGATGGTTTGACGGGCGGTGTGTGCAAGGAGCAGGGGCATATTCACCGCGGGATGTTGACCCGCGATTACTACCGAATCCAGCGTTCATGAGGGCGAATTA
>PUNK01000051.1 GCA_003552585.1 Thermoplasmata archaeon | reverse complement strand
CGTCCAACCATGGGTAATGCCAACCTGGCTGGTACGCTTGAGCTCGATGACCGTTCGCATGTTAGGGAAGTCGTTGGCGGTCGTACTTTTGCCCAATTTGACATCCTGGAAAACCTCAACTTCAGGATGAATTTAGGGGCGGATTATTCCAGTCAGTACCAAACGACTTTCCAAAATCCGCAGTTTGGTGATGCCGCTGGAATTGGTGGTCGCGGAACAAAACAGTATACACGAAACCTGAGTGTTACTTTCAACCAGCTACTCAATTACAATACCAGCTTCGGAGACCATAACATAGACGTTCTTTTGGGACATGAGGCTTATCGAATGCGCTTTAACCTGTCTTCAGCCACAAGAACAAACTTTGCGGTACCCGGGATCACTGAAATTGGTGTAGCCACTACCATGGAAGGGTCCAATTCGTATGCGCATGAATATACTGTTGAAGGTTATTTTACCAGGCTTAATTATGACTATGATAACCGTTTTTACGGTTCTGCAAGCTTTCGCAGAGATGGTACGTCGCGTTTCCATCCCGATAACCGTTGGGGTAACTTCTTCTCTATTGGCGGTTCCTGGAGGGTTACACAGGAAGACTTTATGCAGGACATAGACTGGCTGGACAACTTGCGGATTAAGGCTAGCTATGGTGAACAAGGTAACGATGCATTGCCTTCTTACTATGTATGGCAGGCCTTCTATAGCCTTGGCTACCCCAACGTGGGACGGCCCGGTTCACGCTATGTAAGACATGAAAACCAGGATCTGGTATGGGAAACAAATGCCAACACCAACATTGGTTTTGACTTTCGCGTTTTTGACCGCATTAGCGGTGAGTTTGATTATTTTGTTCGTAAATCTGACAACCTTCTCTTCGAAGTACCCCTGCCGCTTTCGACCGGTATCACCAATTATTCAATGAACATTGGCTCTATGGAGAATCGTGGAGTAGAGTTCAGGTTGATGGCCGATATTGTTCAGCAGAGGGACTTTCGCTGGAATGTGGACTTCAACATTACCCACCTGGAAAACGAGATTACAGAAATGCCCGAACAGCTTGAAGGCATGATCGTTGGCACCAAGCGTCTGGATGTTGGAACTTCAATGTACGATTATTATCTGAGGGAAGTATCCCACATTGACACTGAAACCGGATCCACTTATTATTTTTATGATATTCTTGATGACAATGGCGAGCCCACAGGTGAACGCGGAACCACATCCAATCATTTGGATGCTGACCGCTATTTTGTTGGTACGGCTATTCCGGATGTTTTTGGGGGTATTACCAACAACTTTAATTACCGCAACTGGGATCTTTCCATTCTGCTAACTTATAGCATTGGAGGAGAGACTTATGATAACGTTTACGGATCAATGTTTGATGGTCGCTTTTGGGCTGGTGATTATGGCAGCGCAATTCATGCAGATAGGGTAGACCGTTGGAGGCAGCCTGGTGACGATACCGGACAGCCCCGCGTGCAACAGGGAAGCGCTTCGCTGTGGGCAGGTATATCAGATGCACGTCTGCATGACATGACCTACCTCTCCCTCAGAAATGTTACACTTGGTTACAACCTCCCTGCAAATCTTGCCCAACGTATGGGGATGAATAACATGAGGGTATATGCCTCAGGTGACAACCTGTTCATCTTGAATGAAAATGAAGGTATGGATCCGCAACACGATTTTTCTGGAACAACTGACTTTACTTTTGTCCCTGTGCGAACCATCACCTTTGGTGTTAACCTTCAATTTTAGTAACCCTTAATCTCAAAAAAATATGAAAAACCTTAAAATATATATCAGCTTAATTCTTCTGGCTTTTGTTATCAGCAGCTGCGAGGAGGATTTTCTGGAAACAGCACCAACCAACATGTTGGAAGAGGGCAGTATGTTTGAAACCTTAGAAGGTGCCTATACTGCTCTCAACGGGATGTATCGCTATATGTTTGTTTTCGATCCCGTTTATGGGAACCATGATGCCTTTGGGCATATGGCTCTAAATCTCGAAATGGACATGATGGGACAGCACATGGTTGGACAGACACTTGCACATGGTTGGTTTGGCCAGCAATACGGCTGGAGAACTCACCGAAATGCAGATGCTGGAATGACCCAACTGCGCTGGCTCAATTATTACACCATAATTCTCAATGCAAATAAGATTCTTGAAAATGTGTTTGACATTGAGGACATCCCAGAAGCAGACATGAATTACATTGCTTCGCAGGCACTTGGTGCCCGGGCATTTAGCTATTACCAGCTTGTGCAGTTGTATGCACCAGCATATCATGTGGATCCGGATGCGCCTGCTGTGCCTCTTTATACCGAAGCTGTTCAGGAAGGTTTTCCAAGGGCGACACTCAGAGAGGTTTATGAACAGATCGAGGAAGATCTTGCATTTGCCATTGACATTGCCCCCGGAAGGCAGGATCATTCTTCCCATATCAGCCTAGATGTTTTACATGGCCTGGCTGCAAGGGCTGCACTTGCCAAAGGTGAATGGGCCGACGCCATTGAGCATGCTGGACATGCCATAGATGTTTCCAGTGCATCCTTGTTTACCATAGAAGATTATCCTCAGCCTTTTGACATGTCTGAATTTGACGGTACCGTCCCTCAATATCTTGCGCAATGGCCCAGGAGCCAAATGTTTAACAATAATTCGGCTGACGAGTGGATGTGGGGCATGGAGATTAATGAAGAGCAAGCAACAATTTTTGCTTCTTTCTTCAGCCATATGGACCCCACAGAGTTTGGTTATGCCCAACTTGGTAATCAGAAGCTTATCAGCCATGATGAGGATGGCTTGTTTTATGATATTTCTGAGACGGATGTACGCAGAAACCTTTGGGTAGCTCCTGGTGAAGGCTCTGGCTATATGGTAAACTATGTACAGGTAAAATTTATAACCAAGCGTCAGGGATCATGGGAAGCTGATTATCTTTTCATGCGTTTGGCCGAAATGTACCTGATTAAGGCAGAAGCACAGGCCAGAGCTGGAATGGATGCTGAAGCAGCCCAGACTTTGTTTGATTTAATGGAGAACAGAGATCCTGAATATACGCTTTCAGACAACACCGGTGAAGAGCTTATTGAGGAAATTATGTTCCACCGTGCTGTTGAGCTTTGGGGCGAAGGATTTGGATTTATCGACCTCAAACGCACCGGATCTGAACTTAACAGAGAAAACAAAGGTCATAATCCTGCACTGGCTATCACATTATTTG
>PUNK01000065.1 GCA_003552585.1 Thermoplasmata archaeon | reverse complement strand
GGCGTTCTCACAGTCGAGATCAACGATAACGAGATCATCGCGATGGAGTATCTGGAAGACGAAACAAACTCACGGCGACAAGCGGCTCAAGAGAGATTCGATCGACTATCCGAACGACTCCCAGACTCATAGGTTCTCGAAAAGCAGCGAGACTGAGGGTCGTATTTAATTCTTCCCTGCTCCTCGAGAATATCTTGCAGGACGATCGCATCCAGAGGGTCAACTCCCTTGCCGACCAACCGGAAATTCAATTCGAGAGCATCAATTGGCTCATATTCCTCAATGAGGCGTCGAACGACAGTGGAATCTGGATCAGACATGGCCCGCACTCAGAACCATATCTTATTTAAAATTAATTGATAACAGGTGTTACGTCTCTTCCTCGAATAGCAACACGAGAAGAGCCCCAAATAGCCAGTATGTGTCAAAAGTCACTATCTAATTATGAAAACACATCCTTTCCGGAAACGAAAAACGACTAATTACCGAGAGAGTGGATTATCAGTTGGTTCGCTGACTGAGAGTGGAGATTAACGGAGGAGACCAGATTGTTTCCGGAAACGGCACACCCATTCTTATATGATTGAGGTGAAATCAGTCCGGTAACGAATGATTCGAGATGCTCGTGTCCTCCGTGCTGGATTCATCCCCCAAGAAGTCGAGCATCGTGATCACGAAGTTAATCACCTCTCTAGTGTCCTCAAACCGATTACCAGCGGTGAGCCTGCTGACACAGCTGTTGTGACAGGGCCAAGTGGGACTGGCAAGACCTGTGTTTCACAGTTCGTTACCGAACGGCTCCGCGAAGAAGCTCTCAATGTTGAAGCAACCTACGTTAACTGCTGGCGCAACCACACTCGATTCCGGACGCTCTACCAGATCCTCGACGACATCGGGAAAACCATCGATATCCATCGACAGTCAACGCCTCACGACGAGCTCATCGACCGTCTCCAGCAGTACGATGAGTCACGGACCGTAGTAATCCTAGATGAAGCCGACCAGCTTGAAGATCCCAGTGTCATCTACGATCTGCATAGCCTCCCGCAGTTTGCGGTGATCTGTATCGCTAACAAGGAGGAAGAACTCTTCAGCCAAGTCGACGACCGACTGGTGAGCCGGCTCCGATCAAGTGAGCACGTCCGAATGGACAAATATCACGATGACCAGCTCTATGATATTCTACGAGCTCGTGTGCGGTGGGGCCTCGAACAAGACGCTGTGACCGACGATCAGCTCTACTGCATCGCTGATGCAGCCGCAGGTGATGCTCGGCTTGCCATTGGCATCCTTCGAACCGCGGCGGGCAAAGCCGACCGCGAAAATAGCGAACGAATCACCGATACAATGCTTCAAGACGCTGCAGGGGACGCCCGAGCCCAGATCAGACAGAAGAGTCTCGATTCACTCACCCCGCATCAGCGAGAAGTCTACGAAATCATCCGTGAACAGGGGGCCTTGGGGCCGGCAGAGATCCACGATCTATACACAAAACGGGTCGACGAGCCCCGAACGAAACGAACCATCCGGACGTACCTCTCGAAAATGGCCCAGTACAACCTACTCGAAGCTGAAGGGACGAGTCGGGATCGGAAATACGCGGTCATCACGAGCGGCACCTCACCGTCGACTGACTAAAATTAGAAGTTTCCGCTCGAAACCATGTGGGACACGCTTATGTAACACTCTGTGTTACAATGTATACATGCCATCAATTAGTGCCCGAGTTCCCGACGATGATGAAGACGAACTTGAAGCAGTCAGTGAGCTTCTAGACGAAGACAAAAGCACCGTCATTCGCAAAGCGCTCTCTGAAGGCCTCTCGTCGATCCGTCGACGGGTTGCTATTGAGCAATATCAGAGTGGGGAAATTTCGGTTAATGAAGCTGCTCAGCTCGCTAATGTGAGCCTTGCAGAGTGGCTCAATATCGCCCGCGAACACAATCTTACAACTCAACTCACCCCGGAGGATATCGAATCCGACGCAGCCGCTGCGCGTGAGCTATGACGCGTATCTTTCTTGATGCAACAACACTCATCGCTCTTGGTACCATCGGTGAACTCCAACACCTCACGAGCTTTTTTGGAGATCTTGTCGTCCTTCCGACGGTCCAAAATGAAGTCACGACGGAACCCGCACAGACCAATCTGACGCGGTTCATCGATCAGTACGAGATTGAAATAACAGACCCAGTAGTTGATGACCACCTTCAGCAAGCAAAAGAGGTCCTTGGCGAGGAAGAGAAGATCGGTGATGTTTATCTAATTGGTGCTGTCCTCGGTTATACCGCAGACGACCAGTCAGTAGGTATCGTCTCTGATGATCGTCGCGTTCGGACCACGGCTCGCGGACTCGGAGCGATAGTCACTGGTACGATCGGTGTCGTCATCCGGGCTGTAGAGGACGGACTTGATCGAGAGAAAGCATACGAACTCGTCGACCAAATTGACTCCCATGGCCTCCACATGACAGGGAGTCTTCGGGACAAAGCCTACTCACTTATTGACGACGCTGCTGAAGCAAAATCGTCTGAACGCTAGATTCGTGGAGTCACTGTTCGATGACGGTTCCATCTCCGACATCGAGATCTTCCTGCAATTCTTTGAGGACCGTCTGTCCTTCTTCATGAAGTTCCTCAGCTTCTTCGAGCGAGACGTCGCCGTTTTCGAGGCGCTCGACGATAGTTTCGATGCGGTCCACCTTGTCGCTGATTGGTGTTTCCTGTGTCATGGTCAAAGTATGTACAGCCCAGCGAGTATGAGGACGAGCAATATGAGCCCAGCAATCACGAGACGGTATCGTCGTTGTGTCGCTTCGATTTTGGCCTGGGCTTCAGTTTCTGCCTCATCGCGTACTTCCTCAACAGTCTCTTCGAGTTCTTCTTCGTGTTCTTTCTCTTGTTGAAGTGCCTGATACGCAGTCTCGAGTCGACTCTCAAGACTCAGCAGGTCAGCCTCGATATGCCGCTCAGCAGCGTGATCGAGGGAGGCTCCCAACTCCTGGAGACGTGCCTTGACAGTCGACTGGTAGGCGTTGTCCAGTGCAGTAGCATGGGCCGTGAGCTGGTTCACGATCGTCGTCTGGTAGGCTGTATCGAGCATCGTCGACAACTGCTCAATCTCCTGTTCGAGGGCGGCACGCTCAGGGACGATCTCGCCTGCGTGAGTCGGCGTCATGAACCGATGATCGGCCACCTCGTCGGCGAGAGTACGGTCGTCTTCGTGACCGATGCCGACTGCCGTTGGCGTGTCAGTGTTCG
>PUNK01000049.1 GCA_003552585.1 Thermoplasmata archaeon | reverse complement strand
TATCTTACGTAGGAGTCAAAGAAGGGTTGAAAGCTGCAAAGATGTATGATATCCCGGCACTGGCGGTGTACGTCATCAAGCCGGACACCTATTCCGAGGGTTTTATCGAGGATGAGATGGTGGATGTTGACTTCAGTGCGAGGGACATCATCCAAGAGAGTATGAAAAAAAAGGGAGAAGAAGCCCTCAACAAGGTCAAGAGGAAGGCCGACGAGATGGGGGTCAGATTGAAGACGAAGTTGGCCGAGGGAAGGCCCTTCGAAGAGATAACCAAGCTTGCAGATAAGACCGACATAATCTACATCTGTTCCCACGGAAGATCCGGCCTATCATCACTTATCATGGGAAGCACTACCGAGAGAGTGCTCAAGAAAACAAAAGCCACTGTGGCTGTCGTTAAGCCAAAGGATTGATATCACTTCAACATCTCCACCCGATCTATTCAGAATGAAGGCGGACATCAGTTGATATCATGAACGATTGAAGGTCTAATCTTTGAAGTATGACTCTAAAAAAATTACTCTCCATGGCGAGTAAACATACTCTTTTTTCCCTAAAACCGAACATCCCTTCAAATACTATAACTCAATAGTATATTACGAAACAGCATGAGCGCTAACAAAATCGATACAAAACGGCTTAGAAAAAAGGCGATGTTAGAAGATTTCTTGGAATCCTACGAAACCATAATACGTAAAAAAGACTACAAGGTAGGAGCAGGGGTCAGGATCTCTGATCCAAAAGAATCTTTATTCTTTTTGGAAATAGTTGCACCTCTATGCGAGGAAGGCGAGAGACTTAACATAAAAAGATTGAGAAGAAGGTTAGATGTGCTGGAAAAGATCGAAGGAGAAGGTTACACCATCAGGTGTGATAAGGATTTTATCGTCTGTGAAAAATCTATTCCTGAAATCGACCTAGAGAAAGAGTACATGCGACTGGTACATATTTTGAAGGTTTAGTATGGATCCTTCCCATCTAAAAGAAATACTCTAACAAAACAGGGCAAAAAACTATAAGCTCTTTTTATATACTTATAAAAGATGGACGAGATAGACCTTAAGATCTGTTTGACGCTCCTTGAAAATTCACGTATGGTCTTTCGGAGGCTTGCTGATGAGGTGGAACTATCCGTGAATGCGGTATACAACCGGGTGCAAAATTTGATAGACACGGGTATAATAAGTGGATTCCACGCCCACATCGGGATGAGCACTCTTCCGGGTAGTTTTTTGATGATCATGCACGGTCCATCAAAGTTTGACGATCTTAGTGACGTCGTTTCACATCTCTCTGAAGACGAGTATTCTTTTAAGTTGGTATCTACGAGTGATAATTATCTCTACATATACGGAATACTACCAAGTCTTTTCGAGATGGATGATTACGTGGAAAATATCCATGATATAGCAGGTATGGATCATACTGAAGTTTTCATCCCCTCGATCAAAAAAGTTTCACCCCAAAAAAAATTCGATTTTACAAAGACCGACTACAGGATAATACATTCTCTAAGAGAAGATTGCCGTAAATCCCTTTCAAAGATCGCTGATGAATTGGGTGTTTCTACCAAGACAATAAAAAGAAGGATTAACATGATGGATAAGGCAGGAGTGATAGATTATTCCATAAAGTGGTACCCGGTTTACTCAGATGACTTCATAGGTTACCTTCATACCGAGATCAAAAACAAAGAAAGAGATAAGTTACTATACGACATCAAGAAAAACAATTTTCCAAATATCTTTGAAACAGAGAAGTCAAGTAACCACCCTCAGAAGGTATTGATCAAGTTATGGTCCCCTAACCTCAAGATCATGCACGATTTGATGGAGGAATTCAGAGGATCTGAACACTTCGGACCGATAAAAAACAGGATGCTCTACGATATAGAGTACTTCAAAACTTGGAGGGATGATCTGCTGGAGGAGAAGGTAAAAGGATGATGCAAGCATCCTAAAAGTCCTGATTTTAATCTTCTTATTGAAAAATAGGACATCTATACAGGTAAATCAGATGTTCTTTTTATCCCTTACTTTGAACATACTTTTATATTATTAAAAATCCTTTTCCTTTTAAGGGGGGAGGGTCCCCAACACGGGGAACTTGATATTTGACTGATCAGAATTAGGTTTGGCTCAAAACATTGTAAGCGATCATAGAAGATCATCAAAATTCAATCGCTTTCCAATTTAGTAAGCTCCTCAAATACTCCTTTCACGTTCTTCCCGGTCTCGTCTATTATCTCCTGCCATCTTTCATCGTCAGGGGCCATACCCAGTAATCTGGCGATCTTCATTATGGATACGTGGTAAATCACCTGGACTCCAGGGCTTTCTTCCCATACAACCATGTTGCAGGGAAAGAGACCTCCGATCTTCATACTTATGTCCAGTGCACGGTTTGCTATATTTGGATTGCAGGCTCCCAGCACGTGATATGGAGAACGATCTGTACCCAGTTTCTTATTCAATAACTCCGAAGGGGAGAACTCTACAAGTATCCCGAATCCGTTTCTACCACACACTTCACGAACGAGTTCGATCGCCTCCCGATGTTCCATTTTAAGTGTAACACTCTTTTCACCGATATCATCCGGCCCCAATATGTTCGGATCTATTTTCAATCCCATATCAAGAGAAATAACATATAAGGATAAAAAACCTCGGTAGTTCACTCTTCGTCCGACTTTACACACTTGAATATAACGGTCCCTCCACCGGTATATCCCTCTCCAGGATCTACACACTGCATGTAAGCTATCCCTTCTTCCTTCGACAGGCCCAGCTCCACCGGAGAGACTCCTTTCTCCAATGCAGTGGTATAATGCAGTAACGCACTCAAGGCGTGTGTGCAGAGTGCATCGGTCCTATCAATGTCGATTTCAGGACCATCAACGACGATCTTATCGCCTACATCATACACTGGACACTCTCCTTTGATCCGATGGACAGTGATCTCTAACATCAAAAAGGATAGTTCAGACAAATTTATAAAAAGGTTACTGAGTAGATCTAGTGCATATGAAATATATCTGGTTTTTAGGGTATAGGACCCATCAGATGTCGCTGGAGATGAAGATAAATCTGGATTCGCCATTCTACTTCTCGGGATAGGTTAGCCTATGAACTGACGATAAATTCAAAGAGAAAGTTTTGATCAGTATTCGACGTTCCAGTCCACTGCTTCATCAGCGTAGAGCCAGTAGCCCTCTCCGGGAGAGAACTCAAAGTTCTCCACATCATCAGTATAGGCAACGTTGTACTCTTCTGAAGCGTCGAAGTAGCCTATCTCTGTAACTTCGTCTGGAACACCAGTTGCCGCTTCACTACCGGCATAGCTCACCATGTTCCATCCTTCGTACAGTG
>PUNK01000072.1 GCA_003552585.1 Thermoplasmata archaeon | reverse complement strand
CTCCAGCCGCCTCCAGCGAGGTATACTCGTACGTGGGGGCGTCGACGTCGACGGGCGTCACAACGCCGTCGAGCGACTTGTGCACCGACATGGGCGCCTTGTAGAGCCGGTTCTTGTTATTCACAAGGTCAGCCTCGAACGTGCCGGCGACGTCGACGGCGTCGTTCACGTCAGCGCGCACCTCGCCGAGCCAGTCGTTCATCCGATCCGTAAGATCGTCGAAGAGCCGCCGGCGGCCGTCCGGGGAGTACCGCTCGGCGATCGGCGCCGTACTGGTCGGCGCGGCCATCACGTACGCCCCGCCGACGCTGTCGAGAGCGAAGACGTGCTCGCGACCGCCGGCGAGTTCCGCGAAGGCGTCGATGTAGCGGGACAGCGCGTCTTCGACGCGGTCGCGGGGGATGTCGCCAGCAGGGCGTCGCTCTTTCACTTCATCCGTCAGGTCGATGTCGGCGAAGGGCGCGTACGACGTGATCTCGCCGTAGTCCGGCGTCGGCGACGACCCCCCGACCCACTCCCGGCCGTCGTCGCCCCAGTTGTACGCTTCCCAGGCGTCGAGATACCACTCCTTCGGCGCGTAGTTGATCGTCGCGTACACAACCCGGTCTAGGTCTTCGCGCATCCCCGGGAACTCCCGACCGAGCGCCCACGGCCGGGCGCGTCCGTCCGTGCCGTCGTCGGTCGCACGCGCTTTGTACCACCCGACGAAGTCCGTGTTTCCAGAGCACATGCTCCCGTCGTCGAGTTCGCCGAGTTCGTCGTACACGTCACTCGCGCGGTCGAAGTGACCGGACAGGTCCTCGGTGCCGGTTTCCGGCGTCTCTTCGACCGTCTCGGGCGGGTCGGCGAGCACGTCGTCGACGACACCGAGCGCCAGCTCGTCAGGGGCGTCGTCAGGGACGCCGGTCGCGTAGCCGAAGAGTTCGAAGCGGTTCACGTCCTTGTCGGCGTGCTGTCGGTACGCCCGTTCGACAGCGGCGCGGACAGCGGCTTCGTCGACGTCACTCATGCTGTCACCCCCGACAGCCGCAGCGCCTTCACCGGCGGCGCTGTCGGCCCGTTCAGGAACCCGTCGACGATCGTCAGCTCTTCCGACGCCCGGGTCACGCCGACGTACCAAACACGGTGTTCTTCGGCCGCAGCGTCGTCGTCACGCTCATACTGCTCGTTGATACGTTCCGAGGACTGCTCGAAGAGGTAGACGCTCGGCGCCTCCAGCCCCTTCGCCGTGTGAATCGTGCCGATCTTCACGTCGTCGGTCGTAATGTCGGCCGGACTGTCGAGCGCCGCCTTCAGCGCGTCGCGCTTCCACTCTGGCAGGTCTAGGTGCGAGACGACGTCGACCGCGTCACTGAACGCTTCGAAGACGCTCACAACCTCTTCGGCCGGGACTTCGTCGAAACCGCGGTCGCCGCGGATGGAACCGTTCAGTCGGCCGTCCGGGAGGTTGCTCGTCACCTTCCACACCCGCTGTTTGTCGTAGCTGTCGGCGGTCGGGAACTCCCGAAGGAACTCCAGAATCGCCCGCATCTCGCCGTATCCCCACAGCGAACGGCGAGAGCCTAGGATGTCGAAGGGAATACCCTGGGTTTGGAGCGCCCGAGACACGCTCCGCAACTGGGTATTCGTCCGTGTGAGCAGCATAACGGACGGCTCGCCCGGTTCGGACGGGGTCGTTTCGTGACTCTCGACGACAGCGTTCGCGAGCTCGACGCCGTCGCGCACGGTCGCCGTTCGAAGCCGGCCGTCGTCGGTCCGGCCGTGGAACCCGCGCGGCGACGTGTCGGCGTGACTCTTCAGTATCCCAACCGCGGCATTCGCGACCGGCACCGGACAGCGGTACGACTCTTTCAGCGTCACGTCTTCGTCCATGTCGGTCTCTTCGAAGTACAACGGCGAGCCGCCGCGGAAGCTGTATATCGACTGCTCCGGGTCGCCCGCGAGCACGATCTCGTCGATACTCCCGGCGTCGCGCCACGACTTGTACAGCCGGTACTCGGCCGGCGTGAAGTCCTGGAACTCGTCGATAAGCAGTAGGTCAACGTCCGGCGTCACACCGTGCTCGTACGCCAGATGCACGTAATCGCAGAACTGGTACACGCGATGGTCGTAGTGGTCGCGCTTGAACGCTTCCCACTCTTCAACCAGCCCCGGGATACGCGAGTTCGGGATCGGCGTCGTCAGCGGTGCGTCCCAGTGCTTTTCTGGCGGTTTGCACGTCTGATTCAGGAAGTTGTACACGGCGAAGAACTTGTTTCCGACCGGCGTACGCTCTTTCTCCCCCGAGAGCAGCTTCTTCGTGTCGTTCGCGTCCGCGTCGTACTCCATGCCGACGAGCTCGCAGAACTCGGCGAACGGGTTGATGTCGTCTTCGCCGTAGCTCCCGGGCACGATCACCGGGTCCGGCTCCATGTCTTCTTCCGACTCTATCAGATCCTCGTGGAAGAGCAGCGACAGCGTCAGACTGTGGAACGTTCGCGCCACCTTGTCGGCGTCGATGTGCTCGTCGCCGTCGAGGCCCGGGAAGACTTCTTTCACCGTCTCGACAGCGTCCACCGTCCCGGCGTTCGTGAAGGTGATCCACTTCACAGACCCGGCCGTCAGACCCGCCTCCTTTCGCTTCTCTAGGCGCTCCCGCAGCGTGTACGTCTTTCCGGTGCCGGGCGCCCCGTCGATGCGCGTCACGGTCGTCATGGGTCCACCTCGTCGGTGTTGTCACCCGCAGGCGGCGCGACGTCGATCTCTTCGATCCCGAGCTCGTGCGGGTCGAACGGGAAGAGCCGAGTTCGGCGGTCGAAGACGCCGTCCCACGTCCGCTGAACGCTGCTGTCGTAGAGCGCATCTTCAGCGATCAGGTCTTTCGTGAGCTGTCCCTTGTACTCGATCTGCTTCCCGATTGCCTCCAGCTTGTCGGCAAAGAAGCGACTCTGTACCCACAGTACCGGACCGTCGCCTGCCGGCGCGTAGCCGGCGTCGTTGTCGGCGTCGTACCACGCACCGGCCGGGTCGTTCGGCATCTGCTCAAGCTCGGCGAGCGGGCGGACGGCGTCGGCGACGCGATTGATGAACCGGTCGGCGACCGCGTCGCGGCCCGTCTCGTCGACGACAGTGACGACTTCGCTGTGTTCGTGCCACCAGTCGCGGATCGTTTCCCAGTCTTCCGGCTGTATCTCTATCAGTTCGTAGAAGTAGTTCGCGAGCTTTTCCTCCAGGGCACCGGCACCGCCGCCGGTCATATCGCCGGCTGTGAACTCCAGGTCGGTCGTCCTTCCGGCGTACGACAGCGTCACGATCCACGTCGTCTCTTCTCCGCCGTGGATCTCGACAGGTTGCTGCGTGCCTTCGATTATTTGCCGCACATGGTCGGGCTGAAAGGCTAGCTCTTCTTCTTCGGCGATCTCGGCGAGTTCTTCGAACCAGCGGCG
>PUNK01000037.1 GCA_003552585.1 Thermoplasmata archaeon | reverse complement strand
CCCTGGATCAGGTAGCAATTCCCGCCGCTTCCGCTGGCTATGACCTTAATGTCAATGTCGATCATTTAGAATCCGGGACCTTCCGCCGTGGCAAGTTCCTGCTGCTGGCCGGGGGCGTCGGCCTCCTCTTCGGCAGGTTCGGGGGGGGTTTGGGGTTCAGGGGCGGCTTGTGCTTGCTCGGTGGTCGATATTTGCTCTTCGCTTTGATTTCCGCCATCATTTCCCTCCACAGCCTCGCCGTTTCCCTCTCCGCTCTCTTCCGGTTCGGGTTCAACGTCTATGACCTCCCCGCTGTTGGCTTCCTCGGCAATTTCCTGCTGGACCTCCTGTTCGGCCATGTCCTCCTCGGAGCGCGAGATATGATAGGAGAGCAGGCTGTCATCATGGGAGGAGTTGATATACTTTTTGGTCGCGCGGTTTATTACGGTCTTTTTGGCCATTTCTGCTGAAAATTTCTGGTGGGTGCCGTTTCCGTTGGGGCTGTAGTTACCCATTTGCCATGCGCTTTTAATCTGGTCGATATTCATAATCTCAACATAATCCGGTCGTTCGTCCTCAAACTCAACGATAGCGTAGGCGGCCTGAATCTCGCTGTTGAGACTGTCAAGGCTCTGTTTGTGCTCGGTAATCTTGTAGCGCCCGCTCTTAATTTCAAACTCAAAGTTGTCCCCCTCGCGCACCACCTGGGCGGTAACGTCCTTAACGTTGGCCACCCGTTTGGCCAGTGCGATATTGCCAAAGTAGGAGCGCTGGCAGACGAGTTGGGTACCATAAGCGATGAAGTAGCACTGGTCCTTGGCGGGGTTGAGGCCCTGCACCACCATTTCCAGCAGGCTGTTTGCGATGCTGTCCTTCGTGCAAGCCTGCAGGACCGGCTTCTTGCCCTTGGTCTGCGTGGATTGGAGCTTCAGCCAGGCGCTCTTCATGGCGTTCTCCGCAGAGTAGTTATCGGGAAGATCCAGCTCACCGGACTCTTGAAAGTCCCGCACTCTTTCCGCCACCACGTCCACAGTATCTTTTTTAATCATCTTAAGTTCATTAGCCATCCTTATACAGCCTCCTTGATTTCGGTTTCTATCCTAAGTTCCTCGTCCTCGGGAGATACCACCAGGCTTATCATCTGACCGCTGGTATCAATCAACTCTGTTACGCTCTCGCGGTTGTCAATAAAGAGCGGGGCAGAGAAGCCGTAGTGATCTGACAGGGTGTTGATAATGTCAAGACCCACGTTAATCCGCGCCCCGTTGTTCAGGTTGCTGCCGTAGGGCACGCCGTCGTAGGTAACCTCCCAGGTCTCCTTGATGCCGCCGTTGACCTGGACCTCGAACACCTGAAAGTCGGCCAGCTCAAACTGGCTGTTGATTTTCTCCTCAAGCAGCGACACCTTCGCCCGCGTAAATTCTTCCATAAGGTAAAGCTCCTTCTCCAGCCGTTCGTACTCCTGGGCCAGCTCCCCCTCCTTTTCTTTCAGCTCCTCGATGCGGGCCTGGCCCTCTTCGTACTGCTCAAGCCGTGCCAGCTGCCGTTCGAGCTCGGAAATTTCGCCCTCGTAGCGCTCGATTTCCTCCTGGATCCCCTCTTTCTCAGCAGAGCGGTCGGCCTGCAGGTTCTCAATCTCCGACTTCAGGCGTTTCCTCTCCTCAAGTTTTGCCTGGTACTCGGGGTTATCCTCAAGCTCGGTGGCCTCTTCTTGGAGTGCCCTTATCTTCGCCTCGGCGTGTTCGATGTGCTTGCCCAGGGTTTCGATGTCATTATTGTGGTCCTCAATCTGCTGCTGGAGGCGTTCTTTTTTCTCGCGCAGCTCCTCCTGTTCGGCCCGGGCAGCTTTGCCCTCGGCGGTGATGTCCTCCAGCCGCCCGGCTTTTTCCTTATTGAAGTCCTCCAGGGCCTTCTGGCGGGCCTCCTCCAGCTGTTCTTCGGGGAGGTCCTGCCCGCAGGTGGGGCAGACGCTTTCCTCGTCGTATTCAAATTCCTGCTCGTTGATCTTGTGCCACTCGCCCCGGAGTTCGTTGGCCTTTGCGTCCAGCTCTTCAATCTGCTCCTCCATGTCCTCCACCATGCGCTGCTTAATCGAAACCTCAGAGCGCATCTCCCGGCGCCCTTCCTTGTAGGTAGCCAGTTCTTCGCGCTGCCCCTCAATCAGTTTGTCGACTTTTTCCCGGTGTTGGTTCTTGAGATCCAGAATCTCGCTTTCTACTTCAGCCAGCCTCTGCTTTTTCTCGGCCACGCCCCCACCAGACTCAATGTTGGAGAGTTCCTGCTCCAACTCCCGCACCTTGTTTTTGCGGTAGCGGATCTTGCCCCGCAGGCTGTCCTCGTCGATGTCCTCAATATCAGGCAGCCCCTGCGTTACCTCGTCGATCCGGACCGGGAGGCGGTCCAGCTCTTTGTTGATTTCCTTCTGCTTGCCTTTGACCACCTTCTGGTGATCCTCAACCCCGCGGCCGTTGAGAATGTCCCTGAGTTCGGCCAGGTTCTCGTCGCTGGCGATTACCTCTTCATCGGTCACAGTACCGAAGGCATCAATGAGTATTTCCCGGCGGTCCTGCCAGTGCAGTTCCTCGGGGAAGTATGCCGGATTGGTCAGCAGCTTAAATATCTCCTCGTCGGCGATCTCCTCAATTTTGGCGTCGTACTCCGACTTTTTCACCGGCACCCCATCAATATAGTAATCGGTGGTGTGCCCTGAAAAGGTCTCTGTGGCCGAACCCCGCTTCTTGGTCCACTTCTCATAATACACCTTGCGCAGCTCCAATCGCTTTCCGCCCTCCAGTTCCAGAACACCTTCCACTTCGTGCTCCAGGTGATGGGCGGGTTCTCCGTTTGCGTCCAGGGTTTTAATTTCAAACTGGCTCTGGTCCTTGCTGTCCTTATCAAAGAGCAGCCACATGAAGGCGTCGGCCAGGGTTGTTTTGCCCGTGCCGTTGTCACCAAAGACCCTCACGTCTGCCCCCTGGGCGTTCAGTTCGAAGCTGTCAATGCCCTTGAAGTTGCGCAGCTTTAACTTGAGCAGTCTCATTTCGCCACTCCCCCTTGTTTGGTATACTATAATGTAGGTGCAGCGTGGGGCCGCCTCCCTCAAGACGGCCCCACGCTCACCCTTGACGCTGAGGCTATGCCCCGCGAACCTCTCTCCTGGCTGCCCGCTCCCGAATATCAGCGGCACTCAGGATAATGTCAGGTTCGCACTCCTCTTCGGGCTCGTTGGTCTCAGCAAGCTGGCGAAGGGCGGTGGTTATGAGGTCGCTCACGGCATCAAACACTTCCTCTCTGACCGCCACCCTCGCCAACTCGTCCTCCGTGCAGCCGTAGAGGCGGCACACGTTCTCAGTTGCCCTTTCCAGTTCAGCCTGCTCCCTATCGTCCAGCTCAACCCGGCTTTTTGCAAATGTCGTCTTGCGTTCTCTCATTTTCGCTGACGCCTCCTTATAATGTAGGT
>PUNK01000062.1 GCA_003552585.1 Thermoplasmata archaeon | reverse complement strand
CCAAGCCCGTCGAGAATCTCGGCCATGGCCCCCTCCAGCTCGGACACGCGCGAGTTGACGCCCTGCATAGTCTTGGCGACGCTCTCGAGCGCCTTCACAACCTGGGTCTGGCCGCTCTGCGGCTTCGACTTGGCGGCGCGAGTCTTGCCTACCAGGAGCCGGGCGATCTGCTTCGCCACCTCGCTGGTATTCTCGTCGTCGACGTCCGAGAGGTCCCCGATCCGGTCCTCGGCGTCGTCGTTCGCCGTATGCTCATCGGCGTCGCCGGTCTCTATCGACCGCTCCACCTCCATGTCGTCATCGTCGTCGACGAACGGCATGTCCTCCTGCTTGCTGGCCTTCGGCGTGCCGTGCTCGTCCATTGCCGAGCCGGACATCTCGACCTCCATGCCCTCCTCCTCGGGGGCGGGGGCCTGCATGCCCTCAAGCTCAGCGACGAGCGACTTGATGTTCGCCAACACCGTCTGTTCCTCGGGCGTGAGCGCCTTTGCGACCTTCCGGACCTTCTTCTTGGTTGCCATATAACTCTCCTGTTATCTGCGTGATTGCACCAGCTCCTCGAGCTGGCCCTTGAGCGTCGACAGCTTTGAGACCAGGTCCTGGCCCTCCTCGCCGTCGCCCTGCCCGTAGTACAGTCCGACAACCCCGGCAGCGCCTCGATCGTCGTCCTCGTCCTCGTCGGTGAAAACCGCCTCGTTCTCGGTCACCAGCCGGAACATCATCTGCGCGTACTCGTCCAGCAGGGCCCTGATCTGCTCGTCCCTGTCCGGCTCCGCCGCGCACATGACGGCCTTCACCTCACGGTCCAGCGCGTCCTGCAGCCGGTAGTAGGCGTCGAAGTACGCCTCGCGCTGCTCCTGCTCCTTCAGCCCCTCCTCGAGGCTCGAGGGCAGGCTACGCCGCACCGCCCCCGGTATCGGGGCTCCTATGGCCTTCGCCACCGCGTGAGCCACGCTCGACCTGTAGCTCGGCCGCTTCACGAGCACCACCCCGTCAAGCTCGATGTCGTCCATGACGCGCTTGCCCGTCGTGTCGACGAACTTCAGCCCGCTCTCCGGGATGTCGCCCTCTATCGAGAACCCGAACTCCTTCGGGCTCGAGTACGGCGGCAGCCCGTTCACCATCCGCCAGACCTTGTCGGCGGCCTCGAGCGTCCCGGGGCCCATATTGTCCCCGTCGTCGTACAGCCTGTACCGGGTCCACCAGTCGCCGCCCTCGTCGATCCAGCTCGACTCCAGGATGCCGATGTCCTCGGTGTACGGCATACCGTGAAGCCCAGCGTACAGCAGTATGTCCCCGCTCTCGGCCTGCGCCTGGAAGCTCTTTATGCACCTCTCGGTCATACGCTCCCCGTGCCCGTCCGTCTCGAGCCCGGAGGTCACCCCCTCGAGGAACCTGCCCCTCCGGCCGTCGCCGAGGTCCTTCTCCACCGCCCAGGGCGATCCGTCCTGCCTCGGGTGGAAATGGATGTGTATCCTTGACTTCTCCGCCGTCTCCATTCTGCCCTCCATAGTAGCACGCCCTTACGGGGGCGTCCATTATCCCTGCGTCGGCACCTCGTACAGGTAGTCAACTTCGCACTGGCACCCGATCACCTCCTCCGGTGGCTGCCCGGGCTCGTGCGGGTGCTGCATGTACACGAACTGGCCGGTGAACTGCCACTTCGGGGCCCCCTTGTTCGGGCCCCTCGTCTTGGTCCCGACCTTCCGGTACTGCCTGATACGAAACGGCTTATCGAGCGGCCGCTCCCGCCCGTCCACCTGCTTATGCCCCGGCCTCGGCTCGCTGACCAGATGCGTATTGTGCTTCCACCGCTTGATCGCCCTGGCGCCCGGGTTCTTCTCGATCAGGCGCTTGGCGTAGGTGTGCTTGATGTCGTCTATCGCCGACCTGGTCTCGGTGACCGCTATCGCCCTGACGTTCGGCGGGACGCCGATCTCCGGGTCGGTCTTGGTGTACCCCTCGAACGTCTTGGTGATCCTGCTCTGGAAGCGGTCGATCAGCTCCGGCCGCATCCGCCCCCGACGCTCCCCTCGCTGGTACTGCATCGGCGACTCGTCGCGGTCCAGGAACTCGGACACCGCGCCCCGCAGGTCCTTCGACAGCCGGGTCCGCAGGGTATCCGACAGCAGCTTCCCCTGCTCCGCCCCCTTGCGGATGAACACCGAGCGCTTGGGAAGCACGTCGTCCAGCTCGGGCACGCTCACCTGGGCGGGCTGCTTCTTGCGCCGCGCGAGCCGCTTGCCCTCCTCCTTGAGACGCGACACCTTCACGCGCCCGACGGCGCGCTGCACGCTCTCGTGGTTGTTCGCTATGATCCAGTCCATGAGCTGGCGGTACTTCCCGCCGGTCCAGCCGTACCGCTCCTTGAGCCGGTCGAGGTAAACCTTACCCATCGTCGCCCTCCTCGAGAGCCTTACGGATCGACCTCACCACCGCGTCTGCGGAGGCCGCCTTCTCCCTCCGCCAAGCCGAGTAGCAGATTGCGAGCTTTTGGTCCTGCGGCTTGTCCTCGCCCGCCTGGGCCTCCATGCACCGCGACACGAAGTCGCCCTCACTCTCGTCACTCCTCGGCGTCGGAATCGGCATCTCCGCCCCCCAGCCTCTCGGACAGCTCCCGCAGCTCCGCGAGAATCTCCTGCCTGCGGGCCCACAGCATGAACTCCACCTCGGCCTTGCGGCGCTTCATGTCGTCTATCGCCGTCGCAACCTCGCCCTTCTCCTGAAGCTCCCAGCCCGACCCGTCGTCGGCCATCGGCCGCGTGTCATCCTGCGACATCTCAGTCCTCCTCGTCCCAGACCGGGTCCACGAAATCCGCATCCACAATTAGCTGCAACTCGTTCTGGTCACCCCGCCCCATGCTGACCTTGTTCACCTTGAACCGCTGGCCCCTCGGCAACAGCAACTCGTTCTCCGTCTTATCATAACCGCTCTTGGGCTTCCCGGGCACGTTCGGAAGCTCGGCCCCCCGACTCTTACCCGAGGAACGGATGAGAATGTTTCCGCCGTTCTGCACCCCTATCGGGTTATCCTTGTTGCCGATGTGCTTCTGCGCGTTGAACGACCACTTATTGCTCGTGGTCATCTTGGTGGACCCGTAACCGGGCTCCGACAGCATGTTCCCGTTCATATACTCGTTGAGCACGTCGAGCTTGGTCCTCCCGGGCCACACCTCGGTCATCGCGTCCTTCTCGTCCGCTATCGTGATGTCGCCGGGAAACCCGAGACCCGCCAGCACGTTCTTGAGCATGTTCGGCCCGACGGAGCGACGGATCGTCCGGTCGAGCTTTGGCGTCGAGGCGATGTAATCGTCAAGCTTGGCGACCATATCTCTGTCCTTGTCACTCAAAGCCTCCCCGGACCGCATCTTCGCGTTGAACGCGGTGTACCCGTCCTGATACTCGGACAGCGCCTGTATGTGCTCCTTCTTGGCCGGGGGCATCGAATCGCCCTTGCGGTACTGCTTCTTCTGCTCCCTGGTGTAGCCACCGGAGAACTGCGCGCCGAGCGGGTCCGGCGGGCCCTTCTTCGCCT
>PUNK01000001.1 GCA_003552585.1 Thermoplasmata archaeon | reverse complement strand
TTAAGAATAAGTTTCACAGGAGGAGAGCCCTGTGTGCATCCAAAAATTTCAGAACTATTTCATCATACTAGAAAACATGCTTCTTGGATAAATGTGACTACCAACGGTACTAGAACATCGGAATGGTATGCAAAACAACCGCTCGATCATATTGTATTTTCGTTGCATTTTGAAACAGAAGATTGGTCAAGATGTTTACAGAATATTATAGACACTAACGAACTCGTAGATATTCCTATCCAGGTAAATGTAATGGCACATCATGAACATATGAAAAATGTAAAAAACGCTGTAGAAATACTAGAAACTTCAAAAATAAAATATGTGATACGCAGAATACGTTGGACAGAAAAACACGACTGGTTCGACGATATGCGGTATAATACCAGAGATTTAGACTGGATCCTTTCAAAAGAAGCAACTTCGTTACCAAACTGCGAAGTCGATGGCGAATATTTTGTACATGCAAATGATATAATTAAAAGACATCAGAATCAATTTAAAGGCTGGAAATGTAATATTGGACTAGAAAGCCTCATGATAAACTGGAACGGTGAAGTTCACAGAGCAACTTGTAGAGTAGGCGGAAGTTTAGGCAATATATATAAAGGTAGTTTTAAAATACCTCAGGACCCTATAACTTGCACAAGGCAATGGTGTACATGTGCTGCAGATATTTCGATAACAAAAGAAGTTATATAAAATGCAAGTCGACGCTATTAAATTAAAAAATAATGCAGAGCCGATGATGGTTACTTGGGATACAGGCAGAAGGTGTAATTATGATTGCACATATTGTGCTGCATCTCGGCACGATAATCACAGTGCATTTCATTCTTTAGAGGAATACAAGCAAACTTTTAATTTTATTAAAAAATATGTAAAAATATACGAAAATAGTAAATCTAACCCTACAAACCATTGTAATATTAATTTTACAGGCGGTGAACCAACACTAAATCCCGAATTTTGGAATTTGGTAGATTACATCAAACAAGATACAAAATATTTTAATCTTTCGCTTACAACAAACGGGGCGTGGAATAAAAAATTTACTAAAAAAATAAAAGAAAGTTTCTTTGGTATAACCGTAAGTTATCATTCCGAGTCTCATGACAATTTAAAAAAATTAGTAATAGAAAATATTCTAGATTTAAAAAGTACAAACATTTGGTTACAAGTTAATGTAATGTTGCATGTTGATTATTTTGATGAATGTGTGGAAGTCTATAATTATCTAAAATCGAAAGGAGTTAAAGTTAATCCAAGGCCGATCGGAGACGGAAATGAGCAAAGAGAAGGCTGGTTTATAGACGAGGATGGCACGTTTCGTAGAACTTCTCATGTATACTCTCAAAGTCAAAAAGATTGGTTTTTTAAAGAAACAGGTTTACAAAGAAATACTTCTTGCAGTTCGGGAGACGAGTTCGGCCGAGGCTGCTGCGGAGGTAGATGTATTCAAGGTCTAGTTGACGGAGAATGGCAGAACGTTAACATGATAGATACATATTTTAAAAACTGGTATTGTTCTGTAAATTGGTATTTTTTGCACATTGATCAACACACTGGCTTAGTATATCATCATCAAACCTGTCAAGCCAAATTCAACAACAAAAAAGGATCTATCGGTTGTTTAAACAATACAGAAGATATTCTAGATCAAGCAAAAAATTCCGTTATTAACAATTACAATATAACTTGCCCAAATACACGATGTGGATGCGGTATGTGTGTTCCTAAAGCAAAAGATGTTGATGTATTTTTAGAATTAAAAAACAATATCTAAAGCAAGTGTGCGAGTTCAGGAAATACCTTCTTAGCAGACAGCCCTCTAATAGAATCTAATTCTGTAATATATTCTCTAAATCCGTTTAATTCAATTGACTTATCTTCTGCGTCCATGTGATTCATTATCGCTTCCCACCTTTTCCATCCATACGGATTATGCTTCCAAAAATCATCATCCTGTCTATAATTATGCCGTAACCAATCTTTAAACTCGGCATATCTTTCTCTTACTTCTTGTTTATCTTCACGAGGTAAGCACTGTATGCTTAAAAAGGTTGGAATATACAAAAGATGCATATTTACAAGGCCGCCGCCCATCTGTATTCCTCCGGGAACTTTTGCAAAATTTAATTTTTTAAAACCAGATTCTACTTTCCATTTCATAAAATCAGGCAAATGTTTGACATTAAGAATTTGAATTGCTGTTGCAAGACTGGTTATTATATTATCAGGAGTACGATCTAGCATGTGGAGATTGCGTTCTACAGTTTGCCAGTCTGTTGGATATCTAATATACTCGTCTCTTTCGTAACAAGCATCCATAGAAATTGCAAACTTTACTTTTTTAAAGCGTTTCCACATATCGATTAAATCTTCGTCTACTAGTAAACCGTTTGAGTTGTATCTCAGTAGAATTTGATCTTGATACCCTTGCCTTAAAATCTCTTCAATAAATCTTTTATGCTCTTTTATCATTAAAGGCTCGCCGCCGGCAAAGTACACCTGTTTGAGATTAGGAATTTGGGCATTCATATCTTCCCAAAATGAAGATTTTTCGTGCCATTTGTTATCAAAACTGCTTTTATCGAACTGCATTTGCTGTGTTACGTTAGGATCTTTCAGTTTATTCATTAGTTTAGAATGGTCCTGTAACCATCTAGAACTATCGTGAGGCGAGCACATTACACATTTGATATTGCAAGTGTGCCCAAGTCGGAGATCAAGATATTTTAATTGTTCAGGAACAGTTCCGTCTTCTTGCGTTTGTTTTATTAATTCGGGAATATCTACATCGTCATAGTGCCACGTCATTGTTTCCCAAACTCGTTTTGAGACCACTCCTTTTGATTCTTCCCGAAAACACTTTGTACAAGATTTTGGAACTTCACCTGCTAGCATGGTTCTGCGAACGCTCTTCATGTACTCATTGTTCCAGGCACTCATTGGAGTGTCTGTTCCAAAGTTAGCGGGCCTGCCATTTTCGTTTTTTACTAGTCCAACTTCGTGATCGCTCCCTGCACCGCTTGCATTAGCAGAACAACACAGTCTCATGTCTCCGTTAGGTCTGGTTGCAAAATGTATCCAGGGAAGGACACAATAAGTAGACGACCCTGAGACTTCGCTTATTTGATTTTGCAAATCCGTTAAACTGGTGTTTTTTAAATTATTCACTTTTAAATCCAATTGTCTGCATGAACTGGTCCTTGGGCTGAGGAGCATTTATATTTTTGCCGCAGGTTCTTGCACAGGTTAACAGTTTTTTTGATCCCCAATAGTCTTCCCAGGCAGTCTGCCAAGAATCCGAGTCAATAATATCCTTTATAGAACGACATAATGCATTAGTGTTACCCAGTGTTTTCTTTAAATCCTTGTATTGTTCTAAAACATCTTTTCTATACTCTTCTATTATATCCCCTTTAGGAGAATATGTATAAGGTGCACTTGCTAAAAAACAACAGGGAAATACATTTCTCTGTGCATCAATAAAAATTTCTCTTGTCCGTTTAACATAACAGTCAATTTCATTAT
>PUNK01000008.1 GCA_003552585.1 Thermoplasmata archaeon | reverse complement strand
GACTTCGACGCGGCGTTCTACGACCACTGGGACGACGTGATGCACCTCTCGCGGGCGATTCACCACGGTCACGATGAGCTGGGGCTTCCGGCCTACGAAGGTCGCCTGCTCTCTGAAGACGAAGACATCTCCGAAGCGGGCGCGAAGCTGGCGGACATCCGGCTCAACAACGCCGAGTTCGGTCCTGTGCTGGCGAAGCTGCTGATCGACGAAACCGGCGACGGCTATCAGGGGCCGGTCGACTTCCGGAACATCGGCGTCAGAGAGTTCGGCGTGATCTATGAGGGGCTGCTTGAGTCCGAGCTGTCGCTGGCGGAAAAACCGCTCACTACTGACGATCAGGGTCACTACATCCCGGTTGACTCGGACGGACAACAGACGCTCGGGGACGAGAAAGTCATCGTTGACGAAGGCGAGGTTTACCTGCACGGCCAGTCTGGTGAACGAAAGGCAACGGGGACGTACTACACGAAATCTCGGTTTGTCGAACATCTTCTCGACCACTCGCTGGAGCCCGCACTGGACGATCACCTCGGTCGTATCGACCAGCTCCGTGAGGAAGAAGGCGAGCACGCAGCCGCAGACGCGTTCTTTGATCTTCGGGTCTCGGACATCGCGATGGGATCTGGACACTTTCTTGTCGGTGCTGTCGACCGAATTGAATCACGTCTGTACGCATATCTGACTGAGAACCCACTATCACCCGTCGAGGACGAACTCGATAATCTGGAGGATGCGGCACTCGAAGCATTTGAGGACGATGAGTATGCGCCGCCAGTCGAACGGGGACAACTTCTCCGCCGACAAGTCGCTCGGCGCTGTATCTACGGCGTTGACCTCAATCCGCTTTCGACTGAGCTCGCTCGGTTGTCCATCTGGGTACACACGTTCGTTCCAGGGCTCCCGCTGACGTTTCTTGACTACAATCTTGTAACCGGCGACTCGCTAGCCGGAATCGGCACATTGGACGAAGTGACGGAGATACTCGATATCGAGCAGTCGTCACTGGGGATGTTTGCTGGCGGTCAGAGCGTAATGAACGAAATCCGCGATGATATTGACCAGTTGGGGAGCTTCGCTGATGCCAGTGCAGAACAGGTACAGGAGGCCCGTCAGACGCGTGCAGAGATTGAGGACAAAATCGAACAGGTCCGGGCGCGATTTGATGTTCTGACTGCATCCCGGATCAACAACGAGATAGATACAGACCCTGTTTCTGATACAGAGATTGACATTACCGAAGAGGACTGTTACGAGAAAGCACAAGAAGTATTGAAATCAACTTGTCCTCTTCATTTTCCCGCAGCGTTCCCAGAGGTCTTCGATGGCGACGAGTCTTGATTTGATGTGATCATTGGAAATCCTCCCTGGGAAGAAGCGGTTCTCGAAGAGGACGAGTTTTGGGTGCGTTATGAACCCGGTCTGATGGGCAAACCATCTTCTGAGCAAGAGAATATTAAAGCACGCCTCAGGGAAGAGCGACCTGACCTCGTTGAGCAGTATAAAAAGGAACGCACAGAGCAAGAAATCCGTCGTGAGTTCCTGAAAAAGGGACCATACCCTGGGATGGGGACCGGCGATCCGGACACATACAAGGCATTTGCCTGGCGGTTCTGGTCCCTCGTTTCGACAGATGGTAATGTTGGTGTTGTTCTACCGAGGAGCGCATTTAGCGCGGCTGGCTCCGAAGAGCTACGTCGTAGATTATTGAACGAAGGAATCGTAATTGATCTGACTTTTTTGGTCAATAATCGACATTGGGTGTTTGAGCCTGTACATCCTCAGTTTACGATCGCGTTAGCGAGCTTCCAGAAGACAGCTCCATCGAAAGATAGCACTCTCCCTCTTAGAGGTCCGTTCCCCAGCCCAGAGAGTTTCGATGAAGGTCATTTGAAAGAGCCTCACCGATTCCCTGTGGAAAGAGCTCTAAACTGGACAGGCTCAGCGTCATTCCCACTCTTGCCGCCCCAACCTGAAGCAGGTGATGTATTCGGCCTGCTTACACAAGTTCCCCCATTAGGGCTGGATAAACCAGATACTTGGCGAGCAAGACCATATCGAGAGCTTGATGCAACGATGGATAAGGAGAAAGATGATGGTACCACTCTAATGCACTTCCTTGACGAGAAACCGCCGGAAAACTTCTGGCCAGTCTTCAAGGGTGGATCTTTCGATTTGTGGACAAATGATACCGGAGAGCGATACGCATGGGCTGATCCGGAAGTAATGACACAATATGTTCATGAAAGTCGAAAAAGCGCCTACAAGTACGCCAAGGGACGCTCAGCATATGGCGAAATGGATAAGGACTGGGTTCACAACAAAGAAACGCTCTCATGTCTTTCTCCCCGTATCGCATTTCGAGACGTTTCTAGAGCAACGGACACTCGAACTGTTCGTACGACACTTGTCCCACCAGAAATATTCTTAACTAACACTGCTCCCTTCCTTCTTTGGCCAAGAGGAAATAAAAAAGACGAATCGTACCTACTTGGTGTAATGTCGTCTATCCCTCTTGACTGGTATGCTCGAAGATTTGTAGAAACACATTTGAATTTCCATATTTTCAACAATTTGCCGGTACCACGTCCTCCGCGTGGTCATCCTCTTCGACAGCGAGTTATAGAACTTTCAGGACGTCTAGCAGCCGTTGATGACCGTTATGCAGACTGGGCCGAGGAGGTTGGTGTTGAATACGGTCCTGTTGAAGGGAAAGAAAAACAGGACATGGTATACGAACTTGATGCCGTTGTCGCCCATCTCTACGAGCTCTCACGCGAACACGTAGAGGTCATCTTCGAGACGTTCCACAACGGCTGGGACTACCAGGAACGGTTAGAGCGCGTTCTCGACTACTACACGAGCTGGGCTGACAGACTCGATCTTGACCACGCCAACCGTGAGGAGGAACGACAGGCGGGAACACGAAGCGATGACTGAGCAACCGCAGTTTGTCGACAACCGCGATGGCAACACGCTTTCGGCGGCAATCAACGCCTACCTCGCGGACCTCGACGACACGCTCGCTAATGATCCCGATCTCGACATCGTTACGGGCTACTTCAACCCTCGCGGGTACTTTTCGGTCTCCGATGGCCTCGAACACGTCGACCAGGTTCGGCTCTTGGTTGGTGCTCAGCCGAGTAACGAGGGGACAGAACGTTGGCGGCAACCCGGCGATCCACGGGACGAAGAGTACAATCAGAAGCGAATCAACGAGTCGCTACAGACACTCGACCACAACCTCAAGCGTGACCGCGACCTGCTCGGGTTTTCCCGCGAGGTCGACGATAACCTCCAAGAGCTGGTCGATTTCCTTCGAAGCGATAGCGTCGAGGTTCGTCGCCACGAGGACCGATTCATCCACGGGAAGGCGTACCTGTTCTCGGACCACCAAGGAGTCATCGCGGGCTCGTCGAACTTCACCGGCGCGGGCCTGAACTCGAATCTAGAGCTGAACATCGGTGCGTACAACCCCCACGTCACGGGGCAAGTCCAAGACTGGTTCGACGACCTCTGGGCCGAAAGCGAAGAGTTCGACCTCGCCGCGCTGTATGAGGAACG
>PUNK01000025.1 GCA_003552585.1 Thermoplasmata archaeon | reverse complement strand
CCCTCAACACCATTTTCAAATTCAGCAGGCATTCTGCTTGCAGGAATAAAATCAGGATTGTATCTTTGTTTTGCAATCTGTTTATTATAAAAAGTACTGATACTAGGAAGAAATACAGAATAATCTTTATTTTTTTCGGTTAAATTTACTTGTGTTTTACTCATCTTGTGCTCTTAGTAGATTTTGTATTCTTGTATGAGATTAGTGCTGTCATTTACCGGGATTGTGCTGGCAGAAAGTAATCGTATTTGGCTAATCCACTATCTACACTAAGAAGCATTACGCCTTGATCTGAAATACTCATTGTAATTTTGCCATTAAGATTCATTATAGCAAGAGCTTGTTTCACCGGCCAGCTTAGTGTATGTGACAGTGGCTGCTCAACATCATTTTGAAATACAAAGCGTCCACCATGCATGCTGGGTTCGCCAAACACAAAAATCAAATTTGTGGAATCACCGGCGGTTTCGGTTTTAACACTAAAAATGGGCTCGTCACTGTGTGAGGCACTCATGAGCTTCATTCTCTGAATAGCAACATGTGATGGCTCAAATACAGTATTCCATTTGGCACCTTTAAACTTTGCTGTTTTTAGAATGCTTTCTATTTGTTCCTTGCTCATGAATCTGTAATCATTTTGAAAATCACCAGCTTCGTTTTCAAAATGCATATACGCCGGCACAGTTTCTCCGTTTCTGTCTTCAGTGACCACCTCAATTTTTGCATGTTCCTCATACTCTGGATTTTTAAGATGTAATGAAAGTTTATCCAGATTTGGCATGCCAAATACAGAATTAAATTCTGCCACAGGGCTGTGTGTCTCAGCAGACAAAATTACAGAACGGTCCTCTGCCAGGGAATCAAATTTAGTAGCACCGTCTTCACCATTAACTTTAACTAGTTCTAGAAACCCCAACCCATGAGTTTTAGAAACCAGATCTTGCAAAATATCTTTCATTTGTAAAGTCTCCTTATTTTTAATATTATAATATATAAGTTTATGATTGTCAATGTTTTTTTGCTTCTTCTATGATTTGCACCAGTTTTTCAACCAGTTCTCGATCATCTGTTTTATCAGTGTCCAACAACACTTTAATTTCAATCTGCATTTTACTCTCCAAAGTCAAAGAAAGACATAAATGTATTATCTCTCTTGGTATCTTCTAGATCTATATCCAATACACCAATAAGGTTTTTCAGTTTTAGATCGATAATTGTTTCTGCCATGGCAGCGTCGTCAAAAGGCAATTGCTTAAACCAGTCTGGCAGTCTTAGTTCGTCCGTGGGATAGGCAACAGAAGTATAGCCCATTGGATTGTGTTTGAGCTTGCATACAACAACTTTCATGCCATCTACAATATCTTGAGAATATCTATCACCGTTCATGTGTTTAAGATTGTTCCAATTAATAGATGCTCTAACATGTCCTGGCATATTGGCTTTGCCCTTTCTTTGTTCTTCTTTATGATAGCGACCTATATTGTTTGCACGTTTCGGGGATCCCTTTTCCCATCCCGGCATCTGTTTGAATTCCTGACGAAATTCTGTTATTCGTTCAAGAATGTTCTTTTCCTCGTAACCCTGAAGAATCATAAGAAGTATTTCCATTAGAAACTCCTGCATATAGACGGGAGTGTCTGAACGTCTAAGATCCAGCCCCATCGCTTTGACTTTGCCTGGCTCGCCGTCAACATCTCGACGTGTTCCTTCGTCGTCATATACTAGAATTGCATATCGCTTTTTGGTTATGAACAAGCCGCTTTCTCCTACAATCTCTCTGCCTGCTGCAATAACATCAGAACGTGATTTAGGACAGTGAAATGCTTGCTGCATAAAGTCTTGGAAAGAAGTATTTGCCTGCTCGCATATTTGATCGTATAATTGTACAACTGTATCTTTTGTCCAAGGCACTTTTCCTGCTTGGATATCTTCTTTTAGAGTAGGATATGCAGAAAAATAGGTCGAATCGGTATCTCCATATATGATAGCATCTCCGGTGTGATCGTACTCACCTGTTATTACCTTGTTAACTGCGGCACTCATGTGTTTTACAATCTGTCTACCTGTGAGCGTGGTGCTCTGTCCTAGACGCTTATCAAAGAAACGACAGCCAGGGTTGAGAATGGCGCCATAAAGTGAATTGAGGTTGATTTTTTTGACTAACTGACGTTTGTCCCAAAAAGCAGTTTCCACAGCGTTTCCTGCTTCCTGTGCTTTCTTTTTCTTTGCCTGCAGTTCTTTTCTTTCAGCATACCAGCGTTTAAGTAACCCCGGAATAACACCTTCAAATTCTGTGGTAAGAATAGTGCCATTTGCTGTAAGCATGAGCGGGGCATGAGAGTTAAAGATTCGGTCATAGATCTCGGCACCACTTAAAACTTCTGTGTTGCCGTTCTCCCAATCCACAGTGATAGCAAGATCTTTTCTCTGCTCCATTACTGCGTCATATTCAAGTGAGCCAAATCGACCTTCCCAGGCAGCAGCGAATGACTTTTTCTTTAAGCCAGTTTCTTCCTTAATGAAGTCTTCTGTATAGTCCTGCCTCAACTGTCCTACAATAGTTTCAGGCGCCATGTTCAATGCTCGGATAACAGAAGGGTACAGAGAATTCAAGTCCATAGAGCCTATCCATTTGTGCAAGCCTTTTTTGGGATACGCTACATAAGCACCTGCTGCTCTTGTATCGTCTGCATCATCATGTTTCGGGCGATTAGGGACAACCAAGCCCCTGTGATGAGCTTCATTGATGATTGCCTGCTCTGTGACTGCAACTGCACCCATTGTGGTTTGCATGAGAACGGTATTTGCATGAGCAAGTTCGTTGGATAGATCAATAAACCTTAACTTCTTGTCCAGTTTATCAAGCAGAGCAACGTCCTGCCTGTTGTATTCTATAAACTTTCGAAAGTCGTTGTTGTAGAGTTGATCCAGTGTGCCTTCGTAAACAGTCTTGTTTTCACCGATTTCCATTTCGCCTATTGCGTCTAGACGATAGCTATGCCGTTCTTCGTAGGTGTATTTTCTATACAGTTCTAGTGAGTCCAGGTGCACTCTGCCTACAAGATCAAATGTTTCTGCTGTTTTACCATATCTTTCAAATTCTCTTTTCTTGGGTAACTGTTTCCACAAACAGAATCGACGAGTGTCGTCTTTTGACAGTATCCTGGATACACGATTTACAGTATAAGGAATATCATAGCCTTCGGAGTTCCAGCCTGACAGCACATCTGCATCCTGAATTATATCCAAAAATGCTTCCAGCATGTCTGCTTCTCGTTCATATAAAAACGTATTATCAAAATCTTTCACACTTTCTTGTGCTTCCTGCATGGTCATTGTTTTAGGAGGCAGTGCAAATGTAATCAGAGCATCCATCCATTGTAGATGTACTGTGATAGCAGTGATTGGCATGAACGGATCTGCAGGATCTGCAAATCCTCGCTCAGGGTCAAAGTCAGTCTCAATATCAAAGAACGCAATGTTTAGTTTAGGAGCGTTCTGATTTAGGTAATTTTCTGACAGGCACTGAAAGATTGGGTTCACATCTGCTTCAAACAGGCGTTTGTTTTTGTT
>PUNK01000032.1 GCA_003552585.1 Thermoplasmata archaeon | reverse complement strand
GTAGTACATCAATCGGTCGTAATTATCAGATATGCCGTAGTCCTCGTGTTCCAGTATCGATTCAAGATCTGTGTCATCTAACTCAAGATTGAACGACACGAAGTTCCATCCATCTGAATCTCCGTCTGCGGTTAGCGATATGTCGAAAGTGGCTAGTTCTTCACCTGGTTCCTGTACCGGTCCGGCTCCTTCGCATTCCTGATCCTGTTCGTCCACTGCATGTACCATGTACCACCATAACACATCGTCGGCTGTTCCTCTATCGGGATCAACGTATTCATACTCAGCTGAGCCATCTGCATCAACAGTTGCTATGAGTTCGTATGGTCCGGCTTCGTCTTCTCCTTCTGACCTGTAAACGTTGTATTCTACAACATCGGGTTCATCCGGACTAGCACCCCAGGTTATCAGGTTGTCTTCATCTCCTTCGCCAGTGCCACTTTCGGTAGTAACACTGATAGCGTCCATCCATATCTCACCTGATGCTGTATCGAGATTCGGACCTCGAGAATTCCCAACAGCGTCTACATATAAACCGGCCATGACCGAAGTGACTTCACCTTCAGGCGTATAAGTCATATCAGGACCAAATTCAACCCATCCTGTGGTATCAGGTTCATTTGTCTCTACTTCGTATATATCGACCCAATCTTCGACACCAGTATCATACACGAAAATGCTAACGATGCCTGTAATACTACAATCATCACGGTCAATATATAAATTCTTCATATAAGCACCGTTCACTGTTATCTCGTCCGTGGTTGAATCTATCTCTTGTTCCCATATCACTTCTTCAGTGGAACTACCATCACCTTCTTGTTCAGCCATCGCCCAGATAGAACCGCCTTCTTGGTACTGTTCATCATCTACCCATCCGGCTTGACCTTCGTCATTTCCTATATCCTGCGGATCTCTTATCATCTGCCATGGATCGTCTCCATCTTCAAAATGGCCGTTATCGACGAGTTCTTCCGTATCCCCTGAACCTACACGCTCTACCTCTAAATATTCTGGTGACTCTGGTGGTGTTCCAAGGATGGTGAACATTTCACTCGTATCTTCACCGCTAAGGTCGTTATCATCATTGACCGTCGCTCTCACCCTTGCTTCATCGGTGGCCTCGTCTGGTACCGTCCACATGTAGCTTCCATCGTCTGCTGTTCCTTCAACGATCACGTTCCACGAATCACCGTCATCCGTCGTGTATTCTAGATCGATATCTGTTATCGTTCCGTCTCCAACTGTTGTATCCCACGTGATCTCCTCGTTATCTCCTGCATTCCATTCTTCTCCACCTGTGGGTCTAGTCAAAGTGATCTCTGGTGGTGTAGTGCCTTCTATCGTTAATGTTCCGCTTGTATCTGTATCACTCGAGCCAAGGTCATCGTGGATCGTTGCTTCTATCATAGCCTCTTCCGTTTCTTCATCAGGTACAGCCCATGTATAGACTCCATCATCTTCCGTATCCGTAACGATGTTAGTCCAGGAGTCCCCACCATCTAAACTGTAATCAAGGTCGACTCCAGTTATCGCTCCGTCACCTTCAGTGGAATCCCATGTGATGTCTTCGTTGTCGCCTGCGGTCCAAGTCTCTCCGCCGGTCGGTCTTGTTAAAGTGATATCAGGTGGTGTTGCCGACGTTGTCGTGAAGCTCCATGTAGTTGATGTAGCCGTTTGGTCACCATCGTCAGCTACCGCATACCAATCATAAGAGGTGTCATGATCAAGACCGCTCCATGTAGTGTAGGCTCGGTCGCCACTCTGAACATTGCCCTCAGAACCTATCAAGCTATCATCTGCATCGTAGAAATCTACATCCATCCTGTCGCCGTCTTCGTGTTCGACATATACACTCAATTCTACATCGGTACCTACATCAGTAGCTCCATCTTCTGGTTCAGGATCGGTAGGCGCTAGTGGACCGGGTTCTGCGTCTGATTCGACTGCATTATATTTTACCAGTGAATAGTCTTGTCCACCGTTGACAACATCAACAGGTACGTCAAACCCGTGGACTCTAACAGTGTAAGTTCCATCCTCTAGGTCAGTATCCCTGATATAAACGTTCTCAACGTTGTTAACATCATCCCAACCGTCACCGTTCGAATCGAAAGTATCATATGTTGACTCACCAGGTTCTGACCAACTTTCTACCAGATTATTACCTCTGTAAACTTGGCCGGTCGGTGAGATCACTTCTAGATTAAGATCGTTGATCAACGTCGGATCGTCACCCGAGGCTGCAGGTTCGTCGGTCCAAGTCAATGTGATACGAAGGGGTTCATCGCCATCCTGGTATTCGATAGAAAACTCATCGATCTCTCCAGTTTGTAGAGCTTGTGACTCATCTTCAAGCATGAAATCAACAGGTGCATCCACTATCTGTGGTAAGTTGACCATACCCCATCCTTCGTCTTGATTTGGTATGTGTGGGCTGTTCTATCCACCATTATCATTTGCTAAATTGTAAGCAGTATTGATCATCAATGCTTTTACCATCGATGGATTGGGTTCCGTATTATAAGTATCGTCATACCAATGCACAAGAGATGTAGCTGCTCCAGCTACTGCTGGGCATGCCATGGATGTGCCGGACATGTATTGATAACCACCGCCTGGTTCTGTAGAATATATATCTTGACCAGGAGCTGTAAGTTCTGGTTTCACACGGTTATCATCGGTCCAACCTCTCGAACTAAATCCGGCAACATTATCTGGATTACCGTCTGGATAATTCTCGGTTGCACCGACTGATATTATATTTTTACCAACCGCAGGACTACCTACTGAATTGTAGCCGCCACCTCTTGCACCGGGTCCGGCATTACCAGCAGCGACAACTATCGTCATAGGATCTCCATCTCCCGCGTCTCGTGTTACTTCATCAAAGTCGGAGTCGGAGGCCGTATATTCACCTTCTGTTTCGGCACCCCATGAGTTGGAGTGTACAACAGGATCCGAATAATCCCTAGTTACCCAAACGATCTCTCTATAGTCATCGGGACCGCACCATCCTCCACCGTCATCGAAGATACGTGCTGCGAATAAGTCACTACCTGGTGCTAATCCTTCAGCTGAATAATAATCTTCATAAACCGTATCTCCAGTACCACCGTGAGTGTGACCTGCCACAGATCCTGTACAGTGTGTACCGTGACCGTGACCGTCACTCCAGGATCCTTCGGCAGTGGTTTCATCATCAAAATCGTAACCACCGACGACCCTACCATCAAAATCCGGATGGCCCGCATTACCTGTTGTTCCATCGCCAAGACCAGTATCAGCAACTGCGGTCACATATCCTGAACCATCATATCCTAGTTGAGTTGCATGAGAACCATATTGACCTTCCCCTCTATAAGCACTATCAGGATCCCCATCGGGCTCATAAATCCAAAGGCCACCACCTACTATCTGGGTGGCCATCTCATCGTGCAGCTTAGGCTCGTAATATGTAGATATGTAATACACATCGTTCATATGTGCTAGTTTTACCAACTCGGATTCTTCTAGAATCTCTGTTACTATCCGAGTTCCATCTACCATCTCTATACTGACCAGGCCCGGTTCTATGTCATCTTGTAGTTTGAATCCGGGCTGATATATCCCAACCCAATCTACAAAGTCGAGATCTTCAACTCTTTCAGCCAACTCAGGCGTCATCACTACTTCGTAAGCAAAATTTGGTTGGTAGTTGATTATATCCACACCTACGGATTCCAGTTCTTCTCTCCACTCTGATGCTACCGGACCTAGTAGATGAACTAAATACAATCCCCTTTCACCGTGCTCATATCCATCTATCATCAATTCTTCTGAGAAGTTCGGTACCCCGTCGTCGATGTCGAAGACGTGTCCTTTCACGGATACCGTAGTCCTTCCGGCTAATGAATTCACTTTAAGATCCGCACTTTCCAGAGCATCTACATCGTCTGTTTCCACCAGAGCATAGTCCGGGTAGCGGTGTACGATGTATGCATCCATCTCACTCAACAGATTTATATCGTTCTTGCTTTGTATTTCCACCAATACATAATCTGCTTCTTCTGGATCTGTGGATGTAAATCCAGTCACCACAAAAACAGAAAGCAACAGTAGAATAGCGGTCGAAATACTCAGCACTTTGACCAATCTTTTTTGCATATTTTCTCCACCTATGTTTTCTCCTCAACAAGATTTCTCGTTGTTAAATCATAATACTCATTTATTATAAACTTTATTGGTACATATAGGATTACTAAATAAATATGTATGTATAGGAAATCTAGAATTCCATTATATTTTCATACTTTTACACGATTCCAGTCAGTATGTTTTTTAAGATAGACTTATTTCTGAGCCAAAATCACCTGTTTTCCCCCCTAATTTTTCAATCATTACCTTCGATCAGGAGGTCTCATTCAAAGTCCTTAAACCGGGACCGTAGAGTCGCTAGCGATGAAAGGCTCTTAAAATTGATCATTATAAGTAATGATTTAGACGATAACAATCATTTACAAAAATTTTCTGGATCGCTAGGTTCTTGGCAGACTCTTGAAAACCAAAATTATAAATATCTAGATAAATCATGATAACATCAGTTCTCTATGATTGGTAGGAAATCTATACTTAAAAAGAAGGGTTTATTACTATCGTTTGCTATTATTGTTGTGGCAGTATTGATAATATATTCCGCTATTTTCACACCTCTTTTTTCCGAAATTGATGATGGAAAGGTTGAGAACGAAGATGAATGGCATAGTTATCCTTATGTGATCCCGGGAACAGATATTAGATTCCCTGATGATGAAGGACATTATGCGGAGGGGGGAGAAACCTGGATATCAGTTGGATTTAAACTTGATTTACAAAACTATGAATGGGATAACATATATATGGTCATATTATACCACGAAACGTACAAGGATGTATATATATCTCATGACGAAGGAACATATATCGGAGGACACACGGGAGAACAGAATCTTCCTATGGGTAAAATGAATATGACTTTTGACAATCTTGAACAAGATATGCCAAAAGATTTATTCAGAGTAAAAGAGGGGGAGGCATTTCATTACGATTTTGAGTCCTACTTTGAGCTCGGCGATAGAAGATTTGGAGTAAATATCGATCTAGACTCTAGAAAGCCTCCAGCCACGATGACCGATTTTGATGGTAGAGTGAATCTAGGGGATGGGTATTATAAATTCCATGCACTAACCCATTGTAAAATTATTGGCTCAATAACTATCGATGATGTGGTTATAGATGTAGAGGGGATCGGATGGGTAGATAACCAAAGAGGTTCATTTAGAGACATCGAATGGCAGTGGTTCGCATTTTGGGGTGAAAATGATATAGAAATGAAAATAGTTGATGCTTATGGCGGTGAGGATAATATACAATATGGTATGTATGTAGATGAGAAAGGAGAGATCGTCACCGTCAAAGATATATCTATCGATGTAACCTCTTTTAAAAATGGCTTTGGATACTCCTGGGAGATAACCTCAGAGGAATACCCTATCGAATTGAATATCACTTCTATCGATGAGAGGATGACCTATGGCTGGTTTGCTTTCGGTTTCGGAAGAGTAAGAGGTGAGCTAATGGGTGAACAAATAGATAATCTCACGTACATAGAATTGACGAATAGATAAATCATTGATAAAAGGGATTCGCCCGTCGGTCGTAAACCTTAGATGATCAAAGGTGCAGGATAATATCGCCCTGTCGGTAGAGAAGCCCCAGGGCTCCGCCATGTGGGAGGAGGTCACGCAGATGGAAAATGTTTAAATCCTCTTCGAATACTTGGGTTAAACAGGATGGTCAGCTTTGCACATTTAGCCGATTGCCACCTCGGGGCATTTGGAAGGAATCACAAACTGAGAGAATATAATCTAAGGAGTTTTGAAAGGGCGATCGAAATATGTATTGATCGTGATGTTGATTTTATAATTATAGCGGGTGATTTATTTCACAATCCACATCCTGATTTAGATGTTGTAGATAGGGCGGTGAAGTCTCTTGTAAAAGCCAGAAAGAAGGGGATCAGGATATATTCCGTGTATGGCTCCCACGATTTCAACATAGCTAAAGCTTCCTTGGTGGATGTTTTGGAGAGTGCTGAACTTTTCAAGAAAGTTGTACATTACCTGGATGAATCACAATCTTTGGAACATGTTGAAGATGATACGGGTATCAAGATAACGGGTCTGAGTGGGCGTAAAAGTAGAAAGGATACCAGCTACTACAAAGAATTGAACTTCAATGAACCAGATGGTGATGCTATATTCGTATTTCATACACCTATAGCCGAGATGAAACCAGTGGACATTCATGAGAAAGAGACAGTTCCGTTAAGTTCGATTCCAGACGGTTACAAATACTATGCCGGCGGACACATCCATCGTAATCTTAGAGAAGAGAAAGACGGAAGTCCTATAATCTATCCTGGTGTTACATTTGGATCTTCATATACCGATCTTGAGAAGGACCTCGATAGAGGATTTTATATCGTGGAGGATTGGGAACCCGGGCACGTTCCAGTTGATGTATGTGAAATCCGTAGAGTCGATATCGACGCCGATGGTTTCCTTCCCTCAGAACTCGAGGAGAAACTTTTGGAATTATCCAATAGTGAAATCCATGAAGAAGTGGTGTTGGTTAAGGTATCAGGAATATTAAGAGAAGGTGTGCCAGAAGATATAGATTTCATGAGGGTCAGAAGGAAGATCGAAGAAGCCGGTGCCGAAACTGTCTTTTTGAATAGGAGAAATTTAGAAGGTAAAACTGTAGAGAGATTAAAGATAAAAGAAAGGGACGAATCGGAGATAGAAGATAAGATAATGGATGAATACGGCTTCAACGATATAGTCACTAAAGAGTTTGCCAAGGACCTATTGAATGTCTTGAAGGTTGAAAAGGGGGGCGGGGAAACTAATACAGATTATGACGAAAGGATCTGGCATGAAGCATGGAATCTTATCTATAAATTAGATGAATATGAAGACATGGAGGAAGAAGATGATGAGAGCCAGGTTTCAGATAATTTTGTGGAAGACGTAGATAAGAATAAAGGTACCGAGGAAAAGAAAGGACAGAAGGAACAGTTTTCACTGACTGATTTCGGAGGTAATTGACAATGATGCTTAAACACCTTAAGATCAAGAACATCAGGAGTTATAAAGAGCAGGAGATCGATTTCAGTCCCGGTGTTTTGATATTCCAGGGAGATATCGGGTCCGGTAAATCATCCATACTTTACTCGATAGAGTTCGTACTTTTCGGTGGTACCCAGAAAAAATTTTATGATAAGTTGATGAGACACGGTGTTAAGAAAGCAAGTGTAGAATTAAAATTCTCTATAGACGGTGTAGATTACACCGCTTTCAGGAGTATGAAGAGAAAGAGTGACGGTATCAAAGGCGACGAATCTTATTTGGAACTGGATAATACCCGTATGGAGCTTTCCTGGCAGGAGATGCGTGAGAGGATAGTCGACCTCTTGGAGTTAAGGGAAAGTTCAAAGGGGGGTGTACAGACTTTTCACATGTCGATTTACACACCTCAGGAAGAGATGAAGGCTATACTTTCTATGAATACCGATGATAGACTCGAGGCCATCAGGAAGGTTTTCAATCTAGAGGATTACAAAAGAGCCGTGGATAACATCTCGACGGTTAAAAAAAACCTAGAAGTTGAGATCAATACCCTTGAGACCAGGGCTGAAAGGTTGGATGATGAAAAGGATAGACTTGCTGAAAAGAAAGAAGAGTTGACCGAGAAAAAGGAAGAAAGGGCAACATCCAAAGATGATCTAAAGGAAGCTAAGACATCGGTATCTGAATTGAAAGATAGAAAGAAAGAATTGGAAAAACTGAATGAAAAGATAAAAAAGACTGAGAGTGAAGAAAAGCGGATTAAAGATAAGATCGAAAATTTGGAAAGTAATATTAAGGATCTAAATAAGAAATTGGATGAGATCGTTGAAGGTGAAAAAAGGTTGGACGAGATTGAGGGCAGGAAAGAGAGATATGAGGAACTGGGTAAAGAAATAGAAGAGATTAGAGAAAAGGTCGAAAAACGTGAAAGGTTGGAAAGTGAGATCGATAAACTTACGGTTAAATTGGAGAGTCTTAGTGAAAAATTAGATGATAAGAAGGAAGCTATGGAGAAGAAGCAAGAACTCGAAGATAAGATTGGCGGGTTGGAGGAAGAAGTCGAAGTTCTTGATGAATTGAAGGAAAAAAGAGAGGACCAAAGAGGTAGATTCAGTGACTTGAAAGGAAGTATGAAGAGCGTCGAAAGCAGGATCAAAAGCTTGAATGATGAAAAGAAAGAGATCATGGGCTTGGAAGATGAGGCAAAGTGCCCCAAATGTAAGCAACCAATCGATGATGAACATATCGAGAAGATAATTGAGGATACGGATTCTCAGATAGAAGATTTAAGAGATAAAAAGGAAGAGTTAAAGGCTGATAAAAAGGAAGTCAAGGTTGATCTAGATAAGCTACAGAAAGAGATAAAAGGGCTCGAAAAGAAGGAAAGTAACCTTGATTACACTCGTAAAGAAATCAAAAGGATCCAAAGGGAGACAGAGGATATCGAGGAGGTGAGAACTCTTATCCAAAATAAGAGGGAAGAAGTGGAGAAGTTGAAAGACCATGTTGAAGAATTTGAGTACGAAAGAGATGACTTGAAACCTCTAGTCGAGGAACGTAACGAGTTGAGAAAATTCCGGGATGAGTACTTAAGGTTAAAACAGAAGGTCAAGGAAAAAGAAGATGTCATCCAAAAGAAGAAAGAAACTGAAGAGTCGCTTGAGGAATTGAAGAAGAAAAGAATGGAACTGGTTGAAGAGTTGGAAGATTTAAAGGAAGACTTCTCTAGGGATGAATTCGAAGAAGTGAAGAGAAAGTATGACAAGTGTCTAAGTGAGAAGAGTACCTTGGAAGAACGTGTTAAGAACTTAAAAAACGACATCGGAAGGTTGAAGAAAGAGATCAAAGAGAAAAAAGATTACATCGAAGAGCTTAAAAATGCCAAGGAGGAGTCAAATAGGTTGAAGAGGTTGAAGAACTGGCTAATCGGAGATTTCAAAGAAAGTATAAAATCCATGGAAGAGCACAGGATGGCTCAATTGAACAGGGATTTTGAACAGTACTTCACCAACTGGTTCGATAATATCTTGGAGGATCCGGAGATAAGCGCGAGGTTGGATGAAGACTTCTCACCTCTGATTACGGTACAGAACAACGAGACGTCCGTAGATGACCTCAGCGGCGGAGAAAGGACCTCTGTGGCCCTTGCTTACCGTTTAGCATTCAATACCATGATTAAGAAAGAATTGGGCTTAAAGAGCAATCTCCTCGTCCTAGACGAACCTACAACAGGTTTCAGTCGAGAACAGTTGACAAGGTTGAAAGATGTGATGGACCTTTTAACTGCGGATCAGGTGATAATAGTGTCCCATGAGAACGAAATCGCTAATTTAGCAGATATTGAATATGTAGTTCAGAAGGTCGATGGGATATCTGAGGTTAAGAAAGTGGGTTGATCATAGTCCAAGTATATTTTTCATCCTGAGGCTATCCCTATCGAGTTCTGGTGTTTCACATATTACTGTAATGTCGTAACCTTTTTCTTTCAATATCGGTGCTAATAATCGAAAATCAGGTTCGTAATCCATAAGATCTAAATGCTCTTTTTCACCAGTTTCGTTGTATTTTATAGAAGAGAAATGGCTGTGTAATGGACCATCGGATATTTTTTCATACTTTTTGAACAGATCTCTGAAATCGCCTTCGGTCCTTAAAATCCCTCCATATCTAGCATGGTAGTGTGCAAAATCTAGAACAGGCACGGCGACATCAGTCCTATTCATCACTTTTTTAATCTCCTCCAACGTACCCCAACTTTTCCTTCTCCCCATCTGTTCAAGCCCTATCTTAACATCGAGAACTTCTTCCTTGATCTTATCAGCACATTCTACAACTCCGTCACCTATTATTTCTGTAGCTTCGTCGCTGTCCATCCCGGAATAGTAACCTGCGTGGACTGTGATTATCTCTGCCCCCATGATGTCTCCCAATCTAGAGCTTTTCATTATCCTTTCTTTACTTTTTTCGATGGTTTCATCTTTTTCAGAATTTAGATTGATATAGTAAGGAGCATGGATTGAAAGATGGATGCCATATTTTTCCGCTTCCTCACCTATGGATTCAGCGGTACTTTCTTTCATCCTTGCCCCTCTTACGAACTGAACTTCCATAGCGTTCAGCCCTTCTTCTTTCAAATATTTCATACTTGCTTTGGTGCCGCTTACTCCATGTGGAGTCCCTCCTGGTCCTAGACGGATCATGGTGTTGTGATTAGGTAACATAAGTAAAAGATTTTTGACTAGAACAAAAGTTTAATACATACTATAATCTATTGTTGAGTGTGACGATAACTCATTTACAAAATGATTCTGCATTTATAGGTGAACTACCCGAGGGTTGTAAATATTGTTCACAAGGCGCCAAAATGGTGTTACTTATAACAGGAAAATGTGAAGGGAAATGCTGGTATTGTCCTCTCTCAACAGAAAAAAAGGGAAATGAACTTATATATGCAAATGAAAGAAGGATTTTTAGAAAAGAAGAGGTCATTCAGGAGGCAAAAAGCATAGATGCTCTGGGGACAGGAATAACAGGGGGTGATCCTCTCACATATCCGAAAACACCTTCTTTCATACGTATGTTAAAAGAAGAATTTGGGGATGAACACCATATACATCTTTACACTCAGAACACAAATCATTCCAAGATAATGGAAGTCATCGAGGCAGGATTGGATGAACTACGTATACACCCTCCTGTCGAGACCTGGAATAACATTAAAGACTCTTGTTATCTACCAATTATTGATATGTGTCTAGAGTACGATCTGGATGTAGGAATAGAGATCCCTTGTATACCCGAGTTGAAAGATGAAACAAGGCATCTGATCGAATGTCTCGGAACTATGGTTGATTTTATCAACCTCAATGAATTAGAATTCTCTGAATCGAATTGGAAGGAACTTGTGACCAGAGGGTATAGCCAGAAGTCTGATATATCTAGTTCCGTGGAGTCTAGTCAAGAGATGGCGAATGAAATCCTTGGATCTGTTGTTAATACCTCTTTACATTACTGTTCAGCATCATTCAAAGATGGTGTCCAGTTGAAGAATAGGATCAAAAGGAGAGCAAGGAATGTGGCAAAAGCATGGGATTATGTTACTGATGAAGGACTTCTCCTTAAAGGGGTAATCTATACTTCTACGCCCAATATAGCGATAGAGGAGTTGATTTCACAATATGATGTCCCATCGGAATTAGTTCATGATGACTCCAAAAAATGTAGGGTTGAACTACCTTTGTTTATATTGGAAGAGATAGCCCCCTTTTTGGAATACGATTGTTTTGGTGTGGAAGAATATCCTACAGCTGATAGATTAGAAGTGGAGAGATGGAGTTTGAACTAGCTTTCCAATTTCTTTATTAGCCTTGCAGCATCTTGATAACCTTGATTTAAAGCTATATTTGCATATTCCAAAGCCTTTTTCTTTTTTCCTTTCTCAAATAATATCTTTGCTTTCTCAAACCAAGCAGGTTCAAAATCAGACGAAAGCCCTAAACAAACATCGTAGGCTTCCATAGCTTTCTTATGGTTGTTCAGGAAGGCATGCGACTTCCCGAGACCAAACCAGGCTCTAAGACTTTCTTCTTTTTCATCGACCAACGATTCAAAAATATCAACCGCTTCAACATAGTCTCCTTTTTCAAGCGATACGTTCGCCTCGAGTAACTCTTCGTCCCAGCTTTCACTTTCGAGTACACTTAATGCTTCAGTAAACTCTTCTCTATCAGCTAAGAATCTTGCATAGGCCATACGGGCACTTTCCCCGTCCAACTCTATTGCTTCTTTGAAAGCTTTACGGGCCCTTTTTTCATTGCCCAATTTATCATAAGCCTCGGCTTTAAGATATAGTATATCAGAGTTATCATCTGCCTCACTAGCGGCAATCACAGCCTCACGGTACTTTTCAGTTTCCATGAGCAAAGATACCTTATGTTTCAACGCTTCATGATTATCCGGATCCTTCCCAAGAACTCTTTCACAAGTTAAGATTGCTTCCTCAACACGTTCAAGCTCTTCGAGAAGTTCTGCTTTTTTAATGAGAGCTGAAATATCACCATATTCCTTGTATTCTTTTTCATAGGAAATCAAGGCTTTTTCGTAGCTCTGCATAGCCCCTTCTATGTCATCAGTGACCTCTAGAATTTCACCCTTAAATTTCCATGCTTTACTAAAATTTTTATCTAGCTCTATTGCAATTTCTATAGATTCAAGTGCATCATCCCACCATCCTAAATCAGCCAGTATCTCTGCTTTGACATACCACCCTATTTTGTATTCTGGATTGATATCTAATGAGATCTCCACTTTTTCAAGTCCTTTCTCTAGTTCGCCCATGCGAGCAAGTGAACGACCAAGCGCGAGTAGTGCGTAGTCGAAATCAGGTTTAAGTTCTAGTGCTTTTTCATGGAATCTTATGGCTTCCTTGTGATCATTTATCTTATCTTTTGCATTACCTATATTGTTCCAAGCGATCTCATATTCAGGATTAACTTCTATAGACTTGACGAAATAGGGTATCGACTCTTCATACAATCCCTTGTTGTAAAGTAGATTACCTATATTGTTCCACAGTATTTCACTTGCAGCACCATACTTGGCAGCTTCTTTGTATTGCTTTAATCCCTTTTCATATTGTCCCATGGTGTGATAAAGATAACCCAAGTTATAATGAGCTGGCCCAAATTTTGGGTTTAATTTTATAGCTTTTTCATATGACATTTTTGCTTCTTTATAATAACCCATCGAAAAAAGTGAATATCCTCTGTTATTCCAAACTTCTTCATTCATACTATTGGTATCTAGGTATCTCTCGTAAATTTCAAAAGCCTCTTGATAACGACCAAGATCCATCAAGGTATCCCCTATCTTTTGTAAGGCTAGTAAATTTGTGTGGTCAAGTTTTAATATCTGTTTATATATCGATAGAGCTTCTTTAAAGTTCTCCATCACCTCGTAGATTTCACCTTTTTGAATAAGGAGTTCCGTTTCATCACCTCTCGCCTTTTTCACCCCCTCTTCGACTACTTTTTTTGCCTTTCTTTTTTTATTCAAATTCACCAACATCAGTGCCTTATCAAAGTAAGCTGAGGGATGACCAGGGTCCAATGATAAAACTTCTTCGTAACACCTTGATGCATTTTTAAAATCGCCCAAGAATTTGTAAGAGTTTCCTTTATTGTGCCAGGCAGTGATGTAATCATTTTTTATCTTGGTCGCAAGGTCATAAGCTTCGATAGCCTTTTCGTGTTCACCTATAGCATCCAAAGCCACTCCTTTGTTGTTAGCTACAATTTCATCACTGTTCTTTTCGAGGATGACATCGTATAATGTGATGGCCTCATAGAAACGATTTTGATCACAAAGGGCTTCAGCTTTCTCAAGGAGATCTTTTATCTCGGTTGGTGTTTGAAAATTGTTGGTGAATGCATTTAAAGATGAGATCATGAGGTGTATCATGTGTTTTCTCCGAAGTATATGATAAGAAAAAGAAAGAGAAGTAAATGGTTTTTTCGGAACTGTTTCACACTATCTTCTTCTTACTAGATGATTTATCTTCATCCTCTCCGACATCGGAACCACATGCATAGCACATCTCTGCATCTGGGCTCAATTCAGTTCCACAAACCGAGCAGGTGATCTGTTCACCTCCCTCTTCTCCCTCGGATTCGATCTCGGTTCCACATGCATAACAGATCTCTGCATCAGCACTGAGTTCGGTTCCACAACTGGGACAGGTTAGCTCTCCTTCCTCCTCTTCTTCCTCCTCTTTTTCAACTCCTATTTCGGTACCACACGCGTAGCATATTTCAGCACCCTCGCTGAGTTCAGTGCCGCAATTTGGACAAGAGACTCCTTCTTCCTCAACTTCAGGTTCAAGTTCTTCCTCAGCTTCAGGTTCTTCCTCCTCTTCTTCCTCAGCTTCAGGTTCTTCCTCCTCTTCTTCCTCAACTCCAGGTTCTTCCTCCTCTTCTTCCTCAGCTTCAGGTTCAAATTCTTCCTCAGGTACCTGTTCAGCCACTTCCGTTTCGGGTAAATCACCAGTTTCTGGACCAGTATCCACCTCAGTTCTCGTAGGCATATCCGGTATATCCATAGAGATTTCTGCTCCCTCTTCTAAAAGGTTCATCTCTCTTTCCAACATCTTTTTATGTGCCTGTAATAGATGACTTCTTGTATTGGAAAGTTCTTTGTCTTGGTCGAGCAACTCTCTTTCACGAGAAATGATATCCCTGCTTTGATCTGCGCTAGACTTCAATGATTCGCTGAGTTCCGTTAGTGTATTGAGTATATCTTCCCGTTTATCAAGGACTTCCTCTTCTTTGGTAACAATGATATTTTCTCTCTCATCTAGATCTTCTTCTCTTTCAACCATGGATTCTTCACGTTCGAGGAGTTGTTTTTGTTTTTCCAATATACCCTCCTTAAGTTCTTCGATATCTTCAAGCTTGGATAGAAGAGTATCTCTAACTGATTTGATTTCACTCCTTTCCTGGTCGAGTTCCTTTCTTGCTTCCTCAACCTTTGATTCTTTTTCTTCTATCGCTTGTTTAATATCTTCAATTTCATCCGTTTTTTTTGCTAGAGATTGTTTTTCTAGATTTAGTTGATTTTCTTTTTCTGTCAGTTCTTCTTCTCTTTGCTCCAGTTCTTCTTCTCTTTCATCCAATGCTTTTTTCTGTTCTTTGAGCTTGCCCATGAATCCTTCCATTTCATTTAAGAACTCGTCGTCTGCCAATTTTATTCCCCCGGGGGTATCATTCTAATTTAATAGTTAATAGATTTTCTATGTTAAATAGCTTACGAACATATTTTGTCCTTACTCAAATATGGGTCCCAGTACCTTCATGCCATCTTTACCTATCTCTATAGCATGTTTTTCCATATTATGCTTGCACGCTCTCATCTTTTCGACTTGAATATATCTGGTGAGTTTTCCTCTATTCCTATCGATACCAAGCATCATAACTCCATCGACAAGAAAGCCTTCGTTCCCAAGTAGATTTGCTTCTGCACCCATACTTCTTTCCATCACCACGAAACTATAGAGATCGAGGTCTCTCAAGAGTTTAAAGAAGTAGAACATCTTCTTTCGCATATTCTCTTCGTGTTCCATCAATGAGTAGAGTGCTCCGAGAGAATCTAATGCAAAAACTTTGAAAGCATCACCTTTCTCTTTCTTGAAGTGCCGAAGCATCTTTTCCATAAATTCGATGTAGTCCGTTTCTTCTTCCTCTTCAACGATCATATCGATCTCCCGGAGATCGGTGATGTCGGATATCTGCATGTTAAGACTCAGATTGATACCAAGACTCTTCATGTTCTGAAGATGACTTTCGACCGTCTCCTCAAGTGTGGTATATAGTCCAAAAGTATTTTCGTTTTCCACATATCGGGTCATCATATTGTAACAGAAACTCGTTTTCATTGACCCCGGTGGTCCACTTATCAGCACGACTTTTGGGGTATCTATATCCGTGTGAAAAATGCGTTCTAGTCCCGGTATGGTATCTCGTAACATGGTATCACTTCATAGAGGATAGCTTGATAAATGGTATATAACATTTAACCTTATCGCAAAGAAATCAGACACTTTTTATTATCTTCGGGATCTTTGACCTTGGCGGCGGAGAGCCGGTGTTTTTCTCGGAGGTAGATCAACTACTATTTCCGAACAAAATGAAAATACTCAGAAATCATACCAAAAATTCCGAAAAAGGTTTATGATTATATCCCTATCACCTCCACATGGCAGTGCTGAAAACGAAGATCGCAAGCATGCGATTCGATCCACCAGTAATACTCGCTTCAGGCGTTATGGGTCAAACATCTTCTTCCATGTTAAAAATGCACGAGTACGGTATGGGAGGTATAGTTACAAAATCGATAGGCTTGGAGCCTAGAGCAGGTCATCCAAATCCTACTATGGTGGAACTAGATACCGGGTTGTTGAATGCGATGGGTTTGCCGAATCCAGGGATAGAGGATTTCCTTCCTGAACTAAAATCACTTATCTCAAAGGTTGACATACCTATTATTGCCAGTATATTCGGTTCTAACAGAGAAGAATTTATTGATTTAGCTGGCAAAATGGAGGCTAATGGAGTGGATGCTATAGAGCTGAATTTGAGCTGTCCCCATGCCGAGGGCTATGGAGCCTCAATAGGCTCGAATCCCGACCTTTCTGGCGATGTCGTGGACGGCGTGGTATCGGTTACCGACGTACCGATATTAGCTAAGCTCCCTCCCCTGTCAGATGTTTCTGTTACAGCAAAAAGTGTGGAGCATGAGGGTGCTGATGCTATCGTGGCGATCAATACAGTTAAGGCTATGGCTTTGAATTTTGAGACTCGACTTCCCATATTGGGTAATAGGTACGGGGGATACAGCGGTCCCGGCATTAAACCTGTGGGACTGAGATGTGTCTATGAGTTATTCGAAGCCGTGGATATCCCTATAATAGGCTGTGGTGGTATCACTCGGGGAAGAGATGCCTTGGAGTATATCCTTGCTGGAGCTAGTGCATTACAGGTCGGCTCGGCGGTTTACTACAGAGGTAGAGAGGCTGCAAAACTTATATCTGAAGAGATGATCGATTTGATGGATGAACAAGATATAAAAGATATCCACTCCTTGATCGGAGCTGCTCACAGATGTTGAATCTGGGACAAGTTTTAATAGTCATCTCTGTTAACTGTTAAAACGATGGAAGAACCGGATCCTGAAGAATTTGTAGAGATGCAAAATATAAGTGACTTCACCCAAGCAGTGGTTCATCTTTACAGGGGTGAGATGCAAAGGGCATATAACTGGCGTATCAGGCTTGATAACACTACCAACTGGGCCATAATACTTCTTTCGGCTGTGATAACTTGGACATTCACGGACCCTAAGAACCCCCATGAACTCCTTTTATTATCTCTGTTCTTTATCACAATGTTGTTAGGTATCGAGGCAAGGAGGTATATGTTTTTTAATGTCTGGAACAGCCGTGTAAGAGCTCTAGAAGAAAATTTGATGGCTAGGATCCTCAATCCAAAAAAAGCGGTAACGAGTCGTCAGTGGATGAAGAAACTTGCTAGTGATCTTTCTACCCCTGCATTCAAGATAACTTATTGGCACGCAGTATCACACAGAATTCGGAGAGTATACATTTGGTTGTTCACTCTTGTGATAGCGCTTTGGTATAGTAAATTGATCTTACATCCTGTTCATGTGGTTGATTTTAATCAATTCGTTTCACGGGCAGAGTTCATGAGCATCCCCGGTTTTGTCGTGTTTCCTGTAATAACATCGATACTTGTTGTACTTTTCCTGATATCTTTGACCACTCCACGGGTGGAACATGAATGGGATAGGATTAGGAAAGACAGTGATCTGATGAAGGATTGGGATAAGAACATGTAAGATGGTCAGGCGGTGATGGCCTTTACGCCTTTAGAAGTTACTATGACCGTATGTTCCCTTTGGGTGATCATACCGTTTTTTGCCTCGACTAGAACGGGATATGACATTATTGAACCAAAACGTTCGAGTCTGTTCAACCTTTTGAAATACTCTTTATCATAACCCCTGCACCAATAGGATGCAAAGGGTAGATTATCGAATCTCTTTTCCAACCACTCATAAAAGTTTTTGTCCTCACCAGAAAGATTTCTTCTCCCTCTCAAATGATATATTTGGCTTTTTTCACCGTTCACAACTTTTCCCTTTCCATCGGTAACGAATGGTTCAACTGCTAGGATCATACCTTTCTCTATTCTATCCCTTCCTCTCCCTATATTTGGAATAGAAACACCTGCATGAAGTTCGTTCCTTTCGATGGCATGACCGGTTAGATTTTTGATCGGATTATAGCCCCTTGATTGTATGATGGATTCTATCGTCTGACCGATCTCTTTAGTTCTTATTCCTGGTCTGATGATCTTAAGCCCAGCCATGAGCGCGTCTTCTGCTGTTTCTATCATCGCTGAGTATTTTTCAGAATCCAACTCCACGGTTGTAGCTGTATCTGCGATGTAACCGTCGACATGACAGCCTACGTCTATCTTTATAACATCACCCTTCCTGAAGACCTTTCCATCACCGGGATAAGGAGTGTAATGTGCACCGACTTCATTTACACTCACATTTACAGGGAAAGCCGGTTTAGCACCTTCATCGAGTATTATCTGTTCGATTTCTTTAACAACGTCGAAATAGGGTGTACCCACTTTACATGTTTTCTTACCTTTTTCAAGGGCTTTTTTTGCGATCTTGCCTGCCTTCAAGTAGCATTTTAACTTTTCAGAAACCAATCACATCACCTATTTCTTCCTTTGAGATCACACCCTCTCTAAGGATTTCCAGTTTTTGATCATCTACAAGCACGATGGTCGATCCTTTGGAATACCGGCACGGACCGCAGTCCAGATATAGTTTGATATCGTTTCCAAGCTGGGTCTCTGCAGTTTCGATGTCATATGCTGAAGGAGCACCGTGCTTGTTAGCACTTGTGGATGTGATTGGCCCAAAGCGATCGATGATAGCCCTAACCAAAGGATGATCGGGCACTCTTATACCTTCCGTTGTATTTTCAACTGCAACAACGATAGTGATCGGTCCAGGAAGAAATGAATCAGCTATATCCCACACGATCTCGGGAAGTTCACCAATATATTCTCTAGCCTGCTCGATGCTTGAATAAGCCGTAGATAATTTTTTATCTTCAGGTGCACCTTTTATTTCATTGATTTTATTCACAACCTCGAAGTCTAGAGCATCTCCTCCTATGCCATATAGAGTTTCAGTCGGATACACTATGAGTTCTCCTATCGATAGTATCTCTTCTGCCATACTTATTATCGCTTGACTGCATTTTCCCTGACAATCCTTTTCCTCACAGATTATCTTCATCATTATTCACCTCATAAGTATTTCAGGTTTCTAAGTGCCATCTTTATATGGTGATTCCCATTACCGATTGCAGATGGACCATGGCCGGGATATAGGTCCTTCACATCCAATTGATTCAATCTTTCTAAAGAGGAGATGAGTTCTGAGATGTTACCAGTAGGTAGATCAGTCCTTCCTACTCCTCCCGCAGAAAATACTGTATCCCCGGAGAAAAGTATCTTATCCTCAGGTTGATAAAGGCAAATGCCACCATCGGTGTGTCCAGGGCATTCTATCACCTTGAAATCAAGGTATTCGTCTTCAAGGTTGTTGACTTCTAAGGGAGGCATGATTTTACCGAAGCTTTGTGCAAGGACGGTAGGGTCTTCACCGGCACTAAGAGCATCTGCTTCTTTATGCTGTGCAAAAAGCTGTGCACCTAGTTCTTTTGCCAGTTCTTGAGCATTGGCTGTGTGATCAAAATGTCTATGAGTAAGTATGATCCTGTCGATATCTATATTATCACTACCTATCCTATCGACTATTTTATCGATGCTTCCGTTACCAGCATCCACCAAGAAGTTCTTTTCACCCATCACGAGAAAAACGTTAGATGAAAATCCTCTGCCAAGAAATTCCTTTATCTCAACCATGTAACTCGACGAATTTATTGAACGAGCGATCGTAGGTTTCTTCCACACTGTCTGGGAAGGCACAAGCAGGGAGTTGGTTCTTTTCTAAATGATATGCGAGGCAATCACAGCAGATGCCTTTACGAGGGCAGCCAGGATAGCTGCAGTTGCACCTTTCTATGTTCTCGTCCTTTTTACATTCCATCTTTATCTACCTGATAAGGAATCGTTATTTGCTTTATTTATAGCTTTTCTTCATAACTGATAATTCGTTAAAAAATATGGTAAAATAACCGATTAAAAAGACAAAAGATTTTTTATTCCATTACATTATACGAAAACCATGAGACTTCAGCAGATATTAGAGAAACTTATCGAACAGGGAGCTACTTATTGTGATATCAGAAAAGAGGTATGGAACAGGACTTCTATGACTTTAAAAGATGGCGATCTAGAAGCTATGGTTCAGGGTGATGAAAGGGGGGCCATGGTGAGAGTGCTTTATGACCGTGGTTGGGGATGTGTGGGAACAGGAGATCTTCAAAAATTGGAAGAGGCATCAGAGAGAGCACTGCTCATGGCCAAAAAAGGAGCTAAATATAAAAAAGAAAAAACCGGTCTTGCTGATGTTGATACTCACACGGAGTCGGTTAAGATACCTATGAAGAAAAACTTCATGGATGTTCATCCTGAAGAAAAGCTTGATCTTTTAAAAGAATTACACTCTTTCTTTGACGAAGAAACAGCAAATTCCACAGATCTAAGATATAACGATTCCCTTGTCAAAAAGGAGATAATAACAAGTGACGGATCACACGTGAAGATGGAGATCCCCCGCCTTTTGATATACCTGATCATCACTGGAAAGAGCGATACTATCCAGAAAGCTAGCGAGGGTGTGGGGAGTACAGGCGGGTATGAATTGACGGAAAGGGCTTTTGATAAGGCAGAGGTTGTTCAGGAAAGGTTAAAGAATCTGCTGAAAGCAAAAACTCCACCTAGTGGAAAGATGTCTTTGATCATGGACCCACATTTAGCAGGGGTATTTGCCCATGAAGCCTTCGGACACGCAGCGGAAGGAGACCTTGTTTCAAGTGGGAACAGTTGTCTTTACGGTAAGCTCGGTGAAAAGGTAGCCTCTGAGATAGTGACCATCAAAGACGATCCAACTATAGACAGCTACGGTAGTTTTCCCTTCGATGACGAAGGAACTAAAGCAAGGAAGAGAGTTTTGGTAAAGAAAGGTATCCTGAACGATTTTATACTTGATAGAGAGAATGCTTGGAAGCTGGATATGCAGCCGAACGGAGGTGCTAGAGCTGAGGATTTCAGGGTTAAACCACTCGTACGCATGAGCAATACGATAATCGAACCAGGAGAGATGGATTTTGATGAATTGGTTGAGCAGGTGGATAAAGGGGTATATGCAAAGTCTTCGAGCGGTGGGCAGGTTAGTACTGTGCAGGGAACCTTTCAGTTCAATGCCCAAGAAGCTTACCTTATAGAAAATGGTGAGATAGTCACCCCACTTCGTGATGTAAGTTTTAATGGATTTACTCTTGAAACTCTACAGAATGTTATAGGTATCACTGATGAGATGCAAATAGGAATAGGTCACTGTGGGAAGGGACAGACGGCTCCTGTTGGTGATGGTGGAGGACATGTACTCATTTCAGAGGTGACGGTTGGTGGTAGAGAATGAGTGAAAAGTTATTAGAAGGTACGAAAAAGATCCTTGAATATTTTAAGAAGAGAGGTCTTAAAGGAGACGTATACGGAACACATGATCGGAATATCTCATATTCCGTTATGAAAGGGGAGATATCGGATAGTTCTGAATATGAAGACATCGGTTTTGGAGTTAGAGTTATAAAGGATGGCAGGATCGGTTTCGGATATTGTGTGCCTGGGAACGAGGAGGAAGGTGTTAGTAGGGCATTGGAACTTTCGAAACTATCTCCACGGGTTGACATAAACCTTCCCACAAAAAGAGATCTAGAGGCAGTAAAAACTTATGATGAAAGTATCAAAAAAGCGTCTAATGAAGCGGCAGAATTAACACAACAGGTAATAGATGGAGCAGGTTCAGTGGCAGAAGATATTACCCCTTCACGAGGGCAGCTAAATATCATGTTTGGCACAAAGGTTGTAGGAAATACTGAAGGAGTATTCTTTAGCGAAGATGCTTCTATGATAGAGGGATATATAGCAGCCTCCCTACCCCTTGGAGATACGTCTGTTATCGCTTCCGAATTTGCTCATTCTAGAAAACCTGATATTGATTTTTATGAGGTGGGTGTTAAAGGAGGGTCTAAGGTCGACAGCATGCGAGATAAAACAAGTATTCCCACAGATGTGCCCGTGGTTCTAAATCCTTCATCTCTAAGCATGTTATTATGGTTCGGTTTGATCCGTGCTTTCAATGGTGAGAACGTTAGGAAAGGAAAATCTTTCTATCGTGATAGATTAGGCGAAAAAGTGGCTCATGATTCATTTAATCTAGCTGATGACCCTACTCAGGATTGGGGTATAGGTAGCTCTTCCTTCGATGACGAAGGTGTGGTGAGCTTCCCTCTCCCTTTCATATCAGATGGTGTTCTTAAAAATTTCATGTATGATCTTAAAGAGGCATCGAAAAGCGAAACTGAAAGTACAGGAAATGGTGTTCGTTCTAGTTTCAAAACACCACCTGGTATATCAGACAGGAATGTGATCGTAAAGGGTGATGAGATCAGTGATCTGTGTTATGATCGGGTCATAAAGGTTGATGGAGTGATGGGTGCTCACACAGCAAACTTTGCTAGTGGCGACTTCAGTGTCGTGGCTACTCCTGCTTGGCTTGTGGAAGACGGTGAGAAGAGAGGTCGTCTAGATGGCTGTATGATCTCTGGGAATATTCCTGATCTACTGGAAAGTATAGAGATGGGCGATGACTACAAGAAACTGCACCTCTCTTTGGGATCAACCTCCCTTAATATGGAACTTCCTTCCGCAAGGATAGGCAAAGTCACTATTTCGGGTAAATAATAGCCGGTCATCCTTTCCTTTTAGTTCGGATGTGATCTATGACTTCCTGTATTTCGCACGGCTGGACGACCAACAGGTCACCATCATTTGCGATTTCTAACCCTCTATCTATCGATTCAAGCTCATCTATTATTACCTCTATCCTCTCTTCAGGTAAACCTGCATCTAGAACTCCTTGCTTGACCAATTCAGCAGTTTCACCAACCTTGCGATATCGTGGGTCTGCATCGTTTATGATGACTTTGTCGTATATATTTCCTATACCTCTACCGAAGTCTATTATGTCTTCAGTGGGACGGTTCCCAGTACCCTGACAAACAACAATTTTTTCACCTTCGGTCAGATCGTCTAGTACCTCTGATAATGCTTCAACTGCAGGTCGGTTATGACCGTAATCTATCATGACCTTGATTTTCCCTACATCTAGTATGTTCATTCTACCCGGGTTCTGAGTAGTTGAAGACTGGAATGTCAAAAGTCCGTTCTTTATAGAATCAAGGTCTGTATCAAGTGCAACACAGGCTGCAACAGCGGCTAAAGAGTTCTGGACGTTAAAAGTGGCTTTTCCTTCGAATGTTATTGGGATACTAGATACTTCAGCAATCGTCCATAGGTTCTCCTCCCTTTTCACGACTATATTACCTTCCTCCACAGTAACTATCGTTCCTCCCTCGGAAAGATGGTCCTTCACAGGTTGGGTATCAGGACTTTCGGAAAAAAGGATCGTGTCCGAATGTACTATGTCTTTGTACTTCAACACGTTCGGATCCTCAGCATTTAGTATCGATTTACCCGAAGACTTAACAGTTTCTACTACTATACCTTTTAAACGCGCCATATCTTCTATAGTGTTGATCCCTCCTTCGCCCAGATGATCACGGGTAACATTGAGAAAAACTCCCACATCGCTCTCAAAAAATCCAAGACCTCTACGGAGTATCCCTCCCCTAGCGACTTCCAAAACTGCATGATCAATATTTTTTTCTTTAAGAACAAACTTAGTTCCCTGTGGTCCACTGAAATCTCCTTTTTTCAAAAGATCGTTACCGCGGAACAAACCGTCCGTACATGCAACGCCAACCCCTTTCCCATCCATCTTCAAAATGTGTGATATCAATCTGACGGTAGTGGTTTTACCATTGGTACCCGTTACAGCGATTATAGGTACGGTGCTTTCGGAGCCGGGTGGAAAAAGCATATCAATTACCGGTTTGGCGACATCTCTTTTTTCACCCTCGTAAGGATCGAGGTGCATACGAAATCCCGGTGCGGCATTCACCTCTATTATACCACCGTTCCTTTGTTCAAGAGGTTCTTTCAGATCTGGTACTATCAGGTCTATACCCATAACATCCAGTCCTATAATGCCTGAAATCCTCTCTGCGATCATCTTATTTTTTGGATGTACGGATTCTGTGACATCCGTCGCAGTCCCTCCTGCACTAAGGTTGGCGGTGGATTTAAGATAAAGATTTTCTCCTTTGGGCAAAACTGTATCCATAGTATAGTTGTTCTGTTTAAAGATCCTTTTGGTCATGTAATCGATTTCGATTTTAGTGAGAGTTTTCTCGTGACCTACTCCTCTTCTAGGGTCGCTGTTTAACTCATCGATCAAATCTTTTATGGTTGATGTCCCATCGCCTGTAATCTGAGGTGGATCTCTTCTAGCTGCTGCCACCAGTTTTCCATTGATGACCAAAATTCTGTGATCAGAACCTGTCAAAAATTTTTCTATAACAACTACGGGATATATCCTTTTTGCCTCCTTAAATGCGGTCTTCAACTCCTCGCTGTCCTCCACTCTGGAGGATATCCCTCTTCCATGATTTCCTATATTTGGTTTAACGGCAACCGGATAACCTATCCTTTTTGCCATGTCTAAAGCTTCGTCAAGGGTTCTAACTGACTTACCTTTAGGTACAGGTATTCCTGCCTCGTCGAGTATCTCTTTTGTTCGCTCTTTTTCATCTGCGATCTCCATGGCTATAGCAGAAGTGCTATCAGTCATGCTGGCCTGTATCCTTCTCTGGTTTTTTCCATGACCCAGCTGAATGAAGCTGTACTCATTGAGTCTGATGTAAGGTATACCTCTCTCGTATGCTTCATTTACTAAAGAATATGTGGTTGGGCCGAGCATGTTTTCGTCTCGGATCTTTTTCAGCTTTCTAACTATATCATCTATATCGGGTGTCTCTCCCTTAGCCAGTTCTTCAACAATTTTGACTGCTTCCCTACCTGCTTCGATACCCACGTCTTCATCTCGATAACGGAAGGCTATTTTGTAAACTCCCTCTTCATCGGTGGTTATCGCCTTCCCGTACCCCACTTCCATATTTGCTAGGCACTGCAACTCTATTGCAACATGTTCGACTATATGTCCAAACCATGTTCCTTCTTCTACACGTTCTAAGAACCCCCCTTCGTATCCCCTACTGCATCTGTGTTCTTTTAGTGATGGTATGAGTGCTTTCAATCTATCCACAAAGCCAGGTATTTCATTTGATGGTCTTTTTTCAAATTCCCCGATATCAAGGAGCACGTAAATTACTTGATATCGGCTAAAGTAATTTGGGCCTCTTAAAGCCCTGATCTCTCGAATTTCCATATATATCATTCCTTCTTATCTTTAATCATTACAAACACGTTCTACCTATGAAGAATCGAATAGTTTTATGCCATCACGGTGAGTCATAAACGACTTATCCCTCGATCTTCTTTTCGAAAAGGTTTGACGGTTTATGTTCGATAGCTCTCGCAAGATTAAGGTTGTAATAAATATTTCTATATTTACGTAGCATTATTTAGTTTTATTTGACTATAGATTTATAGTCTTTATCTCTTACTTCTTTCCGCGGACATCCTTTCCATTTTTATGTTATCTTTCGACGGGAAACGGGGAGTTACGTAGACGAAAAACCACAGAGGGGCTTCATCCCGAAACTATTATGATTAGATATCCATCTAAGTATAATTATCTTGGGAGTTACTAGAATTGCGTTGCAATTCCATCAATTTGAGGAATTAGCGTTCCTCAATAGTGGGAATTATCACTGCCCCACTTCAACGGATGAATTTCCTGTATGCACTAACAAAAGGATGAATATGGGATTAGCGTCCCAATCATCCTCGTTATCACTGCGGATGAACCCTAAGGTGGATCTAAGTTGAATAAGCTACAAGTCCACCCTTTAAATTTTATCAAATTGTCCCTTACTTAAATTGTATTTTCTAACGTAAAAACAATTCGCTAGACTTTCGGGATTAAGTCGTGTAGTTAGTACATTTTGTCATACATGATCTTTTAGTTTTTCTATAACCTTCAGTACTTTACTTGCATGCTCTTCACCTAGTTGTTTAGCTTCCTCTAAATGCTTAGCCTCTGAATAAATCCTGTACTTTGCCTCAGTTCCTGAAGGTCTAATTAAAACCCATCCCTCTTCATACCTAATTTTAAGTCCATCCGTATCATCCACATCACTTTCCTTGAATACATCTTTTAGTTCAACCATCACATCCTCTTTGATCTCTTCGGGACAGGGAAATCCTCTCTTATCAAGAGAATAATGGGGCAATTCTGCCACTTGGTCGGACAACGGACCGTCTTCAGCAACAGCTTGAACTATCCTTACTGCAGTCATCGCTGCATCTCTGCAATACTGATGATCAGCAAATATCAATCCCCCATTCTCTTCCCCTCCGAAGACAGCATTCTTCTTTATCATCTCTCGAGCAACGATAGGAGATCCGACAGCGGTGTATATTAGCTTCCCACCTTCTTGTTTTACTGCATCCTCCACACTGCTTGAAGAACTGACTGGTGTTACCACTATCCCTCCACCGTTCCTTTTTACGATCCTTTTTGCCATAAGCGTAAGGGTTTGGTCCCCGTGTAAGAATTGTCCTTTTTCATCAAAAAATATTGCCCGATCGGCATCTCCATCGTGTGCTATGCCTAGATCTGCACCACACTCGATAACAACTGAGCGAAGGTCCTTTAAATTCTCTTCTGTAGGTTCACTATCATGTCCAGGAAAAGTTCCATCTGGCTGAGCGTTAAGAGTGATCACCTCACACCCGAGATCACGTAATAGGTATGGTGTAGAATAACATCCTACTCCGTTAGCACAATCGACAACCACCTTAAGATCCGCATCTTTTATTGTCTTTTTGCCCACTTTTTTGATTATCGCTTCGTGATACATTTCAAGTGGATCATCCTTTGACAATCTTCCCACAAAGTTCCATTTTGGATCCTTGTTTTCTCCGGAAAAATATATGTTTTCTATCTCTTCCTCATTATCACTCGTAAGCTCTGTTCCATCGCCATATATAACTTTGATACCGTTATATTTTGGTGGGTTATGTGATGCGGTGATGGCAATACCTAGATCACTTTTTTCTCTGGTATAATATTGGATGGCTGGTGTCGGTGCTTCTCCTAGATCGACAACGTTCAGTCCCTGGGACATTAATCCTGAAGCTACGGCAGTTTTCAACATGTCGTTCGATAAACGTGTATCTGTACCAATAGCAACCGTTCCCTCATCAAGCCAAGTACCCACTGCTCTACCCAGTGAAGATGCAAGTTCGATGTTCATCCCCTCGTTAACTATACCCCTGATACCGTTGGTACCGAAAAGACGTCCCATGTCTTTCATTCCTCCATTATTTTTTCTCTCACGTGTTTTTCACCCTCGTTCAATATCATCTCATCAGATACGATACAACCTTCAAGCTCAACATTTTTCTCAACGATCACATCGTAACCTATTATGCTCCCATATATCGAGCATCCTTCATCTATTTCTACACCATCGAAAATTATAGAGTTTGAGATGTTAGATTTTTCTATGGTGCAGTCGACTCCAACTGTCACGTATTCACCGAGCTCCCCGTCAACGACACTTCTCTCTCCTATCAGATTTTTCGTTTCGGGCTGATGTTTCCTAAGAAGTTCTTTATTCGCCTTAAGGAAGCTCCTTGGTCTTCCACAATCCACCCAATACCCATCGAAATTGTATCCAAAAAAGCCTTTATCTATGAGCTGAGGGAAGATTTCACGTTCCATAGATATCTTCTGACCTGGTGGTATTAGATCAAGCACTTCGGGTTCAAGGATGTAATGCCCGGCATTTATTGTGTTTGAGAAAGCCTCCCATGCCTTAGGTTTTTCCTGGAATCGGATTATACGATCGTTTTCATCAAGTTCAAAAACACCAAATTCTTCCGGATTTTTTACTTCCCATGCTGAAATCGCAGCAACACAATCTTTAGAATTGTAGAAATCAAGATAATCCTTCATATCTATGCTAGAAATTATATCTGCATTAATAACGAAAAACGTATCATCTAAATATTCTTCCACGTTTTTAACAGCACCACCAGTCCCTAAAGGTTCAGGTTCATCTACCACATGTATTTCTCGACCAGATACTTCAATCTCATCGAAATATTCTCTAAGCATGTCTATTTTATAATTCGCAGCCATTATCACCTGATCGACAACTTCCGGAAGTCCATCGATCACATGTTGAATCAACGGTTTGTTGAGTATAGGAAGTAAAGGTTTCGGTGTTGTATGGGTCAACGGGCGCATCCTAGTTCCAAATCCTCCAGACAGAATCACCGCTTGCATGAGAATGAGTATATCTGAAACTCTAATAAATGTTGCGATTGGAGGGTTATATGAATCTCATCCTTAGCTCGTACTCGTTGTACTTTCTTTTCTTCTCTATATCGTACCCCATCTTCTCGAACACTCTAAGCATCTTTTTGTTATCTGCCAGTACCTCGGCTGTGAATCCGTATAGCCCTTGATTTTTTGCGATCATGGTTAAGTATTCTACAAGTGCAGTACCAACACCCTGGCCTTGATATTCATCTCTTACCATAACAGATATCTCAGCGATATTTTGTCTTTCTTTAATCCTGTAGTCAGCTTCACCAACCATCCTATGAGGTCCTTCGATCTCGGGATCGACAACGACTATAGCCATTTCTTTTTTATAATTTATTTGTACGAAATCCTGTCTTCTTTCATGTGGCATATCCTTTCGAGAACTCATGAATCGTTTGTATCTACTCTCGTCTGACAGTGAATAGAATAAATCCTTAAGCAGCTCGTCATCTGTTGGTTTCATAGGTCGAAAGATATACTCTTTTCCATCGATCTCCTTAATTGTTTCAAGTTCAGAGGGATATCTTCCCCCTTCATCAAGAACGAGGATCTGTTCGGGGAAAACTAGGTTGTGGTCTTTTGCTTCTTTTAGTAGCTTCTCCCTAAATTTTGGATGAGCTATATTTATGAGCTCCATAGCCCTCTGGCGTATGTTCTTACCGTGTAAGTAAGCTATACCGTACTCGGTGACCACATACTGAACATCACCTCTAGTTGTGACCACACCAGCACCTTCATCAAGGTGTGATACAATTTTAGAAATCTTTCCATCTTGGGCGGTTGATGATAGGGCTATTATCGATTTACCTCCCTTAGCATGAGCTGCTCCTCTCATGAAATCTGCATGTCCGCCAATACCGCTGTAGAAACTGTAACCTAAAGAATCAGCGCATACCTGTCCAGTCAGATCTACCTGCAATGCAGTATTGATAGCAGTCATTTTATGATTCTTAGATATCACGAAAGGATCATTTGTGTAATCTGTTGGCCTCAGTTCGATCGCAGGATTATCGTTAACAAAATCATAAAGCTCACGGGTCCCCATCAAAAAGGAAGCCACGCTCTTTCCTGGGTTAATAGTCTTCTTTTTATTGTTGACTATCCCTCTTTTCATTAGCTCAGCCAGGTCTTCGGACAGCATCTCAGTATGAATACCGAGATCATTTTTCTTATCAAGATGAGATAGTATCGCGTTTGGAATGTTTCCGTACCCTATTTGTAGGGTAGATCCGTCCTCAACCAATCTACTGACATGCTTTGCGATCTTGATGGCTGTATCAGTTGAAGCTACCGGTTTAAACTCAAGTATCTCTTCCTCATGATATACTAGATGATCTATCTCACTCACGTGAAGAAAGGTGTCCCCATGAACCCTAGGCATCTTTGGATTAACTTGAGCTATAATTTTTTTTGAGCTTCCCACTGCTGACCTGATTATATCAGCAGCAACTCCTAAACTGACCCAGCCATTTTCATCAGGAGGGGAAACCTGTACCAATGAGACATCCAGTGGCACTCTACCAGATCTGAATAGATTCGGTATATCTTTCATAAAAATAGGTGTATAGTCGGCCCCTCCTTTCGCTACTGCATCCCTCGTATTGTCGTCGACGAAGAAGGCATTATGTCTGAACCTATCTTCGAACTTGTCTTCGGTATAGGGTGCAACACCCAATGTCTGGATATGAAAGATTTCAGTATCATAGAATTTATTAGCTAACTCTACAAGTTCATTTACTAGATACTGGGGCTCAGCAGCACCCGACCCTATGAATACTCTTTCACCTCTACCTATCATAGAAAGAGCTTCTTTCGCCTCTACAAACTCGTATTCATCAATCATATCAGTTATCCCTACAGGTTATCCAAATCAACACCTATATGTTAATTTTAGGGGATATCCTTTCTTTAACCATGTTTATTTTGAAATCGTCTTCAACAGTTGTGATCTTATCCATCCTTTCTATGCGTTTAGCTGCCTCGTAGGTATCAAGTGGCACGACTATCATCGGTATCCCCTCTCTGTCAGCTTTTGAAAGGATATGACTCGGAGGGAAGATGTCATTCGTGAGTATTAGGCCAGATGTTCCCTCATCGAGGGATGCTAGTATCACATCAGAACGGTCACCACCGGTAACAATCAGCTTTCGCTTTTTGGAAAACTTAGAGGTCCTCAGCATCTCGTCCACACTCATGGCTCCAACGTATATGTTTTCAACCACATTGTCCAAACCGGATTGTCCCGCGACAACTTTGCCGAACAACATATCGTTAATGTAGCTCATCTTCATAAGCTGGAACTCAGGTATTTCTGGTATTATACCAAGAACATTCAGGTCCATGGCTTCTAGATCATCAAAAGCAAAATTTCTGATATCCTCTTCCGATTCAACTTTATTTAAAACTACTCCTTTGATAGGAATATCTAATGCATCAAAATATCTTACAGCAGCGCTTAAATCATCTACGATATTGGTCCTTGTACCACATGCGACAAGTACAATTTCTCCTTTTATCATTTTGTAAAGTGATGCAGGGTCTAGAGAAACAGAGGAACCGAATCTCCAATCGATCCCGGTTTCTACTATAACTCCATCGTATCCACTAGCCAACTCTTTTACCCTATCCGTTATCTTATCTTTAATAACATCTTGGCTGTACGCATATCTTATTTTTGAATGGTCGAAGCCTATGCAAAATTTTTCGTATTCGATGTCCAAGTTAAGTACATTTTTGAATAGCTTTGCATCATAGTCTATAAGACGTTTTTTCTTGTATATGGGTCTATCTCCGAAGGGCTTGAAATAGCTGAATTTTTTTTCTGAAGATAAGGCAATACCCATCCCGACGGTTGTTTTTCCTGCATCTTCTTCTGTTGACGATATTATGAGGTTATTCATTTTTAGTCACCTCTTTATCCAGGGTGATCGCTACATCTACGGCTTTGCATCCCTGACCCTGGTCAAGGGCTTTGATCGGATTTAAATCTATCTCAGATATGGCTTCTATCCTATCCATGAGTATCGACATCCTATATATCACATCTGCAAGGGCATCTAGGTCTTTTCTTTTCTGCCCTCGGGCACCTACTAGCACGGGGAAAGCATTTATCTCTCCGATCATCCTTTTTGCTTCCCTCCTGTTGATTGGTGCAACCCTGAACTGAACGTCTTTCAGTATTTCTACATAAACACCACCAAGACCGAACATGACGACTGGTCCAAAAGAAGCGTCAGTCGTACCTCCCACTATAACCTCTTCTCCCCCTTTGATCATCTCCGCTACAGAGATACCTCTAATATGTGCATCAGGGTATTTGTTTTTGCAGTTCGAATATATGGCCTGATATCCTTCGATTAACTCATCTCTGTTCTGAAGGTCAAGGATCAGTCCTCCTGCATCCGTTTTATGGATTATGTCTTCAGATACAACCTTTAAAACAACAGGATAACCGATATCCTCTGCGGCTTCGATGCACTCATTGAGGCTATGCACAACTTTTCCTTTGGCCATAGGTATTCCAGCTAGTTTCAGTATTCGCCTTGCATCATCCTCTAAAAGGGTGCTAATTCTTCTCTTAACAACGGACTTTATAACCTCTTGGACCCCCTCCAAGTCCATATCAGAGGGGACGGTTATAGATGATGAATCTTCTCTTCGCTCGATATATTTTTTCTTTTTAAAAAGTGCACCCATAGAACTCAAAGCATCTTCAGTTTCTACGAAGGCCGGTACGTTATGTTTGTGTAAGTAATCAACACATTCATCTACGAACTCTCCTCCAGTAAAAGTGAAAATCATGGGCTTCTTATCTTTGTATTCTTGATATAGTTCTTCCATAACTTTTGCAGTTTCCATGGGATCAGTTATTCCGGTCTCGCAGTAGAGGCCTAGAACAGCTCCTACTTCATCGCTTTCAAGGGCAGCTCTCATTGCTTTTTCGTATTCTTCTCTTCCAGCCTGGCCTGTCAGATCGATAGGATTTTTTGTAGAACCAAAGGGAGGTATGCTGTCCTGGAAAGTTTCTTTTAGAAAAGTTTGGTCATCTAAAAGTGACACCCCATATTCCTCAGCAGCATCCGCGGCCATCACGCCGATTCCACCACCATTAGTTATAATGACTGCTCTTTCTTTTTCTGGTAAGGCAGTTGAACTTAGAGTTCTTGACCAAGCAAAGGCTTCACGTAGGTCATTCGCTCTCAATACTCCTCCTTGCTTAAAAGCAGCTGAAAAAATCTTGTCGCTCCCAGCTAGAGAACCTGTGTGTGAAGCTACTGCAGTGGCACCTTTTTCCGATCTCCCCGATTTCATTGCTACGATGGACTTATCTTTTGAGATCTTTTGGACGGTATTAAGAAAATCGCGACCATTTTTTAGTCCTTCCATGTATATCATTATGACATCGGTAAGGGGGTCCTGGGAAAAGTAATCAAGTAGGTCTATATCGTCAATATCGGATTTGTTTCCCACACTTACGATAGCTGAAAGACCAAGGTGTTGTTGTGATGTCATACCGATCATCGCTATCCCAAGTGCTCCACTTTGGGAAATAAGTGCTATGTTCCCTTTTCTAATGTCCGTGGGCCCGAAGGTCGCATTCAATTCCTCGTTACCGGAATATATCCCAAATACGTTCGGTCCAAGTATCCTGATACCGTACTTTTTTGCCACTTTAACTAACTTTTCTTCCATTTCATCCTTTCCGATCTCTGAAAAACCCGAAGATATAATGATGACGTGTCCTATGTCTTTTTTACCACATTTCTTAAGAACACCTTCTACGAATTTAGCTGGTACAACGATGATAGCTAGATCTATCCCATCTGGTAATTCATCCAACGATCGATGAAATTTTATTCCTAGTGCTTCGCCTCCTTTTATGTTCACCGGATATAGTTCTCCTTCGTAACCAGAATTGATTATATTATAGAGAAGGGTATGGCCCACCTTGCCTTTTTTTGAAGAAGCTCCGACTATGGCGATGGAATCGGGCTCGAAAAGCAGCTCAAGACCTTTATTTTTTTGCCCCATCGGTTTAGGCAGTAAAACCGGGCCTTAATATGACTTTCGGGAGTTTTATATTGTAATCAATAAAAAGCAACGGAGTATGTATTTTGAAGATATTTTTGCTCAATATGCTTATCACCGAGTTCGATCATTCAGCCAAACCCTCAGGCGAACTATTTAAATATTTTTTGCCTTTTAACCCATTTATGACAATCGTAAGCCTACTAGAGACCATACTTCCGTACATAAGCGGATTGTGGACACTTCCATGGATCATCGTGGGTATAGTTGTTTCATATCTGTTAGCAAAACCATTTGGACAAGAACGTATCAATAAAGCGATGAAGAAAATTGGCCTGATATTATTGTTTGTGTTCATCCCATTGCTGATGTTCAGATTATTTTTAAATATCACTTTCGGTAGAAAAGAGCTCATTTTCACAGGAATAACATTTGTTGTTCTTTCTTTTATGTATCTCCTGGCATACTTCCTTGGGCATTTAGAATCAAAAAATTTAGAATTAAAAGGTATGAAAAAAAGGATATTTTTAAAAACGGTATTGACCAACCAAGGCAGGAGCGCTGCTTTTGTTGGAGGGGCTCTACTCGCGATAGAAGCATGGGCAATACCCGCTGCCATTTACATCGCCTTTGTAGGTGTTGGACTCTTTGGAGTCATACCCTACGTACTTTCAGTAATGCACAAGCATGAAAGAAAAAATAATCTGAAAAAAGAATCCTCACTTTTACCCTGGTATCTAAAATTGTATCCATGGTATCTACTCTCCTTCATCGTAGCTGCCATCATAGTGCATCATAGAACAAGAATCGATATTGCAGCATTAGGCGATGGAGGGACTGTTTTACATTTCATCACCGCTCTAACGATACCCGCCGCTTTATATTATGTGGGCTCAGGGATACATCCCACAGACTTAAAATTAGATGAAATAAAGAAGATGGTCCTACCACAGAAAAATGAAGAGAAAAGAGATTTCGATTGGGCCGTGGGTCGCAATGCATTCTTTACAACTATGGTGTATACCCCAATAATTCTAGCAGTTGTATTTACTCCGCTGATGCTTCTAGAGATCATACCTCGACCATGGTTTGCTGTTATAGTGATAAACTCAATCCTTCCGATAACCAGTACTAATATGTTCCTTTTACCATACGGTTTAAATCCCAAAGGAACGGCTCTTTCGATTACCTGGACAACAGTAATATCAGTTCCACTAGTGCTAATATTGATACCTTTATTATCTACTATACTTTGAAGATCGTGTGTGTGCAACATACATCTAATAATTAGTAGGAATCCAGAATCATTCGTAAGCATGCTATTCTAACACGGATAACTAACACGGATAAGCATCCGTATGAATAATAAAATTGATATATCTTAGATCGACTGCAAAAACGGTGCAATGATGAAGATACTAATCTCGTTTTATTCACGGACGGGAACGACTAGGAAGGTAGCCGAGGTAATGAAAAATGCATTGATTGAAAAAGATGTAGAAGTAAAAATAGAAGAGATCATAGATAAGAAAAACCGTGATGGAAAAATTGGATACATCATAGCCGGTAAAAATGCTTTGATGAAAAAGAAAACTAAAATAGAGGAAGTATCTTACCATCCTGAAAATTTTGATATATTGATAATCGGTACACCGGTATGGGCCGGTAATATAACACCAGCCATAAGAACATACCTAGAAAAGTACAAAGACGAAATCGACCTAGCTGTATTTTTCTGTACTCATGGCGGGGGAGGAGAATCCAATACATTCAATAATATGCGAGAAATAATCGGAGAACCTCTTAAAGTTTTGAGTTTAAAAGATAAAAAGATCGAAGAGGGAAAACATTTAAACGATATCTTTAATTTTATCGATGATATCTTGTGATGTTGCTTTTCGAAAAACTTATAATCCGACCTGTCCTTTTAAGCCACAGAATAAAAAGATAATTTATAAAAGGTGTAAATCATGTTCAATGAGAAAGCCCAGATGATGAAGCTTGATGATATCAGACAAGTGCAGGAAAAGAAGATAACCAAGATGATGAAATATGCCTATGATAACGTGCCTATGTACAAAAAAAGATTCAAAGAAGAAGGTATCACACCCAAAGACATAAACGGACTTGAGGACGTAAAAAAAATTCCTTTCACGGTAAAAGATGATTTGAGAGATCACTATCCTTATGGGATCCTTGCAGTTCCCAGAGAAAAGGTAGTAAGATTCCATGCTTCCAGCGGCACTACCGGCACCCCTACCGTTGTTTCATACACAAGAAATGATATGGAAACCTGGGGCGATCTTATGGCTAGGACATATAATGCTGCAGGTGCTGATGCAGGCGATATTGTTCAGAACGCCTATGGATATGGTCTCTTCACAGGCGGATTAGGATTCCATCAAGGTGCTGAAGTTCTTGGTTGTTCAGTCATCCCTACTAGCACTGGCAACACAAAGAAACAGATCAAGATGTTGTATGATTTTCAGACCACTGTTTTAGCATGCACCCCTTCCTATGCGATCTATCTTTCTGAAGCATCCCAAAAATTTGGTTATGATCCACTTAAGGATTTCAATCTTAAAGTAGGTATGTTCGGAGCGGAACCATGGAGTGACGAGGCACGTCAGAGCATTCAAGAGTCGATGGGTCTGAAAGCTCAGGATGTATATGGTATGAGTGAACTTTATGGTCCTGGTGTTGCAGTAGAATGTCCTGAACAGAACGGACTCCATATATGGAGCGATGAATTCCTGGTGGAAACCATCAATCCATCCACAGGAGAGGTCCTTCCAGAAGGAGAAAAAGGAGAACTTGTTTTCACTATGCTGTCAAGAGAAGCTATGCCTCTGTTGAGATATAGAACAAAAGATATTGCGGTGGTAAATTATGAAGAATGCGAATGTGGTAGACACCACCCACGTATAATGCGGGTAGAGGGGAGGAGCGATGACATGCTTATTGTTGGCGGAGTAAACGTTTTCCCGAGCCAGGTTGAAGCCGCCCTTTTAGAGACTGAAGGAACTGCCGAACACTATCAGATAATTGTTGACAGAGACGTGCTAGATAAGCTCTACGTAAAAGTAGAGATTGACAAGGACTACTATGAGTCAGACGAATTTGACGAAGAAGACTTACTTAGAAATGTTAACGAGAATCTGACAGCGATTTTGAACATCAGAGCAAAGGTCGAACTCTTGGAACCAAACACCCTGCCCAGAACCGTGGGTAAAGCCAAAAGGGTAGTTGACCTGAGAGAAGAACATGACAGGATGGAAGAGATGTGACTCCATCCCTTAACCTCCTTATCACCTCTTTTTTCTTATTTATCATGGTCTTAATCTTACAACAAGCAGAGGAGATTTTATTGTTGGACGGTATGTGGAGGATCGCTAATGGACAGTGAATTAGAACATATCTTCCGAAGGATAGTACATTCTATGTCTTGGATTTTTCTTGCATATTATTTTTTGCCAACCAAGATATACGGGTACGAGAGAAGTATACTTTTTCTTATAATAGTTCTTATAATACTCTTTTTTGAAGTGATAAGAGTTTGGCAGGGATGGCAGGTGTTCGGACTCCGGAAGTACGAAAGAACCAAAGTAGCTGCCTATGCATGGGCTACAATGGGTGCTGCAATCGTAATACTGCTCTTTCCGATGCATCTAGCGGTTATAGGTTTGATCGGTATGGGGATAGTGGATCCTCTTTGTGGTGAGGTACGCTTCCATACTCCCTCCTTTTATCCCTATTTGCCTTTAGTAGCATATTGGGTTGTAGCGGCTTTTCTTTTTTCTGTGTTGACCGATTATAGTTTTTTGATAATTGTCTTTCTTTCGATACTCGGTGCGATTTCAGCGATCTTAGCTGAATATCCAAAGATGGTTTTCGATGATGATTTCCTTATGGTCGTTGTGCCAGTAGCTGTTTTAAGGGCTGCAGAGCTGATTTTATCTTAAATGCGAAACTTTAAAAAATATGAATCAACTGTCATTTTCATGAAAGAGCAGCTTATGGAGTGGCTTGACGATGATGGTCGGGATTATAAGATACTCGATCATGAGCAGTTGAACTGGATGATCCAATTGAAGCATGGTGAAAGGACAGTGCTCATGGGAAATCCAATGACTACTCCTAAGCGGTTAGAAGTAGTTTATAAATTATCTGTTAGCGAAGAACATAAAAGGATTTTGAAAAGCTTCGATCCAAAAGTTAGATCGAGTTTTGAAAGAGGACTTGTTATGTTACTAGCAGTGGACAGTATCATTTATAATATAAGGCGAGATTCCGAAAAGAACCCTGACAACATTGTGATCAAAAAACATCTTTATGAAGATTCGATTGATCGTGAGAAATTATTTGAGGCTATTCAATTGATAATCAATGTGGGGATGAGAACCACTATCCATTTTCAATCTTTAGGTGGGGCGCAGGATGTGGAAAAAGATCTGACATCGACTAAACCAGGTCCTTCACTTTACAGGTAAATCTAGATCCCGTATGCTATAATTATCGATACCGCTAGAAGTGCTTCTATAGACCAGACCAAGGCCACCAACTGCCATTCCTTTGGATTAAATTTTTTAACAATAATGTGTGTTATACTCTCTGTTTTTTCATGGACACTTATCAACTGACCTCTTTCGTTAGTTTTTGCAAAATTCTCTGCTGTAAATCCACCTCTGAATTTCAAAAAGAACTCAAGTATCATCGGTATAAATAGAATTATTCCAGGGGTTATCAGGTTGCTTATTATTGCTGCTGAGCTCACGGCTGCACCACTGAAAAGAGTGAATGTGTCTCCTGGAAATATTCTTGAAGGATATATGTTAAATACCGAAAAACCTAGTGTTGCACCGAGTAGAGGGAAGAGTATGTAAAGTCCATAAGGGTTATCATTTCTTAAATAAATGAGATAAATAAGGGTGATCGAACTGATCGTGGTCAGACCCGCTCCTAGTCCGTTAAAGCCTTCAAGCATGTTTGATGCATTTGCTGCACAGGTCACACCGAAAGGAACTGCTATAATTATAAATGCACTATTTGAGATCTCCATCCCAAAGATGTTCAAACTGTGGGATGATAATTGTATAGCAAAAGGGATGGCAAAAAGATAAGGTAGAAACGCTTTTGTTTTTTGTCTAAGGGCCATCATATCATCGACCATGCCAATTAGCCCAGCTCCAAGGATGGCCACAATTGCGGTTAGAAACAGAGTCTCATACGAACCTGTATTTGCCCTTCCAAGTAGTATAGATATTCCTACGATAAAACCTAAAATAGCTGAAAGCCCTCCCATCTCTGGTACACTTGGCTTCTTTTTTTTATGCATGTCTCTTCCATTTATTCCTGCTTTGGAGAAGGTTTTGATTTGCCACTTTGTGATTAAAACAGCGACGAAAAACGCTCCCATTATAGAAAGCCACATTTCCAACATCTTTATTTCTCCAAAGGCCTCTTTTTACTTGAAGGTAGGTATTGGCATCATAAACGAGATATGTATAGTAATTCTATGTTTTCTTGGAGTATTTATCTTTTACCCCTTCACAGGAAAATATATGCAGTTATCGAAGAGCAAATTACTAAAACATACATCAAAAAGGTAGTTTGCCTTTCTGTCAACTTAAAATAGTAAGGGAAAAGCCACATGATGGTATAAGGATTTGGTGCGATGATAGTTCCATCCTTTCTAACATCTCCGAATTTAATATCTGTGTCGCCCTTTTTGCTAAGAAACCAGTATGTTACCATGAGGAAATTGATTATTAGAGGAAGTAAAGCTATGAACATGAAAAATTCTAGACCTGATAATACTGCTGTTGTACCAATAACAGCACCCATTAGTAAATCCCCACAATCGCCAGGAAATACACCTGCAGGATTTAAGTTATATGATAAGAAAGCAAGAGTGGATCCAAGAAAGGGAAGTATCAAGTAAAATAGGTCGGTTTCCCCTATATCGAAAAGTTTTATCGTGGTGATAACTAGGATTATTAGAACACTTCCAGCTGATTGACCGTTGTAATAAGAAAACATATTGACCAGGTTAGCAGTGATCATGATAAATAATGGAAGAACAGTGATGAGATATATCAAACCCAATTCTATGTTTCCTATGCCAGGAATAAAAAGAGAGGTGCTCACATATCTAAACAATGGAAAAGCAAAAAATAGAGGAATAAAGATTTTTATGATCTTGTCATGACTGAGATCTTCTTTAGTACCTATACCTAATATATCATCCAAAAGACCGAAAAGAAAGTAAAATAGCAAGACAAAAAGCGATGGATATATTATGAAGGGAATGCTTGTAACCGATTCCAAGAAAATTATGCCCGCTAAAAATGCGAAGGCGATCCCTAACCCTCCCATCTCAGGAACTGGCGGATGTCCGACTTTATACATATCTTTTCCAACATAACCTCGTTTTTTTAATTTGTTCAGAAGAGGAGAGAAAGTAATAACACCGATTACATAGGTTACAAAAGCACTAAGGGTGATAATAAGCTCCTGATTCAACAAATGCATCCTTTAGTCCAAAGCTATAATGGTATTAAAAGTTTAACAAAAGGATCTTCAAAAATAATAAGTAACTAGAGAAAAAGATATTAATATGGTCTGGTTTTTTACAGCCATATACAAAAAAAGCCGGTGGAAAAATGGTAAAACAACCCTGTGAAATAATAGTAAATTTCGTACTTCCTTGTATAAGAGCCAATCTAGCTAAAGAATTAGTTGATATGGGTGTGAGGCAGAGTGAGGTTTCAAAAATGCTCAACCTGACCCCTGCGGCTGTATCTCAATACATCTCTGGGAAAAGAGGTTATGCTGTAGATTTTGAGTCTGAAGATGCGGAAAAAGTTAGAGAACTTGCTGAGGAGATGATAGAAGGTGATGTCAAAAACTTTGGTCAGAGAATCTGCTCTATTTGCGGCTCTATGTGGCGAGAAGATACGCTTAAAAAGCTAACAGAGCAATTCGATGGTTTAGCTGAAGAGGGAACAATCTGTCCCAGAAAAGAGGCAATAGGTTAATATCATTCAACTCTGTACCTGAGTAAAGCACCGAAACCCCCTAGTGCCTCTAGCTTTTCGCCTCCTTCATGGCTTTTACTTACAATTATGACCTTTCCACCTAGTTGTTCTGTCTTTTTCATCAACCTTTCTCCCTTCTTATCTCTTACTTTCTCATCTAATATCAACAGTGTTTCAACAGCCCCCATATCAACGGCCCTGGCCACGTTCTCCTCTCCATAGGAGTATTTTCCTCCTTTTTTTATCTCGACCAATAAATCTTCCACCTTTTCGCATTCGTAAGAAACTCTATGCCCCTCTAGGATACCCCCTTCCTTGCCCGATTTTAAAACCTCGTGAATCCCGGTAGTACCACCTGTACCCGCTGGAATTACTTGTGCATGTTCTACCAGTTCAGGATTGTATCTATGAAGGTATTCAAAGAAATCTTCTTTAGTAAATCCAGGTCCAAGGATCACTAGGGGTGAACCTGGTTCCATTATAGTTTTAAGTTTTTTCACCATTATGTTGAAAAAATCTTCTCTAGTCATCTTCTCCCCCTCGTACATTTTTCCACCTGTTGAGATGGACACGTTTGCCATCTCTTTTATACCATACTGCCTCATTACAGCTATTGTTCCTTCACCTTCTTCCAATGCAACAAAGGTGATCAGAGGTCTATCGCTTTGTTCTATCGCTTCTTTTAACCGATCAAGGTGGTGCTTCTTCCACACATCTTTTATTATGGTCATTCTGTCGCCATCTGTTAGATTCAATGTATGATAAGAGCCATGGTCCTGTGGACCTTCAACTATCACACCCAAAACTCTTAATCGATCAGTGAACTCATGGAATTCTACCTTTTCCACCTCTATATCTAATCTCATCCTCTTTTTTTCTCCTCTATTTGAACGTAATGTATCCTGTTGATCTTCCTCTCTCCTATAAGTCACAGCGGACACTATGTCTCCTAGCTCTATAAGATTCTTTAGATGCCAGAGATCGTCGAGATTGTCTATACGGATCTTGATGCGACCTTGTCTTTTATCCTGATGGAGGATCTTCATCGAAAAAAGCAAAGAGTTTACATCATATAATATCTACGCCCGTCTTTCTCTCAAAAAGTTTTTTAGACACTTGTAGATTACACCACCATGGGTTCCATAGACGTTGTTGTACTTGCATCCGGGAGCGGTTCGGATTTTCAATCCATTATTGATGCTTGTGAAGCAGATGAGATAGATGCTAAAGTTGTCCTACTTTTAACCAACAATCCACATGCCTATTGTATAGAACGTGCTAAGAAACATGATATACCGTGGAAGATCGTCGATCATAGAGGGTTGAGTAGAGAGGAGCATGATGAAATGGTATCCGAAGAGATCGATCACGAGGATCCTGATTTGATTGTACTTGCAGGTTATATGCGTATGCTCACAGATGGGTTCGTCAAGAAGTATAAAGGTAAGATGATTAACATACACCCGGCTCTTCTACCACTGTTTGGAGGCCCCGGAATGTATGGAGAGAATGTTCATAAAGCTGTTCTAGAATCTGGAATGAAGGTTTCAGGGTGTAGTGTTCACTTTGTTACGAAAGAAGTTGACATGGGTCCAATAATCTCACAGAGATGTGTACCTGTGAAGCACGACGATACAGTGGAATCACTTGCTCAACGGGTGCTAAAGGAAGAACATAAGTTGCTGCCCGAGGTTGTAGGTTACTTTGCTGAGGACTGCGTGCATCTGGAAGATAACAAAGCCTGGATTGAGTAAGTTATCAAGCCATCCGAAAAAGATAATAACGGATAGTTCTTTACCCAATCATCTTAAAGATTAGGAGATATATCAGATGGAAACACTCAATGATGACAGGATAAAGGAACTGAAAGAGATCGCTCGTAGAGTTAGGATTTATGTTGTAAAGAGTACAAATGCAGCAGGGTCAGGGCATCCTGGTGGCTCTCTATCGGCAACTGACATGCTTACGGTTCTATATTTTGAAATAATGGATCATAAGCCAGATGAGCCAGATTGGGAAGAACGTGATAGGTTAGTACTCAGCAAAGGCCATGCCGCACCCGCACTTTATGGTGTCTTGGCAGAATCAGGCTACTTTCCAATTGAGGAACTTATGACACTTAGGGCACTCGGTTCCAGATTGCAAGGTCATCCGGACATGCGAAAAACCCCTGGAGTTGATGCATCTACAGGTTCCCTGGGCCAAGGTCTTTCTATCGCCTGCGGCATGTCTTTGGCCTCCAACATAGATAGAAAAAATTACAGGATATTCGTTATTTGCGGTGATGGAGAGATGCAGTCAGGCCAGATATGGGAGGCGGGTATGTTTGCCGCCCAGTACAAATTGGATAATCTGATAGTTTTCTTAGATAGGAATCAACTTCAGATAGATGGTTCGACTGAGGAGGTAGTGTCTATAGAACCGATTGTTTCTAAATGGAAATCATTTGGGTGGCATGTTCAGGAGATAGATGGACACGATATGGGAAAGATATATGAGTCGATTCAGAAAGCTTTAGAAGTAGAGGGAAAACCATCGATGATAGTAGCTCATACTGTGAAAGGAAAGGGTGTAACCTTTATGGAGGGTTCTTTGGCCTTCCACGGCAAAGCTGCGAACGACGAACAACTTGAGATAGCTTTGAAGGAACTGGGAGGCAAATAAAAATGTGGGAGATGGCAAAGCAGCGGGATGCATACGGTGAAACACTGGTGGAACTGGGTAGAGAGCGTGATGATATAGTGGCAATCGGTGCTGATCTTTGTGGGTCATGCAGGATAAAAGAATTTGGTAAAGAATTTCCAGAGCGTTTCTTCAACAGTGGTGTGGCTGAACAAAACATGATGGGGGTAGCTGCAGGTCTAGCGTTCCAGGGCAAAACAGTTTTTGCCAGTACTTTTGCGGTTTTTGCTACCGGTAGGGCTTATGATCAGGTCCGTCAAAGCATAGCATACACTCGTGCAAACGTAAAGATAGTGGCTACTCATGCAGGTATCACTGTCGGGGGAGATGGTGCATCTCATCAGATGTTGGAAGATATAGCTTTGATGAGAGTTCTACCCAATATAAGGGTAGTTGCCCCAGCTGACTACTACGAAACCTCCAAAGCAACGAGAACTATTGCAGATATGGATGGCCCATTTTACATGAGACTCGGACGTTCTAGCGTTCCTATAATCACGGATGAGGATTCACTTTTTGAGTTTGGTAAAGCGAGTATTTTGAAAGACGGAGATGATGTTACATTGATAGGAACAGGGATAATGGTTTCACGGTGTTTGAAAGCTGCTAAGATGCTCCAGAAAAAAGAAAATATCGAGGCCCGTGTAGTTAATATGAGTACGATCAAGCCCCTCGATGAGAAGACCATAGTCAAAGCTGCTAAAGAGACAGGAGGCGTAGTCACTGCGGAAGAACAGGTGGTTAGCCAGGGTATGGGAAGTGGCATATCGCAGGTGCTTTCCGAAAGTTATCATGTACCGATGAAGCGAGTTGGCGTACCCAATGTATTTGGAGAGTCAGGAAATAGCGAAGAATTGATGGAAAAGTATGGTTTGACTGCTGAAGCAATTGTAGAGAGTGCTCATGATGTGATAGCTAGAAAATGAGAATTAGAAAAGGGGATATGATGAAGATATTTGTAGATACTGCAAAAATAGATGAGATAAAAGAAGCTGAGTCGTGGGGTATACTCGATGGAGTTACAACGAATCCCTCACTCATCAAGAAGGCTGTAGAATCTGAGTCCGAGGATATAAGCCTAGATGATCATATAGAAGAGATACTTCGTACAGTAGAGGGCCCAGTCAGCCTTGAGGTGGGAGGTATTTCCAAGGAAGAGATGGTCTCTGAAGCCAAGATACTTTACGAAGGATTCAACGATATCAACAATAATGTGGTCGTTAAGATTCCGATCAATACCGCGACAACAGAGAACGATGACGAATTCGCAGGTGTGAAGGCGATAAAGACACTCTCAGAGGATGACATACCAGTCAACTGTACATTGGTGATGTCGCCCAACCAGGCATTGATGGCTGCCAAGGCTGGTGCAGCCTATGTCAGTCCCTTCTTGGGGCGGATAGATGATCACATCCGTAAAAAAATAAATCTCAGAAGAGGAGAGGATTATCCTAAGGGTACCTATTACCCGGAAGAATTGGCTCGAAAGATCAGAGAACAAAAGATCTATGAGATGATCATGTCTGGTAGAGTTGAAGAGATGATCTACAAGGATCACTCGATCATGAAACTCTTCGACTGGGCTAATGACGATGGGATCTTCTCGGGCGTCGATCTAGTGTGGTCAATAAAGGAAATCTACGACAGGTATGAATTCGATACCGAGATAATAGCTGCAAGTATAAGGACACCCAGGCAGGTAAGACTTTGTGCAGAGATGGGAGTCGATATAGCTACGCTCCCATTTTCAGTGATCGAAAAGATGGTCATACATTTCAAAACCAAGGAAGGTATGGAAGGGTTCACAAAAGATGTGATTCCGGAGTACCGTTCGATACTCAAAGGCTGACTTCATCAAAAAGCCTTATATACCTTTATCAGCACTGATTTGAATGAGATGAAGAAGATAAGGTTATGTTCGTCCTGTGGTACCTATACGCTATCAGAGAGATGTTCATGTTGTGGTGAAAAAACTATAAATCCACATCCACCTAGGTATTCACCTGAAGACAGATATGGTGATTATCGTAGGAAACAATTTAAAAAGGCAGAAAAGGAATGATAATATATGGAAAATATATCCGTAAAATTCTTGAAAGAAGTTGAACCTAAAAATGCTGTACTCATAGAAGGGTTACCAGGAGTTGGGAACGTTGGTAAGCTAGCTGCGGAGCATATGATAGATGAGCTGGATGCAGAGATATTCGCGGAGATATACTCGATTTACTTTCCCCCTCAGGTTCTGGTAAACGATGATGGTATAGCTGAGATGGTATGCAACAAACTTTATTATAAAAAAAATGCAGGTGAAGATGATATCGATCTGATATTCTTGACAGGAGATTATCAAGGGATGACTCCTCAAGGGCAGTATTTGCTCACTGCAAGGGTTCTAGAGATCGTTAAAGAATTTGGGGTTGATATGGTTTATTCTTTGGGAGGATATGGTCAGGGATCTATGATAGATAAACCACGTGTATTGGGTGCTGCGACAAACCATAATTTAGTTGAAAAAGGAAAAGAGTTTGGGGTGGTGTTTGATAAAGAACACCCCTCTTCAGGCATTGTTGGAGCCAGTGGTTTACTTTTAGGACTCGGAAAGAGACTTTACGATATAGATGGTCTGTGTTTGATGGGAGAAACTTCTGGTTATTTTGTAGACCCTACTGCATCTAGAGCGGTTCTTGAGATCCTTCTTTCCCTGCTAAATATCGAAGAACTATCCTTCGATGCTCTTGATGATAAAGCGGAGGAAGTAGAGAGTATAACAAATAAATTCATGGAGATGGATCCAAGCAGTGGAGTTGGCCAGGAGGGTAAAAGTGAGCATCTTCGGTACATAGGATAATATTCGGGCTGGAAAAAGCATGAGCAAGGATGAATTGATCAAGAAAGCCTACCTCAAGGGCTATGAGAAAGGACTCGATGAAGCTCTGAGAAATGCAAAGAGTTTGATTTCAAGGTACGATGGATGGGAATTAAAGAGCAGGATAGAGAGCAAGTTGGGCACCATTTATCAGGATGTGGCTTCTAAAAGAGTAGAACTCGAAGACGATCCTAGTATAATTTTATTTGATGAATCAGTTTATGAAGGAAATTCTCAAGACCTTGCTGACATGAAGGATAGTTTTTCCTATCTTTTTATTGAAGAGGATTCTACTAAAGCATTCGATGTGATGAGTTATCTGGTGAAAGAAGGTATTGATGCTTTGGTGGTAAGCAGGGAAAAACCATCCAAATTGATACTAAATCATTCATTACCTCCAAAAAAGGTTAGATACATCCAACTCACAAGATCTCAGAATACTGGAGAAGCAAGTAATCATATAACTTCTTCTTTCGAAGTAAACCATTTATCTGGAAAGATCGGAAAAGCTCTGAAAGGAACGGACACAGCAGTGGTTCTATTTGAGGGGGTACCAAAATTAATAGCTTATAACGATTTCGAAAAGGTTTTGAAGTTTTTTGACTGGATGGCAGATAAGATCACAAATAAAGACAGTTATCTTTTGGTCAGCTTACCTGGTAATAGTATGGAAAAAAAACAGCTAAAGCGCTTTCAAACTTTATTCGATAAGGTGGTTCAAGAATGATTTCTGGAGGTCAAAGATGGTCTATGGTTTGATAGGCCAAGGAGAATTAGCCGATACCATAAGAAAAGTCTTTAAAAGTCATAAAAAAGATTTTGTTTTAATAGAAAACAAGAAAATGCTTGAAAGATTAGATGAAAATGACATGCTCCTTGTTTTAGACCAAGATTCTCTTGAATATTTAGAAAACTATAAAATTAATGATAAGGATGCACCTCTGACCGTGCTATATTCGAGGTCAGATTTCACTCCTGAAGTAAAAGACTGTAAAAGTGTGGACTTACTAATAGATGAAGGTAAACTTTTATTTTCATCCCTCGACATCATATTTAATACGTATAAATCGATCAGGGAAAGCAATAACCTTTATCAGAAGATCGAGGGAGTTGATGGCAAGGTTTCTATATTCCTTCACAGCAATCCAGATCCTGATGCTATAGCTTCAGCGATGGCTTTCGAAAAGATTTGTGAAGATTTAGAAATACCTACGATCACCTATCATTGGGGAGATATAGGTCACCCAGAGAACGAACTTTTTATCCAGTTGACGGGGCATCGATTAAGCAGTTTGAATGAAGATGAGATGCCTATAGTGGATGATGATGGTTTGACGGTTTTCATAGATTTCGCAATACCAGGTATGAATAATCCTTTACCTGAAGACTTTAGACCTGATATCATATTGGACCATCATTCTACCAATCTTGGAGGTAAAGCTAAACAATATCTTCAAGTTAACACTGATGTGGGTGCTACTTCCACTATGATGACGGAACATATGATTAACATGGGTATAGATATAGATTCAACACTCGCGTCTGCCCTTTTATATGGGATTAAAGTTGATACTTCAGATTACACAGTCAATTTTGGACCCCGTGATTTAAAGGCCGTATATGAGCTAACAAAGATGGCTGACAGAACACTTTTAGAGATTTTTGAAAGTCCTCCGTTGAAAAACGAGACAGTTACAGCGCTAGGAAAAGCCATTTGCTCAAGGGAGATAGATGATTGTGTACTCACTTCATTTGTAGGTGAGATATTTCACAGAGAAGACCTTCCCCAAGTAGCGGATATATTGACCGGTGAAAGAGATGTAAATATCGTTTTTGTTATCGGTATAAAGGATGAAAGTTATCATCTTTGTGCTCGCTGTAAGGATGTAAATGTACATATAGGCAAGGTCATGAAAAGAACTGTTTCTGGAATTGGAACAGGTGGAGGCCATATCCACTCCGCAGCTGGGGAGATCCCTAAAGAGCAATTTGATTGTACTGACCAGGAAGCGGTAGAAGAAATTAAAGCTATTTTTAAACGTGAGGTGAAGACTGTTTGAGAGAGAAAAGAGTTTTCATGATGGGTCCTCAGCCTCGTGGCATGGGCAAAAACGAGATTGTGCATCTGACCATAGCTTTTTTTGTGCTGAGTTTAGCCTTCGCGATTAGTTTTGCAGGAGGGTTCCAGGGCTTAAGGATGGAGAATTTTCCAACTCTTATGGGTATATCGATGCTTGCAGTTGGAACCGCATTCTTATTTCATGAGATCGCTCATAGGAATCTCGCTAGGAAATACGGCTGCTGGGCAGAATTTCGCATGTGGACATGGGGTTTGATGATGGCAATCTTTTTTAGCTTCATGGGGTTCGTGTTCGCAGCTCCTGGTGCCGTAGTGATCAGTGGACATATGACTAAGGAACAAAATGGAAAGATCAGTGCTGCTGGTCCAGCCACCAACTGGATAGTTGGGACAGCTTTTCTTCTAGCGTCTTATGCTCTTTTTTGGTATGGATACGGTATATACGGTTTTATTCTGGCATTTGTGTCTTTCGTAAATCTTTTCATAGGTGGTTTCAATCTCCTACCCTTTGGTCCTCTGGATGGTGCAAAGATACTACGATGGAATGTAAAAAATTACGTCTTGCTTGCTCTATTAATAGTTGGGACTCTGATATTGGGGAGACAATTGGGGCCGTTCAGTGGTTTCATATAGTTTTTTTCGCAAAACAGTAAATGAACTTGGAGCCCATTATCTCTTTGGGACATCTCACGAAATCTATCACTTTGAAATATTTTAAATGTCTTCTTATCTCATTGACAGTATAATATGTGAAATATCGCTGTCGATCCTCTGCACCTTCAAAACCTTCTTTTTTACCTTCTTTAAAGCTGAATACGAATATCCCATCTTTAATCAAGATTCTAGCAACTTCTTTCAATAGTCCTGGAAATTGGGTTCGGGAAAGGTGGATGATCGACGCACTAGCCCACACTCCATTGAATGTGTTATCGGGAAAGATAGTTTCTCTCATCTCATTTTGGATGAACGTACCTTGCGGATAGTTATCTCTAGCAATTTCTACCATCTTACCAGAAAGGTCAATTCCTACCACGTCTGCTCCTTTTTGGTCAAGATAAGATGTGTCTCTTCCATCGCCACAGCCTAGATCGATTATCCTTGGATTGTCTTGTAACATGTCGAGCATTCGATCCATCATCCTTATCTGAAAATTTCTATCGCCCTTCAAAAGAGTATTACCACAGTATTCTTCAGCTATCTCATCATACGTGCTGATTGTCACTTTTATCGGATCCTTTTTTTTGTTCAAAGTCCCAATTCCCTCTTGATAGAATCCAGCTCCTCTGGTGAGGGAGGCCTAGGGTAGTTCCTATGTTCTTGACCTGGTCTGGTCGTGTAGTAAGGACGGTTGCATCCAGGACAGCCCATAGTAATGAATGGAGCACCGTTCTCAATATGCCGAATAGCTTTTTCTGGTTCAAATAATACTGTATCTACTGCATCTAGAGGATCTTCTCCATTAACTATGAGATATGTTAAAAGCTGTGCTTGTCGGAAATAAGATATGTCCGGTGATTCATCCCCTTTTAAATAAGAGAATAGGGAAACTCGAGCTCCTGCATGATGGGCCCTGTAAACAGCATATGCCACTTCTTTCAAGTTTTCACCCATTCCTATTATGAAATGAGCTGTAACATGATCACTACCGAATACATCTAGAGCATCACCCAGATAGGACCAAAAAACCAGAGGATCGTATTTTACCTTTGTCCTTTTTCTGATGTCATCAGTTACAGCATCAATACCTACTCCAATATGGTCGACATAACACATGATATCTTTCATCACTTCTTTCTTAATTATAGGTGCGGATACAGACAACGGTTTATCTGCTTTAGCAAGTTGTTCTACTGTCTTCACTATCTTTTCTTCATAACCTTCGATATCTGGACACTGAAGACATATACGTTCAAGATTAGAATTTTTAAGGGGTTCGATAATATATTCTATGTCGTGGAGCGGCCATCTTATTCGTGAAAGCCAGCCATTTTGGCCTTTAGCCTGAGGACAGTATGAACACCCTCCTCTACATATTCCCCCAGGGATCATCAGATAAGCAGTTGTGTTTTGCTCAGAAGCCTTTGCATTTTTCATACCTAGGGAAATTTCAGTCCCTGCAGACACCCTTATATCCATATGTTCAACCCTCCCACTTTCTATTATACGTCCATGACTCTGAACGATATCTATCTTCGAATTTATCAACGAGTTTTATCTCATCTTTAGTGAGTTTACCATCTTCGATCTCAATCCCCATGTGCTCTTCGTAAGAAGCTTTTAAGTCTTCAATAAGATCTTCTGGTTTTGGTGTCCAACCGAGCTCATCTTCTATAGTGGTAACTAGATCCATAAAGGATTTCGCTCCCCGTGCTCTTAATTTATCTTCATCAAGAACCAAGATCTTGGACAGGGTTTCCAGGTCAGTTGCATACATCAGCGTACCATGTTGGAGCATACCCTTCTTTCCCCTTCTTTGAGCACTCCCGGATATTTTTCGTTTATTCACAAGTATGTCATTATAAGGCTTGAAGACAGCATCTAGATCAAATTTCCTCAAAGTCTCTATCATTGGTTTTAGAAGCCTGTAAAAACTATCTTCAACGGTTTCTTCTCTCTTTGGACCAACTATCGAATAGGTTATCTCTCCTTCCAAGTCGTGATATACGGTTCCACCGCCCGTTATCCTGCGAATATAAGGAATCCCGAGTTCATCACATATGTCAGTGTGTATGACTTCGTCTGTATTTTGGGCATACCCCATAGTTATACAGGAGGGTGAGAATTGAAAAAATCTCAAGGTGGGAGGAGATATGCCTTTGTCAAAACCTCTTAAAAGAGCTTCGTCCAATGCCATCTGTCTCTGACCATTCATCTCCATCGGCGGTAGATATCTCATAGATTCCATTCTTAACACCATTTACATAAAGACTTAAACATATTTCAGGGGGCGTATGTCCCTTTTAACACCGTTTTTTCTAGTATATGTCCTTTCATGGCTTTTTCAACTTGCTTTTTTGTAGTGCCTTTCTTTAGATCTAAAACCGTATCAAGGGCATATAATTTGAACAAATATGTATGTTCTTTATCAGGTGGGTTTGGGCCACCGTATCCCACCTCTCCGTAGTCGTTCTTGCCCTCAAAGGCCCCTGGAGGCTTACCTCCTTCAGGTATCTGCTTTGTTTTTGGATTTATATTCCATATTACCCAATGAACCCATATCTTTCCTGCCGGTGCCATGGCATCGGGGTCGTCCATGATCAGGGCTAGGGATTTTGTGCCTTGTGGTATCGATTCTATCAAAAAAGGTGGGCTCACATTTTTGTTCTTATAGCCGTACTTTCTGGGGATATCATCGCCATGGTTAAACGCGGGACTGCTCAATTTCAATCCTACCATCGAATACACCATATCGATTATAGCGAAACTAGATAATTAACATTTTCGCTCAAGGTCTCAGTGTACCTGCGAAGACTTGCCATGCAAGAGCGGATTTTGCCACTAAACTGAGCACAACGTACATCCTTTCCCCATATATGTAGTCTTTCCATTTTCCTACTCCTTTGTACTGAAGATACATGTTCACAGCAAAGAAATTGAAAAAGATCGCCAGTGAGATGTAGATTGCGATAACAAAATCAGGAACATTTCCCTGTGAAGCAAATATTGCTCCAAGTAAAGATATGGCTATAACTATCCATGGAACAACACCAGCTAAACAGCCGAGATTGAAGGGAGACCAATCAACATCTTTCCTATTTGGGTTGAAATTCTCCATAAGGAGTCCGCAAAGGTTCATGATGGCAACTAAGCTGAATAGGGCTAATAGTATACCTATATCATATATGCCAGTCAACATAGCGATTAAAACAATCATTATGGAGGCACTTATTGAGTATTCATACCAGCGATAGGGATTTATTTCGTTTTTGAGATGTTTAACGTACTTTTTAAAAAGCACAGTTGATATCAAGAAGTGTGCTGTCGCCGATAGGAATAAAAACAAGGCCACCGATGGCCCGATTTGTAAATCAAATAAAGTTCGGGTGGCAGGTTGGAGTGTTCCAGCATCCATTTCAAGGTAGGTGTAACGAAGGGGTAGGCTAAAATCAGTACTTAAAAGGAGCATCAAAACACCCTGTATCAAATGTAAAAAACCCATTGCTAGATTGAACTTCTTAAGTTTAGAATACTTTTTCTTTTTTTGCACTTAAATCACCATCATAAAGGATATAAGTTCTATCTTATATATGCATTTCTATCCCGAAGATGATAAAAAGACAATCGTCTAATCTATAATTCGACACTTTTATATACATCTCATCTTTCACGTTCCTTGGAAAATGAAGCGCTTACAAGAAAAGATAGCTGGCGAAATCACCATGGCACAGGATCATGGTGCTCGTATTAGGAAATGGCGGAAGTCCTTCAGCATCACCCAAACTGAGTTAGCCAGGGAAATAGGTATTTCTCCTTCGGTAATAAGCGATTATGAGAAAGGAAGAAGGATCCCAGGAGTTGAATTCGTCAGAGAGATCGTGTCCTCTCTGTTATCTATAGATTTAGCTAGAGGCGGAAAGGTGGTTAAAAGATTCACTCACCCTGGAGAAGAAGGGATTATCAGTATGAGGGAGTTTTCAAGCTCAGTGAGTATAGACGAATTCACAGAGGTTATAGATGCAGAAATCCATTATCGCCCGGATAAAGAAAGGGAACTTTTTGGCTACACTCTAATAGATAGTCTTAAGGCTATTGCATCTATGAAGTCTTTCGATTATCTAAGGATATATGGTTGGAGTACCGAGCGAGTTTTGATGTTCACAGGAGTCGAATACGGGAGATCGCCTATGGTGGCTATTAGAGCGAGTCCGCTTACCCCGGCTGCAGTAACCTACGTCAGACCACGAAATATAGATGAACTAACGATGGAACTAGCTAGGGTAGAAGGGATCCCTTTAATGGTCACTGATCTAGATCAGTCTTCCATTATCGAGAGATTAGGTAATTTATAGGAAGTGATTGAGATGAAAACAAAAAGAAAAGTTGGAATTAATGGATATGCAGGTTATGTCCCACGTTATCGGATCACTCCAAAAGAGATTGGAGAAGTTTGGGGCAAAGATGGAGAGATGATGGCAAAAGGTCTCAACGTAGAAAGCAAATCGGTCCCATCTCCTGACGAAGATGTTATATCCATCTCGATACAAGCTGCCAAATGGGCTACCGAGAGAGCAGGTTTGACAGGAGATGATATCGGTGCTATATATGTTGGTTCTGAGTCACATCCGTATGCGGTTAAACCAACTGCTACTATCGTTGCAGCATCGATAGGCGCAACACCCTATCTTACAGCGGCAGATTACGAATTCGCCTGTAAGGCAGGAACAGCAGCCATTCAGACAGGAATGGGACTGGTAGCTTCAGGTATGCTTGAGAACACCATGGCTATAGGGGCGGATACATCGCAAGGGGCACCTGGCGATGCCCTTGAATATTCAGCTGCGGCTGGGGGTGCTGCATTTATAATAGGAAAAGATGATCTCATAGCCGAGATACATCATACCTGTTCTTTTACGACTGACACACCTGATTTTTGGAGGCGAGAGGGGCAGAAATACCCATCGCATGGTGGTAGATTTACAGGACAACCGGCTTATTTCAAGCATATAACGGGATGTACCGAGTGTATATTTGAAGAAACAGATACAGGACCAGATGATTATGATTACGCGGTATTCCATCAGCCTAATGGAAAATTTCCTCTCAAAGTGGCTAAGAAACTCGGATTTTCTAAAGAACAGGTTTTACCAGGGTTACTTGTGACTAGAATTGGAAACACTTATTCTGGATCAGCTCCCTTAGGACTTGCAGCAACTTTAGATCATGCAGACCCAGGCGATAGGATCCTAGTAACATCGTATGGCTCAGGTGCAGGTTCAGACAGCTTCGATATAGTTGTAACAGATAGGATAGAGGAGATTAGACATAAAGTTCCAACTATAGAAGAAGTAATTGAAGACCATGTTTTCATCTCCTATTCAAGATACGCAAAGTTCAGAGAAAAGATCGACATAGGAGCGTGGTAAAGTGAGAGATGTCGCGATAATAGGTATCGGAGAAACAAAGATAGGTGAATTATGGAACCAATCTTTGAGAGAGCTAGGTATCCATGCAGGATTGGGGGCTATTCGAGATGCAGGAGTTACAGGTGAAGAGATAGAGAAGATGTACATTGGAAATATGTCTGCAGGGCGGTTGATCAATCAGGAGCACATAGCACCTATGATCGCTGATTATGCAGGACTAGATGATGTACCTGCAGTCCGTATCGAATCTGGAGGAGCATCTGGTGGGATGGCTCTTGCTCAAGGATACATGGCAGTAGCATCAGGCATCCATGATGTTGTTGTGGTTGGCGGTGCAGAAAAGATGACAGATGTAGGAGATGAGGAGGCAAAAAAGATCTTATCGTCGACAGCAGACTGGGAATGGGAGTCAACTTTTGGTGCAACCTTTGATTCCCTATATGCGATGATGGCTAGATACCACATGCGAAAACATGGTACGACTAAAGAACAGCTTGGCATGGTTTCCGTTAAAAACCATTCCAACGGGGCATTAAACCCAAATGCTCAATTTCAGAGAGCATTTCCTTTAAAAGTAGTGTTGGGGGCCCCTCCAGTTGCTGAGCCATTAGGTATGTTTGACTGTGCTCCTCTTTCGGACGGTGCTGCAGCTTGTGTGTTGGTTTCAGAAGATATTGCAGAGAGCTATAATGGAGAACCCGTTAGGATATTAGGTTTAGGTATGGGAGGAGATCACATGGCAGTACATGATCGTAGAGATATAGATGCGATGAAGGCAACAAGACATGCTGCTCGAAACGCATACGATATGGCAGGTTTAGAACCCAAAGACATCGACTTCGCAGAGGTTCATGATAATTACACTATAAGCGAGATCATGGCTATTGAAGATCTTGGTTTCTTCTCAAAGGGTGACGGAGGACCAGCAACAGAGAGAGGAGATACCTCTTTGAACTCGAAGATATCGATCAACACATCCGGAGGTCTCAAAGCGAAAGGTCAGCCTGTGGGCGCCGTTGGGATTAACCAAGCTGTTGAGGCTGTTATTCAGTTACGGGAAGATGCAGGAGACAGACAGGTTGAAGATCCCCTATATGGTTTGACCCATAATGTAGGTGGAACCGGAGCAAGTGCAGTAGTCCATATTTTAGAGAGGTGGTCCTGAATGAATATACCAAGACTTTGGCGAGAAATAAGGCAAAGGTATCAGGGTATCGGTGTTGAATGTGAACCATGTGGAAGGGTTTATTTTCCACCACGAGAGGTCTGTCCTCACTGTAGAAGGGGTAGCATCGGAAATTTGAACGAATACGAGCTAGGAGGAAAAGGTAAGGTTGTTACATATACCCAGGTACACGAACCTATGGAAGATTACAAGATGATGGTGCCTTACATCATGGTCATAGTTGAGATGGATGAAGATGTAAGGATGACTGGCCAATTAGTGGATGTAGAATATGAGGACGTGGAACCAGGTATGGAAGTAGAAGTTACTATTAGACGTTTAGGGGAAGAGAGTCCTTCTGGTATAATTTATTACGGTTACAAATTTCGCCCTACGAGATAAAGAAACCAAAACTTAAATCGTGAGTTTCCATACCGAACTTATTAGTCAGGTGGAATAGATGGATGTATTCAAAGCAATAAAAGCTCGTAGAAGTGTCAGAAATTATACCGGCAAAAACATATCAGATGTAAAGATGGAGAAATTACTGAAAGCAGCTCGAGATGCTCCCTCCGCCAAAAATCTGCAACCTTGGAAATTCATAGTTATTACGGAAAAGAGGAAGCTAATGAACATGGTTCATCTTTGCAGGGATCAAGGTTTCGTTGCTGATGCAGGTGCTTTACTCGTAGGTCTTACCGAGGACGAAAAATGGGCTAAACTCGACCTCGTAATTGCACTCGATCATCTTTCGCTTGCTGCAGTATCTTTGGGTTTGGGTACATGCTGGATAGGTGCTTTTGATCCTGAGGGAATGAGGAAAAAGTTGGAGGTTCCCGATAGATACGACATTACCATTTGCATGACTGTAGGCCATCCCGCTGAAGAAGGGCTCTCACCTGTAAAGAAAAATATAGATGAATTGGTACATTGGCAAAAGTTCGGTAGAAAAAAGAAGAAATAAAAAGGGTTTTATCCCTCAGTAGGGTAAACTAGTGTGCTCTTCCAAGTACTCTTTTTCTGCTCTATCCCTCAGTTCTGTACGGCGTATCTTTCCACTGATTGTTTTTGGTAACTCATCAACGAACTCTATTTGACGTGGGTACTTGTATGGTGCAGTTACCTTCTTCACGTGGTCTTGGAGTTCTTTTACAAGTTCATCTGAGGCCTCAAAACCTTTGTTTAATATAACATAAGCTTTGACAATCTTTCCTCGAATTTCATGGGGTGCGCCGATCACTGCATTTTCTTGAACTGCGGGATGTTCCTGGAGAGCGCTTTCAACTTCAAAGGGACCAATCCGGTATCCTGAAGCTTTGATTACATCATCTGCCCGGCCTACGAACCAGAAGTAGCCATCTTCATCTTTGTAAGCTTTATCGCCTGTGTAATACCAATCCCCATGAAAGACCTCTTTAGTCTTTTCGGTATCCTTCCAATACTCTTTGAATATTCCTGGTGGTTTTTCAGGCTTTACTTTCACAGCGATATGTCCTTCTTCTCCATCAGGTAAGATGTTACCTTCATCGTCGACAATATCTACAACGTGCCCTGGAGTCGGTTTACCCATTGAACCAGCTTTTACATCCATACATGGATAGTTTGCAACTAAAGCAACGCTTTCCGTCTGTCCGTAGTAATCGTAGATGCGTAGTCCTGTGTATTCCTCCCATTTGTCTATCACATCTGGATTCAAAGGCTCTCCGGCACTCAACGTGTGCTTTAAGGAGCTGAGATCGTATTTATCCACATCTAAGTTGATCATCATCTTGTATATAGTAGGCGGTGCACAGAAAACTGTTATACTGTGGTCTTGCAATATCTGTAGGGTTTTTTCAGCACTGAATCTACCGGTAATATTTTGTTGAACTACTGTAGCTCCCACTATCCATTGGCCGAATAGTTTACCCCATGCGGTCTTGGCCCAACCATTGTCTGCTATGACCCATATCGTGTCTTCGGGTCTAAGATTTTGGACGTATTTAGCGGTAACAGTATGACCGATGGGATACGCATGAGAGTGTAGAACCATTTTTGGATAAGACGTGGTTCCTGATGTAAAATAGATCAACATGGGTTCGTCGCTTTTTGTTTTTTCCACAGAATCTCTATCGAAATCATCTGAAACGTCTTCCATCATCTCTGAATAGGGGGTCCAATCCTCAGCACTTCCGCCTATCAAAATAAAGTTTTTCAACGACGGAAGTTTATCTCTCACTTCGTCCACTTTGCTGTGATTAGGCATGTCTGTAACGATGGTGTTTGCCTTCGCCTCTTTCACACGATATTGAATATCCTTTGGCACTGATAGATTAGGTGTCGGTATCGGGATAACACCTAGTTTGAACATACCCAGTATGGCGATGTACCATTCTGGGACTCTATGTACCAGCAACATAGCACGATCTCCCTTTCTAATACCCATCTCTCTCAATCCGTTGGCAAATTTATTAGAGAGATCTTTTAACTCACCAAAGCTGTGTTTTTCGACGTTTTCTCCCGAATCATCTATCGATATCAAGGCGACCTTCTCAGGATGGATATCCGCCTGCCGGTCCACCTCATCGAAAGCAAAATTGTAATGCTCTGGCACATCCCATTCGAAATTTTTCTTTACCTTTTCGTATTCGTATTGGTTCCCTTTTGCAGACATGGTATCAATATGGTGGTTACAAAACTTATTAATATACTTTTCCTATTTCTTAGAAACAACTTAAGTCGATCTTGAAATATTACGCATATGGAATACATATAAGTGTAGTTCGGGTGTTTAATTTGGAGGATAAAAAGAGAAAGGGACTAGTTCAGGTCTATACTGGGACAGGTAAGGGTAAAACTACCGCTGCTCTTGGGCTTGTACTCAGAGCTTCCGGAAAAGGACAAAAATCTATTGTCATCCAATTCATGAAAGGTCAGATCAAATATGGAGAACTTAATGCAATCTTGAACTTACCAAATGTTGAGATCGAACAGTATGGACGTCCGGATTTTGTTAATAAAGAAAACCCTGAAAAGATCGATATAGACCTTGCGATGGAGGGATTGGAGAGGGCTAAAGAAGTTATAGTATCAGGGGACTATGATATTGTAGTACTTGACGAGATGAACATGGCACTGGACTTTAACCTACTCTCTGAGGAGGAAGTGATAGATGTGATAGAAAAACGCCCTCCTCATGTCGAAATAGTATTGACTGGAAGGAACGCATCTCCAGGTTTGATCAATCTAGCAGATCTGGTCACGGTGATGGCGGATGTCAAACATCCTTATATGGTTGGTGTCGAAGGACGAGAAGGTATCGAATATTGAACAGAGGTTGATTTCATGCATGAAACGAAAAAGGTAAAAGAAGAAAAAAAGAAATGGGAAAAAGAACGTTTGAAGCCTACTTTAAAAAAGTGGCCTGAGCGTGAGGACGAATTCATCACAACTTCTTCAATGCCCATAGATAGGTTGTATGCCCCTGATGATTTAGATGATTTTGATTACCTGGAAAAATTGGGATTCCCCGGACGATATCCTTACACCCGGGGGGTCCATCCGACCATGTACCGAGGAAAACTTTGGACTATGAGACAGTTCTCAGGTTTTGGTACCGCTGAAGAAACAAATGAACGATTTAAGTACTTGATAAACCACGGTGAAACAGGTTTATCTATTGCGTTCGACTATCCCACCCTGTACGGATATGATACAGATCACCCATTAGCAGAAGGGGAGTTCGGTAAATGCGGGGTTGGTATCTCATCGTTGAAGGACATGGAGATATTGTTCAAAGGCATCGACCCTGCAGAGATAAGTACCTCTATGACGATCAACGGTCCCGCATCTGTATTATGGGCATTCTATATAGCTATGGCCGAAAAGAAGGGAGTACCTAAAGAAGAACTTCGAGGGACCATACAGAATGATATTTTAAAGGAATACATTGCGCAGAAGTCATACATCTTTCCACCTGATCCATCGATGCGTTTGATAGTGGATACTTTCGAGTATGGATCTAAACACGTTCCTAAATGGAATACTATATCTATTTCGGGTTATCATATAAGGGAAGCCGGATCCACGGCTGTTCAAGAGTTGGCCTTCACGTTGGCAGATGGTCTTGAATATGTGAAACACGGTATGGAGAGGGGCTTAGATATCGACGAGTTCGCTCCTAGACTCTCTTTCTTTTTCAACGCACACAACGATCTATTTGAAGAGATCGCCAAGTACCGTGCAGCTAGAAGGATATGGGCCAGGGAGATGAAAGAAACCTTTGGAGCGAAGAAGAGTCGTTCTTGCTGGATGAGATTTCACACACAGACCGCCGGTTGTGCACTAACGGCCCAGCAACCTGAAGTTAACCTTGTAAGAGTGGCGATCCAAGCACTAGCTGCGGTGCTAGGTGGAACACAATCACTGCATACCAACTCGATGGACGAGGCCTTAGCTCTCCCATCCAAAAAAGCGGTAAGACTCGCATTGAGAACCCAACAAGTACTGGCTCATGAAAGTGGAGTGGCCAATACCATAGATCCTCTGGGAGGTTCTTACCATGTCGAATGGTTAACCGATCATATGGAGGAAGAGACTTACAAATACTTTGATAAGATCGAAAGTTTAGGAGGTGTGATACCATCGATCAAGAAAGGTTTCTTCCAAAAGGAAATCGCCGATGCGGCGGCCAAATACCAGAAAGAGATCGATGAAAAAAAGAGGTTGGTGGTGGGAGTAAACGAATTCGAACTGGACGAATCTCCCGAGATTCCGATTTTAAGGATGGATCCGGAGGGTGAAAGAAAGCAGAGAAGGAGATTGGAGAAGTTAAGAGCTGAAAGGAACAATTCTAAAGTAGAGGAAAAACTGGAACTCCTTAGAAGCACCGCTCAAAGCGATGAGAACACAATGCCAGTAATTTTAGAGTGCGCAAAGGCATATGCAACTTTGGGAGAAATCACCGACGTATTCAGAGAGGTATTCGGAGAGTATGACGAACCGATAATATACTAATTTGATGTGTTCTTGAGACTATTCATAATTCTTTCAGCTGCTGTATAAGGATCCAACTCATAGTTGATTATCTTCTCAACGAGGGCGTCTATATCGTCTTCTGAACTGCGATTTCTTATATATGAATTTATATTATCCGTCACGATCCCCATGAATTCGTCTTTGATTTTTTGCTTTTTTAATTCTTGAAATTTACCGGTTTCGTGCATGTATTGAAGATGAGATTCTATAATATCCACAAGGGGGATGATACCTTTTCCACTTGTAGCTACAGTTTTGACGATAGGTATCTTCCATCCTTCTGATTTATTCATATCTAGCATGGTTTCTAATTCTCTAAATGTGTTGTCAGCACCTTCTCGATCGGATTTATTAACCACGAATATGTCGCCTATCTCAAAGATACCAGCCTTTATAGTCTGTATATCGTCACCTAATCCAGGCACTTCAACTATAAGGGTAGTATGAGCAGTTTTAACTATCTCCACCTCGGATTGACCTGTACCCACGGTTTCCACCAATATTATGTCTTTACCGAAGGCGTCAAGTATCTTTATAAGATCGTTAGTCTTAGTAGATAGCCCTCCGAGGTGTCCTCTAGTTCCCATACTTCTTATAAAAACACCCTTATCTAGTGCGATATCGCTCATTCTCACACGATCACCTAATAGAGCTCCACCCGTAAAAGGTGAAGTTGGGTCTACTGCTATGATGCCGACGGTTTTTCCTCTTTTTCTGAACTCTAGAGTGAGTTTATCTACAAGTGTACTTTTACCAGAACCCGGAGGCCCGGTGATCCCTATTATATGTGCCTCCCCTGTATGAGGATATAATTCAGCTAGAGCAGATGTATAGTTAGGCTGGTTATCCTCAACAAGACTCATTAACCTTGCAACAGCGCGTCTATCTCCTGATAATATTTTTGAAACTATCTCCATAATTATCGCCTTCAGTTGTTTCATTCAACTGAGTTCTGGATGTATTGCACTATCTTTTCGGTGGGAGTGCCCGGGCCAAAAATCTTGGATATCCCCATCTCTCTAAGTTTTTCCGCATCCTCTTCGGGAATTATCCCACCGCCCATCACCTTTATATCTTCTGCGTTATTCTCCTTTAGGAGGTTTAAAACCTTTGGAAAAAGGGTCATATGTGCCCCAGATAAAAGTGATAAACCGATTACGTCAACATCCTCCTGTATAGCCGCTTCGACTATCTGTTCAGCAGTCTGATGTAGACCAGTATATATGACTTCCATCCCTGAATCACGGAGGGCCCTTGCTACTATCTTCGCCCCCCTGTCGTGACCATCAAGCCCCGGTTTGGCGACCAAGACTCTAATTTTCTTTTCCATATAGAACACCTTCAGTTTAATTTATTATAACATGAGTCAGTTTATAAATTATTCGGTAGATATCGGATCGATGTGACAAAATTATTTATTAGCTTGATGGTAATGTTCATCCATGACAATCTATGAATTTGAAGGAAGAAAACCAAGTATACACGAATCCTCCTATGTTAGTTCTAGTGCAGACATAATTGGTGATGTCAGGATAGGCAAAAACTGTTATATCGGTCCGGGAGCACGGATCAAAGGCGATTACGGCACCATCCATATAGGGGCTAGTACCAATGTTCAAGAAAACTGTGTCATCCACGCTAGACCAGAAGAAGAGACCGTATTAGGTGAGTGGGTCACCATCGGCCACGGAGCTATAATCCATGGTGGAATCATCAAAGACTGGGCGATCATAGGAATGGGAGCGATCATTAGCGATTTTGCGATCATCGGCGAGTGGAGTGTTGTAGGTGAAGGTGCGGTCGTCGTCAGTGGTACAGAAATACCTGATGAAAAAGTTGCAGTTGGTACACCGGCAAAAGTTATCAAGGAAATCGATGAAAAATTCAAAGATAAGTGGAAGGAGTACAAGGAATTGTATAGATCATTTTCATGGAGATATAAAGACAATCTCAAAAAGATAAACGATTAAGAATGCTTGGTCGAAAATTTTAATTGCCTTTGCGATATCCCTTATCTATGGATTTCGAACTCACAGACAAACAAAAGATGATTAAAAACATGGTGCGCGAATTTGCGCAAAAGGAGATCGCACCTGTTGCAGAAGAGATCGATAAGGAAGAGAAATTCCCACATGAAATAATTAAAAAAATGGCTCCTCTAGGATTACTGGCAGTGATGGTTCCTCAGGAGTATGGAGGTGCGGGGTTAGATACAATCAGCTATGCAATTGTAATCGAGGAGATATCGAAGGAGTGTGCATCCACCGGCGTGATCGCATCAGTACATAACTCTCTGGTTTCATGGCCTATAACCGAATTTGGAACCAAGGCGCAGAAAGAAAAGTTTTTACCGATACTCGCAAAGGGAGAAAAAATAGGTGCATTTGCAGCTACAGAAGATAACGCAGGTACGGACCTTGGGGCACTTGAAACTACCGCAAAACTCGATGGTGACGAGTATGTGATCAACGGCTCCAAAACTTTCATCACTAGCGGGAAAGATGCTGAAATACATATAGTGTTCGCGATTACCGACAAATCCGCTGGTCATAAAGGTATCAGTGCATTCATCGTAGATAAAGAAAAAACAGAAGGTTTCGAGGTCGGAGCCATATTCGAAAAACTCGGCATACATGGTTCGGTGACATCAGAACTGATCTTCAAAGATATGAGAGTTCCGAAAGAGAACCTCCTTGGAGAAGAGGGGGATGGTTTAAAAATAGCCTTAGCCACTTTGGATGGCGGTAGATTAGGTATAGCCGCACAGGCTCTAGGTATAGCACAAGCGGCGCTGGAAGAGAGTATAGAGTATTCTAAGAACCGTCAACAGTTCGGCAGACCGATATCGAAGTTCCAGGCAATTCAATGGAAGCTAGCTGACATGGCTACCAATATTGATGCTGCTAGGCTTCTACTGTATCGGGCATGTCATGCAAAGGACCAGGGAGGTAGATTTTCTAGAGAGGCGGCTATGGCAAAGCTATTCGCTTCAGAGGCGGCTATGGAAGCAGCAGTCGAAGGAGTTCAGATACACGGAGGATACGGTTACATCAAAGAATACAAGATCGAACGATTGTTTAGAGACGCGAAGATAACAGAAATTTATGAAGGTACTTCCGAAGCACAAAGGATGGTAATATCCAGAGATATTCTTAAATGAGGTGGTATGTTTGAATATAATAGTATGTGCAAAACAAATTGTAAATGTAACGGATATAAGGATAGACAAAAAAACAAACAAGCCCGTTTTACAAGGTTTGGATAATAAAATAAGTGACATCGACAAAAACGCGGTTGAAGAAGCGATCAGGGTCAGGGATGAAAAAGGAGGTAAGGTTACCATAATAATGGTAGGTCCCTCAGAAGCCACAGAAACGGTTAAGGAACTTCTGGCTATGGGTGCCGACGAAGCCTTATTGATCCCGTGGGATCAAGATTACGATTATCATGTAGTATCCGAGCTTTTAATCGGAGGGATAAAAAAGCTGGGTGATTACGATATTATCCTCTGTGGAGAAGCCTCTTTAGATCTATTTTCAGGACAGATCGGGCCAAGGGTCGCCGAACTGCTTGATATTCCTCAGATCACCTACGCTCAAGAGATTGGAGCTGATGATGAAAAAGTAGTAGGGGATAGGAACCTAGGCGATAGTATAGTTACCGTAGAATCTTCATATCCCGTCCTGATCACTGTTACAAAAGAGATCAATGAACCCAGATTACCTAGTTTAATGGATATACTAGGTGCGGCTAATAAACCAATCGAGATACTAGAAGCTGATGATGTTGTATCTGAAGTGTCATCACCTACCGTTGAAACAATCGACATTACCGGGGTGTCTATGGATAGGAAGAACATCATATATGAAGAAATGCCGGTGGGGGAAGCAGTGTCCAAATTGGTTGAAAGCTTGGGAAAAGAAGGGGTGATATAAATGGTCCTGGCATACGCTGGTAAAAAACAACTCATGTTAGAGATGCTGGGCAAAGGGAGAGAACTTGCCAACGAGCTCGAAAAAGAGCTAACTGCCGTGATCGTAGGAGATGAAAACCACGCACTTGCAGAGGAGTACATACAATACGGAGCTGATAAAGTATTTCTCATAAGAACCAACCAAGAAATGTTTAAAGCTGAGGAATACACACAGATACTGACAGGGCTAATAGAAGAGAGCGAGAGCGAACTTGTACTTATCGGTTCAAACAAGGATGGAAAGGAACTAGCACCTAGGCTAGCAGCTAAACTTAAGGCAGGGTGCGTATCTGAATGTACCGATATTCATATCGATGACGGAGATATTATAACTGAAAGAACAATATTCAGTGGTAAAGCCGTCGCAAAAGAAAAGATCAATTCTAAACAAGGTATAATAACCGTCCCTTCAAAAACCTTTGATCCTTTGGACGCAGACACAGGTCGTAACGGAGATATAATTGAAAAAGAGATCATGGTTGATCCTTCTAGGTCAAAGATAATTGATGTAAAGGAGATGGAACATTCTGGAGTAAATGTAGAAGACGCAGAAGTTATCGTTTCATGTGGAAGGGGTTTTGATAACAGAGAAGATATAGAGCTAGCTGAAAATCTTGCTGCTCAATTCAAAGGAAGGGCCATCGGTTGTTCAAGACCGATTTCCGCTGATCTGAATTGGCTTCCTGAAGAACACTGGGTCGGTTTATCGGGTCATAAGGTAAAGCCTAGAGTATACTTCGCTGTCGGGATATCCGGGCAGATACAGCATATAGCAGGCATGAGAGATTCAGATATAATAGTAGCAATAAACAAAGATCCAGATGCATTGATATTTGATAATGCTGATTACGGTATAGTCGGTGATCTCTACAAAGTTCTACCTGAGTTGATCGATGCTATAGAAAATGCAAAGACTTGAATAATAGAAAAAATAGAAATACGATAAGTTTGTACGTTCCTCATGGACGAGAAAGATTTACTTGAATCTCGCACGACGATAAAAACCCCTCCTCCAAAGGTGGCTGAACCAGCGTGTTTAGGTCTTATAGGTCTTGCAATCGCTGCTTTGGTCCTTGGACTTACAGATTTAGGATTGGCATCAGTTGATAATCAATCTTTGATCATACCCTGGACTTTGTTTTTGGGGGCTACTGCTCAGCTGATAGCGGGTATAATGGATTTTAAAAGAGATAATATATTTGGAGCGAGTGCATTTACCACATATTCCCTGCTCTGGTACGCAGTTTCCCTCACTCTGTTAATCACCATTTTCACATCCGTTGAATCTGATATGACTCACTATGCCCATGGATTGATCGGATTCTTGTTTTTTAGTATCATTTTAACAGCAGCCTCGTTGATGACTAATAAAACATTATTTGCTATCCTAATGTCTATCGATATAGCCATCGTCGCTCTGGTTTTACACATCCTTATCGGAACTTCAACGATTCCTGTGGGTTTGTCGCTTTTGGCCGTGTCCTTATTCTCCTTTTACGGTGCCGCTGGTGTACTGCTTAATAATATGGCGGATAAAGAGATACTACCTCTGGGAGGGTCTTTGTGGAAGCCCTAAGGATTTTCTCAATTATTTGATCGACCTAGCAGGTTACTCACCAATAATATTAAAAAGTGATTCTGGTATTTACTCTTGAATAGTAAAAAACGATGGAGACAGAATATGAATGAACCAGTTATAATTTCTGCCGTTAGAACGGCAATAGGTAAGTTTAACGGGACTCTCTCGAGTTTTTCCGCCCCGGAATTAGGAAGTTTCACCATAGAAGAGGCGGTTAAGAGAGCAGATATAAACAAAGAAGAGGTACAAGAAGTACTCATGGGCAACGTTGTTTCCGCCGGGCTCGGTCAGAACCCGGCTAGACAGGCAGCTATCGGGGCTGAAATACCGGTAGAAGCCGGGGCAGCAACGGTGAACAAGGTGTGCGGTTCCGGTCTCAAAACGGTCATGCTCGCTGCTAACAGCATAAAGGTAGGTGAGTACGATACCATCGTGGCAGGTGGTATGGAAAGTATGACCAGAGCCCCTTACGTATTGGATAAAGCACGTAACGGATACAGACTGGGCAACGGTGAGATAATAGATGCAATGGTTCACGACGGTCTTTGGGATATCTACAACGATTTTCATATGGGGATCACAGGAGAAAGAATAGCGGAGCACTATGATCTGTCAAGAGAAGAAATCGACAAGTTTGCATTGAGGAGCCACCGCCTGGCGGCTAAGGCTGCGGAAGATGGAAAGTTTGACGATGAAATTATGCCCTTAGAGGTACCTCAGAGGAAGGGCGACCCGATCGTATTCGATAAAGACGAAGGGATCCGACCGGACAGTACTTTAGAAAAGCTTAGTAAATTGAGACCGGCGTTCAAAAAGGACGGTCTTGTCACTGCTGGAAACGCATCTCAGATCTCCGACGGGGCCTCTGCAACCGTGGTCATGGACAAAAAGAAAGCGGAGGAGAAAGGTATAGAGCCCATTGCCAGGATCGTCGATTACTATACTTCCGGTGTAGAGCCGGCAGATGTTATGGAAGCACCGGTTCCCGGCATATATGCTATTTTGGAAAGAAATGATCTCCAGATCGACGATATTGATATTATAGAACACAACGAGGCTTTTGCGTCGGCTTCTGTTGCCGTCCAAAAGGAATTCGATATCCCTGATGATAAATTCAACGTACATGGAGGGGCGGTTGCTCTTGGTCATCCCATCGGATGTAGTGGTACCAGGGTATTAACAACACTCATATATGCTATGAAAGATAGGGGTGTGCATAGAGGTCTTGCGTCTTTGTGTTTGGGCGGTGGAAATGCCGTCACTATGATTATAGAAATGTGAGGTGTATAATATGAAAATAGAAAAAATTGGAATCGTCGGTGCAGGCACTATGGGACATGGAATAGCCCTGGTATCAGCCCAGGCAGGATACGATGTTGTGATGCGAGATATTAAACAGGAGTTTGTCGATGACGGTATGAAGAGCATAGAGAGTTTTTTAGCTAGAAGTGTTCAAAAAGAGAAGATATCCTCTGAAGAGAAAGAAGATATCCTTTCACGTATAGAAGGTACAGTACATCTAGAGGATCTTGAAAACTGTGATCTGATAATAGAAGCGGTAATCGAGGATGTAGAAATTAAAGAAGAGGTATTCACAAAGCTGGACGAATTGTGTCCCCCTGAAACTATATTGGCATCCAACACGTCTACAATACCTATTACCAAGATGGCTGCATTTACTGATAGACCTGATAGGTTTATAGGCATGCACTTCATGAACCCGGTCCCCCTCATGAAACTGGTAGAGGTGATCCGAGGGCTTAGAACTTCCGACGAGGTAACTGATATGATTATTTCGTTGGCTAAAGAGATGGGGAAAGCACCAGTTGAAGTCAACGATTCACCGGGATTTGTATCCAACAGAGTGCTAATACCCATGATAAACGAGGCTATATATTGTCTACAAAACGACGTTGCAGAAGCAGAGGCCATAGACCAAGTTATGAAATTGGGTATGAATCATCCGATGGGTCCATTGGCCCTTGGAGATCTGATCGGTTTAGATACGGTGTTACATATCATGGAAGTGCTTTACGAAGAATTCAACGATTCCAAATATCGTCCCTGTCCGCTGCTGAAAAAGATGGTCCGAGCAGGATATCTCGGTAGAAAGACGGGTAGAGGATTTTACGATTACTCATGATCGGTGATCTCATGATAGAGACGGAAAAGAAGAATGGCATCGCAGTTATATATATGAACAACCCGCCCATGAACGTATTGTGCACCGAGCTTTTGAAAGAATTAGAAAAAGTTTTGATCGAACTGGAGAAAGACAACGAGCTCAGAGCCGTTATCGTCACGGGAAAGGGGAAGGCCTTCGTAGCTGGAGCCGATATCAAGGAGATGAAGGAAATGTCCCCGGAAGAGGCGAAATCCTTTTCGGAACTCGGTCAAGGTGTGCTCAATAGATTCGAATCACTACATGTACCCGTAATAGCCGCTGTTAACGGATTCGCATTAGGTGGTGGTACCGAGGTGGCCCTTGCTTGTGATATACGTATCGCCTCGGAGGTTGCTAAGTTCGGCCAGCCCGAAGTGAATCTAGCGGTAATACCCGGTTTTGGGGGTACTCAAAGGTTAGCTAGGTGTATCGGACTTGGTAAAGCGAAGGAATTGATTTATACCGGTGATATAATCGGGGCGGATAAGGCCTACGAGCTAGGTTTGGTTCAGCAGCTAGTACCAGGTTATGAACGGGGCACTGATGGTCAAAAAATAAAGAACGAAAAAGGGCGCCCTATACAGGATAACGAACCGGTGTTGAATGCAGCAAAAGAGATGGCAGAGAAGATAGCTTCTAAGGGTCCCGTAGCGATTAAGAAAGCCAAGGAATCTATTACCTATGGAATGACAAAACCCCTCCATGAAGGTCTTGAACTGGAGGCTAAAAAGTTCTCTGAACTTTTCGATACAAAAGATCAGAAGGAAGGGATGGATGCATTCATCAACAAAAGAGAACCGGAATTCAAAGGCGAATAAAAGGAATAATCCATAAACACATCAGAAATCAAGGTGGATAAAACATGAGCATTATAGATTTAACTTCTATGGCTGAGCCGGAAGGCGAGCAGCAGGATAAAATAAATGAGATATTAAAGACTCTCAAGGAAGACATACCAAATGATTGCTACCAGTGTGGTAAATGCACCTCGGGCTGCGAAGCCTTCATATTGCTCGAGCTGGAGCCTCACAAGGTGATGGCCCTTTCAAAATCCGGTTTTATAGATGAACTGCTTAACTCTGATGTGATATGGACATGTGTGACGTGTTTGAAATGTAAAGAAAGATGCCCTCAGGATCTTGCACCAGTGGACGTTATTTTTGCACTGAAGAATATCGCGGTGGCGTCGGGTAAACAGATAGATACAGGTATCTCCAACATGTTACAATCGGTTTTAGGTTCGGGTTATATACAACAGCCCAAAGAGGTGGTTGATAAGGACAATAAAGCAGTGACTAGAGACAGTTTAGGACTTCCTTCACTACCTGCACCAAAGGAAATACAAAAGCTACAACAGGTGTTGATGAAGGCGGCTACGGAGACCCTAGGGTGATCATATATGGATAAAATAGGATTATATCTGGGTTGTTTGATACCAACTGAACAGTATGCATACGAGATGGCTTTAAGAGAAGTTTTGCCTGACTTGGGAATTGAATTAGTTGATGTAGAAGGTGTTGCCTGCTGTGGTGCTCCGTTGAGACATATCAATCTTTCATTGACTATGTACCTTTCCGCTAGGAACATGGCGATATTCGAAAAGGAGGGACTGGATATTTTGGCACCCTGTCCCTACTGCCATCAGGCACTCAGCGAGGCAAAACATGTTATGGAAAACAATCCCGCTCTTAAGGCGAAAATCAATTCCAATCTTGAAACAGAAGGACTAACTTACAAAGGGACTATAAAACATTACCACGTACTGGATCTTTTACATGACGTTATTGGTATAGACAATATCAAAGAACATGTTGAAGAACCCTTGGATGCTAATATTGCAGCACACTATGGCTGTCATCTTATACGTCCAAACGATATCCCAAGACCGGACGATTCAGAGAATCCTCAGAAGCTGGAAACCTTATTAAAAACGATCGGTGCCAAGAGCGATTATTACAAAGAAAAATTGGACTGTTGTGGGGCCCATATAATGGTAAATGAGTCGGAATCAGCACTCACCAAAACAGGGCAAAAACTCCAAGCGGTAGAGGAACAAGGTTTCGATGCATTGACCACATTATGTCCCTGGGGCCACAGGATGTTCGATGCGAAACAGGAGGATGCCGCTAAGGTCGTAGGTGGCTCAATTGATGTTCCCGTGTTATATTATTTACAACTTCTCGGGATCGCCATGGGAAAAGATCAGAACACCCTCGGTTTAACCTTGAACCTTAGTCCAACAGACAAATTAAGTTTTATAGAGGAGGAGATCTGAAATGGTAAAGATCGGTGTATTTATCTGTCACTGTGGTACCAACATCGGAGGGGTGGTGGATATAGATGAGTTGGTTGAATTCTCTTCCAGGTTGGATGATGTCGTATTTGCCACTGATTATAAGTACATGTGCTCAGACCCGGGAGCTAGAGTGATAAAAGAGGCCATAGAAGAGCATGAGCTGACCCGAGTGGTCGTCACTTCATGCAGTCCCCGTATGCACGAACCCACCTTTCAGTCGGTGATCGAAGATGCTGGATTGAACCGTTTCTGTCTTGAGATGGCTAATATTAGGGAGCACTGTTCGTGGGTACATAAAGATAAAAAAGAAGAGGCTACCCAGAAAGCGAAGGAGCTCGTGGCTATGGCGGTTAGAAAGTCAAAAACACTCGAACCTTTAAAGAGCTTCCAGAAAGAAGTTGTACACGACGCCCTGGTCATAGGTGCAGGTATAGCCGGGATTCAAGCGTCTTTGGATTTGGCGGAAGCCGGTAAAAAGGTCTACCTGGTGGAGCGAGAACCCAGCATCGGCGGTCGCATGGCACAGCTGGACAAGACCTTCCCGACTTTGGACTGCTCTTCTTGTATTTTAACACCTAAGATGATGGATGTCGCAAGACACCCGAACATAGAACTGCTCACATACTCCGAAGTTACCGAGGTCGATGGCAGTGTAGGTGATTTTGACGTAAAGGTGAAACGTAAGCCCGCCTACGTTGATTGGGACAAGTGCAACGGCTGCGGCGAATGCGCCCAGGTATGCCGTATGAAAGGAAGGGTGGAGGACGAATTCAACGAAGGACTGGGCAAAAGGTCCGCCATATACGTACCGTTTCAGCAGGCGGTTCCTCTAAAGTACACTATCGACCCGAACAAGTGTCTTATGCTTCTCAGCGGTAGATGCGGTGAAAGTCCCCCATGTCAGGATGTATGTGAACTCGGAGCCATCGACTATGAACAGGAGGAGGAGATGATGGAGCTCAACGTAGGCTCGATCATAGTTGCCACGGGGTACGACATGATGGACCCCAACGGTATGTACGAGTACGGTTACGACCACTCACCGGACATAATCACCAACCTTGAGTTCGAGAGGTTGATCAGTTCCTCTGGCCCCACCAGCGGTGAGATACGCCGAATCTCCGATGGTGAAGAGGTAAAAAGTGTTTCTTTTATACTATGCGTAGGTTCTAGGGACCAGGATCTACAGGAATACTGCTGCCGCATAGGCTGCATGAGTGCTTTAAAACACGCTTATTTACTCAGAGACCACCTTGGAGATGAAGTCGATTTAAACATATGCTACACCGATATACGCTCTTTCGGCAAGGGTTATGAGGAGTTCTACCGACGTATCAGGGATGGTAATACCACCTTAATTAGAGGCAGACCGTCTGAGATAAACGTTGAAAAAGATGGAAGCATCAACTTCAACGTGTTCGATACCATGACCCAAAAACTGCTCCAGGTCAACTCGGATCTGGTCGTGCTCGTACCGGCTTTGGTCCCCAGGAAAGATTCTGGAGAACTCAGTCAGATACTGAGGATATCCGAGGGAACCGACGGTTTCTTCCTTGAATCCCATCCCAAGCTAAAGCCCGCCGATACTGCAACGGACGGTGTTTTCATCGCCGGGTGCTGCCAGGGTCCGAAAGACATTCCGGATGCGGTGGCACAGGCAAGCGGAGCCGCATCCAAGGCCATGGGCATCATAAGCAGGGAAGAGCTAGAGAGCGACCCCATGATCGCGTGGGTGGATGAGGATATATGTGTGGGATGCGGCGTCTGCATAGATGTATGTCCCTACTCCGCCCGGGAATTGAACGAGGTCACCGGTATTGCGGAGGTCGACGAGATATTGTGTACGGGATGTGGGGGATGTATAGCCGCCTGTCCGTCCAACGCCTGCATACACAAGAACATGACCAAACAGCAGATTTTAAGGATGATAGACGAGGTGATCTGATATGGAAGAGAGATCGACCAAAAAGGGCTCGGTGATGGTAGTAGGCGGAGGTATAGCCGGGATACAGTCATCTTTGGATCTGGCGGACTCGGGCTTCAAGGTATATTTGGTGGATAGGGGATTATCCATCGGTGGTAAGATGACACAATTGGACAAGACCTTTCCCACCAACGATTGTTCTATGTGTATACTAGCTCCCAAACTCGTTTACACCGGAAGGCACAGTAACATAGAGATAATCACTAATTCTTCTCTGGAGTCAGTAGAGGGTAAGCCGGGTAATTTTAGGGTGAAGATCAAAAAATATCCTAGGTTCGTTGACATGGAGGAGTGCAACGGTTGTGGAGATTGTGTGGAATACTGCCCCGTTAGTTTACCCTCAGATTTCGATCAAGGTATTGGAGACAGAAAAGCTATATTCCAACCTTTTCCCCAGGCGGTCCCCAATATATTCGCCATAGATAAGCTGGAAAAAAGGGCACCCTGCCGTATAGCCTGTCCTGCAGGATTGAATGCACAGGGATTTATCGCACTTGCTTCCCAGGAACGATTCGCCGAAGCATACCATCTGATAAAGGAAAGGATACCGCTTCCGGGGACTCTGGGTAGGATATGTTATCACCCCTGCGAGACCGAATGCAACCGCAAGGATATCGAGGAACCGGTATCCATCTGCCGTATAAGGAGGTTCATAGCTGATTGGGCTTATGAACATCCTGATGAAGTGAAAGAAGCCTGGGAGACTAGGGAGGAAAATTATGCACAGATAGAGGGTTGGACTGAACCCCCGAAAAGAGGCGAAGGGAGAAAGGTCGCAGTGGTCGGTGCAGGACCGTCTGGCCTGACCGCCGCAAGAGATCTGGCAGAGATGGGGTACAAGGTAACCGTTTACGAGGCCGAGGATAAACCGGGAGGTATGCTTTATTACGGTGTACCTGACTACCGATTACCCAAAGATTACCTCTTGGATGAAGTAGAGCGACTTGTGGATGAAACCGGATTTGAGATCGAATACGGTAAGAAGTTGGGTGAGGATTTATCCATTGAAAACCTCAGAAAAGACCACTCTGCGGTATATCTGGCCATCGGTTCTTGGAAACCGAAGCGCATCGAGTTTGAAGCTTGTGAACCCGAACGTGTTCTTCAGGGCATAGAATTCCTGCACCAAGCCAACTCCAACGAGCTTTCAGAAGATCATTTTCAGGGGCAGAAGGTGGTCATCATAGGAGGAGGCAACGTTGCAATGGACTGTGCCAGAACCGCTCAAAGGCTGGGCGGTGATGTTACCGTTGTGTATCGACGAACAATAGATCAGATGCCTGCACATATGGATGAGATCGAGCAGGCGAAAGAAGAAGGGGTAAAATTTGAGATATTGAATTCACCGTTGGTTTTAAAAGAAAAAGATGAAGGGACCTGCCTCTCCTGTCAAAAGATGAAGCTGGGTGAGCCCGATGAAAGCGGCAGAAGAAGACCGATAGCCTTGGAAGGGGAGACCATGGAATTTGGGTGTGATAAACTCATATTTGCCATAGGTCAAGAGGTGGACGATGGATCTATCGAACATGCGGATATCAAACAAGAATGGGGGACCATAATCGCGGATCCCATCACCTATCAAACTTCTTTGGATGGCGTATTCGCAGGAGGCGATGCCGTGACCGGCCCCGCTTCAGCCGTAGACGCCATAGGAGCCGGTCATGAAGCCGCCATATCCATAGATAGGTATCTAAACGGTGAAGATATGTTTGAAGGTAGAGAAGAAAAGGAGGAGGACGGTGCTGGAATCCCCGACCATGTGTCCAAGATCCCGATCGATAGAAATCACCCCGATCTCATAGATATGGAAAAAAGGACCACCGATTTTGATGAGATCGAAACCACGTTCTCTTTTGAACAAGTGGTAGATGAAGCCACTCGCTGTTTGAACTGCGGAGGGTGCTGCGACTGTCAACAGTGTGTTGAACACTGTCAACGCGGTGCTATCGACCACGATATGCTGACGGACCACCAAATCATCGAGGTCGGCTCGATCATCCTATCTCCGGGTGCAGACACTTATAAACCGCCCGTGGGGGACAGTCTTGGTTATGGTGTTTATCCCGACGTCCTCACTTCTCTTGAATTCGAACGTATGCTGTCCGCATCCGGGCCTTTCAAGGGGCATGTAAAACGATTATCCGATGGGAAGGAGCCCGAAAAGATCGCATGGCTACAGTGTGTGGGTTCTAGAGATGAGAGCTGCGAACATGATTACTGTTCATCGGTGTGTTGCATGTACGCTATAAAAGAAGCGGTCATCGCAAAGGAGCATCTCCCTGGATTGGATACACACATATACTTCATGGATATGAGGACCTTCGGTAAGGATTTTGAAAGATATTACGAGAGGGCCCAGGACGAATACGGCGTGGTCTTCAGAAGATCGCGTATACCTCGTATAGAAAGAGGAACTGATGAACTCGTATTGAGGTACGTTGATGAAAAAGGCAACGTGAAGACCGAAGGTTATGATATGGTCGTGCTATCCGTTGGTATGCAGCCCTGTGAAGCCATGTCCGAACTCGCTTCAGTGGTGGACGTGAACCTCAATAGTCACGGCTTCTTGGATACCGACCCCTATCTGAATGTTGAAACTACAAAACCCGGAGTATATGCCTCCGGTGGTACTACGGAACCAAAAGATATACCTGAGAGCGTCATCGAGGCCTCCGCAGCGGCGGCCATGGCTGCAAGGGATATCAATGATGCTAGAGGTACCGAAGTTACCACTAAAGAATATCCCAGAGAAAGAGACGTGAGCAACGAGTTCCCGAGAACTGGTGTGTTCCTGTGCCACTGCGGTATCAATATAGGCGGCGTCATAGACATACCGGAAGTGGCAGAATATGTCCGTGGACTGCATAACGTGGCTTTGGTAGATGATGAAACCTTCACCTGTTCCCAGGACTCCTTGGAACGCATAAAAGAGAAGATAGATGAATTCGGCCTCAACAGGATAGTGGTGGCTTCGTGCACCCCGAGGACTCACGAACCACTCTTCCAGGATACACTCAGGGAGGCCGGTCTCAACCCCCATCTTTTCGAGATGGTGAATCTGAGGGATCAGAACTCATGGGTACACAGGGAACACCCTGAATTGGCGACCCTGAAGGCCATGGAAACCGTGGCCATGGGCGTGGCGAGAGTTAACGAGATGAGGTCCGTATCACATGATACCTTCCCTGTTATCCAGGAAGCTTTAGTGGTGGGCGGCGGTATATCCGGTATGTCCTCGGCCATAGCCCTGGCGAACCAGGGATTCAAGGTCCATCTTATAGAAAAGGAAGATGAACTCGGAGGTATGTCAAGAGATGTACATCTGGGTATCGGGGAAGAGGATCCACATGAACTGGTCGAAGATCTTATCCGACAGACAATAGATCATGATAACATAGGAGTTTACATCGGTGCGACACTTGAAGATATAGACGGATATGTGGGGAATTACACATCTGAAATAAGGTACGATGAAGATATCGTCACCCTCGAGCATGGAGTGGTCATCGTAGCCACTGGTGCCCAAGCCTACCAGCCCACCGAGTATTCCTATGAGGACACTGAACGGGTAGTGACACAGAAGGAATTCGAGAAGGATATATCAGAGGGTAAGGATTACATAAAGGATCTAAAAGAAGTGGTGATGATACAGTGTGTCGGTTCCAGAAACGATGAGCATCCCTACTGTTCCAGGATATGCTGCACCAACTCCCTTAAGAACGCAGTCAAACTAAAAGAGGCGAATCCGGAAGTATCCGTTTACGTACTTTATAGAGACATCCGTACCTACGGTTACAAGGAGGCTAGCTTGTACCGTAGGGCCCGGGAGCTAGGAGTGTTCTTTATCAGATTTGAGGATGATGAAGAGCCTTCGGTGGAACTCTCGGGCGGTGACATAAAGGTGCATACAAGAGATCCCATCCTCATGAGAGACCTGACACTCAATCCCGACAAGTTGATACTGAGCACTGGCCTTGTTCCCAACGATAATAAGGAGCTGGCCCAGCAGTTGAAGGTCCCCCTGAACCAGGACGGGTTCTTTTCCGAGGCCCACATGAAACTCCGGCCGGTTGACTTCTCCGCAGACGGTATCTTCTTGTGCGGCACGGCACACAGCCCTAGGTTCATGGAGGAGGCCATCGCACAGGCGAGAGCGGCAACGTCGAGGGCCGCCACTATACTTTCCAAAGAATGTCTTGAGACCGGGGGTAATGTGGCCAGAGTACTGGAAAGGAGATGCGCTGGCTGTCAACTATGTGTGGCCGTATGCCCCTATGATGCCATCGATTTCGATGAAGAAAAAAGAGTGGTGGAAGTGAACCAGATATTGTGTCAGGGATGCGGCGGATGTGCCGCGATATGTCCCAGCGGCACGGCACAGCAAAATTCCTTCACCAAGAAACAGATCATGTCAATGATAGATGAATGTATAATAAAGGAGTGAGAATATGAGCGAGAACGACAAAACAAAAGAAGATTTCGAACCTAAAGTTGTGGGGTTTCTCTGCAATTGGTGTTCCTATGCCGGAGCGGATCTGGCAGGCACCAGTCGTATCCAATACCCTCCGAATATAAGGGTGATTCGTGTGATGTGCTCAGGTTCAGTGGATTCGGTGTATGTTAACAGGGCACTTATAGAAGGTGCCGATGCGGTCCTTATAGGCGGCTGCCATCCCGGTGACTGCCATTACCTTAACGGGAATTACAAGGCGAGAAGAAAGATGGTGCTCATGAAGAACATATTAACCACCCTAGGTATGGAGCCCGAGAGGGTATGGTTAAGGTGGATATCGGCCTCCGAAGGGCAGAAGTTCGCGGATACGGTCAAGGAGATCGTGGAGGAGACAAAAAAACTGGGTCCCAACCCCATGAAGGAGAGATGGAACATCTAGAGGTGTTAACATGATATACGAATTAAAGATGGAAGAGGATGCCGGTACCACGGTGAACAACTTATTAAGAAGTATGTTAAAAGATGGTAAGATCGATGCTCTTGTGGCTATGCAGGAAACACCTACCGGTAAATCCGCATTTCCGACTATGGTGTCCGATCCCGATAAACTCCATACCAACGTATTCGCTCCTTTATTACCGGTTTCAATCGGTACCGTTGTATCACATATGACAAAAGTTCAGGGTACAAAAAAACCATTAGCCGTTGTTCTTCGTGCATGTGAGTTAAGGGCTTTGTTGGAACTGGCCAAAATAAAACAGGCGGACCTTGATAATTTGATACTGATAGGTGTGGACTGCCTGGGGACCTTCCCCATGAAAACCTACTCCGATTTTGACGGAGATCCTACGGAGGTACTACTCAAGGGAGAAGGTGAAGAGTACCTGAGGACCGCCTGCCTTAACTGTAAAGATCCTGTACCGGAGAACGCTGATATCGTGATCGGTGTTTACGGGGCAGACGAAGGTTTATTCCTGGATGCTCGAACTGAGAAGGGTGAAGGAATTCTCTCGGATATGAATCTAGATGAGACAGAGGATGTTGAGGTAAGAGAACAAGCAGTCAGCGATGTGAGAGGCAAGAAGGATGAAACTAGGAAGGAGTTTATGGAGGAACATGCGGATATCTTAGGAGTGGATAAGTTACTGGAGTTCTTCGATACGTGTGTTAACTGCCACAACTGTATGAAAGCCTGTCCCATATGCTACTGTAAGGAATGTCTCTTCGAAAGCTCGGTGTTCGACTTAGAGGCTAACAAATATATGGCAAAAGCAAAAAGTAAGGGGGCATTTAAAACTCCGACGGATTCACTTTTATTCCACGTAACAAGATTCAACCACATGATACTTTCATGTGTTGAGTGTGGACTGTGTGAGCAAGCGTGTCCATCCGATATACCCCTAATGGATATAATAACCTCCATAGCTGAGAACGCTCAAAGGGAGTTCGAGTACGAACCTGGTAAGGATCCCGAAGAGGAGATGCCCATGGTTGTGTACAGGGAGGATGAATTCCAGGATGTGGGGGAAGGATAAATGGGCTGTATAGATACAAGGGATTTGGACACGAACTTCAAGTACGAGATATCGGAGCAGGAAGGTGGAGAAGGCATACTGAAGTGCTTCGCTTGTGGAAGCTGTACCGCTAGATGTCCGGAAATGGACGTGGACGACGAGTGGAATGCTAGGACCGTAATAAGGAAGGCACTACTAGGTTTGAAGGAAGAAGTGCTATCGTCCGAATTTCTCTGGGTTTGCTCCTCTCATTACAGATGTTTGGAAAATTGTCCTCAAGAGGTAAACATCAAAGGAGTAATGAATCAGATACGGAACGAGCGTTTGCTAGATGAGATGATCGAAGACACCACCGGTAAAGAGGTCAAGAAGGGGATGGACCCTTCGTTCAAGTACAAATTGGCCGAAGGCGAGTCAGGTAAAGAGATATACTATTGCTTTTCATGCGGTACGTGCACCGCCGGCTGTCCGGAGCGAGATCTGGATCCACTGTATTCACCCCGAAAGGTGATCAAAACATCCCTTTTGGGTATCAAAGGTAAAGTTTACAGCAATAAGTTCGTTGAGATATGTTCCACTCACTATAGATGCTTAGAACAATGCCCACAGGGGGTCAAGATCCCTGAACTCATGTTCGCTATCAGGGAGATCGCCATCAAAGAAGGATACAATAAGGAGGGTCTCGATGCCTGTGAATGAAACTATCGGTGCAGTCGCAGTGGTCGGCGGAGGTATAGCGGGAGTACAATCCGCTTTGGACCTAGCGGATATGGGATTTAAGGTATATCTTGTGGAAAAATCACCTGCCATCGGCGGGGTTATGGCAATGCTGGATAAAACATTCCCCACCAACGATTGTTCCATGTGTATCCTCTCGCCTAAACTTGTAGACTGCTCTAGACATCCTAATATAGAGATACTCACCCTGGCACAGGTTACGAACATACAAGGTGAACCCGGAAACTTTAAAGTCGATGTGCATAAAAAAGCAAGGTACGTCGATACCGATTCATGCACCGCCTGCGGCGACTGTACGGAGGTATGTCCCATAGAGATACCGGATGTCTTCGAGCAGGGACTTGTAGAGAGGAAGGCTATCTACAAATATTATCCCCAGGCAATACCAAATGCCTACGTAATTGACAAAGAGGGGGGCCCTGGTTACAAAGGCTGCATCGACTGCGGACTTTGTACTAAGGCTTGTAAGGTAGGGTGTATCGACCATTCGCAAGAGGATGTGGATATGGTTCTCAACGTGGGGGCGGTTATACTTGCCATGGGTTCGGACCCATTCGACCCGAAGATAAAGAAGGAATTCGGCTACAATAAGTTTCCCAACGTGGTCACTTCACTGGAGTTCGAAAGGATCCTTTCCGCCTCGGGACCGTATGAAGGTGAGATACTCAGACCAGGGGACAAAAAGCACCCCGATAAGATCGCGTGGGTTCAATGCGTAGGTTCAAGGGATAAAAATATAGATCAAGAATTCTGCTCATCCATGTGCTGTATGTACACTACCAAGGAAGCAGTGATAGCTAAAGAGCACGAGGGGGATATCGATGCGACCATATTTTACATCGATGTACGAACCTTCGGCAAGGACTTCGACAGGTACGTAGAAAGGGCGAAAGAGGAGCATGGGATCAAATACGAGCGTTCAAGGATCTCCGAGATATATCAGAAAAAGTGTGGTGACCTAGTCATCCGTTATGAAGATATCGAGGGAGAGCTGCATGAAGACACCTTCGATATGGTGGTCCTATCCATAGGACTCTGCATGAATAAAAATAGGTCCGCTGCGTTGAAGGAACTTGGATTGGATGTTAACGAATACGGATTTCCACTTTCTAACTTCAGTGAACCGGTAGCTCTTGTTAAACCGGGTATATTCATGGCCGGGAGTATAGTTGAACCACAAGCTATACCTGAATCTGTGATGCAGGCATCCGCCGCTGCGGGTCAGGCTGCAGCACTTTTAAGGGATTCCAAGGGAACGTTGGTCGAACCTGTCCCCGAGTATCCCGAGAGGGACGTGTCCGAAGAGGAACCGCGGATAGGCGTCTTCGTGTGCAACTGCGGGATCAACATCGGTAATTATGTTGATGTGAAGGAGGTTGTGGAATACGTTAGTACTTTAGAAGATGTCGAATATGCTACGGATAATCTGTATACCTGTTCAGAGGACACTCAGAAAGGTTTGGTGGACATTATAAAAAAGAATAGATTGAACAGAGTCATCGTGGCGGCCTGCACCCCCAGAACCCACGAGCCCCTTTTCAAGAAAAGTCTCGCCCAAGCGGGATTGAACCCTCACCTATTTGAGATGGCAAATATACGAGAACACTGTTCATGGGTACACACAGATAAGAACAGGGCCACGGAGAAGGCTAAGGAACTCATGTCCATGACCGTGGCCAAGTCAAGGCTGTTGGAGCCTATACCGAAGACCACCATAGATATCGAACAATCAGCCCTCGTTATCGGCGGCGGTACGGCGGGTATGACGACCGCACTGTCCTTGGCAGATCAGGGTTATGAAACCGTGCTGATAGAGAGGGAAGATAAACTGGGTGGTAAACTAAACGAGATACGGTACAATTTTGAAGACACGGATCTACAAAGGATGCTTTCAGATATGCAGGAAAGAATAACGGAACACGATAGCATAGAACTTCGTTTAAACACCGTCATCGAAGAGATATCTGGTCATGTAGGCAACTACGAGGTCAAGCTGGCAGACGGGGATGAACTCGTTACCGGCGCCATAATAGTTGCAACCGGCAGTTCCGAGCACGTTCCTACCTCATACGAATACGGTAAAGACTCTAGGATATTAACACAGTTGGAACTGGAAGAGATGCTTTCTGATCTAATTCCTGGAGATATTCAAGAAGGAGAAACCTTTGTGATGCTCCAGTGTGTGGAATCGAGAGAAGACGATAGGAACTACTGCTCTCGTATATGCTGTATGGGTGCATTGAAAAACGCTCTAAAGATAAAGGAATTGAATCCTAGGGCGGAAGTTTACGTTTTATACAGGGACATGATGACCTACGGTTTCTTTGAAAAATACTATAAAGAGGCTAGGGAGAAGGGAGTTTTGTTCATTCAGTACGATTTAGAAGAAAAGCCCGATGTTAAACTCGGCGAGCAGATATCCGTAACTGTCCGAGAACCGATGCTCCAGGAGGAGATAGAGTTAAATGCGGACCATCTGGTCCTGTCAACCGGTATGGACCCGGTAGAAGGTACCTTTGATGTTGCAAAGCAGTTGAAAGTCCCTCTCAATCAGGATGGATTTTTCCTCGAAGCCCATGTTAAACTACGACCCGTAGATTTTTCCACAGCAGGTGTCTTCCTGGCAGGAAGCTGCCACTCACCCAAGTTCGTTAACGAGTGTATCTATCAAGCTCAAGCCGCCGCCGCCCGGGCGTCAACACTGCTTGCAGAACCGGAACTGGAAGCAGAACCGAACATTGCAGTGGTAGACGAAGACATGTGCTCAGGGTGCAAAACATGCATATCCGTATGTCCTTACACCGCTATAGATTCAGTTACAGAAACTATCGAAGGTAACGAGGTAACCCATGCAGAAGTAAACGAGGGGCTTTGCCAAGGATGCGGTACCTGTGTAGCCGCCTGTCCGTCCGGGGCAATCGATCAAAAGGGTTTCAAGGACAACCAGATCATCGCGATGATAAATGCTCTAGGGGCCTGTTCAAGGGGTGTTAAAGAATGAGTGAAGAATACGAGCCATCGGTCGTTGCATTCCTCTGTAACTGGTGCTCTTATGCTGGAGCAGACCTTGCAGGAACATCACGACTGAAGTATCCCGATAATATCAGGTCTATACGGGTCATGTGTTCCGGTCGGGTTGATCCTGTTTTTGTACTGGATGCTTTCAAGGAAGGTATCGACGGAGTTTTGGTGGCAGGATGTCACCCTGGAGATTGTCATTATCAGTCGGGAAACTATAAGACAAACAGAAAGATGCTTCTCCTCCGAAGACTCCTTGCAGACTTCAATATCGATCCAGATAGGTTAAGATTCGAGTACATTTCAGCTTCAGAAGGTCAGAAGTTCGCAGACGTTGTCACGGACTTCGTAAGTACGTTAAAAAAACTCGGGCCCAATCCCGTTAGGGAGGAATGCCCTTAATTAATTCAAGAGGTGTATAGTATGGACGAATACGAAAAGGCATTTAAGGAATCGATCGAAAACCCAGAAAAATTCTGGGGCAGTGCAGCTGAGCAAATAGAATGGTATGATAAATGGGATAAGGTTTTAGAATCATCAGATAAGCCCTTTTACCGCTGGTTTAAAGGTGGTAGAATAAACACCTGCTACAATGCTATCGACAGGCATGTGGAAGAAGGGCGGGGCGATCAAAACGCACTTATCTACGACAGTCCAGTTACCGATACCATTGAAAAATTCACTTACTCGGAATTGAAAGAAAGGGTTTCCAAGACCGCGGGGTTCCTGCGACAGCTAGGTGTGAACAAGGGTGATACGGTGATCATATACATGCCCATGATACCTGAAGCACTTATAGGTATGATGGCATGTGCTCGCATAGGCGCTGTACATTCAGTTGTATTCGGCGGTTTTGCGGCCAAAGAGCTCGCCATAAGAATCGACGATGCTAAGCCAGAGCTCATATTAACCGCGTCCTGCGGTATTGAAAGAACAAAGGTGATAGAATACAAGCCGTTACTCAACAAGGCTATGAATATTGCAGAGCATGCGCCGAAAAAGGTGGTTATAAAACGGAGGCCGGAGCATGAGGTGACTCTTGAAGGGGAGCGGGAGTTCGACTGGGAAGAGCTTGAAAAAGAAGCAGAACCTGCTGAATGCGTTGAATTAGATGCCAATGATCCGCTGTACATCCTTTATACTTCCGGCACCACCGGTAAGCCAAAGGGCGTTGTTCGGGATAACGGAGGACATGCGGTGGCTTTACGATGGAGTATGGAACATATATACGGAATAGATCCCGGAGACGTTTACTGGGCAGCCTCAGATGTGGGATGGGTCGTTGGTCACTCATACATAGTTTATGCACCTCTCTTAACCGGTGCCACCACGATAATGTATGAAGGAAAGCCAGTTGGCACCCCGGATGCAGGTCAGTTCTGGCGTGTTATCGAAGAGCACAAAGTCAAGGTGCTGTTCACCGCTCCAACAGCCATAAGGGCTGTTAAAAGAGTTGATCCGGAAGGCAAATTTATACAGAAGTACGACCTCTCACATTTCGAAACATTGTTCTTGGCGGGAGAAAGGACCGATCCTGATACGTACTATTGGGCAGAGGACCTACTCAAAGTACCAGTCATCGATCACTGGTGGCAGACGGAGACCGGTTGGGCGATCGTTTCCAACTTCCGAGGACTAACGCAGTATCCGGTCAAACCTGGCTCGGCGACCAAAGCCGTCCCCGGATGGGACGTTAGGATTCTTGATCCCATCACCGGTGAGGAATTAACCCCTGGAGAGCACGGTGTGATCGCTGTTAAACTACCGCTTCCACCGGGAACCTTTATCACTCTGTGGAAGAACGAAGAAGGCTTTAAAGAGGAGTATATGACGGAATATCCCGGTTATTACTTCACTGGTGACGGAGGGTATATAGATGAAGACGGTTACATATTCGTAATGGGTCGGGTTGACGATATAATCAACGTGGCCGGACACCGTTTATCAACCGGAAGTATGGAGGAAGCTGTCGCCAAGCACCCCGATGTTGCCGAATGTGCTGTATTAGGTGTGGAAGATCAGCTCAAAGGTGAGGTACCGATCGGATTCCTAGTCCTTAAATCAGGTGTAGAACGTTCCCACGATGAGATCATCTCCGACGTGATCGGTATGGTTAGAAACGAAGTGGGACCTATAGCATCGTTCAAGAAAGCGATTGTGGTCGATCGTCTACCAAAAACACGTTCTGGAAAAATACTGAGAGGGACCATAAGGGATATCGCAGATGGTAAGGAATACAAGATGCCGTCAACCATAGAGGACCCGGAAGTTCTTGGAGAGATGGAAGAGGCTGTAAAGAAGATCGGATATGGTGAGTGAACTTATTCCGTAAGTTCCTCTCGAATTCGCTCGACTACAACCGGAAGGGCTTTCTCAACAGAGGGGGTCAATGTCTCTGAGAATGTAAACACGTCGTCCACTTCTACAGCATAGATGACGATCTCTTTTGGGATCACATCGCCAGCGTTGGACCAGAGTCTCAACGCCTGTTTGAATCCCACGTTATGTAAGTTGCTCACGTTGCGGGATTCCTCAAAATCATCGGGAGTTATCCTTCGGATAGTACCCACTTCGCTTTTCCCAGTTACTATGGAGTCTATGATAATGGCACGATCATAGCCAAGCATCATCTCCACAAGTTCCATACCACCTACAGATGCCTCTTCTATATCTATATCATCCCACTCTTCTTCTGCAAGCTTCCTCGCAGCCTTTATACCTATAGCGTCATCCGTTAGTAAAGGGTTACCTAAACCTATCAAAATCGTGTTCATGTTGAACGTTCTATGGTTTTGACCAGTTTTTCATCACTGTCAAGAATCTCGATCTTCAATGGCATCTCGCCGGGTAAACTGTGTGTTGCACATGCGAAGCAGGGGTCGTAGGCCCTGAAAGCCATCTCCACTTTGTTCAGCATCCCCTCGTCGATCTCTCCCTCGTGAACCAGCCCCATGGCAGCATCTCTTACGGACATCGTGATGGCACCAGCGTTGTTGGTGGTAGCCACGATGAGGTTTGCCTTTTCAATAAGACCGTTATCATCAACATCGTAGTGATGTATCAAAGTACCCCTTGCCGCTTCGACAACACCTATCCCTTCTCCAGGTACTCCCACAGGATTTCTGACGTGTGTAGAGGTTATCTCAGGGTCGCCGATCAATTCCTTGGCCCTTTCCGTGGCATATAACAGTTCGATCAATCTAGCCCAATGGAAGGCCAGGGTTGAATTAACCGGTTTGCCTCCTAACGTGTTATACATATGCTCGTACTCTTTTTGAGCTTCCGGTGTCGCCATCCCGTCGGCCGCGTTTAGCCGCCCCAAGGGTCCGACACGGTAGATACCGCTCTCTTTACCGCTAGTTAGCCCCTTCCAACCCACCTTTTTAAGGTAAGGATACTTCATATAGGTCCACTCTTCAACATTTTCAGAAACATGATCCATGTATTCCTCTACCGGAAACTTAAGGAATTCTTTTCCAGCTGGGTCGGTCACACGTATTTCACCGTCATAGAAATTTACCTTGTTGTTTTCATCCACCAATCCCATGTTGTATGTATCTAATTGATAGGGGTCGCTGAGTATCAGGTCGACGTAATCCTCGTTCTCCACCACTATGTCGTGGAAAAGGTCTAACGTAAATTTAGCAAATTCGTGGCATGAATCGATCATATCCTCTATCTCGCTAACTTCCTCTTGTGAAAGGGATTTAGATACTCCACCGGGTAATCCGCAAACAGGATGGGTGGCTTTTCCACCGAGTATTGCGGTGATCTTTTGTCCAAAAGCACGGTGTTTGATGACCTCTTTTGCGGCGTCGATCCCGGCTGCTTCGATCACTCCCAGAATGTTTCTCTTACCGGCGGGGGCGTCGGGACCTACCACGAAGTCCGGGCCTCCTAGGAAATAAAAGTGAAGCGTATGGTCGTAAATAAGGTACCCGCAGTACATCAATTCTCTCAATTTCTTCGCCGGGCCAGGTGGTTCCACACCGAAAGCGCTATCCAGAGCTTTAGTGGAAGCGAAATGATGTGCAACAGGGCAAACGCCGCATATACGTGAGGTGAGCTGGGGCATATCTTCCGCCCTCCTTCCTTTACAGAAAGTTTCGAATCCTCTGAGCTCAGGTATCTGTATGTACGCATTCTCTACGTTCTTATCATCATCCAAAAATATGGTTATTTTACCGTGTCCCTCTAATCGGGTTATGGGGTCGACCTCAATTTTCTCCATGATCACATCACCTTCCTTTTCAAAAGAGAATCGGGGAGGGTGTACTTGTAGAAGGTCCCTATCATATCTCTCACTTGATCCAAAATCCCTTGAAGCTCTTCATCGTCCATGTCCGTTTCATCTTCTATACCTAAAATCGATGCAAGTGCGGATATCATCTTAGCACCTTGGTCCTTTGAGTTAGGGGTGGGACCTCCGCAGCCGGTACAGGGCATGTTTGCATCCAGACATCTTGCGTCGCACCCACCTCTTGTAGCGGGACCTATACAGACTATCCCTTGCTCTAGCAGGCACTTATCCTCCACCTCCTCGACTTCGTAGATCCTATTAACCGATGATATCCTCTTTTCGCTTTTTTCGTATTCACATTCATCACAAACGGACTTAGAAGGAGCTAAGACAGTACCTTTAGGAGGCAGTTCGCCCGATGCTATTACCTCTACTGCGTTGATGATCAGTTCTGTCGGAGGTGGGCATCCGGGTAAAAAGTAGTCCACGTCCACCACCTGGTCGAGGGTGTGAACCGTGTGGTATACCTCGGGCAAGGTGAGCTCACCTTCCGGTACATCGAAGGAAATACAAGGTACTCTGCCTTCGGGGTTTCTGGTGGAAAGGTTGTCCGTGTAACTGTCTTTGAATATCTCGTCACGATCGGTTACGTTTGCCAGCCCCGGTACCCCTCCGTTGACTGCACAGGCGCCGAAGGAAACCAGATACTTGGATTTTTCTCTAAGTAACTTTGCGATGTGTTCCTGTTCGGATGTGCGCACAGCACCGTTGAAGAAGCACACATCTATATGGTCGTCCTCCATCGCCTCGACATCCTTGTATTTCACGTCTATAGCAACGGGCCAGAATAGAATATCGGCAATTTCTACTACTTCAAGTATCTTTTCGTTGATATCTAAGACCGCGATTTCGCAGCCTCCACAACTTGCTGCCCAGTAAAAAGCGAATTTTAGTTTATCTGTCATTAAAACCATCTTCCTGTGATGTATGATAACACGGTAAAATGTGTACTGTTAGGTGTAATATAGATTTTCCCCTCCCCGAAAAGCTTTCATGTTAAAATGATACCTGGGATAAATAGGAACACGATTTTTTCTGTGATGAATATTGTGTGATTAATTCTTATCTCTATTTAAATACCTCCGCACAGATGCGATTGATAAGCAGTTTTGAAGGATTTGAGTCAATCTAATTAAAGATGAAGCCGAAGTTGTAGTTCCTAGGAATGTCCCATTCGAATTCCTCTCTTATTGTTTTGAACTGAGTTAGAAGTTCCCTAGCTGATTCAAAACTTGTTTATAAGATGATATCAATAATATTTGGCCAGGATACGAATTTATAACATGAATTTTGACATTGGATCGTATAAATAATTTAGATGTTGTTATCAAAGCTTTAATATGATTAAAGCTTAGTTTAGAAAGCATCATAATAAAGCTCAACGATCTTTACTGGATGACCAAAGTCAAGAATAAAATAATAGATAATTCTTCATCTTCTATAGGGTAAAGTTTTAATAATTTTAAACCTTTACTACTCTCATGGACATAAAAGAGTTCAATCGTATCGCGAAGATAATGGGGAAAAAGCATGTTCCAGAGATAATATCAGAGCTTAAAAAGAAGGGTTGGCTAAAAGCAAGTGACCTATCCTCATACCTCAGTTTAAGTACAGCTACTGCTGTTCGATATCTTAAGGACATGTCAGATATAGATATTTTAAAGAGACGAAAGGTTGAGGGATTGACAGGAGAGATTTGGGAGTACTCCATAGCCGAAAAAAGGGTGATTTATGAAATAGAATTAGACTGATCAACTGGAAAAAGTTTATTTGTGTGAAAATTTTGAGAAAACATATGCACATCAAAAAACCCACTCCCTCTGATTATGATTCGATACTCGAACTTTGGGGCATCTGTGGCATTCCCTCTAAACCTAAGGGTCGAGATTCATATGATCGGATTGTTAGTGAGATGAAAGAGAACCCTGAATACTGGAAAGCAGTTTATAAAAATGAAAAGATTGTTGGAATAGTTGTCGGTACAGATGATGGACGGAAAGGATGGATAAATAGATTGGCTGTACATCCTGAGTACAGGAGAAAGGGTATGGGAAAGATGTTGGTGGAGTCATTAGAAAAGGAGTTTGACAAGAAAGGCTTAGATATCATCGGAGCACTGGTAGAAGGTGATAATCCCGGCAGTATGGAATTTTTTGAAGAACTCTGTTATGAGGATATTGGGGCTATCTATTATTCTAAGAGAAAAAGCGATGAATCTTGATCAACATTTTTTAAAATATTTGTACAGTTTCACTTAAATATAACATGCGATTAGTAATGCATATGGAGCTATTGGACGTTGTTGATGAAGAGGATGAGGTATTATATAGTCAAGAGAGAGCTCTCGTCCATGAAAAGGGTTTACGACATCGAAGTGTGATGTTTTTTGTTCAAACAAAAGATGGGAGTCTTTTAGTAACTAAGCGAAGCCAAGATAAAAAATTCTTTCCTGGTTATTGGAGTGTTGTTTTAGGGGGACATGTAACTTCTGGAGATACTTATGAGGAAACCTTGGAGAAAGAAGCAAGAGAAGAGATAGGGACTTTTGGGGATTATAGATATCTAGGATCATTTTTAAAAGATATCCCCGAAGAAAAAGAGAACGTACATCTATATTCTTTAACTGTAGATCCTGATAAGGTAATTCTTTCGGATAAAGAATTTGAGAAAGGGATCTTTTTGAAATTTAATGAGATAGAAAAAAGGAGGCATCAGCATCGATTTTTACCAGAGACTGACAAAGTACTCGAAATATTAAATTCGTCGAAATTGTATTGATACTATCTTATACCGGGTAATATATAATTTTTACACCTTGGACATCTCACACCATCGGATGGACTTTTAGAATGATTTACCCTTTCTGAACAAAAAGGGCAGATTAAAGATATTCGGTCTGTTTCTTTGATTTTCTCAAGCTCGCTAGATGATGCTCTTTTTTTAGAGAGATATATCGTAAAAATTGTCATCCCCATTATTACTCCAAATAGAAGGATTATACCGAATCCAAATTTTTCCATAACCGGGCTTTTTTCACTTTCTTCTGGTTCGATAAATATTGAAGCGGTCTCTCCTGGCGGGGATTCTCCAAATTCGTTAACTGAAGTAACCCTATATTGATATGTGGTGTTCTTTTCTACATCAGAATCATGATAATATCTTTTATGTGGGTCTACGCTGAATGTTTGTTCATCCCCATCCTCTACAGTCCGGTATATATTGAATTTGGTTAGTTCATCTGGTTCCCCATCAAAATTCCAGCTCACGTTAACGTAATCGGACTCATATTCTAATCTGATGTTAGCAGGACTGTCTGGTATTTTTTCGTCGTATTCTCCAAAAGCATACAGTATACCATCCACTGCTCCGATATAGATAGTACCATCATATCCTATCGCAGGCGAAGAGATCACCTCTGCACCTATTTCATACACGGAGTGTAGCTCACCCTCAGAGGTGATAGAATAGAAATTTCCGTCACTCGAACCAAAATGTACGAAACCATCAGAGGAGAGTGATGGAGATCCATTCATGTAACCATCAGTTTCATGGTACCATCTCAGTCTTCCATCCCTATCTAGAGAATATATTCTGCCGTCCATCGATGTAATATATATATCTCCGTCGGGACATATGCCGGGAGAAGATAATAGAGATCCATTGGTTTCAAACTCCCATAATATATTTCCATCGCTCTCCATAACATAAAGATTACCGTCTCTGCTTCCAGCATATATACGATTCTCATGATCTATTGCTGGGGACGAAACAACAGCTCCCGTCTGTGAGGAATTCCATAAAATGTTACCTTGGGGATCAAGTGCCCAAAAGGTAGGTCCTTCTTCAAACATGTCCGTATTTGATCCGATATATATGTTACCATGCTCATCCAATGCTGGTGAAGAGGATATCGAAGGTCCCAATTTTTCTCTCCACAATAGTTCACCTTCAGGACTCAGAGCATAGATATGACCGTCCCTAGATCCAAAGTAAACAGTACCCTCACTTCCTATGACTGGTGATGAGCGTATGCTATCTCCTACAGAATAATTCCATAACAGCCCTCCTGAAGTAGTTAATGCATAAAAATTTCCTCCATCAGAACCAAAGTATAAAACACCATTTTGGTCGATAGCTACAGATGAACCTATTCTGCCATTGGCTTTGAATGCCCAATTAAGATTTCCATCATGAGATACTGAATAAAGTTTCTCATCTACCGAACCAAAATATATATTTTCGTTCTCATCAATAGAAGGGCTTGAATATATTGACCTGTCGGCCTGGAATGTCCATCTTAACTCGCCTTCGTGACCCCCTGTCTCTCTATCACTAAAGCCAGTATTTTGTGCCCCACATCTATAAGATGGCCATGAAGTATCAGCAAGAGCTCCCCTGGCCTCTCCAGGCACAAAAAAGAGTGTCCCTGTAATAATGATTGATATCAATAAGATCGACAATATCATTTTCGTGCGAAGAGCTTTTTCTTTCATGCTACCTGCAGATTAAAATATATAAATCTAATCTACAATTTTACGTTTTCCCCTTAATGTACCAACGTGCTCCTTCCTCAGTGTCTTCGATAGCCAGGCCTTTTTTCTGTAGTTCGTCTCTTATCTCGTCAGCAATGGAATATAGTTTTTCCTTCCTCAATTTTTCCCTAATCTCAAGTATGAAATCAATATATGGTGCTGCATCTTGGCTTTTTTCTCTTTTTTCACTAAGGTCGATACCCAGGATTCCAGCGAGCTCTTCAAGGGTTATCACTGCTTCATCTAAAATATTTGGTTTCGAATCAAGATTATTGTTTATTTTTCCGGTAAATTGAATCAACTTGCTCAATGCTAAAGGAGTATTTAGATCATCATCCATCGCATCTTCGAATTCATTTTTTACATTTTCGATGGCTCTCAGCAAATTATCTTTGTCGCCACCTTTGCTTTCTTTAGCTTTCCTGATCGTGTTTCTTAATCTCTCTAATTTTTTTTCTGCCTCTTCGAGAGAAGAGATACTGAAATCGCTCTGTGATCGGTAATGTGTGCTGGCGAACAAAGTTCTTATGGCTTCTGGTTCATATTCTTCTAATAGTTCACGGATTGTGTAGAAGTTTCCTTTACTTTTTGACATTTTTTCTCCGTTAACGGTGATGAAATCGCTATGGAGCCAGTACTTGATAGGTTCCTCATCTGTTTTATTCATTGTGATATTTTGGGCTCGTTCATTTGGATGGTGTGGAAATATATGATCTATGCCCCCTGTATGTATATCGAACACCTTTCCCAGATATTTTGTACTCATAACACTGCACTCAAGATGCCATCCAGGGTATCCCTCACCCCATGGAGAAGGCCACTTCATCATATGCCCCTTGTCCGCTTTAATCCATAGAGCGAAGTCATAGTGTGAATTTTTTTCTTTCAACTCATCTTCAGAAACTCTACCACCTTCACCTGCAAGCAAGTCTTCAAGTTTCCTTCCACCTAGGACAGGATATCCGTAGTCCTTCTCGAATTTCATAACGTTGAAATATATCGTTCCGTTTTTCTCGTATGCATATCCATGCTTCAGTATCTTTTTTACGGCTTCGATCATCTCAACCATATGGCCAGTTGCTCTTGGATATATATCTGCAAAGTCGATGTTTAGTTTTTCGATCTCCTTATAAAAAAGAAGAATTTGTCTTGTCACTAGTTCCATCGGCTCAAGTTTTTCTTTTTTTGCTGCCTTCTCAACTTTGTCCTCACCCTGATCCGCATCGTCTGTGAGATGTCCTACGTCAGTGATATTCATTATATGGAATACGTCGTATCCCTTCCATTTCAAATATCTATTCAGTATATCCCACGCACTGTATGTTCTCGCATTACCCACATGAACGTCATCATATATCGTCTGCCCGCAAGAATAGATTCGAACATAGTCTTCTTGTATGGGTTTAAATAGTTCTTTTTTGTTCGTCAGTGTATTGTATAGATGCAATGACATTGGTTAGACCATATTCAGAAAGTTACTATTTAATATTTTGTAAAAGGGATTATGATAAACTGTATTTTACAGGAAATCAACCAAAATATTATATTTATTACTTACATAGTCATGTGTAGCCTTTAAGGTGTTATAGGATGAACGAGGAGAAAAGCACTTTTGCAAAAACCTACGTATTTCTAGTTGTGACTTTGTTGTTGTTAGGATTAATTATAAATTTTTCAAACAACACGGACTACGAAGTCGAGCGTGCAGTCCTTGTAGTTGAGGACCTAAAAGAAGTTTCAATACCTTCACGATATGGTATGAATATATTGGAAAGAAACGGTGAGCGTATTCTAGTTGAAAGCGAGACTAAAGTTCTTGATAGATTGGAGTGGGCCGGCTTTGAAATTCATCGAGAAGATTCTGAAACATGGGCATGGCACGGGTTTGAAGAGTTTAGAGATATGTATTACGATGGCTCGATAGATGATGAAGGTTACCCCTTTGCAAATCACTATCCCTCTGTTGGTGAATTGAACGATTGGTATGACGATTTACTAGACGAGTACCCAGACCTTTTAACTAAGGTAAATATAGGTGAATCATGGGAAGGGAGAGATCTATGGGTTTTAAAATTAACGTCCGACGACGATACACAGGTAGATTACAAGCCTGGCTTTCTGGTTGATGGTGCGATGCACGCGAGGGAATGGTCATCTACACAAACATCTGCCTACTTCATGTGGAGACTGCTGAACGAGTACGACTCCAATGAAACAATCCATTGGATGCTTAACAATCGTAGGATCTACGTTATGCCCATGGTCAACCCAGATGGGTATATCTACGACGGGGATGGTTCTTATGGTGATGAAGAAAATTGGCGGAAAAACCGTAACGATTCGATCCCTGACAATGAAGTCGGTGTAGACCTCAATCGGAATTGGGACCACCATTGGGAAGATGGAAACAGTAATCCTAGAGGAGACGATTATCGAGGCGAAGCCCCTTTCTCGGAATACGAAACAAAATCCCTACGTGATTTCATTTTAGATTATGATATAGACACATACCAGAACATTCATAGTTATGCTGGAACATTGTTGATACCTTGGTGTAACTCCACTCATCCTTCTCCACATGATGACTGGTATAGGGGTATGGCAGATCATATGACTTCGCTTACCTCTATTATGGGTGATGATAGTCAACATTACAGTTATGGTCAACCAGGTGAGGAAATAGGATACAGTGCTCCAGGTGGAGCAGGAGATTGGGTTTACAATAACACTGGTGCTTTCTCTTTAGTGTTTGAATTGGAAACTGGTGGCCACGGTTTTTATCCTCCTCCTGATGAGATCATGACAATAAACAAAGATGTAGACGATTCTCTAATATATCAGGGTAGAATATCAGACACAGATCTCGGTGATGGCACTGAACATCTTTACCCACCGATTCCTTATATATTGTACGGGACAGTTACAGATAGCTCAGGAAACGAGGTTGTGGGGAGCGAAGTATGGGTTCAGCACCAGGATACGTATGAGAACCTGTATATAGATACTGATTCCAATGGTTATTATGAATTCAATTTTGCCAATCTAGTAGATGATGGTTATGAAGAAGGCGATTCATTTACTGTCGGGACCGTTGATCAATCTGAAGATTTTGACTTGGGAAGCGAATGGGGTAGAAGGATTGATTTAGAAGTGGAATTAGATGAAGAACTAGCTACTTTCGATATATCGCTAACCGCAGACGGAGATTCAGATGGATGGAACTTCGTGTCGTTCAATCTTGAATTAGATGACACAGATCTTGAATCGATACTGGAACACGAGGACTACGGCATATCTGATAACTACGATAGTGTGATGTACTACGACACCTCTGCGGATGAATGGTTGACCTACATGCCCGGAAGAGAAGACCACTTCAACAACCTGGATACGTGGGATCACACCATGGGTGTCTGGATACGGATGAACGTGGACGACACACTGACGGTCGAGGGACAGGAGCCGACAGAGACCACTATAACACTGTACGAGGGATGGAATATGGTGAGCTATGCTGGTAGTGAAGCGGGAACTGGTGTTCCATACGAAGTTACAAAGATAGGCTACTTCGACGCTTCAGAAGAGTACAACGTTGCCTATACTGATGATGTGGATGGCTTCGAGTTCCAGCCCGGAGAGGGCTACTGGCTCTACGCTGAACAAGAGGTCGATTGGATCGTAGAATACTAAAACCCCCTTCTTTCTTTTTCTTATTTTTTTATAGCTCTTGTGAGACACTATTTTACCATTTTCCTAGATTTTACAAACTGTGGAAATTGATATATTGCTAATAGAAAAATTTATCACATTCTTATATCCTTTAACCTTAATCTGGTGACTTGAGGTGATGTTTTGGTCCCTGAAGAATTCGAAAAAAAAAGAAATGCGGGAAAAGTAAATAGAGTAATCGATAAAATCACAAGACTGTTGGGTTGTGATAAAATATCCACTCGAAAAGTAGACCTTCTCTCTTACAGCCATGATTACTGGCCAATCTCACTTCACTGGATGCTTGAAGATAGATATCCCTCATTACCTCATGCGGTCATATGGCCTGAGAGTAAAAAAGATGTAAAAGAAGTGGTTAAATGGTGTTACAAAGGAAATGTTCCGATATATCCTTATGGAGGGGGTTCAGGAGTTCTAGGAGCAACGGTCCCGGAAAGAGGGGGTGTGGTCGTGGATCTAAAAAGGATTAGATCCCTGAAAATACACGATAAAGACCTTTTGGTTGAAGCCGGTAGCGGTCTTAACGGTTATTATCTGGAAGATGAATTGAACGATAAAGGTTACACGATGGGGAACATCCCTCAATCATTATATCCCTCCACGGTTGGTGGTTGGGTAAGTACCAAGGCTTTGGGACAATTTTCCACTAAATATGGTGGTATCGAAGATATGCTCAAAGGAATAGAGATGGTGATACCTCCAGGGGGAGAATTGTGTTTGAAACCTCATGCAAGAACATCTACAGGACCTGACTTGAGAAAACTCTTCTTAGGCTCCGAAGGCGCTTTAGGGATCATGACTAAAGGGTGGTTTAAGATATGGCCAAAACCGGAAAAGAGGATAAAGCTCTCTTTTGCATCAGATACTTTAGAAGATGCTGTTGAATCGGTGAGAAAAGTCATGAGGGAAGGCGCTGAACCCGCCGTCATCAGAATATACGATAAGATCGAAACCAAACGGCATTTTTACGATTACGATGAAATATTTGGAAAGGTCGCTACAGTGATGGTAATAGAAGGTAACGAAAAGATCACTCAGGCTGAAAAGAAAATAGTAAAGGAAGAATTTATCGGGACCGAGATGGGGGGAAAACCGGTGGATCACTGGTTGGAAACTAGGTTCAACGTGAAGGAGGCAGCTGAATTCGTACCGATGGGAGTCGTTTTCGACACCATCGAAGTCGCTGTGAATTGGTCAAAAGCTATGGATCTGTATAGAAATGTAGTCGATGCAATAAAACCGATCAAAGGAGTTCTGTTCGCTTCTGCCCATGCATCACATTTCTATCCACAGGGGATTTGCTTCTATTTCACATTTGCCGGGACAACACCTCGAAAGAAAGATGCTGAAGAGTTCTATCAGCAGGTATGGAAAGCTGCTATGGAGGCAGTCTTGGATTCCGGTGGAACTATCAGCCATCACCACGGTATCGGACGTCAGAGAAGAGATTGGATGGAGCAGGAACTCGGTGAGGCCTATTCTACTTTGAAAGCCATTAAAGAAAGATTGGATAAAAAACGGATCATGAATCCGGGTAATATGGGGTTGTAAAGATGCCGGGTAAATGGGATTGGTTGAAGGATGAGATGGGAGGTGTTTCCAAGATCACTAAATTTTCTACGGTAATGAAGTTCTTGAAAGGTCGGGTTTCTGGACCTGATGATATGACTAAGTGTGCCATGTGTCCTAACATGTGCCGGCATGCATGCCCAATAAGTATCGTCGATGGAAAAGAAACCACTTCTCCTGCGGGTAAATCTAGGGTTGGTATGATGGTAGACCACGACGTTTTACCTATGGATGAAGAGAATCTATATCCTATGCTCATGTGCCTTTCATGTGGATGTTGTGAAAGATGGTGTCCTTTCGATTTCTCTGTTTCTGACATTTTGAGAGCTGAAAAGGAAAAAGGAGTCGAAGAAGGCGTGATTTTTGAAGAGTTCCAAGAAATGTTCGATAATTTGGGAAATTATGGTTTGGTTCAAGGAGAGATCAAGAAAAAGAAAAGTTACCCAAATCAAGGTGATGTTCTTTATCTCAGAGGATGTGAATTTAGGGGGGACGATGAAAAGGTCATAGGTAAGACCATGGGGGCATTTGAAAAATTGGGTCTTGATGCTTTCGTTCTCTCAGATGAAGAATGCTGCGGTATACCGGCTTATAATGCTGGTAATACTCAACTGTTCAAAAAGTTAGCTAGAAAAATGGCAAAAAGGATAAATGATTCCGGTGCTGAGAAAGTTATCACTTCTTGCCCCTCATGCGCTTATGCTTACAGAAAATTGTACCCTGAGTTCGGACTAGATATAGATGTCGAAGTTCTCCATATCGTTGAGTATCTTGAACAGAAAAAAGATATACTGGGTAAGAAAAAAGGTACGGTCACCTTCCACGACCCATGTAAATTGGTCAATGGACTTGAAAATAAAAAAGGTATGAAGGACGTGCTGGAAAAAATTGGTTTAAACGTTAAAGTTCCAAGAAGGAGTGGTGAGAAAACATTCTGCTGCGGATACGGTGGGAGCACGGTATGTAGGTTGAACGAATATCTGTCTTCGAAGATCAGTGAAGAAAGGTTAGATGAACTCAGTTCCTTATCTGATAAAATCATAACCAGCTGTCCTACATGTAAGAAAGCTTTCGAAGAGAATGGTAATCTGAAGGTTTACGATATAGGTGAACTGCTCTATGAATTGCTGTGAGGAAAAGTTATGAGGATACCTCAAAAGGTCAAGAAGATAACGGATGAATCGAAGTACAATATTTCGTTCGTTGTCGAAGAGGATATCGTTTTTTTGAAAGGAAAGGTTGAAACGTATGAAGATTGGGTAGATATCGGTTTGAAGATCGGAGGTATCAAAGGAGTGAATGGTGTCGTCAATGATATAGTGTGGGATGAAAGAAAAGATAAGGCGTCTGAAGATCGTAAAAAGAGATCAAAGAGAAGTAAAAAAGAAAATCTAGGAGAGTATGATATAGTAATAATCGGAGGAGGGATCATCGGATGTTCCATCGCTCGAGAACTTTCCAAATATGAATTGGATGTGGCTTTAGCCGAGAAGGAACCGGATGTATCACTAGGCCAAACCAGAGCTAATAACGGGATGGTACATCCCGGGATAGCACCTTCTAAGGATACGTTGAAAAGAAGACTCAATGTACGTGGAAACGCCATGTACGGAGAACTAAGTCAAGAGTTAGATGTACCTTTCAAAAGAGTAGGAAGTTTGATATTGATCACACCTAGAACCATGGAGAAATATAGAAAATATTTACCCGGACCACTCTATAGATTCTTTTTAAAGCATGTGCTCCCCTGGTTTGTGAAAAGGAGAGGTGAGATGAATGGTTTGGAAGGTATCGAGATATTGAAAGGAGAAGAGGTCTTTCAAGAGGAGAGTGGGATCGTTGATGATGTGATCTCTGCTGTGAAGATCCCATCTACTGGTATAGTCGACCCGTATGAATGGACGATAGCCATGTATGAAAATGCAAAGAAGAATGATGTCGATTTCTATTTGAACACAGAGGTCCTTGCATTCGATAAAGAAAGAGGACTTATAAAAAGAGTTTTCACAGATAGAGGAGTTTTGAAATGTGGTCATGTAATCAACGCAGCAGGCCTTTACTCAGATGTGATCGCTGAAATGGCAGGAACCAAAGAATTCACTATACATCCAAGGAAGGGAGTGGAATTACTTTTCAACAAGAGGCTTGAGGACCGGGTTCACCACTGTCTAGCTGAGTTGAAGATACCGTCCCACCCAACGAGCAAGGGAGGAGGTATCAACCCCACTGTTCATGGTAACATAATCTGGGGTCCTACTGCTGAAGAGGTAGAAAGTAAAAGTGAAACTTCTGTTGATAAGGAGGAGATACATGAGATCATGCAAAAGTATTCCACAATATTACCACAATTTCCCGAATCCGAATTTATCAGATATTTCGCAGGCGTTAGAGCTGCTTCTTTTACTGAAGACTTCATAATCAGACCCGCTAAAAAAGTTAAGAATCTATTACATGTGGCTGCGATACAATCTCCTGGTTTAGCTTCCGCCCCCGCTATCGCTGAATATTCAGTCGAATTGTTGAAAGATATGGGTGTGGATCTTAGAAGGGATGAGAGTTTTGATGGGGAGCGAAAATCCATGGATAGAGTTTCTGAGATGAGTGAAGATGAATTGAAGAGGAGGATAGAAGAGGATCCCAGCTGGGGCAACATAGTATGTACCTGTGAGATGGTTTCGGAAGCTGAGATCGTTGAAGCTATAGAAAGAGATGCAGAAAGCTTCGATGCCATTAAACGCAGGACTAGGGCTGGTATGGGTGAGTGCCAGGAGAGTTACTGCCTTCTTAGAATTGCAGAGGTTATTTCTAGAGAATTGGATATGCCATTGAATCAGGTTAAAAAAGAATGGAAAGAGAGTCAATTCTTCGACGGTATAGTTAGGGGTGAAGAACCATGAAGGATGTGGTGGTTATAGGTGGAGGGCCCTCTGGTCTAGCAGCCGCATCTTCCATAGCTGAAAAAGGATACAAAGTTGTGATATTGGAAAGGGACGATGAATTAGGAGGGCTACTTCAACAGTGTATCCACGATGGATTCGGAACCATATTATTTGACGAATCTCTTTCAGGTCCCGAGTTCGCTGATAGGTTCATTGAAAAGGTAATGAGAAGTGATGTACCTATCGAACTTGAAACCTATGTGAAATCAGTCGATAAAAAAGACGATCATTTTGAACTACTAACAGTGACACCAGAAGGAGTACATAAGATCAAATCTCGGTCGATTGTCTACGCCATCGGATGTCGCGAGAAGAATCGATTTGAGATCAAGATCGGCGGGACTAGACCGGCTGGGGTATATACTGCCGGTACCGTCCAGCGTCTTGTAAATTTATACGGTGTGCTACCAGGAAAGAATCCTGTGATCGTCGGTGGTGGTGATGTGGGTTTGATAGTTGCTAGACATCTGTATCTGGAAGGTGTAGATTCACTTTTTATGGTATATCCAGAGGATTTCTTTTCCGGTTTACCGAGAAACGCCCAGCAGTGTATATTGGACTTCGATATCCCTTATAGAAATAGGACCACTGTCAAGAGAATCCTCGGTGATAAAAAAGTCGAGGGGGTAGAACTCGTGGAGGTTGACGAAGAGTGGGAAATGATACCGGGAACGGAAGAAATCTACGAATGTGATTCACTCATACTTTCAGTCGGTCTTATCCCTTACTCCGAGAAGATTGAAGATTTAGGTGCAGAGATCGATGAAGAAACTAAAGGACCGGTGGTCAACGAATACTATGGTACCACCGTTGATGGGGTTTTTTCCGTGGGTAACCTTGTACAGATATTCGATTATGTAGATGACGCCGTCAAAACAGCTTATATCGTTGCTGAAGGTGTTGATAAATTTTTGAAAGGTATTGATGTAAAGAGGAAAAAGCCAATTAAGTTGGTACCTGGCGATAAGATCGACACCGTAACTCCTCAAAGAATATTTTATGAAGAAGGTGAAGAAGTTACAGTCTTTTTCAGACCGGGTGTAGAAAAGGAAAATGCAGTAGTTTGCCTTGTTAATTTAGGAAATGTAATAAAAACATATAGAAAGAGATACCTTAGACCATCGACATTGGAAGAGATTAAAGTTCCTAAAGATCTGTTTAATGGTAAAAAGGAGGTGACCATCCGTGTCCGATAGAAAGGAGGTCCTCTGTATCAGATGCCCAAAGGGATGTAGATTAAAATTAAAAATCGGAGATAAAGTAGTAGTTGAAGGTCAAGAGTGTAAGTTGGGAGAGGAGTATGGTCGAAAAGAAGCTAGCTCACCGCAAAGAGTGGTACCTAGCACTGTTAAGATAATCGGAGCAAGGTATCCAAGACTTCCAGTTAGAAGTGAAAAGGGTGTTCCTATGAATAAAGTCGAAGAGGTGATAGATGAATTGAAGGGAGTCGAAGTTATAGCTCCGATGAAGAAAGGTGCTGTGATAGTTGAAAATGTGGCCGATACATCGGTTGATATCATCGCTGAAAGGGGTATGGAGGTGCAAGAATGAAGAAGCATATTTTCGTACTCGATGTAGGTACTACCAATATCAAAGGAATATCGTTTTCCGAAGGAGGAGAAATTTTAGAGAGCAAAGAGATCAAAACCGAACCTATATTTCCAAAACAAGGATGGGTGGAACAGGACCCAAAAAAATTGATAGATGCCGTGTATTATCTGTTGGACCATCTAGAAGATAATGTGGGAAAGGCAGCAGGGGTTGGTATCACAAACCAACGGAGCAGTTCCGTTGTTTGGGATAAAGAAACCGGGGAACCATTTTACAACATAATAACCTGGCAGGATACTAGAACTAAGGAAATAGTGGATAAGTATTCGTCAAAGTCCATGGTGAAATTCGGTAAGTTCTTAGGAGATATGGTCAACGGTTTAGCTAAAGTAATCCCTCAAGTGAAGAGGACTGAACGTGGGGCATACATCGCCAATTTGAGTTATGTAAGCTTTGGAACAAATCATACATCCATGCATCTCAGGTGGATGATGGATAATGTTAAAGGGTTAGAAAAGGGTATGAAAGAAGGCAGAGTTTTGTTCGGAACCTTGGATACATGGGTTGCCTGGAATTTAACTGGTAAACATGTTACTGATTTTACTAACGCTTCGGCAACCGGTATTTTCGATCCTTTTTACTTAAAATGGAGTGATAACGTAATGGATATCGTGGGGATTCCTTCCAAAATACTACCAAAAATGATAGCCAACGATAAAAAAATAGGTATGATAAAAGGTTACGATATCCCTTTACTCACGATGATAGCAGATCAGCAGGCTTCTCTTTACATGAGCGGTGTTGATAGAGGTATCATGAACATGACCAACGGGACGGGTAGTTTCATCGATGTTATAGTCGGTGAAAAAGCGATACCTGGAGATGTGGGTATATATCCGATGGTAGCGATAGGTAGTAGTAAAAAAGTTCTCTACCTGTTGGAAGGTTTCATCAACTCGATGGGATCTGCCATCGACTGGTTGAAGGAAGTTGGACTTATCGAAGATTACTCTGATCTAAGTTCAGCATGTAAGAAGGGGAGATGTGATTTAACCTTCGTCCCCTCACTATCTGGTTTAGCTACTCCTTACGAAAAACCGGAAATCAAAGGTAATATTTTGAACATAACTATGGATACATCTAAAGAAGACCTTGTCAAGGGGATGATCATCGGTTTAGCTATGAGATCCGCTGAAGTGATCGAATCCTTGGAAAAAGTCTCTAAAGTCAATGTCGATCGAATTTTGGCAGACGGAGGAGCTTCTAGATCGGATGAACTCTTACAGATGGTGTCAGACTTGTCAGGAAAAAAGATAGAGAGACCAAAGTTGTTAAATGCTTCAGCATACGGTGCTTTTATGCTCGCTAAAAGGGTTTATAAAGATCAAGATATTTTGAAAAGTTGGAGGAAACCACAAGTGGAAAAGACCTTTGAACCGACGAGCAAAGATTATAGAAAAATTAAGGAGGACTGGGATAAAGTATTGAAATTGCTTCTATGATGTTTTTAAATATTTCCACTTATGAAATGAATACTCAATCTTCCTCAGGTAACTCTTCTTTCTTATTTTCTCTTCTCCTATAGACTATGATCACAATCACTCCAGATGTTATTATCAGAATTATGTAGACTAGCCAGACATACGGAAAAGACCAGACTTGATTTATTCGATCGGAGGTTTCTGTATAATATTCAGGTACATGAGGTGTCCCGTTTTGTTCTGGTTGTGAGGCTGCGTGTTCTATAACAGTCTGCCATACTTTCAATTCCGTTCCATCATCTCGGTGAACTACGAATTCGTCAAAATTCTCGACTGCAATCGGCTCTCCATCTGCATTCTTAGGTTCTACCTCAAGGCGTGATACCAAATCCCCTACCATAGGTAAGAATGAAAGAACATTAGAATCTGTGACGATATGATACAATTCATCGTCACCCCATTCTATTTCGATATATTCTTCACTTTCCGTGGGTTGTACCCCATCACCTGTGTAAAGCTGCGCACTAGTTACAGCTCTACCAATCGGGATAGGTAATTCCATAAAAGGGATTGTAAAAAGCACTGCGTTGTTAGGATTATATTCATATCTTATTCCTGAAAATTGTAAAAAGTAAGTATCACTCATGAATTCTTCCAATAAAACCGCTGTCTCTAAAGCTCGTCGGATCTCATCTCCGGTTAGATAAAAAGAAACTATGGGATAACCTGCATAACCATCTTCTCCATAACCCAAACCTATCACTTCGGCTATATCGTAGAAAGATACGTTACCTTCACAGTGAGGCATACTCCCGGGCACTATACTCTCACGAATATTCCCGTTGGCCTGAAGGGCTATGTCTACTCTTTCCCCAGTCACTTCACCAGTGACTAAGCGCATACCATCGGTGATAAAATTACCTATAGGTGTCTCTTCAGATGGGGGATGATTTTTGATAGGGAAATCTGAAGTGGCGACTGTTCCTAAGATATCATCGAATCTGCCGTAGGTCATCTCTTTCACTAAGTTGTCTAGTTCCCCTTTATAGCCCTCAACAAGTGCTGAAATATGTTCGTCAGGGTAAAAACGGTTATCGATCGGTATCAAAAATTCCGAGTTTTTATCATCGTTACGTATTCTAACTTCTCCGGTTTCAACCTCATAAACTAATTCTAAGTTTCCGAGATATTTTACCAGTGAACCTGCTTGAACTATTATTGTACCGCCTACCTTTTCAGGTTCATAGAGAGCGGTATGGCAGTGACCTCCTACGATAATATCGATACCATCAACATCACGAGCTAATTCATTATCCTCTTTCACTCCCGAATGTGTTAGAGCAACTATTATGTCTGCCCCCTGGTCTTTCAATCTCTCAACCATTTCTCGAGAAATTTCATGCTGATCTTGAAAAGTTACATTTTCAGTATTCGGTGCTACACTCACCGCATCTTCACCGATCAGACTGAAAACACCTATGGTCAATCTTTCTTCTAATTGGAAAATAGCTGTATCACGAAATAGGTTTTTTTCAGCGAGTAAATGGTCTTCTGACGGTTTAGTATTAGATGCCAGTACAGTAGTTTTATCGTGTTCTTCGGGATAACCAGCATCTATTAGATATTCAGCTAATACATCGGCTCCGTAATCGTATTCGTGATTACCGACTGTTACTGCATCGTAACCCATCTCCTGCATAAGATGTAGTTCTGCTGCAACCCCTTCTTGGGGAGCAAGCCATCCAAATGGAGACCCTCCTAAAAAATCACCTGAGTTGAAAAGGAGTACCTGTTCTCCATCCTGCTCCTTTTGATCACGAACTTCGTTTATAGCAGTAGAAAGACGAGCAAAACCCCCTAAAGTAGGGTCATCAGGGTTTCCCGGGTCATGGTCAACAGCAGGGGAATGAGGGATAATCGAAGAATGTTCATCATTTGTATGTAAAATAGTGAAATTGATCTCTTCAATCTCTGCTGTATGAAAATGGCCATATGAAATAGAAGAGCTTAGAGCAGTCATTATAATCAGGATAACGATAATTACAAAAATCTGGTTGAGAGAGACATTCTTTGTCAAATATGTGTTGTTCTTAGACAAGTTCTTTCACCTCTGAATATGGTTTACTACTTGCCAGTAATAAACCTTCAACATGATATTAATAACCATCTTTCAGTATATAACATCTTGCGCATTATCGTAACCTTAAAAAATTATTTTATATTTCTAAAATAAATATATTGTTTAACACTTTTTCTAAACGATTCATATCGAATTCTTAACACGATCTATACTTTCCGCAAGATCATCATTTTTCCCATGAAGTTTTTTGACTCTTTTTATGCATAATAAAAAGGACTCAGAATAAACGCTCTCTTGATTCATTTCTCCTTTTGACAATATCAGACTGTCCCGATAGAGCATTTATAGTTTCTCCTGCTAAAACAATATAAATAAGTTTTCCTATTTATACCCTTCCCCTGAAAATCGTAATCATCATATAAATATATCTAGACATGATATGATCTCAGCGGGAGTTTTTATTGTATATTCAGCTCCATCTACATCTCCATAACCATATTCTACTCCGATACAAGGTATTCTGTTATCTTTTGCACCGATAACATCATGTTGAGTGTCACCTACCATCACTGCTTCATTTGCATCGAACTCTTTCAATATCTCTTTGATCATCCTTCCTTTACTCCAGTGTTCTTTACCTGATGAAACTTTTTTAAAATAATCTTTTATATGCATGCTATCCAATACGAAGTCTACATACTCTGTACTTCCATTGCTGCATAAAGAGAGTAAATGTCCCTTTCTACATAGTTTATCTAGTATCTCATCTACACCTTCGTATAGTTTGCCGTATAGACCTATGTATTTTGCTTCATAATGACCTAACCTTTTTATGAAATGATTTAACTGATCATCGTTTGCACTGATCGCCAACTTTCTACAGAATTCTCCTGTTTTCTCACCTAGCAGAGAAATGATGATTTCATCATCTACTGCCTTTAGGCCTACTTCGGAGAGAGCATCATTAACTGCAGGTATTACCACCTTGTCGGTACGGAATAATGTACCATCGAGATCGAATATTACGAGCATCTAAATCAACCTTCAAGTGATATCTGAAGTCAATATAGTATTTTAATCCTATGTTCTATACTGTTCAGAGGTAGAGAACCCCACGGTTCTATTGTAGTGGTGAATACCGATAGTAAGGTATATATCCTGCCAATAGTATATATCTGTTTGTCGGGATGGTTTCTCGACGACTTGGTTCGAACTGGCGGTAGGTGTCCGCTCTAACAAAAGTAAGCACTGACCATCTGCCAACGTAAAAAGAGATACTCTGAATTGGTTCGCCCAATATGAGTAACGGTAGAGTGGCACTTACCTTCGCCCGTCGGTCGTAAAACTTAGATGGCCAAAGGGGCTGGATAATATCATCCTGTCGGGAGGGGAGTCCCACGGCTCTGTCATTTGGGAGGTTGTTACAACCTGACCTGATTATTGTGTGATAATAGTCCTTCATAAGAATACATCTAAGATATACGGGTGTTAAGATTATTAATTACTGGCGCTATATATATTATCGTTGAAGTAAAATTGATAAAAAAATAAGAAAAAGAAAGAAGGGGGTTTTAGTATTCGACGGTCCACTCTACTTCCTCTTCAGCGTAGAGCCAGTAGCCCTCTCCGGGAGAGAACTCAAAGTTCTCCACATCATCGGTATAGGCAACGTTGTACTCTTCTGAAGCGTCGAAGTAGCCTATCTCTGTAACTTCGTCTGGAACACCAGTTGCCGCTTCACTACCGGCATAGCTCACCATGTTCCATCCTTCGTACAGTG
>PUNK01000053.1 GCA_003552585.1 Thermoplasmata archaeon | reverse complement strand
GCGGAACTGCTCGACATCGCGCCGGACATCGCGTTCGACGACGAGACGGACGCCTGCGTCATCCCGTCACTACATAACAGAATACTCGACGTTCTCGATGCGGCTGGCGTCGACCACAACCGCGAGCGCAGGGATGTCCGCATCGATGTCGCCAGTGGTGATGACACAGTGGCTGCCGAACACGACGTCGATGTCGAACAAGTCATCGAGGACAGCCCGGCAGACATCCCTACTGCGCCGGCACACAACGACACTGACGACGACGATGATGACGACGACGCTGCAGCAGTCGAGACGGGCGACGCAGACGACGCTGACACAGCGGCTGACGCCCAGCCAGACGACGATCCGGCGGACGCGACGCCCGACACCTGGGCAGCGCGCTACGACATCACTGACCGCGACAGCGTCGACGAATGGATGAATGTCGATGTTCCTGGCGTCGACCTGCAGTGGATCGAACTGGCTGATGGACGCGCCGGCTGGGGCTGGCAGTACACGTATTATGATGACGACGGGACTGAACAGATTGGATACGACTTTGTCCTGAACGCCGACGTCGAACTGTTGTCTCGTCTCGACTACCCAGGACGGCGCGACGAACAGACAGAATGGCAGGTCCGCATCAATCCGACCGTCGAAGGGGAACCGTCGCGGACGCTGACGCTGACACCGGCTGCGTTCAACTCGTCGCGAGAGTTTCGGGACGCGCTGATCGGAAAGACTGAATCAGTCGTGTTCAATCCGCAGGGGAAGGGCACAAAGGCAGTAAACGAACTGAAACAGCTGCTACACGCCCAGAACGCCCCGCGACGCAAAGCCCACGAAAAAATCGAACTCGTCGACACTGATGACGGGGCTGTGTTCGTCACACCGAACGGGACGATCGACGCAGACGGTTGGATCGACGAACCCACCCACGTATTTGAGGGAATCGCAGACGGGATTCAGGGCGACTGGCGGGCTGACCCTGATGTCGTCGAGACTGCGGACAGTGAACTCGTCGCAGACGTCTGCGAGCTACTGCCCCGCATCCGCGACGATCGCGAGCAGTGGCTGTCGATGCTGGGCTATACGTTCGCCAGCAGCCTGCGCCCAGTCCTGTTCAATCAGCCCGCATCGAGAGTCAACACATGGAACCTGCTGCATGTCAGCGGGAAGTCGGGCGCAGGGAAGTCTGCGGTCGCAAAAACACTGTCCGGCGCGCTGGGCATGAACGACAAGTCGACCACTGGCGCGGAAAAGACAGCCCACGCCCAGGAACACATGTTCAGCGCGACGAACGGCATGTCCGTCGCGATGGACGAATACAACCCAGAGAACTGGGCGAACTGGAAGGCTGACGCGTTCCATGAACACCTGAAAAAGTCGACTGACGCCCAGAGTATCGAGAAGGGCAACCCCGATCAGTCACTGACTGAATACCGATTTGAGGTGTCGCCCGTCGTTCTGGGCGAACAGCAGCTGCCCGAATCGATGCCTGCGCTGCCCCGGCGCGCGATCGAGGTGACACTGCAGACGACGTCGACAGCGCGGGGCACAGAGACAGCAGAACGGTTCAACAGACTGCGAGAACTGGCTGATGACGACTGGGGGCTGGGGTTACATCATCATGCGCTCGACTGGTGGGCGCATGTCTGCGACGCTGCGGAATCCGCGATCGACGTCGTCAACAGCTGGCATGAGACTGCCGACTGGCTGCGCGACGAACTCGACAGCCGGGGCGTCGACCTGAACGCCGAACTACCGCGCGCGATGCACCAGCAGGGGCTGCAGACGGTCGCGTTCGGGCTGCGACGCTGGCGGCAGTTCGCAGTCGAGCGCGGGGCTGATCCATCGCTGCTGTTCGACGACGCCGACATCATCGACACCGTCGAGCACCTGATCGACGAGAAAACCGGCGAACACGCCAGCAGCGTCGACAACGAATCTGCGCTGCTTGAACTGCTGGGCGACGCAGCTGCGATCCGCGACGATGGGGGCGAACTGGCTGAGGAAACACAGCCATACGTCGCCTACGGCGAACACTATACGCTGGTGAACGCCGAGACAAACGAACCGACAGAACTGCGGTTACATCTCAAATCGACACTGCGGCAGCTGTCGAAGTTCAGCCGGGATTACGGGCTGGATGCGACGCTTTACCAGAAATCGGATTACTACCGCTGGTTCAAGTCCGCAGCCGAGAACCCCGACAGCATGATCCTGGATGCGTCGCAAAAGACGTACCTGCGGGACAGCCAGAAACGCTGCGTCACGGTCGACGTCGAGCAGTTGACCGATGAACTCGATGTACACCCAGCTGACCTGCTGCCGGCACACATCGATGCTGACGGCATCGACGGGGTGGGCGACACCGGCGACGACGATGACGACAGCGACGGCGATGACGAGACGTACCTACAGACACCCAGCGTCGACACGCAGCCCATCGGTGACATCGACGCTGCTGAACAAGTCGTCGCCAGCGCGATCGGCACTGTCGAGATGCGAGAATGGGACGGGCTGGGCGGTGGCGATGGACGTCCTTACTTTACCGCCCATCTCGTCGACGAGACGGGCGACGCCGAACTGGTTATCTGGGACGAACAGGACATGCCCGCGATCTACGACGAGAACGGCAGCATCGGCCCAGACGCGCTGCTGGTAAAGAACGCAAAGCCCGACACCTACGACGGCGACCTGCAGCTGGTGGCCCAGCGCGACACTGTCATCCAACCCGCCCAGGTGGGAGCTGGTGAGACGGCACTGCCCGACACTGGCGGCAACGAACGGCTGGCATCGACTGACGGCGGAACTGCAGCCCGTTCTGGCGACGTCGAACCCCGGGATGATGTCGATGACAGGGGGGCAGACGCGGATTCAGAGACGCCCGCAGACGACACTGACGAGGACAACAGCGATGCCACTGCCGGCGATCCGACAGCCGAGGACATCGACAAGATGATCGTTCAGGTGACAGAGAACCACGGGGCAGACGACGGTGTCCCGCGCGATGCGGTTCAGACACTCGTCACTGGGCGGCTGAATGTCCGCGATCGACTCGTCGACCAGCGCATCGAGAAACTCGTCGAGCAGTCGCGCGGCATCTACGAACCAGACGCCGGCATCCTGCGACCGACATAGGGGCGACGTCGAACCCGCTGCGATGCGGACGCCCAGCAGCTACGGCACTGTTTGGTTAGCAGCAGCTACTAACCATCGGGGTGGGCGTCACGATCCGCGCTGTCGGCGCGGTCGACTCGTCAAGCTGCTCGATGCGCGGCGACGAGTGTCCCCCGATAAGCCGTTACTAAGCCACAGGATTCAGCCCGTCTGCGATCCCACTGGGCGCGTGAGACGTCGCTATACCGACGTCTCTGGCGTTCACTGTTTTTGTTACCCCACAGGGGCTGACGAGAAACTGGACAAGCACAACGCGATCGCGGGCGCGCGTGCGCGCGAGGCAGTAAACATCATGCTGGCGAACCCGGTCGACCATTGTCTCGCAGACAACACACCGTATGACAGAAAATCAAATCGCCGGCGGGCAGCATTGTCAATACCCAAATACGTTCTCTCTTATCGGGGGTGTGACGCATCTCAGTTTTGAGACGCCAGCATCTGCGCAGTGAGCTACTACCCAGGACGATCGCCAGCAGTGGCGCAGTCGCTGGGGCGTAACAGG
>PUNK01000069.1 GCA_003552585.1 Thermoplasmata archaeon | reverse complement strand
GAAGGACAAGAGCTCGAAGACTTGTTGGACCCGGAACAAGCCGAGCGGTTGCGTCGTCGAGAACGTGGAGAGACAGCGCGCCAGGCGTTCGAGCAGCAAATATTCGAGCAAGAACAAGAGTTCGGGGAGATCGAACGCGAGACGCTGCCAGAACGCGACCGGTTCGAGGGCGTCATCATTGACGATATCGGCAGCGGTATCGCGGGTCGTGGCGAGCCGGAGACGTTCGGTGAGCGAGACGAGACGTTCGGCGAACGCTTCGACAGGATGATCGAAGAACGACAAGAGCAACAACAGCAGCAGTTCGTCGATCAAGATCCGTTCGTCTTCCCAGACGGGCAAGCACCTGATCTGTCTCAGTCAGTCGCAACAGATCAGAGTTCATTGCTGGATTCGAGTCTGGACTTCGAGTTCGCATCCGACGGCATTGGTGGCAGTGGCTTCGACCCAGCGTCTGGACCGGTGTTTTCCGACGGCGCGGATGCCGGTCTCGACCGTCCAACCCCTGGGGTCGATGCGTTCAGTCCGGGTGTCCTCCTCGGCGAAACGGCGCAAGAAACAACCGCAGAGGCGGATCTCGGATTAGGAACCGGCACGGCAGCAGTTGGCGGCGTTGAGGAACTCCAAGAGATCGAACTGGATCAGCAATTCCCGTTCTCAGAGACAACCGCAAATCAGACCGCAGCCGAGACTACTGCCGAACCAGTCACGGAGCCACTCGCAGAGCCAGTCGCCGAGCCAGGGCTTGCCGAACCGACACTCAGCGAAACGCAAACTGCACCGAGATCGCAGACACGAACGCTATCGGCGCGTCGACCGCCGATCCCCGGCTTCGATAGCGACGACGAAGAGGAACGGGAACGTGACATGGTCGGGATGGAGGATGCAGTGCTGGAAGTCGACGTGCCCGATCTCGCTGATGTCGACAGAGATATCGCAGGTGGTCCGAATGGGAGCTGATCGACGCGCAGCACTGGCGACGAACCTGATGCTGTTTTTCGCGTCGATAGCGTTTGCTGGCCTCATTTTGGCCGTGTTTAACGATGCCTTCTGGACCATTGAGGCCGCGGCCGTGGATGTCGGAGACACAGAGCAAGCAGCACAGGGTCTCAGTTATGTGACGGCGTTTTGGGATCTACTGCCCATCGTGATCGCTTTCTTAGGGCTGATCCAGCTCGTCGGCGCGGCAGCACTGGAGGCGAGAGTCCCATGAGAGGTATCGTGACGGTAATCATCACTGGCTTCATGGCCGTTCTGGTGTTCGGCATCTTCGCTCCAGCGGTTCTGGAGCCGATTGCGGATGTCGTGAGTAACGACGCTGTTGTCCAACAGCACGCCGTCGACGGCGAAGGCATGGCCGACAGACTGCTGACGGTGGTGCTGGTTTGGGGGCCGCTGCTGTTCATCGGCGCAAGCGTCGTGTTTGCCGTTCGGTGGTATCTCCGCCGTACGCGCGTTGGACGGAGGGTTCGATAATGGAAATTACAAGACAAACACTGCATGTCGTCGTTGGTATCGCACTGTTGACTGCTCTCGCTGCGGGCGTGGTTGTTGCAGATGAGACGCTGGCTGGCGAGATCGTCATCGAGGAGACAGCAGAAAACAATGAGGAATTTGTGTATAGCATTGCTCAAGACAGCAACGTAGATAATGCTAATGTTGTTATCGAAGGCGTTGAATCGGAAGATTCACAGACTAATTCATTCGATGAATTAAGTGATGGCGACAATAGAGATATATCAGTTGCTGGGAACGCTGAAACAGATTTACATATAACATTGACCGGGGTCGGGGGCGCAAGCGTTGATTTATGGGAGAGATCAGCTTTTTATGAGTTTAGTGATTCAGGAGATGGAAAAATATATCATGCAGATGAAGAAGGTCTTATTGCAATCGACCCAGCAGACGGTTCGATTTTATGGACGTTTTCAGAGACGAGTGATCAAGTTGATTCTGACATCATTTATAATGATGGCAGCGTGATATTTGGAGATGGAGATGCAATAGTTTATTCTGTGGATTCAACCGACGGCAGTCTAAATTGGCAATATGATGCGGACAGTGATAGTAATATCGGTATTGGAGGTAATAAAATACATCTCGACGTTTTTGAAGGTAGTGTTTATATGGGTACAATAGATACATTTTTTGGTGAATCTGAAATATTTGCTATAGATTTGGAGACAGGAAATCAAGAATGGGGGCCTGTGAACATAAATGATGATATTTATTCTCTCGGCGTTGTGGATGGTTTTGTGATTTCTGGCGATGATAGTGGAGATATTCACAGTTTAGATGTTAATGATGGTTCCACTCAGTATTCAGAGACAATATCTGATAATCGACTTGAAGTTGGTGTAGAATCAGTTGGTGGGGTAGCAGTCATCGGCGAATCTCAAGATGTGTTTGCAGTTGATCCAGAAACAGGAACAATTGAATGGGACTGGGATGAAGCAGTCGGTGAAACTTTGTTTAATTTAGGAAATGAATTTGCCTCAAATTCTGGCATAGTTTATATCCAAAGTGGGGAAGGTATCCACGCCGTGGATGTTGATAACGCCTCTACAATATTCTCAAATACGGATATTGGAAGTAGTAGAGGGGGTATAACACTATCTAACGGAATGTTATATGCGGCGTCTGGAGATGAGTCATTAGCTGAAATTGATCCAGATGATGGTAGTTTTGATATTTTGGCGTCAGCAAATGATGAAATAAGATCTGAAATTAGTATCGAGGACAATATCGCGGTTTTGCATGATCTTGATAGTAATCAATTTGGTATCTCTATTTTAGGTCCAGCTGATTCGCCGTCGGTTACTGTCGATGATCGAACTGTCGGCACAGACGACAAACTTTCTGATGGCGAAAGCCACGAAGGAACAATCACAAACGTTTCTCCGGGCGATTATGCAGCTGGTGTCTCGTTAGATGACAGTGTTGTTGATGTTGATATCCAGTTTACTCAGACGACCATAACTGAATCTGTTGAGATTAATATTGATAGTGGGAGTGGGAGCCAGAGTTTAACTCACGGCGGACGGATCGGATCTGGGGAGACGGTCGATTTAACAGATCAAATTGATAAATCAGCCATTTCTGATGACGTGAGTATCGATGTGAGTGTTTCAGACGATGTCGACGGGCCAACTGGCCAAGTCGGCTTGGATTATTCGCACGACGCCGAGTTCGATGACTCGCAGCAACTCGACAGCGCGTTTGCGTTCTTGACTGATGCGCCAGAGACAACAATCGAACCGACGCCAGAAGATGGCACAGAACTCGAAGAGCGTGATCTGAGCGTTGAGGCGAAGGTTGGCGGCGGTGGTCTAGATATCGGTGGCGAGGCAGATGTTGAGATAGTAGGCCCAGACGGCTCAACAGAGTTGGAAACGACAATCGACACTGAAACCACCCTCAGCACAGAGCTCGATTCAGGAGTTGCTGGCGAAAATGACTGGACAGTGATAGTCGACGACCAACTCACCGGAGAGACAACCACCGAGACGTTCAGCTTTTCAGTGCCGAGTGAGGTTGAGATCAGAGACATATCTGATGTCGAACTGGTCGAAACAGAATCCGAGGTCGAAGTCGAGTTCCTCGGGTCATCAGGCACTGTCGAAACACGAACTGCGCAAAATGGCGTCGTGGATATGGAAGGCCTCCCAGCCGACGAACGCTTTGCGATCATCGT
>PUNK01000068.1 GCA_003552585.1 Thermoplasmata archaeon | reverse complement strand
TCACTGATTACGGTGGTTTTGTAGGAAGAAACGTTCAGGCAAAGATAATCAACTGCTACTCGACTGGACAGGTAATATATGAAGATGCTGAGAATCCAAACGATAAAGGCTTCGCAGGAGATGTGAGCACCGATGGGGACTATGAGATGATCGGAAACTTCTGGGACGTTGAGACCAGCAGGCAGAACGATACTGTCGGAGAAGCGACCGGCAAGAGCACCATCGAGATGAGTGAGCTATTGACCTTCATGGATGCAGGCTGGGATATAGAGATACATGAAACCGAAGATCCCACTGACGGGTACCCATTCCTGTCAACTCAGGTCGAAGGGAACTCTCCAATATGGTACATACACGGTACGCTTCCAACCATAGAGATCACCGATTGGTACGAACTGCATGCTATGCGGTATAACCTGACAGCCGACTATGTTCTCATGAACGATCTTACATCCGAGACACCTGGGTATGATGATCACAACGATCCCGGAACACCGGGATGGCTGCCCATAGGAGACAATAATGAACGTTTTACCGGTGGCTTTGACGGGCAAGAACATACCATCTCTGGTTTGTACATCAACCGATCAGACACGGACTATGTAGGGCTTTTCGGATTTGTAGGAGATGGCGGTGAGATCTCTAATGTAGGATTGGTGGATTTGACAGTGAGCGGTGACAGATTTGTAGGAGGTTTGGTAGGACATAACGAATACACGGTGTCGAACTCCTATGCAACCGGAGATGTCAACGGGGACTGGCGTGTAGGAGGACTAGTCGGAAGTAACTTGCAGGGCACGATATCCAACTCTTATGCCATGGGAACCGTGAGCGGTGGTGACATTGTAGGCGGGCTCGTAGGAGCTAACTTTGGAAGTACGGTGTCGAACTCCTATGCAACCGGAACTGTGAGCGGTGACAATGGAGTAGGCGGGCTCTTGGGAGTGAACGGCTGCACGGTTGAGAACTCGTATGCTACGGGTAATGTGAGCGGTAACGAGCGTGTTGGCGGACTCGTGGGTAGTAACAGTGGCACGGTGGAGGATTCGTATGCCACGGGAGATGTAACCGGAAACCAGTATGTAGGCGGACTCGTGGGAGATAACAGTGGCACGGTGTCTAAAACATATGCCACCGGAAATGTGAACGGAACTTCTGATGTAGGGGGGGCAGTAGGGGATAACACAGGTATAGTGTCGAACTCATTTTATGATATGGAAACTACAGGTCAATCTGACACAGACAAAGGTGAACCTAAAACAACGGCTGAGATGAAAGACGTTGCTACTTTCACCGACCTTAGCACCGAGGGACTGGACGAGCCCTGGGATTTCTTTGGTGATCCGTATGATGACGAAGGTGAGGAAGACATATGGGCTATCGATAAGTATGAGAACATCAACGACGGCTATCCCTTTTTCAGCAGGGAAAAAGTCTTTTTGATCATAAACATGGTTGGAGTGGGAACGATTCACATATATGGTGAGGAAATATCGGAGTCACCTTATCAGAGATGGTATAATTATGATACTGAGCTTGAACTGTTAGCCGAGCCGAAACCAGGTTTCGAATTCGTCGGGTGGCAGGGGGACCACGAATCCAAAGAACCGGAGATCAACATCACACTCTCTGACCATATGACACTCACCGCTGTCTTCGAGCTTGAGTACGAGCCCGTGATAGTGGATATATATCCCGGACAGAACGAGAGCGTATCGGGATACAGCATGGTGTTTTCGGCCCGTCTGGACCATCCGGGGGAGATAGACATCGAATACGCCAGGATCACACTGGTGGATACCGGGCTTGAGTTCGAGGCCAATACCGAAGGGAACGTATCCGTGATGAACATGCCCTTCGTGATGGATGAAGGGTGGCACACCTATGAGATATATATAGTGGACGCCTACGGTTTCGAGCACTATTCCGAAGTGAGCTTTTACGTGGACAATACGGCGCCTCTGCTGGAGATCACCTCTCCAGAGGACGGTGTCGAGGAGCTGACCTACGAGGAGGACTTCACAATCGAAGGTTCCACAGAGCCGGGAGTATCCCTGTGGATCGACGGCGTTTCCGTTGAGGTGGACGGAGACGGCAATTTCTCTTATGAGACCACTCTAGTCGAAGGACTGAACACGTTCAACGTGGTCGCCGAGGACCAGGCAGGAAATACGGCGCAGACAACAGTTTACGCACTCTATCTACCTCAGATCCCGGAGATACTGGAAGCCATAGATGCCCTGGAGGCCGGGATCGAGGATAACCGGGACAATATAACAGCCCTACAGGATGACCTGGAGGCCCTGGACATAGATCTTAGTCATCTTACTGAAAGGGTCGATGCCCTAGAGATAGCTTTGGATGAAAACATTACCGCATTGGAGAATGCGATAGATGAAAACCGTGATGATATAACGAATATTCAGGATAATATCACATCGATATGGGATGAACTACAGGGGCTGGAGAACGATATCGATAATATCTGGTCTCATATCGGAGAGATCGACGATACCATCGTGAACATGCAGGGATATATAGAGTACCTCAACCAGACCACGGACGATCTGTGGATCGAGATAGGTGATGTAGAGTATAATTTGACCGAAAAGATAGACGCTCTACAGATGTCCATGGAAGAGAACGTCACCGCTTTAGAGACCTTGATCAGCGAGAATGCAGACGATATCGGTGCGGTCCAGGACGATATAACCGACATATACGGCAATATAACGGCTATCTGGAACGAGCTGCAGGAGCTGGACGACGAGATAGTCAGCATATGGACAAACATAAACGAGCTGTTCTATGCACTGGAAGCCACCTTGACCGAAGACGAGATACATGATCTTCTTCAGGACTACCTGAAAGCCGGTGACCTTGAAGCGGTATTAGAGGATTATATGACCCAAGAAGAGATCGATACGCTCTTGGACTCTTATATCACCGAAGCACGCCTGGAAGAACTCCTGGGAGAATATCTGACTGATTATGAGATCTATGAGATACTGGATAACTTCGTGTCGAATGCCACTCTGGAAGAACTCCTAGGCTACTACCTAACCGATGCTGAGATAGACGAACTGTTGGATACCATGAGGAGCGATATAATGTCCGAGCTAGAGGATACCATGGACGATTACGTCCTGCACTCGGATCTGGAGCGTGAGCTCGAGGAACAGGAGGATGACTCCGTCAGTCCACTCACCATGATTGGGCTGATAGCCGCCGTACTGGCCATACTGATCGCCATATTTGCAGTGACAAAAAAAGGTGGTAAAGAAACATATGAAGAGGAATCCGTCGAAGAAGATACATCTGTAGAGGAGACGACCGAGGATACTAGCGAGGTTTCTGAAGAACTGAGAGATTGAAACAGATGACCAAAACCTTTTTTTACTTTTTTTAATATATTTGGAATGGGTTTTTAAATCAAGTTTTATTATTTTTTTGGTGATGCAGGAGAGATCGTCTACCGAATCAGTATCCCCCAATATGTTGTAAACATCGATCTGTAGATATCGTGTCATATCTGAAATGAATGTGATATTTTTTTGTCTTTTGTTCTGGATATACGGAGAATTAATTTGTCATACCTCAATGATCTAGGCATGAAGGTACAGCTGATTTAACACTAAATTATTATAGTAAAAAACGAGTCATGGAGAGAAGGTAGTGTGATGCCAAAGAAGATCAAAGATCTGATATTGAAGCATGCTAGTTCGTTGTTAGCTCCTCTGCCTATTTTATTACTCCAGATGATGCCAACCCTGGTATACAGAGGGGTCATGTTGATGCCGATCCTCTCATTTTTCATCCGCTCTTATGATCAGCAATATCAAGAGGATCTAAGTTTCTTATTTCGACCAGAACATATCCCGGGATGGGCGATCTTTATTTTTGGAGTTATACTATTCCTCACCGCTTTGATAGACATGTTGAGGAAAAAGAACGGGCTTGTGACTTCAGGACTGTACAGCAGGGTACGGCATCCTCAATATCTCGGTTTCATCGTCATGACTTGGGGGATATCTGCGGTTTCGTTAACGGCGGTCATGCCTTGGCTTAGAGAGGACGTAGTGTTTTATTGGCTGCTCATGTCATTGATCTATGTAATACTTGCATATTTTGAGGAGTGGTACCTATTGAAAGAACATCCTGAAGGATACAAAGAATATAAAGAAAAAGTTCCCTTCTTATTCCCAGTTCCTCACCATAAGAAGATACCACAGCCCATCTTAGACGTGTTTGTGATATTCGTTTTGTCATTTGTTTTACATGTGATCTATGTGGAGGTCATCCGTTGGTTTTTCTTCTGAAATAGTAGTATATGGAAAAGTATGTTAGAATATCTAATATCGGGGTTCAATATTTTAGTTAAACAGTTCTATTAAAAAAACTTAATATACGTATTTAGGTCTGTATATCTTTGAAGGAGGATAACATGAGCAGCAAGGAATACTTCGGGAATGTCGCGCGGGAATGGGACCAGATGAGGCAGGGATTTTTTTCTGAGGAGGTTAGGGAAAGAGCATACGAGATAGCCCAGGTGGAAAGGGGTAGACTCGCTGCCGATATAGGTGCTGGAACGGGGTTCATCACTGATGGACTTGTTGACAGAGGAGTCAGGGTGATAGCTGTGGATCAGTCAGAAGAGATGTTGACGGAGATGAAAAGAAAATTCAGTGAATCCCATGACATCGAGTACCGCTTGGGTGATGCGGAAAGTTTACCATTATTAGATGGTGAAGTAGATTACGTTTTTGCGAACATGTTCCTTCACCATGTCGAGGAACCTCATGATGCGATAAAGGAGATGGTCAGGATATTGAAACCCGGCGGAATACTCGTAATAACGGACCTTGACGAGCACGAGCACGAATTTTTGAGGACGGAACAAAATGACAGATGGATGGGATTCGATAGAAACGATGTTAAAAAATGGTTCGTTTCAGCCGGACTCAAGAACGTTCTAGTGGATTGTGTAGGGACCGATTGCTGCTCAAGATCAAGTTGCGGTTGCCAGAACGCTAAGGTAAGTATATTTGCAGCCGTGGGTGAGAGGGTCGTTTGATGTTGTAACCGTATAACAAGAACTTGAAGACTGAATTGAGGAAAAATCCCAAGACCTACTTCGTAGATCTGGGGTTGAGGATTTTACGCATATAGTAACTTTTTCCGCTGGAGGCTAGGACTGACATAGGTGAGATGGTTGAGAACTTCGTGTTGACTCAGTTCTGACACCGAGAGGCTGAAGAGAGCCATTATTGGAGGATTCAAGAGAAGGCAGAAGTGGACTTCATCTCCATGATCAAATCAGACCATAGTGGGATCCTCCCCCACTCATCCCCCGTTATCAAACTCGTACGTTCACCATCCTATCTAGACATCAAAAACATTTTTTTCTGTCAGCCATCTTTCATATGTTTCAGAATTTTCTCTGAGAATTCTAAATATCGATGGAATCACTTGTAATTCCAGTAGACATTTCGAGAATTATATTCTCGATGTATTTTGAATTTGATTCAAAAAGATATGAAACTCGTCCGGTAACTCCCACGAACAAAACTTGTTTTGTGAGCTATTGGAGTTATACTCCGATTGGTGTTTCATAACTTGTTTGAAAAGCCAAGGGATGCCGGACCAGGCCATCCTTTGTTGATGGAGATAAAACATTATAACATCCAAATCAGACCTTCGAGCGAGCACCGCTCACCGACTTCACAGCAGCAAAGGATATAGATAACATCGCCCTCTACATACCCGACATAAGGGAGAAACATGATCGACGGCCTAAAAGAGATGAACCTACTGCTGAACAAGATACACTCCATGGCGGAAAGGGATCACCAGGAGTTAGTAGACCGTGGTATCGACTGCCAACTAAAGAACTGCAAACATAACTACATCTATTTAGATGAAAAATACCATAAAAGGGATATCCCATCCCTACATCGAGATCGTGAACAAGGGAGATATCGGATAGAATCATGATAAGATATTTTTTGAGTTTTCATTCAACAAAGAAGATTTTCTAAAACTCGATCTCAAATACATATTGAACAATTTTGAAGATATCGAGATGTACAGTGGAGAGGACTGCCTGATGGATCTTTATGAAAAAGGAGATGCTGGGGAAGATATCTTAGAGAAATTTGATCATTCAGACCAGGAGTACGTGATGGTCTCCCTATACTTCGACCATGATAGAAAGGATCTGCTCGAACCGTTTTTTGAACTCTGCGATGATATGCTTCCGGACTCACCTAGTACAATTTGATGGTGGATCATGATCGAAAACTGGTTTCCACACGACCTTCCAAAAAACCACAGGAACCATGCATCCTATCATAACACTAGTACATAATTATCCAACACGAAGATCAGTACTGCAGACGATATGGGTATTATCAGGTTATCTTCGTTCAATCTTTCTAAAATTCCGGTGAAATATATGCCTTCCACGAACATGACGATAAAGGAAGTGATGAAAGCGATCAATGGATGGATAATGATCGATACTATCAAACCACTCAGTAGAGCACCTGCGATGTTACCCTCGATATTTTTGTCACGACTGAGTGGATGTTTTATTCTACCGAACCTAGCACCGATCAAGTGCGAAGTCGAGTCACCTATGGCAAGTATGAGTAACGATGCGGCAACTATACCTTTATCGAAAAACAGAGAGATGATAAAAGCTCCAACAAAGAAGAAGAAACAACCTTTGCCCGGAAAATCATCCCTCAATGCCGGTCTCTCAAAATGGTCAAGGAACCACGCTATGACCGGTATATCCCTCTCCTTAGATGTGTAGATCATGAACGCACCTAGTATTAGGATCGATAGGATGGTTCTAGAGGTCGGAGGAATAAAATAGAGTGAGCTCAGAGGCATGTACGATCCGATCACATCGAAATAACCCATTTGAATGAAGATGACTAAAAAGATACCCATAGCGGCATGAAATAGCTGTCTTCTTACTTCCCTGTACTTAACGGCTACTTCGTAGTTCAACACAGCCATCCCTATGAGATATCCTATCATAGCACCGAAGATAACATCGCTTACATAATGTGCCCCTAGATAAATTCTGGAAAAAGCTACTAAAATCGGGAAACCGATCCATAGAGGTTTGAATTTTGGAAGTACCTTGAGTAAGATAGGTACTGCGGAAAAAGCCACTGCGGTATGGCCGCTGGGGAAAGAATATCTCCATAGTTGTAATGATACACCAACCAACCCTACATCTTCCGGACGTGGTCTTGCAAAAATATGCTGGATACCTATGGCTACAGCTGCGCTCAACGCTAATGATAAAAAAAGAAAGGGGAGCCAAAATTCTTCACCCTTTTTCCAAAAAGCTATCCCCAGGATCAAACACAAGATGATTGTTGCGATCAATGCAACACTCAATAGTTCGAAGAAAATTAGTATATTGTTAAGGAGTGGTACTCGATATCTGGGTATGATACTTATCATATACTCATCAATGAAGAACGTTACGGATGCGAAAGCCGTGATGGCTCCTAATATCTTGAATAGCTCCTCTTTATCCATGATGCCAGCGATCCCATCTGATAATCTACCATCCTCATATAAAGATTAGGATTACTGTCCCTCTATTACCATCCTACTGTCACCTCTATCATCACGAGCACAGTTGTGTAGATCTTTCTTTTCACGATGTTCAAGACATCTCAGAAGAGCACATACTTGGAGTGTTTGAAGTACAGTCTTGGTTGGATATCTATTATCGGGAAGACGAAAAGCAAGATGAACTCGTGATATTTTAAGAAAAGCGATTTGGTAAAGTACAAAGGCAAAATAAAAAGTGGACTTTCAAGTAATAACATTCAGAGATGATTCACTTCAGGTATTCCAGTAAAGCGAGGCAATCATTCAGCTCACCCTTCTTTAAGGCGTGATTTGCCTTATGCACCATCTTCTTCACCTCTGATCTCTCCACTCCTGAAAAATCAGCTTTTTTCAATTCCTTGTAGGCTTTTTCGATCTCTTTTTTCAACTCGTCCTTCAACTGCTCATATATCTTTTCATGTGCTTCAGTTATGTAATCCTCCGCCCTATGAAAGTCACCCACTTCAAGCTCCTGTCGGGCTAGGATTATAAGCTCGTTAGCTTCCATGGTATCAATATCCAAGTGCTCAGCATGATACACCATATTATAGGTCTTTTCGATCTTTTTTTTGATGAAAATTTCTTTCTGATCGACCCCTTCCACCTCCCATTGTTCTAATACGCTACCACATATAGGACATATCTTGGTATCGACGACCAGCTCTGAGTCACATTCCTCACATATTATATTGTATTCTAGTTTTGACACGGTCTACCTAAAAGAGTATACATTAGATATATCTTTTGTATGAATTCATATCTCAAAGACCTTTAACTCCGATCTAAGAAGGCTGAATTCTTTTCGACCTATAGATTTCGGATCGACTGCAACTAAGAATATACCGTCGTGTATCGAGGTGAAATCTCTGATAGATTGTATCGCCTTCAGCACCTCAGTGAAATCACCGTGAGACGAGAGGAACTCGAGACCGTGGACCATTAATATCCCACTCTTTATCTTAAGAAAGCTAGAGCACAATTTGACTATATCTTGGGGAAACTTTTCTGGTGTTATGGTATTCACACCCTCGCTGCTCTCGATCTTGCTCAACCAGAATATAGGGAACTCACAGTGACCGCATTTTTCTTTTATCTTTGATGGAAATACCCTCGTTATACAAAGTCCGGGAACATCCTTTTCAACAGCGTTCAGAAAAGTGTTGAAAGTGATAGGAGCATCTTTCACGTTGTCCTGGATAAGATAGGATTCGCCTCGATCCAACTTATCCAACTGCACGGTAGGTGTTCCTTTGATCTGACCCGCAGAGAGTTTTTTCTCGATGTCCGACCTCACTATCTCAAAATGCTCACCGACGATCTTGCCGATATGATACTCTCCAAGCAATCCGGAGATTATCCCCGCTGTGTATCCTGCCAAAAAATAATCGTCCTGTATTTTTGGATCGATAACTGTGGCTTTGATACCTTCATCGATCTCTATGTCCAAATTTGTGATGCCGGAATGTACTGCAGTGAGAACAGCCTTCGTTTTTAGCTCCTCAAGATCGCTCTTTTCTCCGCTGATCTTTACGGTTTCTCTTCCCCATTCAGCTCCGAGATGGTATATAGCGAAATTTGCTTCCTCCTTATCGCTCATCTGTTCGATCGTATCTCTAAGGTGGGGTACTATCTCAATCGGCATCGACACTAAATCACTCATCATTATCACTTCCTGCAAGCATCCTGCTCAATGACAGGAATGCTTCATCAACATTTTCACCAGTTTTTGCACTGGTCATGTAAAAAGAGAACTTTAGGTCGGTTTCGTCCTTCTTTTTATTCGCCCAATCCCAAAAGTCTTTGACCATAACCCTCCGGAATACAGGGTCTTCTCCATAGATCCTGGTATGTGCGTCTAAGACCTCTAAATGATTTCTATGCACGAAATGGTTGAAATCCTCTTCATCACTAGTTTCGTAAGCCTCGATCAGATCGAATTTGTTCCCCAATATCGCCACCGGTAATTCACCCACATAAGAAAATACATGATCTATCCAGTCATCAAGATTCACAAAGGTCTCATACCTTGTCAGGTCATAAACGATTATTGCACCATCTGCTCCGGAATAATGTGAGGAATGTAGTTTTTTGTTCAACTTCTGCCCGTATATATCCCAGACCATCATGTTTAGGTCCAATTCTTCGATCACTCTTTTCTTGACGTTGACACCTATGCTCATCTTGTACTTGTCATCGAACTTCTGTTCCACGAACCTCCTGACTAGAGAGGTTTTGCCGACAGCACCATCCCCGAGTAATAGGATCTTAACGGACCTGCTTGCCATGATCACATATCGTCAATATTCTATTAAAGATTATGGCAGAAAAAACGATATTTTGGTTCACAATAAGCAAATTTAATTTAATACGTTCTCTTTACCCTGAACAGATGGAAGAAAAGCTAGTGAAGAAAAAAGTCAATCTACTAGGAAATCAGGGTGTGGGAAAGACTTCCCTGATCATAAGGTATGTCAAGGATCTTTTCGGTGAAGAATACCTTAAGACGATAGGAACGAATATTTATACCAAAGATGTCCAGTTCGAGGAGGGGATGGTAAAGTTGGTGATACAAGATATCATGGGAGAATCGGGTTTTAAGACCGTTAAGAGGGGGGCTTTCAAAGGTTCGGCCGGAGCGATAGCGGTCGCCGACGTGACTCGTCCCAGTTCTTTAGAGGGCATATTGAACGATTGGATACTCACCTACAGAAAGTACTCGAGCGAAGATAATCCCATAATACTCGCAGTTAACAAATTCGACCTTGAAAAAAAAGAGATCAAAACTGATGACCTTGAAAAATCCTACAGCGAGTTCGATCACATCCTTTTCACTTCGGCTAAAACTGGCAGAAACGTCGAGTATCTTTTCAAATATCTGGCCTCGAAGGTCGCGTACAATATGCAAGTATCTACTAATGATTTGGAACATATTATACTAGAAAGAGAATTGGACACTCCGAAGGATCTTCTTGACGTGATGCTCAGCATCTCTTCAGAATCGGGCGATATCAGCTATGAAGTCCGCGAAGGTCTGCTCGAAGAAAGCGGGATAGACAAATTCGACCTCGATGAGAAGATATATTCTATCGAGGAAGAAAATGTACTGAGGTTTGCTAAACTTTTGATGTATCTTTACGAGGAAGAAGACAACGTTTATTCCTTCGACCTTATCCAAAAGGTATTAAAAAAATACGGAATAAAGTATTAAATAACCTATATTTTGTTAAACCTGGATAATATATTTATACCTTACTGCAGATATGTATAATGACATGTCTCAAAATTGGGGGAAATATATCTCGGTCCTGATAGCGGGGACTATTTTGACTACAGTTTTATTTGTATCTGTTTCTGCAGATATTCCATCTTACGCATACGAAGAGCAAGTCAAAAGTCTCTCAGAAGGACCGTGGCCTTCGTTCGGACGAGACATGAGTAATACACGTTTGAGTCCATACAATAGCAGTAATGTTGATGGTACGATCGAATGGATATACGAAGCAGATGATTGGTTGTGGTCTTCCCCTGCGATAGGATCCGAGGGGTTGATGTATTTTGGTTCTGCTGAAAAAAACAATCTTTATGCAGTCGATATCGATGATGGTACTTTGGAATGGGTCTATTCCGCAGGAGGGGACATACTTTCCTCCCCAGCCGTTTCAGAGGACGAAACGATTTACTTCGGGTCAGGAGACCATAACATATACGCTTTGAACTCGGATGGTAGCCTAAAATGGACGTATCAAACTCAAGGAGAGATATATTCTTCACCTACAGTTGATGACCACGGAAACGTTTACATCGGCTCTTACGATCAAAACCTGTATTCCATCGATGAGGAAGGAGATCTAAACTGGAAATTCAGCTCTGATTCATGGATATGGTCCTCACCCTCTATAGGCGAGGAAGGAGTTGTATATGTCGGTTCAGGAGATGGGAACCTGTACGCCATCGATCAAGAAGATGGTACGGAGATATGGAATCACTCGACTGGAGAGACTATTTTTTCCTCACCAGCTATCGATGAAGATGGCAATATATACTTCGGTTCAAACGATGGGTATCTTTACTCTCTGGATTCTGATGGTGATTTAAGGTGGAAGTTCGATATCGGAGACGATGTTCGCTCATCTCCCGCGATAGGAGTAGATGGTACGATATATGTTGGTTCATGTGATGGGAATCTATATGCAGTCGACGAAGGTACACTTCAATGGTACTTCGAAACGGTCGATATGGTGAGATCCTCACCAGCATTAAGTGCAGATGGTCAGATATACTTCGGTTCTTTTGACGGCACCTTTTACGCTTTGGATGCCGATGGTGAGCTTGAATGGTCACATGATCTCGGAAGATCGATCTATTCATCACCGGCCATATGTGAGGACGGCATGGTGTATGTGAACTCTTGGGATGATACCTACGCATTCACCGGCTCCGAAGATCTTCCTGAGATCGGTATAGACATCTGGAGAGAAGTAGAGATGACCGTGAGGATAGCGGGAAGAATTCACAACAGTATCACAGCGGTGGTTGAAGAGGACGGGGAATACGTGGACAGTGTAGAGCTCACGAGGAAGCCCGGAAGACCACAAGAAGAGAGTATGTCTATCGAGTACAGAGAAGGATCGTATCACAATCTTACACTCGTATACGAGGCAGACCATAGAGGTGCGAACCCGGTATGGGTAACATTCACCTCAGGTGAAATGGAAACAAAACTTTTCGAAAACTTCAACTATAATGATGGAAGTCATCAGGAAGTGATCTATGATCTTTCAGATGAAATAGGGGAGATGATGTTAGGAGTCAGGAAGGTTCATTTTTCAGCTGTAGGGGATCATGATGAGAACATGGTCGATTCTTATGAATGGGACTTTGGTGATGGAAATTCGTCTTCAGGTAGGAACGTGACTCACGAGTATTGTTCACCCGGAGAATATGAAGTGACCCTGACGGTGAGTTTTTCAACAGGTGAAACTATCATAATAGAAAGGACCTTGACTATCGATAGTTATACATCGGGATTTGATCGTCCCGTAGGGCTTCCTGCAAAGCCATGTCGATATCACCTGATCGATACCTATCAGGGACACCATCGTATATTGACTGTGCGACCGATCTGAACGTTTAATATATCTACAAAAGGCTTAAGTAGATACTTTCCTCCAATAATAAAACAGGATACAGCATATGGAGTCCCTAAACATGCATAAAGATAAGATGTTATCGGTCTTATTTGTCGTTTTTTTGGTCTTGTCCATCTCAGATTCTTTTGGAATCCATATTGTAACGCAAGATGATATGTTAAATTCCAGCCCCGAGGTCCCGACCGATCCGATACCATCTGATGGCGAAACCGGTTTGAACATGACTCCTGAGTTATCCGTTTATGTATCTCACACAGAAGGTTTATCCATGGACGTATCTTTTTACGACAATTCTTCAGATACGTTGATCGGGACCGATTACGACGTTCCAAGTGGTGATAGAGCGGAGATAGTTTGGGAGAACCTCACACCTGACAGTGATTACAGCTGGCATGTAGAGGTCGACGATGGGGAAGAGATCGTTTATGGCGGACCCTGGAATTTTTCAACCGCTGGAATCGATTATATAAAGATCACCGATGAGATCGATGGTGAAGTGTTGACAGGAGGCAACGTTCCCCCAAACTATGAAGAATGGGGCTATCTTTCTAGTTACAATGAAACCTATGATAGCTTTGTTGGTAATCTAAAGGGACATTGGAGTGTAACAGGAGATGCAAATTTAACACGCGATCAAGATTATACGAAATATAACGGTATAAATGTAGGGGAGATCGAAGGGTATGTCTGGTTCAATGTCTCATACAGTGGTCATGAACACAGTGTAAAATACACCGTCCTAACAGATCAGGTGACCAACATAACTATCACCGATTCGCCTGGTGGTGACCACATCTCCGATCAGAGCGTACCTGTAGGCACTCATGTTGAAGGGTATTGTTCAGCATTCAACGAATCCGGGGATTACCTGTACACGGTAGAAGGGAACTGGAGTTCAGAAGGCGGAGATTCACAGCTGATTTACAGCAGTCCCAATGAATCGAATGTAGTCGACGTTGGATTACAAGGGGGGAAAGTCTGGTTCAATGTCAGTTATGAAGGGCTCTCAGATAGTGTGGAGATCGATGTTCTTTCACCAACTGTTGACTGGATCAACATAACAGATATACCTGATGGTGTTCCTTTGGAGGGTGGGAAGGTCCCCGTGGGACACATGACATGGGGGAACGCTTCAGCTTATAATGGGACTGCAGGTTACATATCCACCGTGGAGGTCAATTGGTCCCTTGAATACGAAAGCGATATGGATCCTTCATCGGGGCCGACCCCCGCAGAGTCAAGCTGGGTCGATGTGGGTTCATCTCCCGGGAACTTGACCTGGAAAGCATCATATTTCAACCAAGGGATGTGGTACAACGACACCGTTGATCTTACTGTAGAACCACCTTCCTTAGACATGATAAAGATCACCAGTGAGGGGAGTGAAGTGAGTGGAGGGGCCGTACCCGTGGATCATACTTTGGATGTTGAACTTTCTGGTTATAATGAAACTGCAGGGTTCCTTCATCTTGTAGACGGAGATTGGGAAGTTCATGGAGGAGATGCTGAGCTCCTCAATGACTCCTACGGTTTTGAGAACGTGATCAAAGTGGGCACTATACCTGGAGAGGTCTGGTTGAACGCATCCTATGAAGGATTAGATTATTCCATTTTGTTCCTGGTTCAGGACCCAGAAATAGATCTCATCGAGATAAGGACTGAGCCAGATGGCGAGGGTGAAATATCAGAGGAAGAGACCATCGAAAGAGGAGAAGAGATGTTACTTTATGCTGCAGGTTACAACACTACCACAGGATTTGTAGATGATTTAGAAGTAGATTGGACGATCGACGATGAGGAAGTAGGTGAGATAGACCCAGATCACGGCATTAGCACGATTTTCTATGGTAAAAAAGGAGGTGTTTGCAATGTGACCGCCCAATATGGTGACCTAACATATACTACGATAATAACAGTGATCGATACCCATTTACCAACGATCGTTGGAGAGATACCAGATATAGAGCTAGAAAAGGATTTTGGTCTGCACGAAATGGATCTCTCTGCCCATGCTGATGATGAATACGATTCACTCTCAGATATGGAGTGGTATCTTACCGGTATCGATAGTACGATAATAAGTACGTTCGGCGAAAATCAAACAGGTAACCACGTGATTACTTTATTGTCGCAGGAGAATGCCCACGGTTCTATGCAAATCACATATTGGTTGGTTAACAGTGCAGGTAACACAGATTCACAAGAAGCTTGGATCAATGTTACAGATACCTATGAATCACCTGAATTCCGAAGATGTCCCGACCTCTATGTCCATTACGATGAACCGTATATCTTTGATTACTCTCCGTATATCATATATGGTGAGGAAGAAAAAAGCGAGCTCGTGTTGGAAACCGATGATCCAGAATATACCTCTGTGGATGGATTAAAGGTCACCTACGAATATCCTAAAAGTATGCTCGGTGAAGAAGTACTCATCGTCTTATCAGTCTCAGATGGAATAGAAAGTGATTATACTGCGATCACTGTGACAGTAACTTCGAACCATCCCCCACGGATAATAGATAGATTGCCAGATTTAGAGATCGAGCAGGGAGAGTTAAAACAGAATGTATTCGATCTGGACGACTATTTCATGGACCCTGAGGGTGAGCCGCTTTACATGAGTTACGGTTACACATACCTCGCGATAACGATCCATGGTGATAATACAGTAGATGTTCAAGCGGATGTGAACTGGCATGGTGTGGAAAGGGTGACCTTCAGAGCTAAGGATCCGGGTGACGCCATAGTGGAACAAACAATAAATGTAACAGTCATACCCATCAACTATCCACCCGAGATAAAAGAACTACCCGATTTCGTCGTACGGTATGAAGAACCCTACATTTTCGATCTTGATTACTATATCTCTGACAGGGATAACGAAACCCATGAGCTTACGATAACTACATGTAGTCCTGAATATGTGACCGTGGAGAGAACCAGGCTGATAATGCTCTATCCTAAGGAGATGGATGATCTTTACCGCAATTACACGGTGCCATTGGAAGTTTTCGTCACCGATGGTATCGACACCGTTTCAGAAGTGACCACCGTGACCGTCGGCGATCATTATCCCCCTGAATTGATCATACCCCTTCACGATGTTGCATTCAAGGAGAACGAAAAGCTGCTTAATGCATTCAACCTAGACAATCATTTTGTAGATAGACAAGACGACACGATGTATTATTCATCAGGTAACGAGTACATAGAAGTGGTGATCCATGAAAACAGCTCAGTCGATTTTTATGCCCCAGAAAACTGGAATGGTCAGGAACTTATAACTATAAGGGCTACCAATTCTGCAGGGGCGCTCATGGAAGATTCCCTCACGGTCACCGTGATCCCCGTCAATAATCCCCCAGAGATATTGCCCATACCTAGGCAGGAAGGTGTTGTCGGCAGGAGCTGGATCTTAGATATAGGTGATTACATATACGACGTTGATAATGAAACGCACGAGCTTGATATCTTCATCGACGATCCGAACGTCTTCGTGGTCGGACACAAGGTGATATTCAGCTACAATGAACCCGGTACCTATTTCGTGGAGGTCGAAGTGAGTGATGGAGTAGATTCAACAACATCTGATATCGAAGTCAGGGTGAGATCCGAAAGCTCGGGTCTATTTTCTCATGCCTGGTTATTCTTATCGGTGGCCTTGATATCTTTAGCTTTGATAGGTGCAGGGTTCTACTTCAAGGATGATGATCTGACCATCGAAGATATCTTCTTGATACATGACTCAGGTGTTTTGATAAAGCATTATACGAGGACTTTGAAAGCGGAAAGGGACGAAGATATACTTGCAGGGATGTTCACAGCTGTGAACAATTTTGTTGAAGATGCTTTTGGTGGTGAAGAAAAAGATACTCTAAAGAGGATGGAGTATGGAGAAAATAGAGTGCTAGTTCATAAAGGTGAAAATGTAATACTTGCTATTTTCTTCACTGGAGGAGAACCTTCCTGGGCTCTAGAAAGCATGTCCAATTTTGTAACGGATGTTGAAGAGAGGTACGATCTAGAAAGATGGAGTGGAGACTTGAAAGATTTGCCAGGTATAGAAAAGATGATGAAAAATATCATGGATAAAAAGGGTATGTATCATCGAAACGATTGGAAAAAGGATGGATGAATTTTCATCCTAGATCACTTCGATTATATTGTGGAGCTTTGCTCTTTTTAAAGATGATTTTGAAGATCTGTTTCTTACTTTCAAACCGCTACCAGTGACCACACTGACAACTTTTGAACCTTTTTCTACAAAATCCCCTATCAGATCCGGTAATGCAGCGATCCCTACCGCAGAAGCTGGTTGACAATAAATACCCTTTTTTGCTATCTTCTTCTGGGCCGAGATTATGTCATCGTCTTCGACAGCTACAACGGTCCCTCCGATATCATCACTCTTCTTGATCACAGCATCCCCGCTGGGAGGATAAGGATTGGAGATCGCTTTTGCTAATGTTTTGATCTCTTTCCAAGGTTCTACCAGATCTTCTTCTACGAAAGCTCGGTAGATGGGTGCACAGCCTTTCGCCTGAACTGCTGTAAATTTGGGAATGTCATCTATTATATCGCTCTTTTCAAGCTCTTCATATCCCTTAACTATTCCTCTGAATAAGCCCCCGGAACTCGTGGGTACCAGAACATGGTCCACATCTTCAGAGGCAAGTTCGTAGGCTATCGACTTGTAGCCTTCTATCCGATAAGGATTATCAGAATTGATGAAATAGATTCCCTCCTGCTCCCCTATCTTCAAGCTCTCAAAATAAAGGTCGCCATAATCTCCATCGACAGCGACGATATCTGGGCCGTAAACAGAGATCTGTTCAAGTTTGTTTCTACCGATATCGCTCGTAACAAGGACCAGTGTCTTCAACTGATGATATGCACCATACGCTGCGACACTAGCCGCCATATTACCCGTCGAGACAACTCCTACTCGCTCATAACCGAGATGCAATGCATCCTTTACTCCCATCAAAGTTCCCCTATCTTTAAAACTCCAAGTGGGATTGACGGTCTCGTTTTTTAGGTAGAGTTCAACACCTAGATCTTTTGAACATCCCCTTGCATATGTCAGAGGAGTATCCCCTTCTCCACACGAGTCCGATTTGGATATAACATATGGAAAAAATTCTCTATATCTAGACCATATATCTCCTCTTTCTCCAGGAGTACCAGTAAGATGACTTAGTTGGAGAGGGCCTCCACAAAGACATCGCCATCTTTTGCTGTTTGTATGATATTCTTTACTACACAACACACAGTTTAACATCCATGCCATGATGGTTATGTAACTAATAAGATTTTCTCGGTGAGAAATAATAAAATCTAGAGGCCCTGTTCAGTTCTCTTGATGATCTCTTCCTGCAACCCTTTCGGTAGATTTATGAAATAATCACTGTATCCTGCCACCCTGACCATGAGATCTTGAAATCTTCTTGGTTCTTCGAGCGCCCGTTCTAGCAACCCTTTGCTGATAACATTGAATTGAACATGATGAGAACCCATAGCAAAATAACTGCGGATCAACTGAGCTATTTTTTTCCTTATCTCTTGGTCACTGAGCAAGTCGGGTGATAACTTCTGATTCAGGAGTGTACCACCAGATTTAACATGATCCAATTTTCCCACTGAAAGAAATACAGAACTTATCCCTTCCCGATCAGCACCCTGAACTGGTGAGATCCCCTCTGAAAGTGGTTCACTAGCTTTTCGTCCATCGGGCGAGGCAGTGCACTTTCTGCCGAAGTAAACATGGACGGTGGTAGGTAATCCATAGACCCTTCGTGAGGCTTTCCTTATAGGTGTGGGGTCATATCCCTCGACCATATCGATACATGTTCTGAACACATCCACCGCTATATCGTCGGCATAATCATCGTCGTTCCCATACTTTGGTGTTTTGTTTAAAAATACTTGCCTCATCTTTTCTTGACCATTGTAATCGCTGTTCAATGCCTCTAAAACTATATCCATATCGTATTTTTCCTCATCGAAAACGTTGTACTTCAGAGAGGCTAGGGAATCCGCCAATGTCCCAAGACCCACTATCTGAATATACTGTGTATTGTAACGTGCTCCACCACCGTTATAATCCCTTCCCTCATCAACACAGTCCTCTATCCAAAGAGAAAGGAAGGGTACTGGTATTTCTTCATCATATATACGTTCTATGATATCGTTGCCCTCCATCTTTATGTCTATGAAATGTTCTAACTGCTTTTTAAAGGCTTTATAAAAAGACTGAAAATCTTTGTGATCTTGGCTGGTTTCCAATCCGATCTTCTTGCCATTTTTTGGATCGATACCATCGTTCAAGGTTATTTCTAAAACCTTTGGTAAATTGAAATATCCCGTTAGGATATAACTCTCCCTACCGAATGCTCCAGTTTCAACACAACCGCTAACACCCCCTTCTCTTGCATCAACAAGAGATTTACCCTGTCTTAGTAATATATCGATCATCACGTCGTTATTAAAGAATGGTGGTTCTCCAAAGCCAGGACTGACAACTTCCATACTTCTATCTAAAAATTTGTCAGGTGTTTTATCACTTATCAAAACTGCGGTATTCGGCTGCAATGTTCTCATCTCATCAAGAACTTCAAGCAATAAATAAGACAGTTCATCGACCCCATCCGTCCCATCATTTTTAACACCACCGATGTTAATTTTGGTGAAATCGTTGTACGTATTACTTTCTTCTGCGGTCACCCCAACTTTAGGGGGTGAGGGGTGATTGTTGAATTTTAACCAGAAGGCTTCTAAAAGTTCTTTTGCCCTCATTTTATCGATCGTGCCCTCTTCCTTTTCTCTTTGGTAAAAAGGAAACAGATGCTGATCGAGCCTGCCGGGATTGAAAGAATCCCATGGATTTGATTCATAGACCACACCAACATGTATGAACCAGTAATGTTGAAGAGCTTCCCAGAATGTTTTTGGCGGATTGGCTGGAACGTGTTTACATATATCAGACATCTTTTCGAGTTCTCTTCTCCTCTTATCATCTGATTCCTTTTCAGCCATCTTCTTTAATTTCTCACTGTACCTTTCTGCATAAGTGATCATGCCTTCTGCGGCTATCTTCATAGATTCTAGTTCTTCGATCTTTTCATCATCTCGGATATTTTTCATACTGTTTGAGATCTCCTCGATGATCTCTCTAAGTCCACAAGCGAATATCCTCTTGCCTCCAGCTGTATGACCAGGGGTTCTTTGTTCCATGAATTCGGTGAATATGCCTGCATGATAGGCTTCCATCCATTCTTCTGTCATCTCATCGAATATCTTGTTCCTGATGGTTTTATCTTCCCAAAATGGGATTATATCTTTTTCGTAGATCATCTTTTCCTTTTGGGTAGTTTTGTAGGGATTTTTTTCTCTTGAATCTAACAGATCAAGATCTTCTTCATCATGACAGCAAACCTCGGGATATGTTGGTACCTCTTTAGGACCCGTACCTCTAATACCGACTATCAGTTGATCTTTCTCTACAGGTATGCTTACATTTTCCATAAGATATTTGAACATCAAGGCCCTTTGTTTTTTGGTAGATGATCCCTCTGTGTTCTTCTCTCTGTAGAATTCTGTAACGAGCTCTGCTCTCTCTGTGGATATCTTGACTTCACTGTTCACACTTTCCTCCCTAAGTTCTTTTATCCTTTCAGTTAGAGGCCTGATCGACTTTCTCCTTCTACTCATCTCTGCATCCGTTAACTCATCATTCGATGTCGAGTCCTTGTCCAATTTATCCACCTTCTTTCACAATATATCCTTCTTTTTCAAAAAATTCTTTTACCTTCTTAAAGTCATCGTCTTTAGGCGAGGGGATAGAATCACCTTTATAGTCCTCACCCATCATGATATATTTTTCCTCCACATTATGATAAGCTAGTAGATTTATTACTTCGATATCCATCTCCGAGAGAAGCGATGAGACTTCTTCTAAATTAGATTCAGTATCCGTTATGGACGGTATGACCGGGAATCGGACCACGACATCTTCACTCCTTCCATTATCGTATAGTATCTTTAGATTCTGCAATGGGTATAAATTAGATCTACCTGTATATTTTTTATGTGACTTATCATCTATTAATTTTATATCATACAAGTACAGATCGGTCAAATTTAACATGCTTTCGAACACGGATTTTTTTACATATCCAGAAGTATCTATGGCTGTATGGATATCCTCTTCTCTACACCCTTCAAGAAGAGCTTTTAGAAAGCCTGGCTGCATGAATGGCTCTCCACCAGAAAAGGTGACACCACCATCCGATCTTTCATAAAATACCGAGTACCTTCTTACTTCTTCGATCACTTCTTGATGATATAATGTTCTACCAGTGGTCCTAAGGGCGGTTGTCGGACAGATTTCAACACACTCACCACAGTTCGTGCATTTTTCACGATCTATTATGATGCCCTCGGATATGGCATCGATCGAACAGACCTTTATGCAGTCCCCGCAGCCCATGCACCTATTCTCGTAATAGAAAATGTCTGGGTCCGTGTATAAACCTTCTGGATTGTGACACCACCAACAGCGCATCGGACATCCTTTCAAAAAGACTGTGGTACGGATCCCCGGTCCATCATGGACAGCGAACTTCTTGATGTCAAAAATTATTCCTGAAACCATTTTATTATATATTGCTGACAGGTACTATATTACTTTTTGTGATTTTTCATCATGACCATATGTCTAATTTTCTATACGCTTCTTCTAAAAGCATTTAGGTCCGTGAGTATGTTCAAGGAACGCATGATATCAGACCTAGTAACTATACCAACAAGTTTGCCATTTTCAAGAACAGGGAACCTTCCAAATCGTTTCCTGTTCATCAAATCCCATAACTTATCTACACCGTCTTCAGGAGTTACACAGACGAGATCTTCACCCATCACCTCCTTGACCGTAGTATGTGATATATCATGGTCTGCTACCTTCTTAGAATCTGCTAATGTCATGATCCCTATGATCCTCCCATCACTTTCAACTGGGAAACCTGTATGTTGATATGTTGTTACCATCTTCAAAAATTCCTTAACTGATATATCGGGACTGACCGTTTTTACTTCTTTAGACATTATGTTCTTGACCTGAAGATCACTTAATATCTCTTTCAACATCACACTTTGAGACTCCTGAGAAGCGGCTATGTAGATAAAAAAGGCTATAAGTACTAGAAATATGTTGTAAAACAATCCCACAATCCCAAATATTATTGCAAATCCTTTTCCTATATCCGCAGCTGTTTTAGTCGCTTTAACGTAAGGCATCTTTTTTGCTAACAGCGCACGTAATATACGTCCACCATCCATAGGGAAAGCGGGAATTAGATTGAAACCGGCCAATATGAAATTCAATAAGCTAAGATAAAGGAGCATAAAAATCAAGACACTAGACGTGATCGTGACCCCGCCAATATAGGTCACAGCGCCAATAGCCAAACTCGAAAGGGGACCAACCGCACTTACTTTGATCTCAGTGTTTGAATCTGACGGCATCTCTTCCAAGTTTGAAACACCGCCAAATAGCCAAAGCGATATTTCTTTGACTTTTATGTTGTTCCTTATGCTTACTATAGAATGTGCCAATTCGTGAATCAATACACTGACAAAAAGGCCTACAGCCAATATGAACCCGATCAGATAACTTTCGAAGCCTACAGATAATCCAGGTTCATCGATCCCCAAGATGTCTGCGATCAGAAGCACGTTAGATCCTATGGACCAAGCTATCAAAACCAATACAAAGATAAGTGTAAAATGAAGTTTAATCGGAATGCCATAAATTTTACCGATTTTTATAGACGTTTTCATTCTCTTTTCACCTCTATAGAGATAACTCTACGATTATTTATCCTTTATGATGCACGATGAATAGATGGTCTTGAATATAATGTATCCTGATATATATGCGGACGATCAAACCTTTTTCTCAGCACCAACTTCTACCCTAGGATCGAGGAAACCGTATAAAAGATCGGCTATCAAGTAACCAACTACCCATAAGAAGGTGGTTATGAACACGATCCCCATTATCACAGGCACGTCGTGTGCCTCAAAGATAGCACGTCGTAGCAAATAACCCATCCCTGGCCATGTGAATATAACTTCTGTGATCATCGCACCACCGATGGACATCAAGAATGCAAGGATGGCAGAAGTGACTATTGGTGGTGAAGCAGTTTTCAATGTGTGCCCATAAATAACTTTCTTCTCAGGTATACCTTTTGCCCTAGCAGCCATGATGTAGTCATCCTGCAATACCGAAGTGACCATGTTCCTTGTGGCCCATGCACGTCCCCCGAACAAAACGAATATTATCGTAAACATAGGGAGTACCATCCTCTTAAGCACACCTATGTAATACTCCCATCCCGAGACACCTACTGGAAATGGATACGACGATGCAGGGAACCATCCCAATCCAAACGAAAAGACCAATATGGCCAGCATACCTACCCACCACATGGGCATGCTGCTGGTTACGATCCCAAAGAGTGATAAGAACTTATCAGTTTTTGTACCTGCAACCTGAGCGGCCTTAAGGCCTACTCCTATCCCGATACCTAACTCAATTATAGCAGCCGATGTAAATAATAGAATAGTACGAGGTAGATAATGCATTATTATATCGATAACCGCCCTACCTTCTCCACCTGGCACCTGCATGGTGTTCGCGTTTCCAAAGTTGAAAATAAAAGTGTTCCAAGTCCTTCTTAAGACCTTTTCCCAGAACGGATCTTCAAGACCATAATGTTCTATCCTTTCCTGCCTATATTCTTCTATTCGTTGTCTTCTTTCTTCGGTGGACATCTCTTCAGGGAGTCCTTGAGCATAACCTCGTACTTCTTCCGCTACGGTACCTTCCAGTTGTTCATCAGCCAGATGGCTAAAAAGTAGAGATATGAGAAATACTACTATCAACAATACTATTACCGCGTTAAATGTCCTCAATACAAAGTACTTTAATGAAGCGGGCATTTTATCCAGTCTCTTTTAATGATTATTCCGATGAACTGAATCGGATTACTTTTTTAGCAACAACTGATTCACATAGGTACACATGTAAATAGATTTCGGTTTTGGTGTCTTTAGCAAAGATATTATCATTTATTTTTGTCTTTATTGGGTTTCACGATGGCGACCGTGCATTTGGTGTTCTTTATGATCTTGTCGGTGGTGCTACCCAGAAAAAGTTTTGTAAATCCCGAATGACCATGGGAAGAGATATAGATAATATCATCATCTCCAGCTTCTTTGGTTATCTCTTCATGGGGGTACCCATTCAAAATCTTAGTTTCGATCTCGATCCCAATTTTTTGTGCCAAATCCTCAACTTTTTCAAGGGCTATCTCTCCATTCTTCTTTAGTCTATCCTCTAATATGTCATAGGAATCAATCACCACTTCTTCAGCTCCAGGGCTGACTATACTGTCGGTCAAGTCCTTCGGTGATATCACGTAGATAGCTACAGCTGGTATATTAAAGAGTTTAGCGATTTTAAGTCCCTCTTCAACTCCTTTGAAAGAAATCGAAGAACCGTCCGTAGGTAAAATAACTCTATTATACATGTTTAGTTAACATGTGAGGATGAAAGGTAAACTTTGTGGTTAGCCTTTTTTCAGCAATAAAAATATCTTCATATGATAGATTAAACGACTTGGTTATTAATAAACTGGTTTCCCAAGCCTGCTATAGAATCTCTTTCTTCTTAAAAAATAGTCTTTATCCTCATACACTTTCTTTAAATTCCTTAAAGATTGTTCATCCAATGACGCCTCAAATTTCTTCCATATCCCGTCACGTATATTCAGCTTGTCTAAATAAATCTCTGAAACACCTATATCATTAAGTTCTCGCACAATTTTTTTGATTGCATCATCCGAATCATTGAATCCTGGGATCAATGGTCCGATGAATGCCCAAGTATTTATCCCTTTTTCAACAAGCTTCTCAAGAGCTTTCATCCTAAGATCTGGATTGGGCGCTCCTGGTTCAAATATCCTAGAAAATCCATCATCCAAGGATGTGATTGTCATCCCAACATCTACCTCCATATCACAAAATAGATCGATATCTCTGGTAACAAGATCGGATTTGGTTTGTATGATAGTGTGTACACCCTTTCTCTTCAACTGCTCCAAACACATCCTTGTTATTTCATAGCTTTTTTCAACAGGTTGATAAGGGTCAGTAACACTTGATAAACGGACGCTCCCTTCTTTGCGATTAAGTTCTTCAGATAGTAATTTAGGGATGTCCCTTTTGATATCAACAAAATCTCCCCATCTCCTTTCCTCTCTTATCACATAAGGAGAATAACAATATATGCAACCATGGCTACAGCCGCGATAAGGATTCAAGGCAAAATCTGCCTCAAGCAGGGAACGCGACAAAGCTTGTTTACAGTAAATTTCTTTCACAGTGACATCTTTGGGCACCTGATAGATCTCACCATATCTTAAGCCCATTTTTCCCCCCTTCCGAAGTCTTCCAATCTGGTTTGATACAATGCATCCTTGAGTACTTCGCTGTTTTTTATCCACACGTCAATCTTGATATCTAATCTGGTGGAAATATAAAACAAGGCATCCTTCATCGTTTCAAACTTCTTTGGTTCATTCTTTAATGCATTCCTTACATTTTCACGGACATTCCATACCCCTACAGGCATGATATATCCTGGATGTGTTTCACGGAGGATCACGGTCCCTGCTTGTTTCCCTTCTTCTTTTAGCCTCTCCGCAACGGCCAATCTTGCTGCATAGAAGCACCCTCCGATCTCAGCGTATTTTTTCCTTCCCTCATAATGTTCGTGACTAGATATTATTGCGATATCCTTGCCATAGGGATTCCAAGCCGTTTCTGGATACCAAGCTTCTACAAGTTCATATATCCAGGTCCTCGGCATCATCAAGATGATCCACCTATTGTCCAATTCCCAGGTTTCATATATCCTATACTCATCGATTGGTCTATATTCTTTTACCTCTTCCCTCAAATTCTTTCCTATATTATCGTCAACAGCAGTGATGCTCCATCGTGTAGGGACAAATCTTCTGTTTTCATCCACCCCGAGTGCGCCTACACTGAATGCTCTCTGTATCTTGGACACAAACACACCTTTATCATATAGTTCTAGTACTGCCTCGACCGCCTTTAAGTCAGTGTCGTTATACACCCTATCCAATCTTCTGTCTATTTTCAAAGTGCCGAGATCCAATTTCTTTATCGGTGCAGAGGGACCGTATGGTTGTACTGAATCAGAAAGAGTGATCCTACCCGAGGGTTTTTTGTTGAAGATCGCTTCAACTTCTGCAGGTTCCTTACACAAGGCCATATCCCTCGTATAGTCTACAACCCTACCTCCTTCATCAACATCATCAACACCTACAGTATATTTCCCCCGTACCAGCGACGTTCTAAAATCCACGATATCATCTATACTCTTACCCAGCCAAAGCTCCGGAGTATCCATCTCGAAGGTGTCTCCTTTGAAGGGAGGTACTAATGGACCGATATCCACCTTAGGATAACCATATCTTCCAACAAACACTCCCGGTGGGGAAGAACCAAAAAGATCTTTGCTATCGGTGAGTTGTTTTGATCTGACCTGTGAATAGTATTTGACTAATACAGGACATCTTTCTCTATTGCACAGATTTTTTGTTCCTCTACAAAGTATACAACGGGGGTTTCTTTTGACGAAGTGTTCTCCATCGGCAGGATTGAATGACATCACACACTAAATACCCTTTAAGTAGCTTATAACAGTTACTGAGATAAGTTCGTTCAGTATAAACAAAAAAAGAAAAGAAGGGTTTTAGAGTCCCTTGAGAATCTCTTCAAGGGCCCCTTTTTCATGCATTGCTAAATCGTATGTAACCCTGACCAATGGTTTATCGATGTTGATAATTCTCTCGATATCTATGGGCGTGCCTGAAACAACAACGTCACAGTCAGAGGCTTCGATGGTCGCTTCAAGGTCGTCGACCTGTTTTTTGTCGTACCCCATAGCTGGTAGTACGTTTTCTAGATGTTGGTTTTCTTTGAATACCTGGATAAGACTTCCTTGGGCAAATTCGTGTGGATCGATGATTACAGACGCACCGTATTTTTCAGCTGCCAGCTTGCCCGCACCAAAACCCATGTTACCGTGGGTCACGGTCGGACCATCTTCTATCACGAGCACTCTCTTACCTTTGATCATACTGGGATCATCGACGGAGAGTGGAGAGTCAGCATGGAGAATCCTGGCGGTCGGATTTATTTTCTTGATGTTGTCTTCCACCTTTTCAATATTTTCTTTTTTGGCGGAATCGCATTTGTTGATTATACAGATATCCGCCATCCTCAAATTGGTTTCTCCAGGGTGGTATGTCAATTCATGTCCTGGTCTGTGCGGATCCAAAACCACGAAGTGTATATCCGGTCTGTAAAATGGGGTGTCATTGTTTCCACCATCCCACACTATGACATCTGCTTCTTGTTCTGCCTTCCTCAAAATGGCACCGTAATCTACACCGGCGTATACGATCATTCCTTTGTCTATGTAGGGCTCGTATTCTTCTCTCTCCTCGATGGTACAATCATGTTTATCTAAATCCTCGTACGTTTCAAACCTTTGTACGGCCTGTTTTTCAAGGTCTCCGTAAGGCATGGGATGTCGTATCGAAACTACCTTCCTACCTTTTTCGTCAAGTTCTTCACAGATCTTACGGGTAGTTTGACTTTTTCCAGCCCCCGTTCTTGTAGCGCAAATCGACACGATAGGCCTTTGTGATTTGATCATAGTTTGGGTGGTCCCTAAGAGTGTGAAATCCGCACCAGCTGCGTTCACCATCGAAGCTCGATTCATCACGTATTCGTGGGAAACATCGCTGTAAGCAAAGACCACTTCGTCTATCTTCTCCTTTCTTATCAATCTTTCTAGTTCGTCTTCATGGATGATAGGTATACCATCTGGATATAGGTTACCCGCAAGACTTGGAGGATATCGTCTACCTTCGATTTCAGGGATCTGTGTTGCCGTGAATGCCTCTACTTTATCTCTCTCTTCATCTCTAAAGACGGTATTGAAATTGTGAAAGTCTCTTCCTGCAGCGCCCATAATAACTACTTTTTTTCTTTTACGTTCCATAGAACCACCTAAAGGGGTCAAATGCCAATCGATATAACTATTTTGTGATTGGGTCATACTTGCACAGAGACGAAAATATAATATAGAAAAGGTTGATGCCTCTCTGCTGGTATTATGTCTAAGGAAGAACCAACGTTAGAAGATAAGCTCAAATACGAACCAGAGCATGCGTGGGAAAAGTGTGATGAAGAGGAGATTGAAGAAATAAAGCGCTTTTGCGAAGGGTACAAAGAATACTTGAGTTACGCAAAAACAGAGCGAGAAGTTGTTGATAAAGCCACCGTCTTATTAGAAGAGGCTGGTTTTTCTCCCTTAAAGGGTATGGACAGTTTGAAACCAGGAGACAAAGTGTACTTTGTCAATAGGAACAAGTCCCTCGTGATCGCAGTGATAGGAAAAAAGGATATCCAAGACGGGGTCAATATCGTCACGAGCCATATCGATTCTCCAAGGATGGATCTAAAAGCAAGACCTCTTTATCAGGATAATGATTCCCTAATGGCTGTGTTCAAAACTCATTACTATGGTGGTATCAAAAAGTACCAGTGGGTGAGCACACCTCTTGCAATCCATGGCCGGGTGGTCAAGGAAGACGGAACTACTGTAGATATCGTCATAGGTGAAGAAGACCAAGACCCTGTGCTGGTCGTTAGCGATCTCCTTCCACATCTCTCAAAAAAGGCACAGAGTAAGCGTAAGATGAAAGATGTTATAAAGGGAGAAGAACTCAATGTTATCGTAGGAGGGCGTCCAATAGATGACGATGATGTTGAAGAAAAGTTGAAGATGAATGTTCTAAAGCTGCTCAACGACGAGTACGATATAACTGAGGAGGATTTTGTGAGTGCAGAAATCGAGATCGTACCGGCGGGAGCTGCAAGAGACGTTGGCCTGGACAGGAGCATGCTTGGAGGTTATGGTCAGGATGATCGTGTATGTGCGTACACTTCACTGATCGCAGCCTTAGATCTAAAAGAGTCAGAAAGAACAGCGATCGTCGTCATGTTCGATAAAGAGGAGATCGGAAGCGTGGGCAACACAGGAGCAGCATCAAAATTCGTGGAAATTTTCTTATCCGAACTATTGGAATTAGCAAACGGGGATTATACTCAACGAGATCTTCAAAAGACCTTATCGAACTCTAGGGCTATCTCTGGTGATGGAAGTGCAGGTGTTAACCCATCCTTCAAAAGCGTGCACGAGATGAGAAATGCTGCTAAACTAGGTAAGGGAATTGTCCTCACAAAATTTACGGGTGCAGGTGGGAAATTCAGTGCTAACGATGCCCATGCAGAATATGTAGGATGGATAAGGGGGCTCTTTAACAGAAATGATATACCTTGGCAGCCATGTGAATTAGGAAAGGTTGACGAAGGAGGCGGTGGTACGGTGGCAAGAGATATAGCGAATCTGAATATAGATGTGATAGACGCAGGACCGGCGGTACTGGGTATGCATGCTCCCTTTGAGATTACATCAAAGATAGACATATACCATACGTACAGGGCCTATCTATCCTTTTTGAACTCTGAGTAATCGATCCAAACCCTTTCAACTTTTTTCCATTATCTTCACATCTCCCGGGGGTAAGAGACGCTGTACTTCCTCTATGGGTACGGAAAAATGATCAGACATCTCTTTTGAAAAGGACCCCAAAGGTGTATTACCCGGTCTGAATCTTACCTTTTTCCCTTCGTAATCAGAGTTTTTTAAGGTCCATGATGGAGCACAAGTCACCTTTCTTTTCCCTTTATACTCTACTTCAATAAGAACAGCTTCCATGGGTATATCTTTCACATAGTTCCTTTTTCCCCGTATCACAAATGCTCCGGTGGGCAAGGACTCTCCAGCCTCGGCTGTCTTGCTCACCTGTTGTGGCTTAACCCAGTATGCCGTACCGGCTGCTATACCCCGTTTCCATTCTTTAGAGTGAACCAAAGAGAATTGACAGGCTTCTTTCAGGGTGTCTTCACCAATATTTCCATCTCCCTTTCTGACCACCACGGAAGGTGCGCCCCCAGCTTCAGCATGAGCGTATCGACCTCCCTTTTCAAGATACTTCTTCACTACTTCCTCGTTCGTTTTGGCATCAAGTCCTGCTACAACTAGTATACCTTGGCTGGATAAGAACCATTTATACCTATCGAACCAGAAAGGAGCAGTGGGTTTTTTTTCTATCCTTCTCTCTTCTACAGCTTCTTTACTTCTTTTCAATTCCTCTTTTGTATAAGTGATCGCTTTGATAGCACCCTCCTTCTTTTTTCTAGCTTTTTTGCTCTCATCATAATACCGACTAGCGTTCCCATTCACGTCTTCCCGAAAATCCAGTTTTACCTCCTCGTAATACTCTTCTCCATCTACTTCGCCTCTTAATTTTACGGTGACAAACTGACCCTCCCGGTCGATACGTGATATCTGGTTGCTTTCCAACAGCTTTGGAAAGATATTATCTTCTATATCCTTCTCTCTAGCCTCCAGAATAGCTTCTAGTAGTTCTTCACATATCCTATAATTTTGATAGATCAACTCAGCTTTCTTCTTACACTCTATCTCCCTTTTTTTCATTTTTTCGAGTGCTTCTTTTTGAGTTTTAAGCTTCCTATCCAATCTAGAACCAACTTCAGATCCCTCCTCTTCAACAGGTACAAAGGCTAGGTCTAAGGCCTCGTTGTAAGAACCGATGCTTTCTTTTTCAAAAGTCTCATATTTCTTTAGTGGAAAGGGCACTACATCTATTATCTTTTCATTTTCCTTAACGACCAAAGGTTCCAACTCATCTACGAACAGTGAACTTTTGATCTCTTGGAGGATCTCGTAAACTCCTACGACGAGGTCTTCTAAATCTTTTGTTTCCTTGTCCACACCCAATCTTGCACACACCTCCTCCGCATATTTGCCACCTAGGTTGATCGGTACCGCAAGTGTTCTTACAAGGTCTGAACTCGAAGACAGCATCGTCTCTTTGATTTCGTCAAAGGTCATCTCAAAAGGGTTCTGTCTGGCAGGAGGGAATCTGTAAACTTCACCCTTCTTCAAGTCTCTGTGTTTCCACGACTCAGATCTATAAGGAAGGATGATCTTGTTTTCACCCACCAAGATAAGATTGCCTTTGCCAAATACCTCAAATATCAATTTGAATCTCTCTTTTCCCTGCATCTCTATAACTACCACCCTATCCAACTCGTTCTGATAGATGTTAGTGATCCTAGAATTACCCAATATCTTCCTCATCAGCATTACATAATCCCCGGGAGATCGTGGATTTTTGATCTCCTTTTCAGAAAGATATAAGGCATTTCCAACTTTGAATACCAGTTGATGTTTTCCTGTCCCGGGAACATGTATGCGAAAAGAAACTGTGTTCTTTCCAGGTGCATAAACTTTCTGGACGAAGCCTCCGACCAAATCATCCATCTCTCGTACCACAGCAGCGATCTCCAGAGATTCCATGTTCTTTTTCATGCTTAGAGAATCAATCATATCGTTTAAGAGTTTGTTGCTTCAACGAGAATAAAGATACCTCTGTAAAAGGATAATACTAAATATTCCATCGTAATACACCGATAGGGATCATTATGAGAATAAGATGGCATGGGCATGCGTGCTTTGAGATTGAAAATGAATTATTAGTTGTGACGGACCCACATGATGGTAAAAGCATAGGTATTAAACCCCCACAAGTCACTGGTGATGTGATTTTAGTAAGTCACGATCATTTTGACCATAATGCTTCACGTTTGGTCATGGGTTCAAATTCAGAACTTGTTGAAGAACCGGGGAAGCATCGTTTCGGGGACTTGGAGATAGAAGGCTTTCCCACTTATCATGATGAACAGGATGGCGATATAAGAGGTGAGAATATAATATACAAGTTCACCACCAATGGAGTCACATTCTGCCATTTAGGGGACCTCGGTCACATACCTGATAAAGAGATTTTAGATGAATTAACGGGGATAGATTTCCTTTTCATCCCTGTTGGAGGAACCTTTACAATAGGAAATAAAAAAGCGGCAGAGCTGGTCGAGATGATAAAGCCAAAGGTTGCCATACCCATGCACTTCAAAACAGCTGGATTGTCACTCAATTTGCAGAGAGTAACTCAATTTCTATCGCATTTTGATGAAGAAATGACCCATAAAGTAGGTGTCGAACTGGATTTCATCCATGATGATCTTCCTTCTGGAACAGAGATATGGCTTTTTTCAATCTAAGTAACCCAGGCCTTCTTCTATTCTACCCATCTCGATAGGAGTGGTAGAAGAACCTATCACAGCCCCTTTGCTGTTGGCGATCAAGCAAGTCCCTATCCAGCCTGACCCGTGGTTTGCAGTAGTTTTCGATACCTCTACATCAAAAAGCTCTTCCAACATGGTTATCTCTTTATCCTTAACATGAGGATGACACAATATACCTCTATTGGTCGCCACCGCTACAGAGCCCACCATCTTCATCTCCGCAATAGTGCCCCTTTCGACCTCTACATCTAGGTTTTTCCTTATTGCATCTTCTGTCACAGGACTAAGTTTGGGATGTATCAAAGCCGCTTTATCGTTCAATAATATATTGTTACCGAGTGCGTTGTGTTTCTCGGGGACCACCGTGACATCGGTATGATCAAGGATCGGTTCGATCTCCCTTTCATCCATGATGTTGGCCACTAACATGCCATTGGAGTTCATCACGGATAAAGCTCCTATCAATCTTGTTCCCCCAATAGTCGTCTTTACAACTGGAGTTTCCATAGCATCGATGAATGGCATTTCATCAACAAAAGGGATTATTGTCAATCCTTCAGAGGTTACAGAAAAAACGCCTATGTAGTCCTGAGAATCTATGGAGTATTTCCTTATCATGATCTATTACTCAGAAGGTATAGAAACCTCTACGATCCCATCCTCAAATTTTATTACTTTAACCCTGATCTTTAATGGTGGTTTCGAGATGCCCTTTTTCCATACCTCCTCATTTGTGGATGAATCGATCCATACGTCTTCTTCGGGAACTTCCATATGTCTAGCTACATGTGTTCTTATAGTCTTCATGGCTAGACTAGCTCTTTTTGTGAGCGGATCATTCTTTACTTTCTTTAAAGGAATGGTCATCAATCTCTCTTCAGGTTCTGCCATATTTCATCCTCCATGGATAGATCTATTCATCGAGATTGGACCTACGCCAATTCCTTCTTTTCGGGTGGGAGGTGAATCTTCTGTTTGTTTTCATCATCACCCATGCAGGTACCCTTTTGTTCTGCTTCATCTTTTTGAGCAGTCTTCTTTTCTTGGGACCAGGTTTATTCTTAGCCATATTATCTCCTTCTGATCGTGAAATCTTTTTTACTTCTCTCCGTGACTTTTCTGAGCAATTTTTTCAACGTTTCGTCGTCGATCTTGCCCTTCACCATCCCTCTTTGAGCTAACATTATAACTTGCTGCTCTATCCCCTCGGCAACTTCTGGACGAGCAAGTTTGACCCTCCCCAAACGTTCTCTCGCATCTGGAGTGAGCAGCTGCCGCAGTAAATTTTCTTTCTGCTGCTCATACTGCTCCTCAGCCTCTTCCTCGGCCTCGGAGGACTCCATACGTCTTTGGAGTTCTTCGAGTTTTTTCTTTTTAATATATTCACTTTCTTCGTCCATTTTACCGATCTCGATCTATAGATATTTTGATAATTCAGGGTTATCTTTGGCCATATCCTTAAGGATCTCGTATGCTGTATTATCAAGAAGTGATTGACCTTCAGAAGTAACCGTTCTTCCTTCATCGCTCTTTTTTACTAGACCAGCATCTTCTAATTGTTGTAAAGCCGTACGGATTATGGAGCCAGAGCCCTTTACAGCGCGGTAGGGCTTTGAACCCCTGTCCTGAGAACCGCCGTATTTTCCCCTCAATCGGGATACACCTGCTGGTCCATCTACACAGATAGACCTAAATATAGCAGAAACCCTTTTCTGCCACCAATCAGGTTGTAAAGGCGCTTTCTCTTTGTGGACTCCTGTTTTAACATATGGTGCCCACTCAGGGGGTGTGAATTCAGGCATGTTTTTGAGCTTTTGACTTAGCTCTTCGATTAATTTTTCGGGTGGTACATCGTATACTGTTGCCATAATGAACAGATCTCCAGCGTATCTAAAGCGCCAAGTTATTTGTAGGTACTTATTAAAGGTTTTCCTTTAACTTATCTTTTCACACACACATACACCTACAATAAATATTTTTTTGCATTGTCGCTTTGGGAGAACAGAATTAGATCCCAAATTCCCTTAATAATTAGTTCACTTTTCTAAAGAGATTATACTTCCTAAATACGTTTTTCACCTATCTTTTACCCAAATTGTAATATATACTCAAACCAACTCCATATTATATGAGACATAGAACAGTGGTACTGCTATCCGCTGGGTTGGATTCTCCAGTAGCAGCTTATCTCATGGGAGAATCTGGTGCTGAAGTGGCGCTTTTACATCTAGACAACAGACCTTTTACGGATGACGAGACGGTCCGAGCAGTTGAAGACTTGATATACCGATTGAAAGAAATGGACCCTTCGATCATAGCTTATAAAACTGATTTTTCCAACGTTCAGAAGTCGATTGCAAAGAACACCAATCAAAGATTTCAATGCATATTATGTCGGAGGATGATGTATAGAGTGGCTGAAAAATTAGCTAAAAGGATCGATGCTGATTCTATAAGTACAGGAGAATCTTTAGGTCAGGTAGCCTCTCAGACCCTTTCTAACTTGAGTAGCGAAGATGATTCTGTTGAGATCGAGATCCTAAGACCTCTTATCGGTCTTGATAAAAAGGAGATCGTGGATATCGCAAAAGAAATAGCGACCTATGAGATCTCCACGAGACCTGCTGTATGCTGCTTACTGACTCCCAAAGGACCTAAAGTTTCAAGCACGAAGAAGGAGGTTGCAATGGAAGAGAATAAGATAGACGTGAACGGATTATTAGGTAGTTTAAAATTTGAAAAGATGGAGGTTGCGTAAATGTACGATATGATGGAGCCTTGCTCTGATTCCGGAGCCTATGTTGCCGAGCCAAAAGAGAAAACAAAGATAAGCACTGAAGAAGTGGAGTGCAAATTGAAGGAACTTGGATATATTGTGGAATTTTCTTCAGAAGTGATCCTTTTAGTGGAACATCCGAAGAGTGGTATCCAGGTCGGTGTCTATCCTTCGGGCAAGTTGCTATTTAAAACCTCTGATAACGAAATAGCAAAAAAGCTATTTTCGGAGATAGAACCGATAATTATTTCCCTATCCCATTAAATCAGAAAACGCTCTATCGCTTCAACGAACTCAATGACCTCTTCTTTGGTGTTGTACACATAAAATGATGCCCTAGTTCCTCCTTCCAATCCCTTGGCGGTGTACCAGGAATGTACGCACTGCATACCTCCTCTTGTCAAAATATTCATTTCTTCTAAGAGTAATGAAACTTCATGACACCCGAGTGATGGAACCGTGAAATTAAGTATACCAGTCCGCCGCTCCGGATCTTCTGGTCCTAGTATATCTACCCCACTAGGAAGCTCTTCGAAGGCCAATTTGTTCAAATCTTTCTCGTGCTCGTGCACCTTTTTCAAACCTAAAGATTGCAGATAATCCACCGCCGCTTCCACCGCGTAAAGACTGGCATAGTTCTGGAGTCCCCCCTCAAATTTGGTAGGCGTGTTATGAAGGACCACATCATCATAAGAAGAACTTTTGATGCTTCCTCCTCCAGCTACGAGTGGTTCTAATTCTTCGAGGATTTCACTTTTACCATAAAGTACTCCTACTCCCGTGGGCCCTAGCATCTTGTGAAGTGAAAAAGCTAGTAAGTCCACATCTAGGTCCTGAACATCGATAGGACAATGGGGTACACTCTGTGCTCCATCGAGCATGAAAAGAGCGTCGTGATCGTGAACTATCTTTCCGATTTCTTTAGCGGGGATCGTGTAACCGTCGAGGTTAGACGTATGGACCATCGTGACAAGCTCAACATCTTTATCGATGATCTCTTCGAATGAGTCCATGTCAAAGCTTCCATCTTCTAAAGAAGGAACCTGTTTGTATTTTACACCCTCCTTCTTCTGGAGAAGTATCCATGGGACCAAGTTACTGTTATGTTCTTTGTCTGTAGATATCACTACATCTCCCTTATCTAGACCCAAACCTTTCGCTACAAGGTTGATTGACTCAGTAGCATTTTTAGTATAGACGATCTGAAACGGTGACTCCGAATTTATCAACTTACTTACTGATTCTCTTCCTTTTCTTATCTGTTTAGTCAACCTATTTGCTAGTGAATGTGAACTCCTGTCACTGCAGACTGGCACTTCTTCATAGTACTCTCTAACTTTATCTATCACCTGGATCGGCTTTAAAGTCAAGCAGGCATTGTCGAAGTAAATATAATCTTCAACCAGCGGAAAGTCTTTACGGATCTTGTCTGTATCAAGCATATTATCTACCAACGTATTCAGAGTATATCGAGAGAGCTTTATTGGGGTCTTCAGTGCCCTCGACTACCAATCGCCCATCTCTAAAGAGGGTGAGTTCATATCCCTCGGCTTTGATCTTTACCAAGGATTCACCTACCATTTTCCCATCATATTTCTCTGCGAAGGATGTTATATCGATCTCGGTTTTAGATGTGGGGGTGATCTGTACAGCCTGTCTTCCACATAGTTCTGTTACCAAATCATCTTCTCCTTCCAGATACTTGAAGTCGTGATCAACACAACAACCGCAGTCTTCTCTACGATCGATAAGTATCTGTTCGTAATCGTTCTTCCATATGTCCATTGTAAGGAGCTCTTCACGGGTCTCGGCACCGGTAAGATATTTTACGGCCTCTGTGGAAGCTATGTTACCCATTATCCTAGGTAGTGAAAAAAGCACTCCAGCCGTAGCACAAGTTTCCATGCCTGCTGGATCGGGCATAGTTTCAATGATACATCGCAAACAAGGACTTTTTCCAGGGAATATATCCATCGTCATACCGTAGGTGGCTAATATTGCAGTATAGATCCATGGGGTTCCTTTTTTTACACATGCATCATTCAGTATGAACCTTGTTTTCATGTTATCAGTTGCATCAAGAACTATGTCAACACCCTCGATCAGTTCTCCGATGTTCCGAGTGCCGACCTCGCTTACCTTTGATATCACTTCTACCTCTGAATTGATGCTGTGAAGTTTATCGGCAGCAACTTCGGCTTTGGCCTTGCCGATGTCATCTTCATAGTAAAGAGATTGCCTCTGGAGGTTGGATAATTCCACAATATCCCTATCAACTATCCGAACTGTTCCAACCCCTGCCCTTACAAGGCCATCTGAGATGACAGTACCAAGACCTCCCAAACCTATCACAATGACCTCGCCCTCAGCCAGCTTTTTCTGACCCTCTTCACCTATCTCTGGAAGGACCGTGTGCCTAGAATACCTGTTCATGATAGTCAATCTCCATCAGTGTACATAAGTTTTTGGAAAAGAGGTTCGTGATAGTTACAAAGTTTTCCAGGAAGTTGGTATTCGATCACCTCTCTTTGCCAGTGTGAATTGAAAAGGGCGCATCCCCTTTCACGACAGAAAGGGCTACCTGTATATCTCCATGCTACAGTTTGAAGCAGATATGACTTGATAACTTCGATCATGCGCAGATCATCGTATTTCATAGGACTAAAATCCAAATCTCTTTCCCCTCGAATATAATATTCACGAGGTTTGGCTGGACCCTCAACTATACCGGATATCGAGATCAAAGAGGGTATTGAACAGAAAACAGTTCTTGCATGATACCTAAATCCATTTTTTTCCAGCGTACCTATCAGCCTGTCGGTGATCACCACGGTGTGTTCCCTTTTTTCATATTCATCCAATCTCTTTTTTAACGCCCTTGAAAGCTTATAAGCATCGTAAAGTATACCTCTGATCCTCTTGCCTTCTATCATTTTCTTTTCGAGTTCTATCTCAGGAGGTAAAGGGTCGATCACTTTCCTACTGCTTATCTCTCTCACCCTGCTTTCAGCAAGGTCTGAACATAGGGTTCTATCAAGGTTCTTTTTGAAGATATCGCCTTTATATTCGGTCTCTCTTCCAGTAGTTTCGTGTAAGAACTCCGTGAGCTGATTTACATCTATCGTTTTAGATGAATACAGTATTATTTTTTTAAAGGGGATCTCAGCCGAGCATTTCATCGGCTATCTCCGCCGCTTTCCTTCCCGAGAGGAGCATCGAACCGAAGGTAGGTCCCATCCTAGGCAGACCGAATATGGTGGATACGGCCATCCCTGTCGCTATAACTCCTTCTGCCACTTTGCCGGTGTGTTCAACAACGAGGTCTTCTGACTCTTCGACCCACATCCCACCGAATCCCGCGGTTTCCAAAACATCCCTTTCTTCCAACTTCTTCACTACGCATGCCTCGTGTCCTGTAGCATCTATTACCAGTTTAGACTCCAATGAAACGGGGTCAACACATGTGATCTGTCTGGGTAAGGCGGAAACGGGGGTCCAGTTGATGACGACCCCGCCGACTCTGCCTTGTTCTCTGAACACGACGTCGTCAAATTCAGTCATGTTCAATATCTGTATACCTTCATCACACGCTGCTGAAATCAATTTTGAACAGGCATGAGGACCCAAGGCCGTGTACAATTTGTCCCTCTTCTCGTATGGTATTTCAAGCTCGTCTAGGACTTTGTGGGCTGGAGGTCTTACGGTAACTGTATTCATCAGATATCCTCCCAACCAAAATCCTCCGCCAAGGTAGTTATTCCTCTCTACGACGAGAACCTTTCTATTTTTGATGGCTAGGTCCCTTGCAGCCATCAAACCGCTAGGTCCTCCCCCTACTATGATCACATCGGATTCTGCATACTCATCAAGTACTTTTCCGAACTGTTTTACTATCGCTCGTGTAACGTCACTTTCTGAAGATTTTTCGAATATTTCGTCCATGAAAAAAGTTAACAATAGTTAAGGGATTTAACTTTTTTGCCCCTTAGAGAGGAAAAACGATAAAACCTATTTATCCTTTCACTATGATATGAAGAGATCCTATCGGTGCGCTTTGGCCCTCATACTCTTTACTGCGATCGCAATACGCACCCTCCCCCTCTTCCGTTACGAATTATGGGGTTTGGATGCTGGTGAGTATGTTTATTATACGATCCAATGGACAGAGACCGGCCAATGGTATCGCTCGATAGATGGCTGGGCGAGTGCCTATCCTTTCTTTCCCGGACTATTTATCATCAGTAGCTCAGCAAGTATGCTCACCGGCATGGATGTCCTTTATTCGGTTAATTTTTTCTCCCCCATAATCGGTGCCTTCGGGGTTCTGGTAATATTTCTGATCACACACAAGATAACATCAGAACCTAAGATGTCTCTTTTTGCATCCGGTTTTTTTGGTGTAATTATCCCACTGGTCTATAATCATTCACAACCTAAACCAGAAACACTAGCCTTCTTTATCATGCTACTCTTTTTGCTCCTTTGCTTGATGGTTGAAAAAAGAAAAGTTTTCATTTTATTGGGGATCATTTTACTTTCTATAACTATCACACACCATCTAACAACATTTTACGCTTTCGCATTCCTTCTTACCGGTACCTTCTTTTCAGATCTCTTTCGTAGTGAACGAAGACCGGAGGACGTGCGCAGATGGAAGATTTTTACGATAGGCATAACAATTGTTCTTTTTTACTGGCTATTTGCAGCACCTCCATTCAGGGAAACTAGGATATATCAGGCCCTTGGCTTTCCTGGATACTCGATAGTTCTCTTACCCTACATCGCAGTAGTATTTGGCCTTTTGATCACAAGATTTCGACGCAGATATGAGTTTTTATTCAGGCCCGATTTTGAGAATGAAAAATTGACCACAACACTCCTGTTGATGATCATTCCCTTGATTATCTCACTCTTTTTTATAATCTGGAGCGTTTTTGTCAATATACCGGGAACAGATACCAGACTTGGTGTCGAAATCCTCATCATAGTTCCCATCCTTCTCCTAGGCCTCTTAGCGGTTCCATCATATAGGATAATAAGGATATTCAGAGACAGTCCACATGTGATAGGGTGGATCTCTCTAGGTTTGATAACTTTAATATTAGGAGTGGTGACGGGTCATTCATCCCTATATCCTGTAAGACAGATAGCATTTATCCTAGTACCGATATCACTTTGTGCAGGTATAGGTGCAGTGAGATTTTTCGATCTTACCTGCCATACAAAAAAACGCACGACCGTTTACATGATTTTGATAATATTCATGATGGCTTGGAATCTGCCCTTTGCTTATCCTTCTCAGGAAGCAGCAGGGGGTTACATGGAGGGGATAGAACGTCCTTCTTTTCAGGCTTCCGCTTGGGCTGCACATTCATCAGAACACAATATAGCTACTGATCAAAGGTTGAGTGCATCTATTTTTTCATATGGAAAGACTGAAGTCACCTGGACCGATGGCGAGTCAATATTCTTTGGACCTACTAAAGATGACGCATTGAGCGATATACACGAATTCAACGCCCGGTACTTCATGTTCGACCAGGTGATGCTTAAAGGTGCAGCTGTTATACCTGAAAGGAGTCCGGAACCGGTCGATCCAGAGTTACTGTTATGGTACAGGTCCCAGCAGGTAATATACAGAGGTGATGATGTTGAGATATATCTACTCCCAACATCATGTACCGAATGAAATTTTCCTGTTCCTATAATGACGAAATCTTTATTACCCGAATGATAAGATATAACTTTTAGAGGAATCCTCGATGGGTAAGAAAAAGGCTGCGAAAAAAGTCATATCATATATCCCAAGACTTTTACATGACGGTATAAAAAAGCACCGTAGGTCAACTCCCTTCCTTGTCACGATCTCATTTTTGGTAGCCTTTATAACAGCTAGGTTATGGGTGATCTATCTCGGCGCTACCGATGCCCCACCAGAAGGCGTTATTTATGTAGGAAGAAATGTTGTACTTGGAGGATACCACATACACCACATAACATACGGCATAATACTTATCTCGATCTCAGCTTGGCTGTCAATAAACTACTGGAGTACAACGATAGCACGGATCAGTTCTATACTTTTCGGCCTAGGTCTTGGGTTGATCGTGGATGAATTGGGGTTTGTCATAGGTGGAATAGATCCATACCAGGCGGATAGAGAGGTGTTTTTCGTGGCCGTTGTGATCGTAGCAGGATTTCTCAGCTTGATATACTTTCCTTCATTTTATTCTTCCATAAAAAGGGACCTCATGAGGTGGAAACGTTTTTTTGAGCGATGAGGCAAGATGATTTAAGGGGACATATCCTGCAATCAGGGTCTTTTTTACAGATATTTTTGCCTAATTCGACCAAAAGGGCGTGGAATTCTCCATAAATCACTACATCTCTCTCCGTACCACCTTCTAAATAATTTTGGACCTTTTTGTAGCTGCCTTCTATCCTATTTACTCTTTTTAATATCCTCTTGGTGTAGGAATCGACCACAAACACGGGAACATCTCCAGCATACAAGGCGATGCTATCCGCTGTTTCTGGTCCTATGCCCTTGATATCTAACAGTTTTCGTTCGAGGTCTTTTTGTTCTAAGAATTCCTGTGTGCTCCCGGCTTCTACCACGGCGCGACACAATCGCTTTAGTCTTTTCGTTTTTTGGCGATAAAATCCCGTCGGTTTGATAAGTTCCTGTAGTGTACTTTCATCGACCTCTAGTAGCATGTTGGGATCTAAAAGATCCTCATCTCTTAAAGCCGAGAGTGCCTTTTCCACGTTGTTCCAGTTGACATTTTGTGTGAGTATCGCTCCCACCATCATCTCGAAGTCATTTTCAGCAGGCCACCAATCCTGAGGTCCAAAGTACTCCATCAGTCTGTAATATATCTCCATTGGCTCTAGCATGCACAATAAGAGTAATAAATAGACTAAAGTATTTTTCATTTAGAAAGGTTTAAACCTCTTCAGCCCTCTAATAAAATAGGATGAAAGGAACGGGTATCGCGGATCTTCCACTTCACGATGGTCATGCCCCTAGATGGCTATTCGATAGGATGGTCAAACTCAGCGGAAAAATATCTAAAACTGTTATAGAAGAACATGGTACAGAAGAGTTGTTGAAAAGACTGACTGATCCATACTGGTTTCAAGCCTTCGCATGTACAATCGGTTTCGATTGGCATTCAAGTGGGACGACTACGACCACATTGGGTGCTCTCAAGATCGCGATAGATCCTCAGGAATACGGGATAGCCGTTTTAGGTGGAAAGGGAGCTTCAAGTCGGAAAACACCTAAGGAGATAAACAGGTTGGAAGAGGTATTTCCCATAAAGTCCTCAACCTTGAATTCACTCGTTAGATCATCCAAATTGGCCGCGAAGGTAGATAATGCTTGTGTACAGGATTCACATCAACTTTACCATCATTCTTTTATCGTTACTGAAAACAGCGATTGGGGGGTGGTACAGCAGGGGATGAAACCTGAAGAGGGCTATGCTAGGAGGTATCACTGGATAAGCGATGATCTAGCTGATTTTGTGGAAGAACCACATCTAGGTATATGCGGCGAGAACATACAACCTGAGGTTTTGGACATGACTTCTAGATCAAGTAAAGAAACACGTAAAACATCTGTCGATTTGATCAACGACGGTCCATCTCGTCTTAGACGATACTTATCATCTAAAGGACAGTCCTCTTTGCTTGATTTTACCGATGAGACTTTAAAGATGCCAGAGCGTCATGCCGTTCTCGATGTTGACATAAGCAAAAAGGGGTGGGAAGTGCTGAATAATGCCTATGAACTTCAGGTCGACGATTTCGAGGAACTCGTTTCTATACGAGGGATGGGGCCAAAGAGGATCAGGGCTCTAGCACTCGTCGCCGACCTGATATACGGGAGTAAGGCTAGTTGGAAAGACCCTGTTAAATATAGTTTTGCCCATGGAGGTAAGGATGGGACCCCGTTCCCAGTCAATCGTGAGGTGTACGACGATACGATAAACACTCTGAAAAGGGATCTAGAAGCGGCAGAGCTTGATAACAAAGACCAGAACAGAGTTCTTAGAAAACTCAATTCTCTATTATCCGATTCTGGAAAGTTACCACAACGTTTATAACAAACGCAAATAATGAATTTAGTAACACAATGGTGATCGCTTGGAAGAAGATAATTTTAAGGGTTCGTCAGGGGGACTCACACAACGTATAGAAGAACTTCAGAGGAAACATGACGAACTTCTAGCAGAAACCCAATACGGGGGAGACCGAGACCACATAATAGAAGAACTGAATAAACTTAAAAGGGAGACTAGAGAGATCAAAAAGGAGCTCGCCAGGCTCAAGAAACCACCATTGATAGTGGGGACTATAAAGGAAACTCTAACCCATGGTGAAGCCATAATAGAAAGTACAACGGGACCCGATTTTATAGTTACAGTTGCAGAATATCTTGATGATGATGATATAGTCCCCGGAACAAGAGTGGCCCTCAATAAACAAACGCTATCCATAGTCAAGGTTTTGAATCCTTCGGTAGATCCTAATATTTTAGGTGCGGAAATACTTGCAAAGCCAGAAGTTACTTACGAGGATATCGGTGGGCTTAAAGACCAGATCCTAGAGGTGCGGGAGATCATAGAAGATCCGTTGTTAAACCCACATAAATATAAGAATATGGGGATCGATCCTCCAAAAGGAGTTCTTCTGGTAGGTTCTCCGGGTACCGGTAAGACACTTATAGCAAAAGCAGCTGCCAACCGCACTGATGCTACTTTTATCAAATTAGTCGGTTCAGAGTTGGTGCAAAAGTATATCGGTGAAGGTGCTAGGATGGTAAGAGAGCTTTTTTCCATGGCCAAGGAAAGAGCACCTTCGATCATATTCATCGATGAGTTGGATTCTGTTGCTACTAAGCGTTTGGAACAGGCTACATCAGGGGATAGAGAGGTTCAGCGAACCATGATGCAGCTACTTTCAGAACTGGATGGTTTTGAACCGGTAGGTGAAGTCAAAGTGATGGCAGCGACCAACAGACCAGAACTGCTTGATAAAGCACTATTGCGTCCTGGAAGGTTCGACAGGATCATATCGGTTCCGATGCCGGATAAGGGTGCAAGAGAGAGCATATTTGCCATCCACACCCGTGGTATGCCTATCTCTTCGGACGTTGATTTTGGTGTTTTAGCCAAAAAAACAGAGGATGCCTCTGGCGCTGATATCAAAGCTATATGTACCGAAGCTGGTATGTTCTGCCTGAGAGAGAATAAGGAAGAGATCGCTATGGGTGATTTCGTAAGAGCGATCGACAAGGTCATCTCAGATTCGCCGGAACGAGAGATCAAAAAACAAGTAATGTTCGCCTGAATCATTCGTCTTCCAAGGTATAAACCAAAGGACCGCTATATCCACAGTCCTTACATTTATATTTAAAACCAGTTATAAACGCTGTTTCAGGCATTATATTAGTGCCATCACATTTTGGACAGTGCAATTTTTTGTTAGACATAGTTCTCTCCGATCATATGAAATGTCCCCCGACGGTAACAGTAGGGTTCATAGTAAGGCACGGCCAACTCCCCTTCCTGACTCATGTCGGGGGTATGTCCGGTTCCGGGGTTGTTCCCTGATCATAACTGGACGTCGCGCCCTGGGTTCACAGGGGGACCCATCGAAACCCTGCCCGATTTATGCATCGCGGTTCATAGTACTGGGTTACTCACCACGACCTTCATGATCGGGCAGTATTAACAGTCCACTGTGGGTATATTAATCCTTCGAATCAAGTCCATAAAATGATATACATTGATCAAGGGGAATACTAGGCAAAAATGCTCTTTTACTCTAATCCATATTATTTGGGTCTTTACTCTCGATCTTTAGGCTTTTACGATTCGGCCATTTACCCGCTTTTTGGATTATGATGAAGTCCTCACGAACACGTACCAGGACCTCGTCTCCTATCTCCATACCCGCGGTCTCTAACTCGTCCTCGTTAAGGCTTAGATGAGCGTTGTGGAATCTTCCGTCCTGTCCTTTGGACCCACTTGGATTCAATTTCTTTTTTCTTACCATGGGTATCCTGTACTATCCACACCAAGAGCTATTATTTAAATCTAATCTATGATTTCATAGTAAGAGTCGTATGATGAAGTAAATGCCGATTATGAACGCATATCCCGGTATCAATACTTTCCAGATCTTGTTCGGGAGTACTCGAAGTATGTAAGGAGCAAGTATGGATGCAAAGAAGGAGCCGGTGAACATGGACGGTAAAAGTAGGAAATCTATCCTGCTGGTGGGATCGAGTAACGCCAGGGCGAAGAATGATACCGCACCCACGGTGGATACTATGCCTTCGGTGGTCTGGGTAAGAGCTGCGGCGGTTTTTTCATAGATGCCGGAAAGTATGTTACCCATAACCAGGACCGGACCGTAACCGCCACCGCCGACGCCTTTGTTGAAACCGGCGATCGCTGCGAAGGTTACTATGAATTTTGGCCTGTAAGTGTACTTTTTACTCCCTTCTTTCACCCGAACGAGCCCGAGAAAACCCATGACTATCACTAATATGGCGATATACATGCTCAAAACAAAATCAGGCGGTTGGATCACGTAATGTACCAAAAATACGGAAAATGCGATCATCAAGGAACCCACCCCGCCGGTGAACAGTACAGTTTTAGTTTCGTCGTTCAGCGGTCTTTCCAACGAGTAATGGACATTTTCGAACTCGTGATGGAACCAACCTGATACTAAGCCTGACATTGCTGCGACTATGACCAGAGATGGGATCACCTGGTACGAACTGAATCCCATCATCAATAGTAAAGGTGCAGACACAGTACCCAGACCCTGGCCGGCCGAGCTATCTATGAGATCGAAAACGAATATTATTGCTATGACCGTGAAAAAAATTTCCATCAGATACACCGTCTGAATATAGCTATACTTTCATCTCCTCTGCTCTGGAATCGTTCCTTTATTGCTTTATGCGCCCCCATCACAGGAACAGATACATTATCCCCATGGACAGGCCGTAAAAGCCAAAAGCTACAGCCAGTTTCTTTATCTTCTCCTTCTTCACCTTCATCCTTTCGGACAGGGTATTCTGATCGTTCCAGAACATGGCTGTCGCGCCCATTTCCTTCCTATATTCGATATTTTCATTCCCCATTTATATCACCTATCTATCTATTACATACCATCTATATTAATTAGGTATATTTTCCATGTAGGTTACATGTATCATATAATATATGGCCTTTCGCCTTAATAAACTTTGCCCTCATCTCCATCCATGCCTTTATCTAAGGTAGAATATGTAGAGTTATCCGGAAAAACCTATATATCGACTGGATAATCTGTATATCCCATGAAAGATTACTTAGACCTAGATAATATCATACGGGACGATAAGTTCCAGACTGCCCTAGGTTTGACTATATTTTTTATCATAGTGGTCCTAGCCCATCTTTTTACTGCTGACCCACAGATCTACTACGGCGGTGCCGTCATCTTCATCGCTATCTATCTGTGGTTATTGACACCGATATCCTTTATCTTTACTACATTCCTCATAATCTCTGCCTCGGTTCTCCTGGGTCTCCTACCTACCCAAGAAGCATTCTATGGTTTTTCTTCAGGAACCCTTTTCTTTCTTATGGGGGCCTTCATCCTCGCCATAGCCTTCGAAACTCAAGATCTCCACAAGAGGGTTGCACTAACGTTCTTGAGGTACTTTGGTGCATCGACCAAACGATTTCTGTTAGGGGTAACCATGATCGGTGCGTTCCTTTCCATGCTCATGCCCGAACACGGGATCACCGCTATATTCATACCGATCCTGCTCAGCATATACATGTATACCAAAAGGAAAAATATACTGGAATCCAACTTTGCAAAGGCAACTCTTCTTGCACTATCCTACGGGACCTCCGTGGGAAGCATAGCTACCTTCCTTGGTGGAGCAAGGAACATATTGGCAGTAGAGATATACACCAATTATACCGGGGAAGCCGTTTCTTTCGTAGAATGGTTCGTAGCTTCCATACCCATCGCATTGGTGATGATGGTTTTAGTGTATCTAGTTCTGAACAAGGTCCTTAAACTCGAAGAGGTAGACATGGACAACATCCGTCTCAAGATCGAGGGTGATTTAAGGGATATGGGCGACCTGACCATGGGGCAGGGGATGGCCGGAGGTTTTCTCATATCCGGGTTCATATTATGGGCCACCATCGGGCAGGTACTGGGTATGGGCGTGGTGGCCGTTATGCTGGCAGTTGCCATAGGTATGACGAAGTTGGTAACGTGGGAAGATGTAGAATCCAGGATGCCCTGGGGTACGCTGTTCCTGTATGTAGGAGCGGTGACCCTTTCTTTGGTAC
>PUNK01000058.1 GCA_003552585.1 Thermoplasmata archaeon | reverse complement strand
CAAAGTATTCTCACCCTTTAGAATTAGGATTTCCATATTAATGCACCCTTGCTCTTTTCTTCTGCATAGCTTTTGCCATCGCGCCACTGAACGCGTCTACTTGATCCTTATTTGTGCTGAATGGAAAATATGCCAGTTCTGAAATAAATTCAGCATTCCAAGGTCCTCGCATTAAGACTACCTGTCCTCTATTTACTCTGACACTTGCTGGGTCAGCCCGAAATGTCTTATTTCCTCTTGGCAAATCTGCCCAAGCTCTGAACCCAGATAAATTTTCAAGACTGGCAGATATGGAATCTTTCCCTCCGCTTCCGGGTTCTTGTTCTATATAAATCCGTGTTCGCATGCCGTCGTTCTCTGCTACTTCCCTCATCCGCGATTCTCTTTCATTAGTAGCCCATTGACCACGACATACATCTACCACCACATATTTCTCATCATATTGGGTTTTAAATTTTCTTAATAATAGCCCTACTGTATACGCTCCGCCGTCAGCTGTCCCTGCTTTATCCCAATAACGGATCGGGTCTATCATTTCTTTCCCATTAGGTAGTTCATCGACAATCTGTAATTTGTCGACTTTGAACATTCCACCACCCGGAGGAACAGGATTCTGTCCTACCTGTCCCGCATATCCATATTGTCCCAGATCTGATTCCATATCCTTCAGCACATGCAAAGGCATACGAATAGGGTCTAATAGTTTGTCTGTATATTGCTCCGCCAATTCGGGGGGCTGTAAGATATTTGGATTGGTATGTAATTCGCCCGGTAGACATATATGTTTAATATTTTTCTTCTTCTTATCCAATACGTGTCCTGTCGGATCATTCTGATGTAACCTCTGCATTATCATAATAGTAGCGGTAACAGCCTTATCGACCTTCCTTGTCGACAATGTCTGGTCGAGGAACCGATTAGCATTATTAAGTTCTACCGTCGATACTGCCTTCAGAGGATTAATAGGGTCATCGTTGATAATAATATGCGCATGAAACCCCGTCAAAGTCCCTCCTACGCTGGTTGAATACCTGTTTCCCCCTTGTTTTGTATTATTTTTATTAATATACTTTACAATCTTATAATTGCTCTTTGTATCCTTATCTGATCTAATACGTATATCAGGGAACAGGTTGTTAAACGTAATTGAACGAACAATATCTCTGCTTGTTTCTGCATGCTCCAGTGATAAGGAAGAAGAATAAGATGTGGTAATGAATTTCATCCAATACCAATTAATCCAACACCATACAGGAAACATAATACTGCATATAGTTGATTTCGTTGTTCCTGGTGGAATATTGATAACAAGGTCGTATTGTCTGGGTAATCCTTGCGCCACCCTCTCCGCAAGTATCTGCAATTCATCACACAGATATTCTATATGCCAGTTCCATATAGGAGTTTCTTCACTTATCTCTTCCCAGAATGTCTGTAAAAAAAAGAAAAAATTACGACGACAGTACTCTGCCCGTATATGTTCTTCGTTTTGTCTGAGCCATTGTATTCTATCCGTTTCATAGTGTTTTTTACGAATAAAACCTATCTTGGATGATTTTGCAACTGTCATTTTTTTGCCTTATCTATCAATGTCACCAATTCTCTTAATTCCGCATCTGATAATTTCTTAACGTCACTTTTACTCTTTACCTCTATCGGAGAACCGCCCAATCCGGTTAATTCCGTTCCATCTCGTAGACCAAGATCACGGGCGATTATATTAGCATTAAGTAAATCAGCCGAAGCGTTTTCAAATTTCTGTGTATAAATAATCTGGTCTACCATAGCGCAGACAAATTTAAACATATCATTATGACGCCAATTTGCCCATGTCTCGGTGACAATGCCGAGATAAGTACACAATCCATATTGAGTAAACGCGCGAACTTTCGGTATATTCTCCCTCCATGTATTTTCTCTAAATTGGCATACCTTTTGCTCGTATAATGGATTATTTTCTGCCCATTCAAAATATTGACAGCACGCTTTCCATAATTCGTCCGCTGAATAGAATATAGCCGGTGTGATATGGGAGTTCTTTTTTGCCCGGTTTTTCCACCATCTATTTATATCATTTTTCCTCTTCATATCTATATTATACTAGATAGCACATGGTAAATAAAGGACAAAATTTAAAAAAAATTCAAAAAAACAATAAAAGCAAGAAAAAAAATGAAAATAATTGTGATTTTCTATGGCGTTGAAATGGGTATTTCCAAAGTATTTTTAATTTATTTTTACTTTTTTTTAAGAAAACCCTTGACATTTAGTAAAAAAAAATATATAATGTAATCATGGAAATAAAAATAAACAAGGAGGACAAGAAGATGAGAAACCAAAAAGAAGGAGAAGAAAAGATGAAAACAATTAGAGCAAATTGTGATTGCGGAGCGGTGATTGAGGATGTAATCTGTGTGGACTGTGAGGCGGTAAGATACATCGGCCCGAATTGTGGGCATGTTGAACAACCCACAGCAGTAGCTGGGGATTGTATGACTGGTGAGCCTATCTGTGATGATTGTGCTGGGATTCGGGAAGAGGAAAGACGGGAAGAGGAAAGACGGGAAGAGGGATGAAGAATCAAAGAAAATAAATCCGGAGTTTTAAAACCCGGAGCGGGATTAATTCCCGTTCCGGGTTTTTTTATTGTTCTGGGTGGAAAATCTCAACGCTACGTGTTTTTAATACGTTCCATGGCTTAGTATATGGGTGGAATATTTACGAACGCTGTAAAAAGATATTATCACAGCTGAATAACCTTACTCACCCCGGAATTATTTTGAACCAGAAAAACGCGGTCAGAATACTCAATAATATCTTCTCTTGGGATTCGTTCATCACTGATTGTTATAATTTGAATGGGGCATTTCTTGTTGTTGCTAACGTTCATCAGCAGTTTTAAAGCACGGATATTTGCTTCATGCCCTTTTAACCCTTTAAACGGTTCATCAAGAAACAATGATGGTCGGATGTGCGTGTCTTGCCGCATCATTAGGTACGCCACACGCAACGCAAAGGCACCAACATCAATTGCACCACCCCCTACAAAACCAAACGGCATAACCCGCAAATTTCTTCTTTTGTAATAAATATCCGCCTCAGTCTTTCCCCGCCGCTCCACAAATTCAACAACTAATTCATACGGGTCATTGAATACTGTTGCAAGTGCGAGGCTAACTTGTTCAGAAAGTCGATACTCTAACTGCTGCTGTGTTTGCAGCCCGACTTGTTTTACAATTGTCAAGGCCCGGTCATGGCGGTTTTCCAATCGTTTTAATTGCCGGACTTTTTGTTCTATCTGGTATATTTCATTTTCAATTGCTCGTTTTTTTCCCTTTTGTTGTTCAAGCAGGGCTCGGCTCTGCTTAATCCTTTGATACATTTGTTCAATTTCCTCCTTGGAGCTCTTCCTCAATTTGGGATAACTGCCGCTGAAGGTCATCGCCCATTTGTCCAATCTCCTTTGTAAGCTGTTGGTATATTTTTTCAGCTTCTTCCAATGAATCAACATTAAATTCTTTTTTCAATTGTGTCTTTACTGCTTTCAATTCACCCATTGCCTCATTATACGCCTGTTGTTCTGCCTGAATTCTTTCTTTTAATTCCCCAAGGCGTTTGGTCAGATTGTTCATTTATTTTCCTCCTGTACATATTTCCATATCAGTTCCTCTAACAGTTTTGGGATTTTGTTCCTTTTGATGTAGGCTTCCAGATTTGCAGTGAAGGACAGTTCCATTTCCCATGATAAATCCATCTGTTTAATGTATGCCTCAATCCTTTCCTCTTTCGCTTCCTGCTGCTGGGCAATAGACAAATCAAACACATCTTTTTCAATCGGGTAATAAACACGCTCAATGGTGTTTGTTACCGCAT
>PUNK01000045.1 GCA_003552585.1 Thermoplasmata archaeon | reverse complement strand
GTACGGCGATAACGAGGACATGTCCGGAGACGGCTGGGGCTGGATAGACGAGATATGGCGCTACGGCATGAACCCGTGGTTCAAGGACAGGATGAACCTCGACACCGACGGCGACGGACTGACCAACTTAGATGAGGCAGACGTGTACGGCACCGATCCGCTGAGTCCTGATACCGACGATTGAATACAACTTACAACTGGTGATAATTCACGAAGGTCACTGAACCTGTACATTAGAAATCTTCAAATACACCCAATAGTTATGGCCAACTCGGTGTTTCAATGTCAGGAAGATTCGATATGTCTAAATTGTACTTTGGTGAAGAGTTAATGGAGAAAGGTTTCGGTAGGATGCAGGAAGGTGGTGTGATCATGGATGTAACTTCTGCTGAAGAAGCGGGAATAGCAGAAGATGCAGGAGCACTTGCTGTTATGGCGTTGGAGAGGGTCCCTGCAGACATAAGGGAGGTAGGTGGTGTTGCGCGGATGGCTGACCCGGTCAAAATAAAAGAGATATTGGAAGCCGTTGATATCCCCGTTATGGCTAAATGCAGGATCGGACATCATGTTGAAGCACAGATATTGGAAGCTCTTGGAGTAGATATGGTCGATGAGTCAGAAGTTCTCACACCAGCGGATCCATTTTATCATGTGGATAAAACAAAGTTTGATGCCCTTTTTGTATGCGGTTGTAGAGACCTTGGAGAGGCATTGAGACGTATAGAGGAAGGTGCAGCCATGATGAGGACCAAGGGTGAAGCCGGAACCGGGAATATTGTAGAGGCTGTAAGACATCAGGCCACTGTAACTTCAGCCATCCACGAACTCAAAGAGAAAGACTATAACGAACTTAGAGAAGTAGCAAAGCAGTATGGTGTTTCTGTAGATTTGGTCAAAGAAGTAGGAGAGATCCAGAGACTGCCTGTCGTCAACTTTGCTGCAGGAGGGATTGCAACTCCAGCGGATGCTGCCCTGATGATGCAGATGGGAAGCGACGGAGTCTTTGTTGGCAGTGGCATATTCAAATCTGAGCAACCAGAAAGGATGGGACGGGCAATAGTAAAGGCTGTTACGCACTATGATGACCCATTAAAATTGGCCGAAATCTCAGAAGGGCTGGGCGATGCTATGCCCGGCAGAGAGATAGATACGATACCCGAAAACGAACGCCTACAGGAGAGAGGTTGGTAAAAAACACAAATCTAGAGATTCGATCTGCTGCTCCCTCCATCGATGGGTATTGCAGCACCGTTTATGTAACCGGATATACTAGAAGAGAGAAATGCGACCAGATCTCCGAGTTCTTTCGGCTTTCCAATTCTGTTTAGAGGTACATCTTTAGTAAGCTGTTCCAATCCTTCTTCATATGTTGAGATATCCCCTCTTTCGATAGAATCTTCGATGAGTTCGCGTACTCTAGATGTTTCGGTATATCCTGGAAGGACAGCGTTGATCCTTATATCCGGTCCAAACTCGCGCGATATTGTCTTCATCAAGCCGATAACCGCCATCCGTACCGAATTGGAAAGAACAAGTCCTTCTATAGATTCTTTGACACTTATGGAGGTGATATTAACGATCGTACCATCTTCACTCTCATAGAGATGGGGATAAGCTTCTTTTATAGACCAGACCACACTCATAACAAGTCCGTCGTAAGCCCTGTACCACTCCTCGTCTGTTGTTTCTATGAAAGGTTTGCTTGGAGGGCCACCAACACAAGTAACTAGGTGATCTAGCCCTCCGTATTCCTCTATAGTTTTGTCAACCAGGCTTTTTACGTTATTTTTTTCCATCAGATTTCCTTGTAAACCTAATACATCTCCTTTATCTATTTCTTTAAGCTTTCTCACAGCTTTATTCAATTTTTCTTTATCTCTTCCATTAATTACAACGTTAGCACCGTTTTCAACGAGGGCTTTTGCTGAAGCAAATCCCAAACCACTGCTGGATGCAAGCACTAATGCTGTATTTCCTTCTATATTTAGATCCATTTTACCACGCTCAACTATCGATTGAACAGAAGTATAAAACTTTTATTTTGTGTAAGGAGACGAACTTAAAAAAAGTACAACATTAATATATCACTTGAACCTTTATATGTATAGGTGAAAACTTTATGGGAAAATATGTGTTTAAAGTTATAGAAACAAGATATGATAGGGAGATACCCGAGGTGGATGTTCTAGTAGCTGGTTTTCCTGGTGTGGGACTTGTAGGAGTAATCGCTTCAGAACAACTGATCAATTCCCTTGGTTTAGAACAGGTCGCTTCAGTGGCTTGTGATGATTTTCCTCCAACTGCAGTTATCTTCGACGGTATCCCAAGGAGACCTGTACGTTTTTTTGCGGGACAAGGTTTTCTGTTGGTAAAAGCAGATATGGTCATACCTTCAAGGCTAGCGGATGGACTTGCTAAAACAATAATCGATTGGGCTGTAGATAAAGGGGTTACTGAAGTGATAATATTGGATTCTATCCCTTCAGATGAAAATAAAGAGGACGAGAAACACATATGGGGAGTCATAAGTAGACACGAAGTACGTGAACAGGCTGAAAATCTGGGTATTGAGGTGATAAAGAGAGGAGCGATTTCCGGCATCACTAGTCCCCTGTTGCTTTATGCACACGAGAAAAAACTTGAGGCCGTAGCCATGCTTGCAGAAGGTAAAACAAATATGCCTGACCCTAGAGCATCTGCGATGCTTTTAGATAAATTCTCAGGTTACATGGAACTAGATATAGACACTTCCGTTCTAATAGAGAGTGCAAAAGAATTAGAGGAGCAGTATGCTAGACTTGTAAATCAGACAAAGCAAGCCCAGGCAGAATTAGACGACAGAAGTGCTCAACCACCACTGTATGGTTAAGAACAGACCAAAACCCTTTTACTCTTTATTATCTATGCATTTTTGGTCTACATGATAGAAGTAAATTTAAATGAGGTGTCGGAGAAGATAGTTGAAAAATGCATGGGAGTGAAAGAAGACGAAGTAATAATGTTGAAGGGAGGTATCCACAATTTTGAACTAGTTGAAAATATGGCTGTAGATATCAGGAAAAAGGGTGCCTTTCCAGTCGTTTCAGCAGATACTGACAGGATGAATAAACGAACCATTGAAGAGGTCGACATTAATTATCTGGAGAAAACTAGAGAATATTATTTACGATGGCTTGATGATGTCGATGGGGTGATAAGCCTTGATTCAAGAAAAGACCCTAGAATATTTTCAGAATTACCTGAAGATAAAATAGGTGCGACAAGAAGAGCTAACCGTCCGATAAGAGACAAATTTAACGAAGAAAAAATAAGGTGGACCGGGATGGGATACCCAACTGAGGAGAAGGCCAAGATGTATGGTATAGAATACGGAAAGTTTTGGAACATGTTTTGGAAAGCGATCGATACAGATTATGACCGTATCAGAGATGACGGAGAGCAGTTGGCCGAAGTGCTTCGAGAAGGAGACACGGTCCATATAACTTCAGATAAAGGGACAGATCTGACCTTTTCTATAGGAGAAAGACGTATTTTGGTCGATGACGGAGTGATATCTCAGGAAGATATAAAGAGAGGAGATGTAGGTAATAACTTACCCTGTGGTGAGGTTTTCTGTGCTCCATTAGAAGATTCAGCAGATGGTGAAGCGGTATTTGACTTGGCTTACTACCGAGGTAATAGAATAGAAGACATACATGCTGTATTCGAGGAAGGAAAGCTTGTTGAAGTAGATGCCGAGGTGAATGAGGAAATATTCAAAAGGGTGTTGGAAAACTCTCAAGGGGCAAAGGACGTGATAGGAGAGTTTGGTATTGGAATCAATCCTGAGGTAAATCAGGCGATCGGTTATACTATCACTGATGAAAAAATAATCGGAAGTATACATATAGCTATTGGTGAAAACCGTATGTTCGGTGGTAGAAACGAGTCAACACTTCATTGGGATCTTGTCATGATGGCCCCATCTTTCTCGATCAACGGGGAAATAGTGATGGACGGAGGAAAGATATCACTTTGATTCTTTTAGATATTTTAAAAAATTGTCCATGGCGATGCCCCTGTGACTGACCACATTTTTCTGATCTATACTCATCTCTGCAAATGTCATTTCGTGATTTTCAGGGATAAAAATAGGATCGTAACCGAATCCACCTCTGCCTTTAGATCTGTAAGAAATATTTCCTTTGCAAATACCTTCGAATAACCTTTTATCTCCTTTTTCATCCATATATCCTATCACGCATTTGAAATAGGCCGCCCTTTCTTCTTTATTTTCAAGTAATCTTAATATGCCTTCGTTTCCTATTGTTTTCATCACATAGGCGGAGTATACTCCTGGAAAATTGTTCAAAGGATCTACAAACAATCCACTATCGTCTATCACTAGTGGTCTGTATTCATGAAGACAATCAAGGCCATATGCAACTACATCCTCAAGTATGTCGGATTGGATCTCAGGATAATCAATATGGCACATCTTGGTGGAATATATCTCGGAAAGTTTTCGTTTGTATTCCTTATACTTTCCTTCGTTAGAGGTTACTACATTTAATTCATTCACATATATCTACCTCTTGACTCGATATCTTTTATTTTGTTTAAGACTTGTGTAAAATCGGAGAATGATTCTTTGTAGCCTTCTAATACCCTGTCAAACTTTTTAAAAGGATCTTCATGGACGCTTATTATAGCTTCACGTAATAGGTGAAGATCGACCCCCATCTTCTCGGTATCAGCATCGAAGTCACCAAGACTGAAATCTATAAAACAGTACGTACCATCTTCGGGATGATACAAGATATTAGATGTGGTCAGATCTCCGTGTGTAATACCGGAGTCATGGAGCTTGCCAATGTATTTACCTATCAACTCAAGGTCAAGGTCTATCCCATTTTCTATACAATCCATAACTCTTTCTCCCGGAAAATATTCCATAACGATACTGTCCTTTTCTTCCATAATATCGTATAATATGGGTACTGGAATTCCAGCCTTTCTAGCCTCCTTTATCAATCTCGCCTCTTTTCTAGTTCTTTCCTTTCTCAATATACTGTCAAGTTCTGGATGACGATATCCTTTCACTACCCTTCTCTTCAGTACGATATCTCTTCCCTTCCACTCTCCTTTTATAATTTCAGCTTCCGCCCCCTTTGTTAATACTTCTTTTAAGGTCGTATTCTGCATGGTCGACGAAATCATACATGATGATAATAACTTTTTCTTATCAAATCAAGGAAGAATTTATAATCTTTACCTTGATAGGGACTTAAGAGGCATTCATATGGTCCGAAAGGAAAGAAGTCAAGAAGAGATAAGAGGAACAGAGATCATAGTCGATTTTTTAGATAATCCTAAAGGTTCTACATTGATAAGTATGGGCAGCACTAAGGTAATTTCAACCGTTATTTTTGAGGAGGATTTACCTCCCTGGATGGATGAAGAAGATGAAAAAGGATGGTTGACAGCAAGGTACGGTATGCTCCCCGGAAGCGGTGAAACACGTATTAGAAGGGAAACGAAAGGTGTTCGAGGCCGAACGAAGGAAATACAGAGGATGATTGGACGTTCTTTAAGATGTGCTATAGATTTGGAAAAGATCGGTCAAAGAACAGCGTGGGTGGATTGTGATGTCATACAGGCTGATGGGGGAACTAGGACCGCATCTATAACCGCAGCTTGGGTTGCTTTGAAATCTGCATGTGATAAAATGGTTGAAGAAGGGAATTTTGATAACGATCCAATAAAAAAACAGGTGGCTGCTGTTAGTGTGGGTTTGGTGGAGGGTGATATATTACTCGATCTTTGTTATGAAGAAGATTTCGCTGCTTCTGTGGATATGAACGTCGTGATGGATCATGATCACAATTATGTAGAGATTCAGAGCGCTGGAGAAGAAGGTCTGTTTACCCGTGAACAGCATGAAGAAATGCTTGATCTAGCTGAAAGTGGTATAAAAGATCTTTTTAAAGTACAGAAGGAATCATTGGATTGAATCATCACTTCAAGGGCAAAATTAAAAAGGAAGCATTTTGATTACATTGGTCAATGGACACGACGCTGGGAGTGATTTTAGTAATAGTGGGACTTGTACTCTTACTGGTTGAAGCATCAGAGCCAGGTTTCTTTTTAGCCATACCTGCAGGTGTCTTGATCCTCTTGGGGATCTTGGCGATAATATATCCTGCTATATTACTAACTATATGGACCCCCCTCATTGTTGCAGTTGTTGTTTTACCCTTGGTATTTGGACAGATGAAGTTCTACCAGAAGATTTCTCCTCCCACTAAGCCAACCACCACTATGAGTTCATCGTTAGAGGGCAGAGTGGGCAAAGTTTTACATACAGTAAAACCAGATGAGATCTCTGGCAAAGTAAAAATAAGTAATGAGATATGGAGTGCGACTTCGGAATCGGTGATAGCCGAAGGGAGTAAGGTTGTAGTCGTGAAAAGCAGAGGTGTTCATGTAGTAGTCGAAGAGATAGAAAAATAGGAGAAGTGTGAAATATGTTAGGATGGATAATATTACTCGTTATAGGAATAATATTGGTTGCCATAGTAGCGGGACGAACCGCTTTTTGGATTGTACAACCATATGAACAAGGGATATACATCAAATTGGGTAATTTTCAGCATGTATTAAACCCGGGCGTAAATATAGTATATCCATTCATATCACAAGTAATAAAACTTGATTTGAGGACGCAGGTACTTGACGTTCCTAGACAAGAAGTCATCACGAAAGATAACTCACCCACAAATGTTGATGCTATCATATACATAAAGGTAATCGATGTGACTAAAGCGTATTTTGAAGTTACAAATTACAAGGCAGCCACTATAAATCTTGCTCAGACCACATTGAGGTCGGTAATAGGTGATATGGAGCTAGATGAGATACTGTACAATAGGGAAAGGATAAATACACATCTGAGACAGGTACTTGATGAGGCTACTGATGCATGGGGAGTACGAGTAGAGTCTGTAGAGATCAGAGAAGTTGATCCCGTAGCCCAGGTAAAAGATGCCATGGAAGAACAAACTGCTGCAGAGAGGCAGAGAAGAGCCGCCATCCTTAAAGCCGATGGTATGAAAAGGTCAGCTATACTTGAAGCGGAAGGTAACAGACGATCTAAGATCCTTAATGCCGAAGGTCTCAGACAGAGTAAAATTCTGGAAGCAGAAGGTAGTAGGATGGCAAGGATACTCGAAGCCCAGGGTGAAACACAGAGACTGCGTGTGCTTTCTCTTGGTGCAGGGGTACTTGATGAGAAAGCTTTGACCTATCTTTCTTTGGAAACGCTGCAGAACATGTCTAGAGGTAAAGCAACTAAGATAATCTTCCCATTTGAAATATCAAAACTGCTTGAAGGTGCTTCAGAATACCTAGGTGCTTCAAGAGAAGTTCCAAGTAGACCGCCAACAGATATCAGTAAAATGGAAGAGATAGTCGGTAAAGCAGAGGATATACTTGGAGAGATACCTGGACGTAAAGAAATGAAGAAAGAGATAGAGAGGATAGAAGAAGCTGCTAAAAAGAAGGCAGAAGACGAAGATGCTAAAGAGGCTGCTGAGATGGCTGCCAAAGAAGTCCTCGAAGATGTTAAAGAGCAGGTGGATGATTACTAAGATAGTTATAAGCACTTGATATAACGTTTGCATCTGCGACCAAAAGTTTATCTATGTTGAAGTCTATATTTTGGTAGCTCATGAGAAAGGAGATTAAGGTAATCAGAGATATGCCTTCCATCAAAGTCGGTGTAGAGGATACCAGGAATAAGATATTGTCTCTACTTGGAGTTAAGGACATGTCCATATCTCAGCTTGCAGAGGCCTTAGACAAAGACCAATCAACTGTTTATCGTCATCTTAAGAAGTTGGAAAAAACGGGTTACGTACAGGTAACGGGAGAAAGAAAAAAGTATCATATACCTGAGAAGATGTATGGGCGGACCGCAAATATCTTCTTGCTATCTATGACTGGAGATGGACCTCAAAGCGAAAAGTTAGGAAAAGAATGGCATAGGGAACAATCAAAAAATGTTCTAGAGCTTCTGAATCTGATGGAAATTTGTGATGAAAATACAGTAGATGAATCGTTAGATGATCTGACTGAACTATTCACGGAGTTAGATACAATAACAGACAACATGATAGAAGAAAACCAAGATAAGATCGGTGAAATAAGCTATCCTACTTTAGCTAGATTAAAACTGATTTTATTTCTAACTATTATTGATAGACATGAAGAATTAAAGAAGAAAACAGAAAAACTACTCGAGAAATTTCATTTGCTATAAAGAATAACACTACTGTTATTTATGATGAGAATAATATTGTTCCTACATGATATATTAAATTTTAAGAGAAAAATGTTTATATCCAACCCACCTTTTTGCCAGTGAATGTTCGTGGTGGCCGTGGTGGTGTAGCCATCTCGTCACATAGTGTCGAGACTACAATGGCAGCATGTGGGACTGTGGATCCCCTGGCCCGGGTTCAAATCCCGGCCACGGCCTTTTTTAACTATTTTACCAGCCCGGGTTCACGAGTTAAAAATAAGATTTTTAACGAGCAGTTAGAAAAACACAGTTTTTCTGACTAGAATCCCGGCCACGGCCTATACATTCGATTATCTAATATGCTCCAATGAATTTTTATTCTGTCCTTTTAGAGAGATTAACACTTTTTTAGCAATTTCAGCTATTTAACAAAAAAGGTTATGTACATTGAGTCTAAATTATAGTTTAAGAAAAAATGAACAAGATATACACATTCTTAATCATAATTTCTCTTTTTTTCTCTTCCTTTATTGGATATAGCTCTATCGAAGAGGATGAACCTCATAATATTATAACAGATATTCAAGGGGATGACCAGGGATCCTATCAAGTAAAAACCGAATCTTTTAGAATAGATAGTGATGCAGACTTTGATGAAATGAATATATCGGGTGATGGCACAATAGAGAATCCATATTCCTTTGAAGGTGTCGAGTTAGACGCTATAAGGAGAGGGGCCGGTATATATATCGGAAACACTTCAGCTTTTTTTGAATTGACCGAGAGTAGAATAAAGGATGCTGATGGCTCCTCTGAGTATTACTGGTGGAATAGTAATATCGTTCTTTATAATGTAACAAATGGTAAGATCTTCAACAATACAATCCACGGTGGATCGATTGGTTTATATGTGAGAAATTCACACAATATAACTATTGAAAACAATACTTTGTACACCTCCTCTTCAGATACATTAAAATTAGAAAATTCGATCAATATTGATTTGTCACATAACAGAATAATGTTGAGTAGAGGAAATGGAATTTATGTTGCTGATTCTGAAAAGTGTTATTTAAGCCATAATGAAATCTCTAGATCTAGATGCTCTGGAATAAATTTTGTCCGGGTCGACGATAGCGACGTATATTCTAACAAATTAGATCGGAATGATAAGGCTGATATCAATCTTAAAAGTTCTCAAAATAATCTCATTTCTCACAATGAAATGGAAGATGCAGGTATAATTATTGAATCTGATAACCAAGTACACTGGCGATCAAATCATATAGATGAAAACAACACCTTGGACGGTCGTTCTATCCTTTTTTTGAGTGATACATCTGATAAAACTATATCACAAGATCATGGACAGATAATTCTCGTAAATACATCAAATATAGTTATAGATGAAGTCGAACTTCAAAAAGGAAGAAATGCGATCACAACGGCATTTTCTGATAATATCACAATAGAAAACAGCTTAATTGATTTTAGTAAGGTCCTTTTCTATAATACCCATAACAGTTCATTGAACTCCGTCTCGGTCACTGGAGGTTACTATGGATTGGTGATGAAATATTGTTATAACAACACAATGAGAAATATGAGCTTAGTAGGGAATTCCATCTCTGGTTTAGATCTTTACGAATCCAATCGTATTTCAATGTCAAATAGTCAGATAACAGGTAATGATAGAAATGGTATACATATAGAAAGAACAGAAAAGTTTAGTCTTAAAGGATCTAACTTATCTTATAACCAGCAGGTTTTAACTCTCGAGCGTTCGTCCGAGATAATTTTAGAGAATAATGTATTTCATAGAAACGAAGAACCCATATCTATGTCTTTTTCCACCTCCGTTAAGATGTATAACAATACATTAGATGCCCACGGAGTATCTATTAGAGGAAATATGATACATTATTGGAACAGTCATGTGATGATTAATAATAGTGTCTCGGGAAGGCCTTTGTTATATTTGAGAGATAAAGAGGGAATGGAGGTTGATGGACAATTTGGACAAATTATTATCACTAACAGTACCTATATGCAAATAGAAGATCTCGAATTGCATAATGCAAGTATTGGGATAACACTTGCATTTACTACTTATAGCAACATATCAGAAATTCAATCATATAACAACCTAGAGTATGGTATATACTTTTACAGATCCGATCAGAACAATATAAAAGATTCCGAACTTATTAATAATTCAAGGGGCATATATATTCAAAATTCGATCGGTATCGATATTTCAAATGTAACAACTAGACATAATTCAAGACAAGGCATTTTTATTTCCGCTTCTTCATCTATCAACATTACTAACTCTAATATAACCCAAAATGATGACGGAATTTTTTTATCATCGTCGGATGAAATTTTGATATCCGATTCTCTAATCACAGCAGAAAAGGATTCTATTTATCTTTTAAGGAGTTCTTATATCACTTTAAAAAACAATTCTATGCTAGACGGAGGTATCAATATCCAAGGCCCAAATCTGGTCAATTGGAATACACATACCATCACTGATGACAACTCAATCAACGGAGAGCCGGTTTTGTATATAGTAGATAAAGAGGATATCGAAATCGATGAAACTTATGGTCAAATCATAGTAGTTGACTGTAGTAACATTTATTTTCAAGACCATGATTCTCATGATGGGAGCGTTGGATTATCTGCAGCATTTTCAGAAAATATAACGATATCAGATAGCAATTTTACTGGCAACAGTGGCCATGGAATTTATTTTTATAGAGTTACGAACTCAACAGTTATCAACACAAGTTTATTGAACAATTCTAGAAGTGGCTTGGTTTTAGAATACTCTTCAAAAAACGAAATATATAAAAATCAGTTTGGTAATAATAATCATGGATTAGGACTAATTAATTCTAATAATAACTTTATAAATCAGACCACGGCTTTTAACAACACCTATGGTATTTTTTCTCGTTCATCAGATGATAATGTGATACAGGATAGTTTATTCAAGTATAATAGGATCGGTAATTATTTTATGAGTTCTGATCACAATGTTCTTTCGAATATTAGTTTTGAAAATAATGATGGACAGGGTTTATACTTCCTTTCTTCTTATTCTACTAGAATAGAAAATAATTTAGCTATCGGCAATGGGCGTGAGGGTCTATATATTCGTAGGGGTGAAAATTTCACTGTTTTGAACGGAAGTTTTTCCTATAATGATGAAGCCGGTATTTATCTTTTTGAAACAACACATAATCACTTATGCGGAGTAGAATCATCAAACAATGAAAATAAAGGGATATCGCTGCGATATTCTGATGAAAACATTATTGAGGATTGTAAGCTTTCCACAAATAGAGAATATGGCATATACTTGGAGAGCTCTTATTCTAATGATATAAATAGTAACAATTTTGAGCACAATAATAAGGGTTTTCACGCTAGTAGATCTTTTGATAATGATCTGATGGACAACATATTTGACGGCGAAGAGTTTGTTGACAACTATTCAGGTTATGAAGATTACGATACAATCCTTGTTGGTGTGGATTATAGTAAAGGACGATCGGTATTAACGGATATAGAGAGCGGTATTGGTGCAAATATAGAGAAAGAATTCACCTTTATTGATGTGGTTAAGCTTAGATTGGATGAAGGAAAAAATACTGATGAAGCGATAACTCAATTAAACAATATGCCCTCCGTAAGGTTTGCTGAGCCAGATTATAAGATAATTCTTGAAGAGATACCAGACGATCCCTACTTCGATTCTTTATGGGGTATGGATAAGATCGATGCACCTGGGGCATGGAATCACACCACCGGCAGTGGAGAATCGATAGTGGCTGTTTTGGATACTGGGATAGATTACGAGCATGAAGACCTTGAAGATAATATGTGGAGTGATGAACAAGGTGATCATGGCTACAACGCAATCGATGGATCATACGATCCCATGGACGATCATGGACATGGGACTCATGTTGCTGGAACGGTTGGAGCGGTCGGTAACAATAGTATAGGTGTAACTGGAGTGAATTGGAATGTGAGTTTAATGGCCTTGAAATTCATAGGTGCTGACGGTACTGGAAATGTGAGCGGAGCTGTCGAATGCCTAGAGTTTATTCTTGAAAGAAAATTGGAAGGTGAAAACGTAGTCACCACCAGTAACAGCTGGGGAACCAATCATTTTAGTAATGCATTATATGAAGCTTTTAAAGAACATCAGGAACATGGTATTCTTTCAACCGCTGCGGCGGGTAATTATGCTGAAGACAATGATATTTATCCACTTTACCCTGCTTCTTTCAATCTTACAAATATGATATCTGTGGCCGCGACTGACCAAAATGATGATCTGACTGGTTTTTCTAACTTCGGTCCAAATACTGTACATGTTTCTGCACCAGGAACAGGGATATACAGTACAGAACGTAACGACCAGTATGGTTATAAAACTGGGACCTCTATGGCAACTCCACATGTGGCGGGATTATTAGGATTACTAAGCTCTTTCAACAACAGCTTAAGTATGAATGAATTAAAAAATAATATCCTTTCATATGGTGATGAAATCACCTCTTTGGAAGGAAAATCGATATCTGATACTAGAATCAATGCTTATAGATCTATTACGGGTGAACCGGATGAAATGTTTGTACGAGTTATGATCGAAGGGGGATACACCGGTTCTATAGGATATAAGAAACCTATACATGTTTCATTGTCAGATGGAATTAGACCAATCACTTCCGCTGAGGTAGAAATATCTTTCAGTACTCATGAAGAAGATTTGATCTTGAGAGATGACGGTTCTGGACCGGATCAGATAGAGGACGACGGATATTATTCAGGAGATTGGGTCCCGCACTATGCAGGAGAAGTGATCTTGAATATCACCATTCATACTGATGATTATGGGTCATATAATGAAACAAAAACCGTAGTGATCAGAGGCCAAACAGGAATTTCTCTGGTCGAGGGATATAGAAATAGAATAAAGAACAATACTGTAGTTGGAAGCATAAATGGACTAACATCATCAAGGTCAAATAATAATATGGTGATCCACAATAAATTTTATCGGGTTAAAGAAAATGGGTTGTATTTTATTCAGTCCAAAGGTGTTGTTGTATTTAGTAACGATTTAAGAGGAGGTGAAAACTCAGGCTTACAAATGGTATCTTCTTCTTACAATCTTATAGATAACAATAATTTTTCTTATAATATGGGGAGCAATATATATCTTGAAGGGAAATCAGGATGGAATATCATTTCAAATAATTCTGCGAACGTCACTCATTTTGGTATACAAGCTCTTTATGGCCCACATAATAATACTTTCAAATCAAATAGTCTATCGGATGGCACCATAGGGATAAGATTGGCCGATGTTAAGGATAATAATATATTAGATAATACTGTCCAAAATGGGACCCATGGCCTTTATATCAACCAAGGTTACAATAATCTTATTAAGAATAATTGGGCGACATATAATAGAAGAGACTCCCGGAGTACTGGGATATATATTGCATCATCGTACGGCAATAAAATAAGCGAGAATTATTTGTATTCAAATTTGTACAGGGGAATATATCTTACCAGCTCTTTTTATAATTCTGTTCTGAGAAACGATATCGAAAAATCTGAAACTTATGGTTTATCACTCCATCGTTCGGATAGTAATGTGATCGAAGACAACAATATTTTATCGAATTATCGAGGAATAAATCTATTGAGGTCTGATTCGAACGTAATAATAAATAACATTGCAAAAAACAATTCTGTAGATGCAGGAGGAGGATATGGCATATTTCTTTCCGAATCTGAACTAAACTCAATCGTTGATAATATCGCAGATTCAAATGATAATGGCATAGGAGTGGGATTATATAGAGACAGAGGGGCAGACAATCATGTTATAGATAACGAAGTTAAAAATAACTCAAACTTTGGTATTTATATCAGTTCTAGTAATAATACTGTTAAAAATAATAATATATCATCAAATACGAATGGGATAAGATTATGGTTACATCCTAACAACCTGATCGAGAAGAATGATCTTAGTGATAACGAATACGGAATTGAGGTCAGATTTAATAGTGAAAATAACACAATTGTAAATAATGAAATCTTCAATCATTCTACAGGTTTATATATAGACACATCCGATAATACAATAAAGAATAATATATTAAATCACAATCATAATGGAACGATGATATCTGATGATGGCAACTCGATCTATAATAATGTTTTTCTGGAAAATGTAAACCAGTCATCTGATGATGGGAATAACCAATGGGACGAGGGAGATCCTGCCGATGGGGGCAAAGGCGGTAACTACTGGTCGGATTACGATGGACAGGATAGAGGGGATGGTATAGGTGAAGAACCATATTATATCGAAGGAGGGGATAACCTAGATAATTATCCATGGGTCAATAGGCACATGGTACCTTGGGCAGAGAGTTTCGATGTATCGGTAGACAATATTACTGCTGGAGAACAACCATCTATAGTAATACATGATGCATATGATATACATGGTAATCTGATGGATGGTGATTACGAAGTTTATATCATTATAGATAATAAAACCGTTAGAAAGAATATGACATTTTATCAAGGTTACTTAGAGTACATCTGGATCAATATGACCGAAGCTAAAGAGTACGAAGTCGAGGTTATAATCGATGATATTGAGGGATACGAAACTTTTCATGTAATTGTTAGTGATCCAGAGTATATGAAAATCCGTCAAGATAAGGAAACGATAATTTCTGGTGAAAAAGTGAGCTTTTCGGCCTACACTTACGATATGTTCGAAAATAAGGTAAGGAACGTAACTTATGAGAGTGAATGGCACATAGAGAAAAATGCTGGTGGGGAGTGGGAAGACAACGTATATAAATCACAATATGTGGGTGCCTGGGAAGTAACCGGCACATATGGAGATTTGATGGATAATGCAATCCTTTCAGTAACTCAAGGAGAGGTAGATCATATAGAGATATCTCCAGAAAATTACAATATAAGTGCCGGCGATAAACAAGATTTTGTAGCAGTGGCATACAATGAGTTTGATAAAAGGATCGGTGATGTTACGGAAGATACTATCTGGTCGATCGACGAGAAAGCTGGTGGCAGATGGGATGATAACGAGTTCACCTCCGAGAATGCTGGAAATTGGAATGTAACAGGTTATTATGAAGGGCTGACCGACAAAACAACCCTTTCAGTTGAACCAGCGGAAGAAAATTATATCCAGATCTCACCAGAAGAATCTTTAATCACTGCAGGAGAGGAACAGATATTCACTGCAGCGTCGTACGATCGGTACGATAACGAGATAGAAGACATAACAAAGGAAATAAATTGGTCTATTGAAAGCGAGGCTGGGGGATCCTGGAATGAAAATATATACAAATCGGAATATGCTGGCGAATGGATGGTAACGGGAATTTATGGAGAGTTATCCGATAATACGGTTTTTACTGTTTCACCAGGAGAAGTATATTATATCGAAATATATCCACAAGAAGAAGTCGTTATTACGGGAAATAGTCAGAAATATAATGCAACTGCTTTTGACAAATTCGGAAATTTAATTGATGATGTTACACAAGAAACTGAATGGAATATAGAAGAAGAGGCTGGAGGAAAATGGACAGACAATCGTTACACTTCTGAAATTGAAGGTACTTGGACTGTAATAGGTGAATATGAAGGACATAGCGATGAGGCGATATTATATGTTGAAAAAGAAGATGACGAACAGATATCTACTTTAAAAAGATATTATTTGCTATTGATCTCTATGATTATTATTTTAAGTTTGATCAGCACTAATCTCTACTTAATAACAAAAAGAAATAGAAAAACTCAAGTAAAGACTGATGAGAAAGATGATCATAATTAGGATAATTATAAATGTTTATTATAAATAAACCAAACATTTTTAAACAGATATGTTTTGAAATTTACTCAAATGAAATATCTATTTAAGTTGATAAGGCCTATAAACTGCTTTCTTGCTTCATTCAGTGTACTTATTGTAATGATCACTCTTTACGGAATAGAATTCGATATATGGCCGGATATCAGGTTAACAGTTGCTGGTATGAGCGTGGTGTTCTTTTTCACTGCAGGAGGGAATGTATTAAATGATTATGTTGACAAGGATGTCGATATGATCAACCATCCTGAACGTCCTATACCATCAGGTAAAATTGAACCGAAAACCGCGTTATATATGTCTGTTGGTTTGTTTTCTCTTTCTATTTTATCATCATTTTTTCTCCCATTCTACCATCCCCATATGATACTAGCAATTGCTTTGATATGCATGATATCATATGAGATTTTGCTCAAGCAGGAAGGGTTGATTGGAAATTTGACTATATCACTTCTTACAGGGATGGTTTTTGTTTTTGGTGGTAGTGTGTACGGTGAATTATTTCTACCCACAGTTTTAGGGATATTGGCTTTCTTATCAACCTTGGGTAGGGAAATTATAAAAGATATACAGGATATTACTGGAGATCTTGATCGAAAAACTTTACCTATGAAGATAGGTATTTCTCGTTCAAAGAAAATTATTAGTTTGTCAATTTCCCTCGCCGTCGCATTTTCTCCCTTACCCTATATATTATCTATATTCTCGATATGGTACCTTTTGGTAGTTGTGTTTGCAGATATAATTTTTATATACTCAATCACCTTACTGTCTAAACCAAAGAAGGCACAGAGCTATGTGAAAATGGCAATGGGTGTTGCCCTGCTGGCATTTCTCATAGGAGGCATATTATGAACGTGTATAGCTACATAATGGACAAATTGAAAAACGAGAAGATGCACATGGGTTTGATAGATCCAGATGAACAAGAACCGATAAAAGCGGGGGGTATAGCAGCAGAGCTGGAGTTAGCAGGGAGTGATGCGATAATGGTAGGTGGCTCAACGGGGTTAGATAGTAAAAATGTGTATCTAACGATCAAGGAGATCAAAAGAAAAGTTTCGATCCCTGTTATCATATTCCCCACGAGTGCTGGTTCATTATCTCCGAATGCGGATGCAATATATTTTATGAGTATGCTTAATTCCCAGGATAGAGAGAAGATCATAGGTGAACAATTGAAAGGCGCTCCTATCGTTAAGGAGATGGGTATTGAACCTATTTCGATGGCATATCTAATAGTCGAGCCAGGGATGACTGTTGGCGAAGTAGGTAATGCCGATATGATATCACGAGATGATATATCTACTGCTGTACATTATTCACTGGCAGCTCAGTATCTAGGCATGAAATTGGTTTATCTTGAAAGCGGATCCGGAGCCCCAGAACCGGTTCCAAACGATATGATATCTGCAGTAAGCTCGGAAACGGATATCCCTCTTGTTGTTGGAGGAGGTATAAGTGATGTAAATCAGGCTTTGTCTGTAGCCGAATCAGGGGCAGATATAATAGTGACTGGAACGCTTATTGAAGAAGCTAAGGATATAAAAAGAAGAATAGAGGGTTTGATATCGAAGATAAAAGAACTATAGAAGATGATTTAGGCCAAGTGTTGATAACGTCAAGAGAGTTTAAATTATCTTTATTTAGGTGTCCGAGTTTAAAAGTACAAGTACCTATACTAGTAGGTATAACGATTATACTTTGGTTATTTTTTGGACTCTACGGGATCCAGGGGCTAATACATATTGTTAGTATATTCTTCTTACCGACGTTCATAGCGGCTTCGTTTTTACCTCTATTGATATGGTATGAGGAAGAAATGAACTTTAGGCAATCATACTTATTATCTCTTGTATCTCTTTGGATCACTATTTTATTTTTACTGCTCTATCATTCACTTGGTTTGGGGTTCCGTATGTCTCTTTTAGTGGCATATGGCATACCCGTTTCTTTGAGATACATAGTGTATAGGGGTATTTATATATCGGATGTGTTTAAATCGATACCTCATACATTACTCCAGTCTTTGATATTCCTCCCTTTTTTCCACCTCTTATACCCTCTCAGTGCTTTGGATATAGTAATATTTTCACTGGTTGTTTTTTTTGGGCTTAGCTCAGTAACAACTTTTTTGGCATTTTTAAACCGTCCATTTCTAAAAAATTTTGATGTATCAGCCACTGAGTTATTAAGAATGGTCTATCAACTTTGGGTGGGAAACGAAAAAGGAAAAAGGGATCTCGAAAAAGTATTCAAGAATCTGTCTATCAAGTCAGATGTAAACTACACAGTATTTTCTTTCAAATCTGAAGAAAAACAGAAGGCAATATTCGTGATCCCTCAACTCCATCCAGGCCCTGTAAAAGGGATAGGAGGTGCTATGTTACCCGAAATACTTTCAAATGAATTAGAAGAAGATTTTGGTATGGTTTTTTCCTTCCATGGCCCTTCAACACACGTACAGAATCCAATAAATAGTGAAGATTGTAAGATACTTGCTGACCACATTAAAAATGGTATGGAAGAAGTAGATTATTCGAATGTAGGTACCTCTTTTGTTCTTGCCCATGAAGGTGCTTTCATCGGTGCACAAATACTAGGCAATTCACTTTTTTTTAGTGTGTCTTTTTCCCCTCATCCAACTGAGGATATAGATGCAGCTATAGGGGAAATAATTTCTCTACACTCCAAAAAGAAAGGGTTCTCACGTGTAGGTATTGTAGATGCTCACAATTGTATAACAAAAGGAGCTATTGAGGTGTATTATCCTTCAAGAAGGTACCGGACGATAATAGAGGCGATACCAAAGGTCTTTGATATCATAAAGGAGAAAGAAATGGGTGGTATAAGGATGGGGATCGCTTCAAGAAAAGGTTATGAAAAAATAGATGGTATCGCAGATGAGGGTATTAAAGTGGCTGTTTTTGAGATAAATGATAGGAAAAATGCTTTTGTTGTAATCGACGGAAACAATATGCATGCAGGCCTCAGAGAAAAAATACAAGAAGAGATAGCAGATTTAGTTGATGTTTCAGAGGTATTCACGACCGATAGCCATGAAGTCAATTCGTTGATAAAAGACTACAATCCCGTAGGATATTCGATGGACCATAAAGGAATTCAACAGGATGTTAGAGACTTAGTTGAAAAAGCTATTTCGGATATTGAACCGGTTAAAGTTGGTGAACACTCAGGAACATTAGCAAATTTTGATTTGATGGGTCCAATAGCAAGTCATAGATTGACTAATATTGCAGAAACGGTATATCAAGTAACCCCGATAGCTGCTTTGATGACGTTTCTTATTCAATTTCTTTTGACCACGGTCTTGGTCCTTTTGATATGAAAACTATTTATAAGATGTTTTCATCCGAAGGTTTGATTGCACCAGCCAAGTACTAATAGTTAGTATGATTTTGATTAAACGCCTTTAACGATCTAGTTAAGCTCCGTAGTGTTTCGGAATTTTTAGAAAATTCCAAATACTCGGGGGATTTGTCTAAAAACAAATTAGCCCCGTAGTGTAGCGGTCAATCATTCGGGCCTTTGGAGCCCGAGACCCCGGTTCGAATCCGGGCGGGGCTATAAATCAAAGATTAAATTATTAGAAAATGGTTATGTATCTCATGTTAGGGTGAAATATTAATAATATGCAATACTAAATTACCTTTGATATTTTTAAATAATATATGTTGTAAATAGGTTTTGTATATAAATAAAATACCAAGTATTTACAATAAGGATAAATAATGTAATATGTATGGTATAAATACATATTTAATAAGCATAACCGAATATCTTTGCATATGCAATAATTTGCAATACCCAAAGTAAACTAATATGTTAATAAAAAAAATGCAGTAACTATAAAGCAAAAAATTAATACGAATATGCATTAATACACGTTTTCTTAGAATAGATGCAATACCGAGAAAAAAACAAAAGTCTTCATAGAATCTTAAATATTGGACGAGGGGGGTATCCCCTTTGCCTAAAAAATTGTATTTTATGGTGTATTTGCACTTGATTTAGTAAGGTATAAATAATACCTATTAGTAAAGACGGAAAATATACCTAATACGACGTAAATATTAAATATGTCATACTAATGCGTCGGAATACATAATGTATATAAAGACTACATAATTATAATAAAATTTTCTCGATTCTGCAGATCTTGAATATGTTAAATATATCCAAAATCAAGAGTTTTGTAAAAACAGTAATAAATAAACGTACTATGCAAATGATGAAAAAATTATAAGGAAAAAGAAAACACACGTATATGTAATATTATACAATAACGTATGTAACTCATATAAAGCAAATATATAATATGTAAACATAATGTATAATATATGTGTGCCAAATGCAAAATCTTGTTTATGTATGAAAGACGCATAAACACATTACAGAAACTCATATTGTATACTGTTTTTACCCATAATAACTCTAGCAGAATTTCCATTGAAAGCAGCACCCGGATTTAAAAATTTTATTTTTTTGTATTTTGTTATTCCTTGGGAATCGTGTGCATGTCCTGAAAGTACAAGACGAGGTTTTATTTTTTCTATGATTGGGAGGAGTTCAGGAGTTCCCTTATTTTTTCCGGTTTTCGTTTGATCTAGAATGCCTTTGGGAGGGACGTGTAACACAATCACATCAGATCCTTTAGCAACATTATAGAATTCCATCAATTCTTTTTTAGGATGCTCTGAGCCGGATAATCCACTGTAAGTCAGACTATTTAATTCATATTTTGAAAGGTGGAGGTTTATTCCACCTACCTCTTCGTATACCTCTCCTATACTGTAAGGATCACAGTTTCCAGTCACCCCTATTACAGTTATCGGTATATTTTCAAGGAATTTTTTTGCCCATTTTTTCGAACCAAAATGTGTTATATCTCCACATATTATAGCCAAATCAAAATCATATTTTTTACATACTACGTTAATATGTTCTTCGATTCTATTGGAACCATGTATGTCAGATAGTACCAAAGCCTCAGTTCTCATATAACCTCTATACATCCTTTAGATGCTTAATTTTTTCCCGTCTATTTAACCTAAAATGACGCTTCTAGCCAATCACCTGATTCAACAAGATATTCCGTTTTTGCAAAGCAAGTTTGAAGACTCTTACCTCCAACATAACAATATGCTTCCTCTGTCGATCCATCCTCCAATTCGACCTCGATCACCTTCCTCTCAAAGAAGGGGTTTGGTTGATTAGCTCCCTCAATAACATCATATTTGGATAAAAGTGTGTCAATGTCTTGGCAAGTGAAAAGTTTTCCTTTCACCCTTCCCTCCTTTTCAGGTACAAGGAATGGAAATCCTTCTACAACGTAAAGTTTTCCACGTGTTTGAGCAGGTTCGGATTTTTTTATGTATTTCTTTGCGTTTATACCATGTGTTGGTTCCTCATCTTCAAAGAGGAGCATACCGTAAACAAACAAATTCCTCATCAAGAAGTGATATGGTATAGTGTATATATATTTTTCACAACTTTACTAATTTTAATTTTAGTGGAATACTTTATATATTTGGTTTCTTTCTCCGTCATAGATAACTTGAAAGGACTATTTGATGGGAAAAAAGTTGTTATAAAATCACCTGAAGATGCCAATAGGCTATATAATCGGGGTTATTTTGGCACTCCCTTATCAGGAGGGGGACTGGAAATTTCTCTTTATGAAGCTTGTTTTTTATCTGAAACCGATCGTTTAGAGATTGTAGATGATGATGGGGTTCCTATTAATCATACTCATTTGATTGAAAAGTATCTAGCTGAAGATGAAATGGCCTCTGTTAAATACCCTTTATATCGAGACATGCGAAGAAGAGGATATGTATTAAAAAAATCCTCAACACCCTCTGATTTTCGCGTGTTTCCTAGGGGAGGAGGTCCTGGGATTACTCCATCTAAGTATTGGTTGATCGGGAGAGCAGAAACAAACGAATTCTCATTCGAAAACTTCTATGAAATTGCGAAAAAAATAGAAAAACTTAGGAAAAATGTAATGATTGGTATCCTAGATGAAGAGGGAGATGTTACCTACTACAAAATATCGACAATAGACTTAAAAGGAGAATCGGACGATTTCGGTTTCGAAAAGGATATAAAAGGTGTTTTGTACGGTGATAGAACTTATGTAAAGTCTGGTTCTGTTTTACACAGAAAGAGATTTTATGGGCGCATTTTAAATGATGATATGCAACTCTCTTTGCTTGAATCCGTTTACCTTTTAGAAAAAGAGATAATTTCTGTGGAAAAAGGGAATTCGGATAGAAGTTTCAGTGTGGAAGAATTGATTGATTATGGCATTGACCTACAAAGGAATTTTCTAATCCGGTTGAAGATATACAGGGATCTTAGGGATAGGGGATTGATACCAAAAACTGGATTTAAATATGGAACTGCTTTCCGGTGTTACAAAGGAAAACCTGATCATCACCATGCTGAATATTTGATTCAACCAGTTCCTATGGGATATAGGTGTAGCTGGTATTATGTAAGCAGGGCGGTTAGAGTAGCCCATAGTGTTAGAAAAAAATTTGTTTTTGGGTCTTTGTCTAATGATGGAGTGTGTTATCTAAAAATAGGTAGGCTCACTCCTTAATCAGGAGCTTCTCCTTTCTTTCATTTTTTCCGAAAGCTTCTTTAAAAATGATTGTTTCGTGATATTTTGTTTTGTAAGAAGAACTCTTCCTCTCCTTTCATACCATGTGGAAGGATAGTGTTTGTGTGTTTCTACTCTATTAGGGATATTATAATATGATAGGGTTCTGTTTATGTCATCAACAGTTGGTGATTTTATGGCTAATGAAACTGGAACTCTTCTTCCTTCTGAACGGGTCAATTCTTTATCAAAATATTCAGGATATATTATCCAAGTCTTCCTTTTTCTCGGTGACATCTCATTCCTCTATTAGTACCGCATTTACAACACCATCCTGACCAGGGCGTGATGTGATTCTAGCTTTACCTTCAGGCGTGCTTATAATAGCACCTTTTGTAAGAATATTTCTCTGGACATAGTTCGGATTAGCCGGATTTTCTAAAACTGTTTCAATCTTTACTTTTTTAACATTACCTTCAAGATCGGAAAGATTAGCAAATTTAGAATAGACGACCCTTGTTTTCTGATTTCTCCCTCTAGTCTTTATACTTTTATTCAAGTTGTTTTCAGAGACTACAGCGGGCTGAAAATCTGGCCCTATCTCGAACTTTTTCTTTTTTCGGGCGTAACGTCTTCGCCCACCGGTTATTTTTCTTTTTGATTTTCCTTTCCATGTAGCCATCGTAAATCCTCGTTTTCCGTCTCAGGGTGGGTATCATATATATTATTTTCCCCTTCAAGGAGGGTAGAAAGTACCATAGATGAGAAGAATACTGCAAGACCAAAACCGAATAACAATCCAGTAATAGCTCTGATCGGATTCGTACTTTCATAGTTAGATACCAGTTGGATCCCACCGTCAAGTATCAAAGGGAGGGCAAATATAGAGCCCATGCCGACTAGGATCATCGACTTTGTCTTATCTGGAAGATGAGAATAGCTACCGGGTACTAATTTCAGCAATTGATCCTTGAAATCGTTTAAAGGTTTCACAAAACTCATAACCAATAGACCGATTGTTATGCCAGAAAAGAGACCAAAGCAACGAGAACAGACAGGCATTTGATTTCCATTTATTATATATGACCTTTCTTCGATCTGGTGACAGTTAAAATCACTGAAGGTGTATATGATTCTATGATATATGGGTAATTCTATCCAGTGTTCTGAATTACTCAACCTGTTTGCTTCACCGTCCATACCTCTCACTGTACCTGGCTCAAGGGTCAGAGGAACTATTATAAGACTGATGGTGAAAAACATTACGAGTAAGAAAATTATTAAAATTGTTTTGTTAATATTCAATTACTTAACCTCCCCGTCATCGATGAAATCAGACCTTTTCATATTTTTCTGTTCTCCTTTTTTAAGATCCTTGATCGTAATCGAATCTGTGTTCATTTCACTGTCTCCCAACAATATAGCATGACTGAATCCGGCCCGATCTGCATAGGATAATGCTTTACCCACACTCCGGTTCATCATGTCTATATCGGCACAAATATTATTTTTTCTTAGAGAAGAAAGAATCTTGATAGAATAATTTCGTACATTTTTTTCACCGATTGGGATGATGAAATATTTCTTTTCATCGATTGACGGAAGGATATTTTCTTTTTCAAGAGCCAACAGTATCCTATCAAAGCCAAGGGCAAATCCCTTTGAGGAAACATCATTTCCAAATATGTCTCCTAATCGATAATCTCCTCCACCACATATCTGTTTTTCTGCTCCAAGATTTTCAGCATCTATCTCGAATACGACTCCACTATAATAATCAAGTCCTCTAACGGTATCTAGTTTGATAGAATAATCCTTATCCAAATCGATTCCATAATCGGATAATATCTCTATAACTGTTTCAAGATGCGCTATATGGGATGGATCATCTAAATAAGTGCGCATCTGATCGATATTAGATTTCAGGAAGGATTTTAATTCTTTACCCTGATCAAGTTCTCCACTTATTTCATCGATCTCTCCCTTATCTATTTTATGGAAATAAGATCTAATCTTCTCTTGTTCATCAATCCCTCTCTCTTCTAAGAATTTAGATAATATCCTAAGATCTGATATTTTGATCTCGTAGTTTTGAAGTCCAAAACGATCGATGCATTCCTTGGCAAGGACAATGTTTTCAGCATCCGCTTCTGGTGTGTCAGGACCAATTATTTCGGTGCCAAAATGCCAAAATTCTCGATACCTGCCAGCTTGAGGTCTTTCATATCGGAATACTGGGCCAAAATAATATAATTTCAGTGGTTTTGGAAGTTCCCGCATCCCTTCGTGATACATCCTCATCACTGATGCTGTGAATTCGGGTCTTAATGCGAGTGCTCTTCCACCCTTGTCTTTGAAGTCATAGATTTCTTCTACGATCTCTTCTCCTGATTTCTCTAAAAAAAGCTCAAGATGTTCAAATGTTGGTGTAAGTATTTCTCTGAACCCGTATGATTCTACTGTTTCTCTTAGTGTTTCCTCTACTCGATGTCTTATCTCCATTTCTTCGGGATATAGGTCTCTCGTTCCTCTAGGCCTATTTATCATGGATAGTAATGAATTTGTAGAGGGATATAAGCTTTATTGGATAAATCGGAAAAACTCATTTAGTAGAAAATATATAACACACCATGAAAAGAAAAGTTGATTTAAAGAGTTCAATTAGAAACATGCCTCATTTTCCTACAGTTTTAGTAGGTGTAGGAAACAGCCAAAACACAAACATCATAACAGTTTCTTTGGTTCATATCTTTTCTATAGATCCACCTTACATCGGAATAGGTATAGCACCATCCAGGTATTCGTTTTCTCTACTGAAGGAGGTGCCTGAATTCACTATCAACGTCCCTGGTTCAGATCTGTTAGAGGAAGTGGTAGGATGTGGAAGCGAATCGGGGAGAGATGTGGAAAAATTTTCGAAATATGACCTCACCCCTCAAAGAAGCAGCAAAGTAGCTCCTTCAGGGATAGAAGAATGTCCTTTGACTCTAGAATGTAAGGTCGAAAGAGATTTTGAGATAGGAGACCATGTCTGGTTCATTGGGAAGGTAGTATCATCAACATCAGTAGATAGCTTTGACCGGAGTAATCTTATATTATATTGGGGCGGGGAATTTAGAAGGCCAGGTACTATTTTGAGAAAAAGATAGTAAATTATGAATGGTCGAAAAAGTTCTAATTAGGGATAAATGTATGTTCCATTATCTCCGTCTAAAGCATCAGATAGTTTTTCAGGAGAAGTAATAAGAACTTTTTTACCTCCTTTCTTTAAAAAATGAATCGACGCTTCTATCTTTGGACCCATGCTTCCAGGAGGGAATTGCCCCTCTTCTAAATATCTCTCAGCTTCTTGTATATTCATCTCATGTATTTTTCTCTCTTCAATTGTACCAAAGTCCAGATATACATGGTCGACTCGGGTTAGCATGATGAAAAATTCTTCGTCAATATCTGCAGCTAAAACTGCGCTAGCTAAATCCTTGTCGATAACTCCTTCTACACCTACGAAGCTATCCTCTTTTTCTAATACTGGAACTCCTCCACCTCCTGCAGAAATTACCAAAGGACCATCTAATCCGCTAAAAACAAGAGCTTTTATCACATCTGATTCAACGATACCTTTGGGTTTAGGGGAGGGAACAACTCTTCTATATTGTCCTTTTTTGTCTTCTTTCAACGACCACCCCAGCTTTTTATTCAATTTATCGGCTTCCTCCTTTGTATAATATGGGCCTATGTATTTAGTTGGTTTATCAAAAGCTGGGTCATCTGAATCTACAATGACTTGAGTAATTATGCTGACGACTTTTCTTTTTACCCCCCTTTTTTTAAGTTCGTTATTAAGGACCTGCTGGAATATGTATCCTATTTGCCCTTGAGATTGAGCTACACATATATCGAGAGGCATAGGAGGCACGCTTTTAGAAGAAATCTCATTTTGAAGCAGTATATTACCCACCTGGGGCCCATTACCATGAGTGAAGACGAGATCATATCCCTCATCTATCATATCCGCTAGGATCACACAAGATTCCTTCATACGTTTATATTGATTTTCCGCAGTCCCATCGTCTTTGGGTCGAAGAAGGGAATTTCCTCCTAGGGCAACAAGTGCAGTTTTCATAAACATAACCTCAACATGGGGGAGAGCCCAAATGGGAGTAGTGCATATATAGATTTTGCTTGGGAAAAATATTAGTTTATTAGGGTCTATTCATCGGTATGGATCAAAATTTATTGGAAACGATTCTTAACGAATATCCTGGTAGAGATTACGAAGTGGAGATCAGATGTCCTGAGTTTACTTGTCTTTGTCCAGGGAAAAGAAATCAGCCTGATTTTGCAGTGATTACAATCACCTATATACCTAATAAAGTACTTTTAGAGCTTAAATCATTGAAATATTATATAGTAAATTTCAGGAACAAAGAAATTTTTCATGAAGCTGCTACTAATAAAATTTTAGAAGATCTAGTTGAAGTCCTTGATCCCAAATATATCCGTGTCTATGGTGAGTGGAATATCAGGGGCGGTATTAAGACGAATGTCGAAGTAGAGTACCCCGAAAATTACAGTATGGAATAATTCATATATATTTCCATAACAAAAACTTTCTAACTAAAACACAATAATTTACAGCGAATCACTAAGAAAACCTCTCGATTGCACAAAAGTAGAAAAAGATCGAATTAGAAATAACACAGAATAGAATATATTTAGGTGAAAAATGAATAAAAAAAAAGGGAGGAGGGTTTAATGATAGTTGTCCAAGAATGAATCGAGGCTCAGATCATAGGCTTCCTGCCCATTTTCGACATATTTAAGTGCCTCAATTACAGGAGGTTCCTGGGACACTTTGTCGGGTTCTTCTAAGTCCTCCTCCAAAACTGAAAAGTTTTTCGATAGGTTCTGTTCGTCAAAACCTATCTCATGGAAGAATTCTGCTATATATTCCATTTTGAGACGTTTCACCACGTCGTACAACATCTCACTTGCTAACTCAAATCCTCTAGCTAGTGTTTCTTTTCCACGTGCCACTAAAATTTTATCGTTCTCAAATACGACTATAGTGTTGCTCAAGTTCGACAGCTCTTCTAGGTGGTTTTTAGCTTGTGTGTATCTTTCTTTTTCTGAGGAAAATGGTAACACAGCATACATAACCACCAGTTTACCGTTACGTCTAGCAAGGTCTGCTATGACCTTAGATGCGCCTGATCCCGTACCTCCTCCTAAACCAGCTACGAGTATAACGATATCAGCATCTTCTATAGTTTTTAGTATCTGCTCCTCGTTTCTCTCAGCGGCTCTCTGGCCGATATCAGGATCGCCATCTGCTCCGTTGCCATCAGTCAATTCTCTGCCTATAAACATCTGCCGGTCTACATCGAGATCTCCTAGTACACTGTCGTCTGTGTTGATTCCTATAGTCTTCACATTAGTCATGTCCTGGGCAGTTATATAACTCACGGTATTGCATCCACATCCACCTACTCCAACAACATGCAATTTGTTCTCGAATAACAACGAGTCTAGCATGTTCTGGATGGTTCCTTCCATGTTTAGGTCCTCTCCTAAAGATTTGTGTGATTTGTCTTCGTACATCAATTGCCTCCGGTCAGTTCAAATTTATTTTTGTACTGAGTCATAGTCCCGTTTATCATTTGCTCATATACTCCTGTTCCTTTTGTTTTTCCACATCAAGAATGTTCTGAACACGGCCACTTACATCTCCAATAACCTTATGTTTCCGTTCGATCTCTTTGATATCCTCAGCCATGATAGCTTTCTTTACGAGATCTTTTATTGCCTCCTCCCATGATTCGTAATGACCTAAAGCTATAAGATAGTGTATTGTATTTTTAAATTTGCTTGGGAGGATAATTCTGCTTGGAATTTCTTTATGGCCTTTTTTGGTGGTGTGATGATCAATGTATTCTAAGGCAGCTTCCCTTATGAAAGTCGAGCGATTGGGGAAATCGTTTCGACTTATAAAAGTGTCTATGACCTCAAGATCTTCGTCTGACACCCGCAGGGATATTTTCTTTTCCATGTTCAGAGCACCTGCCTCGTTCCTGTGTATGACTGCGTATTCCATATTTAGTGCAGTTTTGTACAGGACGTATGACAATTTAAGAGATGTGTAGGACTATATATAAAACTTTCTATGCTTTTTGAAGCAGATTAAGGGAAAATATTGATTAATGTATTACATTAAAGAGGCAGGTAATACTACTAATCGTCCCTAAAACGTGCAGAAGGTTAAAATATATCAGGTTTTTTCCTCATGATGGTGTATTAAATTGCTTAAAGTATTTAGATGTTGGATATGTGGTGAAACCTATCTTGGAGAAGAAACACCTTCTGATTGTCCCTACTGTGGGGCTGACAGAGAATTTCTAAAACCAGGGAGTGAATATGAACATCCTGATATAGATCCTTCTGAAGGATCCAAAAGGAATTTAGAGAAAGCATTACAACTGGAAGTCGACAATGCTACTTTCTATTTTTGTGCTGCTAGTAGGTACGACGATCCCAAAGTTCAGGGCATGTTTAAAAGGTTAGGAAAAATCGAAGCGGAACATGCAGAGGCTATATGTACAATCCTTGATCGAGAGGAACCAGATATCAACAAAGATTCTGACATGTGTTCTTATGATCTTAGAGATAATATAGAAAGTGCACACGGTAGGGAAAATCGTGCCATCGAACATTATAGAAAATTCGCGAATGAAGCTGAAGAACCTCGTTTGAAAGAGTTCTTTGAAGCTTTAGTTGAAATAGAAGGAGATCATCTAGAACTACATTCGAAAGAATTGAAAGGTTTGGATTGAAGAGCGTAAAATTTATCTTAAGGAGCCGTATGAGGGCATGGAACTCGATGCACGATAGACTTTTAGAGTTTTAAAAATCACAGTCGTGCTTCGTGTCATCATGCCATCGTAGCTTAGCCCGGAAGAGCGGCTGGCTTGTAACCAGCAGGTCGAGGGTTCAAATCCCTCCGATGGCTTATTGAATTTTCAATATCCTTTTTTCACATTTACTTTCTCTATCTCTTTCCCTTTAATTATATTATTTAATGTGTTTGCTAAGTCTTCCATTCTCTTTTTTTCTCTCCCTTCAACATGGGTTGCACGGTGAGGGCTGAAAATCACCTCATCAAAGATTTGTAGTGGATAATTAGAAGGATATGTGTTCTTTCTGGATTTTTTATCTGGAGGATAAATCCACCAGGTGTCGAATGCAACTCCTCCAATTTTACCTTCTTTTAATGAATTATAAAGTGCCTCTTCGTTAATTACCTGTCCCCTCCCTACATTTATGATATGAACATCATCTTTCATGGATTTAAATTCTTCATGACCAAGATAACCTTTTGTATCCTCAGTCAAGGGCAGAGTGATTATGATATAATCCGCTCTTTTTAGCGCATCTAAAAGGTCTTTATTAGTACCTAGAAAATCCAAATCGTGTTCTTCAAGAGGTGTACGTTTGATCGCCTCTATCTTCATGTTCAATGCCCTAGCTAAATTTTTAACCTCTCTCCCCACATGGCCGTAGCCTAAGATAAGCAAAGTGCTTTCCGACACTGGCTTACTCAACAAGTGTTCATATCGAGGAGTCCAGTCACCTTTTTTCATCTTTTCATGGATGGGTATTAGTTTTTTTGCTGACGCGAGAAGAAGAGCTACAGCGTGTTCTCCAACAAATTTGGCATTGAAGTGAGAATTGATCACTGTCACATTAGAAATATTTTCTAGCTTATCTTTGTCTTGCGGTGCGATTCCTGCAAAAGGAATGATAAAATAACTCAAATTTTTTGCCTTTTCAAAAAATTTATCTGGAATTCTAGCACCTATTATACAATCGTATTTTTCTGCATTAAAAATAAGCTTGTTTTTATCATCTGGTGAGATCACATCGATAGATATTCTGTCATCCAAAAGGGTGCTTAAATAATGGATGATATGCTTTTCTTTGTCATTGTAATAAACGACATTCATGATTATTAAAAGGGGGCATCTACAATATAGTTTTTTTACTTCGAATGAAAGAATATTCATAGTTCTATTGATATTTCTTTTTTTGATAGGGAAGAAATTTAAGTAAATCTCTCTATCACTCTTTTGCTAACCTCAGCTCTTTCAAAATCGTCTTTACTACACAGTAGTTCGATCTTTAAGGTGATTATCTTATCATGGTAGGTAACTGCCCATAGTAAATTTTCTACTAGTACTTCTGCCAACAAGTAAGATGTGACCTCCTCCCACAGTAGAACCGTGGAGTTCTTTACCTCTGAACGATATAGATTACTTTTTTTTTCATCAATCCACCTTGTGCAATCTCCACCTTTCTATATACAGATCACCATTGTCATACTCGACAGGTTGTTTTACCCCCTCAGATGAGAGGTAATGAAACTTGTATCCCTCAGCTGTTGGCTTGTCTGGTATGAGTATGAGCGATTGTGACTCGAGCCTCTCTTTAAAAGTTAATTTTAGTACTGTCCCCTCTCGTTCAACCTTTGCTTTCTTTAGTCCTTTATATGATTCATAATCACCGACGACCGAATTTAGACGTTCTTCACGAACGAAGTAATCCAATTTTTTGTGATCCTTTCCATAAAGTTCAGCCAATATCCCTTTTACTACGCATTCAAGGGGAGTACCACCGGCAGTATTACAAAGCAATACCACTCCAAAATCGGGAGTGAATGCGACATGGGCTGTAGAGACAGCTATAGAACCTCCATGCCCTACGAACTTTTTACCTGAAAAGTCCTTGATACTCCACCCATATCCATAAGACCTAGAATTCAGTTCTATGTGCTCTTCATGCATCCTTTTCAAAGATCTAGGATCGATTATTTCTTTATCATTGTAAGTACCACCGTTCATGTTCATAATCAAATAGTTAGCCATCTCTTTTGCTGAACTAAGTAGTCCTCCAGGGGCATACCCCATTTCACGTGAGGGAATAGGAGTCGGTTCTGGTCCATCTTTTCCCATAAAATAAGGAGTCATCACGTCATTTTCGGACCTACTGATATCAAAAGTAGAACGCTTCATATCCAATGGATCCAATATGTTTTCCTTAACGAACTCGTCGAAAGATTTTCCACTTATTTTCTCAACAAGAAAACCTATCAATGTATAACCTTCATTGAGGTAAAAAAAGCGTTCACCCGGGTCGGCTGCCAACTCTTCTTTAGCACCGTTCATGTGTCTGAAGAAATCTTCAAAACTTCCCATGGGTGCTCCTCTCTCATCCATATCGATCATTCTGTCTATGAGGAGTTCGCTTACAGCCAATGAGGGCATACCAGAAGAGTGTGTCATTAGGTGATGAGATGTTACATCTTTACCTAAACTAACTGGAAGATACTGATCCACTGGCTCATTTATATCGATTTTTCCCCTAGATGCCAAAATCATCAAAGAAAGAGCGGCGAAAGATTTCGTGCAGGAACCTATTCCAAAGAGTGTATCTATCGTGGTAGGAGTATTGGTTTTCAAGTCACGAGAACCGAATGCCTCAGTATAAAGCAGTTTATCTTTATTTACGATGGAAAGATTAGCCCCCGGGATAGTTTCATCAATCATCCAGTTGACTATAATCTCTTCAATTTTTGCTATTTTTTCGTTTGATAATTCTGAAATCTTATTCATCTTCAAGCACCGTAAAACCATACACAAATACAAATAAATAATTTCTTCGGTTTTTCTTGCGCACAAATTAAATACTAAAAAATTGTTTATGATATAGAAGGTGTCTATTTGAGTGAAAAGGTAAAGTATTTTGTTTATGGGTGCAACCTTAGCCGCTCTCACATGGAAAGAAGGTCTGTCAATATATCTGATTTAGAGAATGCCAGCGTACCCGGATGGAAATTGGGCTTTTCAAGCTATTCCAGAAAATGGAGTGGAGGTGTTCCAGATATTTTACCTGGTGAAAAGGATGACTGGGTCGAAGGCGTTATTTATACAGTTGATAAAATGGACCTTAGAACATTAGATGGGTACGAAGGAAGATCGGTGAAAAAAAATATGGAAATTGGGCTTTACAGACGTCAGCACCTGATAATAAAAGCAGAATCGGGTTGGAAAACTGTTATCACATACCAGATAAATAGAAGTCCTGAATACAGAAAAAAAGCATTCTTTAAGCCTTCGGACGAATATATGAAATTGATGATAGAAGGAGCCAAAGAACATGAATTGAGTGAGGAATATATCGAAAAAGTTATTTCATGGGCTAAAAAAGGAAATTTTTTAGAAGATAAGAAAATATAAGAAAAAAAGGAGGGAGGGTGATTATCTTGATGTGTGATTTACATATGCATATAAGTGCAGTAGTTTATAAACTTTTCGTTTTCCTCTCAATATTTTACATTATAATTTCATATGATACTAATTTTTTGACATCAACGATATTAGATATAAAAGTCTAACATCTGCTTAAAATACCTGTTGTTTGGTACATATATCGTATTTTAGTAGTAAGTTATATAAAACACTTAAATATATGTTACTATGGCTATTTAATATTGACGTTTTTTACTTATTTTAAGAGCGAACATATTTGTCATTATAATGGTGATATTCAACATCTGATCGAAATCATTCTGCTAATTAGACATGAGATAAATAATAAACTTAAAATTTGAATTAATATAAAAAGTATGAGTATTATACTAGAACTCCTTTAAGGCAATATTTTGATATTTTCCTTCTTTCATCAGTAATATACCATCTACCCATATGCTGCAATTTTTCATAATAAGATCTATATGAGTAGGACACTGCCAATCAGCACCAGTCATATGTCCATTTGGATCACCAAATGCTATATGTACTCCAGGATATTTTTCGTCTATGAGCATATTTCCCATCAACTTATCCACAAAGAGGTTAGTACCTATCCCGATTTCCCCTACATATCTTGAGTTCTCATGTTGGTCAACATACTGTTCAAACTTTTTCACCATCTCCTCGTTACCTCCCGAAATCCCTACAAGTTTAGGCCTTTTTTTATTTTTTATATTTAAGGTAAGTGGGTCTTTTTCAGTATCTTCTGGGGAGTATATATTATCGAAATAATCGCCAAGAGTACCGTCTATAACTGCAGTACCTTCCAAACCATAAGGGGCTGTGAATACTTCTCCATCGGGAAGGTTGTGCCAATTACCTATATCATTAATAACCCCTGTTGAGGCTATCCATTTGTACTTATCTACTCTTGCGACAAGGTCAGTTCCCAAGTCACTTTTTATTCTTAATTCCGTAGCCTTATCGAGAAGACCCTTTACCGATTTAGTAAAACTCTCTATCTTATTATAGTCACAAGATAGACCCTTTTTGAAGATCTTTTCGGTTATCCCCACCATATGTGCATGTCTTCCCCCTTTGACTGCTGCTTTAAAAAATGGCATCCTTACTGTCTTCAATTCGCCTCTAACGGATTTGGCAGTCCAGAATGTAGCAGTAGATTCAAGAGCATATCGTTCCAAATCGGAAGGTATTTCATTTAAAGGCCTCTCTCCAAAATCATCTAGATTAAAAAAATCTACGGCAGAAGTGATGGAGTTTGTCTCTTCAAGAATAAATTCTCCGATCTTCTTACTTTGATCATCAGAAACGATGGTGACTATATCATCTTTTTTTATACCCATGCATGTTCTGACTGCAGTTTGTGATCCTCTCTTCATTGACATATGTATCACATTTTTTAAAGAAAAGTGTTTTACTGTAATATTTCATTCAAGTAAAGTTATAGTTCGGTCGATCAATTCAGCGAACTCCTTTTTTTTGGTGATGAATTTAGTCCTTCTGAGACATTTTAAAAAAGCATCATGAGAAGACCTTTTTTCATTCAAGGCCCTCCTAACCTGCTGATTTACTGTTTCCTTGTCAAGCATTGGGATTTAACCTGCCTCAAAACCTTTAACACTTGCATATCTATACACACCTTTATAAAAATTGCGGTTATTTCTCTGTCCATATTGAAAAACGATATTTGTATATACTACCTCTAAGATTTTAGACTTGAGTATGACTCTTATTCGTCCTTTTAGACAAGATGAAATCCATGAAATAGAAAAGATAGCAAAGAAATGTCTGAAAGAAAACTACAGCACGGAAGTTTTTTTAACTATTTACAAGGCGAACAACACTTTGTTTTTGGTAGCTTTGGAGGATGAAGAATTAATAGCCTTTTTAACAGGTATCGTCGAATCGCCTCAAGGAGGGAGATTATTGATGATCGCTGTTTTGCCTAGATATCGTCGAAGAGGTATTGGAACTTTCCTTCTTGATCGCTACCTAGAAGTATGTAATTCCAGAGGAACAAAAATAGTGAACTTGGAGGTAAGACCTTCCAATAGAATGGCCATAAAATTTTATATCAAACACGGTTTTACACCACAAGGCATAATTGATGATTTTTATGCAGATGGTGAAAAATGTATGATCATGGTTAAATACCTTTAAACTCTCGAAAAGGTAATAAAACACTTTACAGATGATACCCTGCATGGAACCTGTGAATGATGAATCGATAATCACTGCAAGTGACTTGCTTGTAAAATACGATAGAGTAATAGCTCTTGATTCGTTTTCTGTTTCTTTACCTCAAGGAATCATAGGAATGTTAGGACCAAATGGTTCAGGAAAAAGTACCTTTGTCAAAGTTGCCATGGGTCTTAAATTGCCTGATAGAGGGACATTAAAAATTAACAATATGATCCCTTGGATGAACATCGATTTTTTACGTGATTCTATAGGATACATGCCCGAATATGATTGTCTAATAGATGAACTGAATGCAATAACTTTTGTATCATACTTCGGAAGGATTTCAGGATTGACGAAGGAAGATTCTATAATGAGATCCCATACGATCTTGGATTTCGTGGGTATAGAAGAAGAAAGATATCGTAAAATAGCTAGTTATTCAACTGGGATGAGACAGAGGATTAAATTGGCACAAGCTTTAGTCCATGATCCTCCCATCCTTTTTCTTGACGAACCAACAGAAGGCATGGATCCAGAAGGAAGAGAGGAAATGCTAGATCTGGTTAGTAAAATTGGAAAGTCAGGAAAAACCATAGTTATCTGTTCACATCTTCTACATGAGGTGGAAAAGGTTGCTGAACATATAGTAATAATGAATGAAGGTAAAGTAATAAACAGTGGAAGTATAGAAAAGGTTTTAGCAGGTGAAAAAGAAACTGTTCAAATACGATTGAATGGAGATCCTAAAGATATAAAATCATTTATGGATTATGTCCTAAAGCATTTTAGTATCATCAATTCAAAAACATCTGGTGGAAAACTATATCTTGTAATTAAAGGTCTAGAATCAGACAGGGAATTCTTCAAAATAGCAAAAGAACATTCACTACAGATCAGAGCCTTCAGACCACATGTTAGGAATCTGGAAGATTTTTTCATGATGTCATTTGAGGGAGGTGAATAACTATCCCGGTTACACCTATAAGATACGAAGAATGGATAGGTAGAAAAACTCCTAAGATCTTCAGGTTATTTGCAATAATAAGATCGGAGTTTAAAAAGGATTTTTCCTCAAAAGGTATTCTTACGATCTTCATTATAGGAGCTGTTTTGGTCCATGGATTCACAGGTATGATCTTGATATTAACCCCTCACGCTGAATTGACAGCAGAGATGTTGATAAAAGAAGGGGAGTTTGGATCCTATTTGACTAGTGGACTTTTTGCAATATTTGCAATGCTTTTAGCTGCTGGAGTTTCTTCGGATAAGATCGCACAGGACTTAAGGAACAGATCTTTTATACTCTATTTTTCTAGACCTATAAGCTTCGTAAGTTATATTTCAGCAAAGATCATGGGTGCCTTCACCGTTATGGCCTTTTTTTGTATAGTTCCTCCTCTCGTAATCGGATCACTTATAATGGCAACCCAAACAGGTCCTTATTACTCTGGTGGATTCGAAGTCCTTTTTAGAACCTTGTTGGCAGGAAGCGTTGCTTCTTTTATCTTCCTTCCATTTGGTATATTTCTCTCATCGATCACGAAAAGCAAAGCTTATGCAGGAATAGGTAGTTTTATGTCCTTCTTTGTGATGACACTTATAGGTGAATTATTTTCTGATCTAAGTTATCATTGGAAACTCGTAAATCCAGTTAACATACTTGCATATATATTTGATTGGATATATGGGTTTGGACTCCCCGAATATGTTTCTCATATATATATGATCATGGTATTGATAATCATGGTATTTTTACCTTTATTTGGTGCAACTGTAAATATCAAAATAAAGGGGGTTTCCATGTGAAACCTATACTCACTGCTGATAATTTGTCTAAATGGTTCGATGAGGTGATCGCACTTAATTCTTTATCAGTTTCTGTAGGGAGAGGTATAACTGGCCTGTTAGGACCTAACGGGTCCGGCAAGAGCACTCTATTTAAAATTGCGATGGGTATGGTAAAACCAGGGAGAGGTGAGATTAGACTACTTGGTCAAAATCCCTGGTCTAATCCAGCTCTTCTTCAACATGTAGGATATTGTCCAGACCACGAATATCTTCCACCTGATGCCACATGTAGGGAATATCTAAAGTTGGTCGGTGGACTTAGAGGATTATCAGGATGGTCTTTGGACGATAGGATCAATGAAGCAGCACATACCCTTGAAATCATAAAATCATTAGATAGAAAGATCGGTGATTTTAGTAAAGGGATGAAACAAAGAATCAAAGTTGCATCAGCTCTTTTACACGATCCACCTTTGCTTATATTGGACGAACCTCTTACAGGAACAGATCCAAAGTTACGTAAGAGATTGATAGAAATACTGTTGATGTTGAATAAAGTGGAGGGAAAAGATATAATAGTGAGTTCTCATGTTCTTCCAGATATAGAAAAGCTTACTGACAGAGTTGTTTTACTTTACAAGGGGAGAAACATAGCGAGCGGTAAAGTTTCCGAGATAAGAGAATTACTGGACCAATATCCACACAATATTGTTATAGAATCCCCTTCGGTAAGGAAAATTGCAGAAGAACTGATGGAATACGACTGGTTATATTCTTTGGAGTTTAACGAGGGACCGGAGAGGATATTAGTTAAGGTAAGTGATCCTAAATCGTTCTATGATATTTTTCCAGAGATCGTGTTGGATAATGGATACAAAATTAATGAAATGTACAGTAGAGATGAGGACCTGGATTCGGTATTCCGTTATTTGATGGAGGGGAGAATTTGAATAAAGACTTAGTAAGTATGGTTTCATTAATATATTATTCCATGCGCAAGCTTTTTTTAAGAAGAAGATTTGTTATTTGTATAGGCATCGTTATTTTTGTAATAATCGTTATGTTTTATGCCTCTATCAGTATCGATGGTGACCTCTTCTTCGGTATAAATCTATTGGATCGATTGATATTGTCCTTTTTCGCAGCTTTGCTATCTATGATTTATGGAACTACGATATTAGCTGAAGATATAGAAGATAAGAGTCTAGTGAACGTACTGACATCTCCGGTCCATAGATGTGTATCCTTCTTAGGATATTACATCGCTCTGTGTGTATCCGTTGGCATAATGATGCTTCTCGTCACTGCTGCAGGTTTTTTTGCTTATTTTATACCTGCAGGAATTGGTTATAGGAGATTAGATATTTTCATATCTTTCTTCTTGTTGACATTCATGGCCACAATAGTATATACAATATTTTTCTTAACATTGAACTTGATTATTAAAAGAACCATATATTTTGGTTTGTTCTATGTATTTGTTTGGGAAGGCTTCGTAGGTTTTCTACCGGGAAGGATCAGAGAGCTTACCTTAAGTCATTATATCAGGAGTCTGGGATCACATGTTTTAACTGAAGGAGATATATCCCGTTACTCAGGTTCAAGTTATCTTGCTTCAATATATGTACTAACCATATTTACTATATTAGTTCTGATCATAGGTTGTGGGTTATTCTGGAATAAGGATTTTCCCTAATCATCAATCGATTAGATCTTCTGCACTTACAAGAGCAATGAGTTCCACATTTATTTTCGAAAGAGCTTTTCGAGCCCCTTCGTTTCTGTCGACTACAGTTATAACTATATTCACATCTGCTCCTTCTTGTCGTAAGACTTTGACGGTCTCCACCGACGACCCTCCAGTAGTTGTAACATCCTCAACTACTAAAACTTTATCCCCTCTCTTAAGCTCACCCTCTATCTGACTACCAGTACCATGAGATCTCGGTTTTTTACGTACCATCAAAAACGGGATGTTCGTTTCTAAGGATAAAGCAGTAGCCAAAGGGACCGCACCGAGTTCCATACCTGCAATACGATCGCAATCTGCGTGTTTCGCCATCAACTTAGATATCTCTTTTAATATGTCTGGTTTGGTGCTTGCCTTTTTTATGTCCACATAGTAACTGCTTTTTTTCCCCGAGGTTAAGGTGAACTCTCCGTACTTTACAGCTCCAGATTCTTCTAGCATCGATTTTAATTCCATAATATCACCAAGGTTCTTTTTTAACTCCTATTTTATATCCTATTACATTTACTCCTTTATGTAGAAGAGGAACCAATATTAATATTATCAGTAGATTCCATAGGCCTTGACCTGAAAAATAGGTATTCACAACCCAAGAAGGGTATACCAAGTATCCGACCAGAAAAGAACCTACCACAAAATCGTATCTATCTAAGAACGGACTGCTTTCCCCTCTTTTCCTACCTAATCTTCTCTTGATAAAGCTAGCCGACATATCTCCAAACATGGCCCCAAAGGAAAAGGAAAAAGGTACAAACATTCCAACAAGATTGTTAGGATAGAGATTATAAAAAGGAAAGGCGGCTAAATATAAACTTATACCGACCGATCCAGCGGAAATTGTTCCTCCGATAAGTCCCCGCCAAGTTTTACCGTCACCGAGTACTCTATTATCTCCTAATCTGAGTCCACCATCTATAGGTTTACCACCTCCAAACACCACTGCAAGGGAATTTGCAGATAGAGCGGGGATGTATGCGACCAGGCCTAAGAGTATCGTGTTGAACATCTAAAGCGGGATAATTACAAAGTAATAACTATTTTTGGTATCATAGTCATAACTTTAGGATTATCTTGATCCTTTTAGACAATGTTTTTATGCCCCTTTCCCATAATTCATCACCCTTTTCTTCGTTGGATACTGTTGGATCACCGATCACACCTGTTGAAGTAAGTTCATCCGTATTCCAGTTAAAAAAGTATGGAGCTTCCGCATTGAATTCAAAGGATGGATGAGGGAAAGTTAACTCAGGTTTTTCTATTGAATCGATATCGACAAGTTCTTTACGGTTCGCCAAAGAAGTCGATGTTTCGTATTCCCCAGCATGCACATCGTTCACGCTTTTTACCAATTCCTTTTTACCTTTCTCCATACTTTGGCCAGAATCCATAAAAACCCTCAGTCCAGGATCTTTTTTAAGAGTATTTGCTGCGGTCCTCAAAACAGCAGTGTTCCCGCCATGAGCGTTATATATGATCATCTTTTTGAACCCATGGACCCAAACCGACCTTCCTATATCTACAACTATATCGTGTAGTGTTTTATCTCTAAGTGTGATGGTTCCATCGAAACCCATATGGTGTCCGCTGACTCCATAGGGTATAACTGGAAGTATAGGCGGTTTTGGATCTGGTAATAGTTCACACGCTTTTTCAAGAATATACTTCGCATCGAAAGTGTCCGTATCTACGGGCAGGTGTGGTCCGTGTTGCTCTGTGCTTCCTACTGGAAGTAGGACAGTATCTGTTTTTTCGGCAAGTTTTTTCAGCTCGACTCTCGTCATCTCTCCCCAATGGATCTTTTCGCTCATAGATTGCTAAATGTCATCTTCCCTTTTACTATTTTTCTCTTCACGGGATATAGTCATCCCTGCTGCTATCCCCATCCCCCAACATAGTGATAACTGTCTGAACCCATTTAGTACGAGTGAGCCGACAGCGTAGAATCGGGGAACGTCGTTTTGACCGTTTGGAAATTTTATCTCACCTATATCAAAGTCTGTTTCAACCCAATTTGGATATCGTCCTATTGCAGTAACTACCGTATCACATTCTAAGAGCTGTTCACCAGTTATGAGCGAATATCTTGTATCACTATGACTCCATTCCTTCAACTCGCCGACGACCTCACAGATATCCCTTTTTTTTACCTCTTTTTGAAGTATATCGATCGCACAAGATCCTCCTCGCCTCAATATAGTAACGTTCCCTCCAAAACGCTCTATCCGAAGTGCATAATCGTAAGCAGCATCTCCTCCCCCAATAATTACGACCTTCTCACCTGAGTAATCTCTCCAAGGAGGATGTTTTATCTCTCCATCAATTCCTAGACATTTGGGAGAAGTTCCGCTTGCTAAGACCAAAAATTTTGATGTCAGTGTATTCTTATCTGTTATTATATGAAAGTCATCTTTATTCTTACAGAGTTTTTCAACCTCTACTCTGATCGTTTCGAGATCCCAAAATCGTATTTTCTCTTCTAATTTATTGACTATTTTTTGACCATCAGATCCATCGAAGCCAGGAAGATTTTCAACCTTGTTAGCAAAACGTATCAGCCCCCCAGGTTCTTCTTTATCGATAAGATATACGGCATCTAAACCCTCTCGTTTACATTGTATAGCTGCAGCGATGCCTGCAGGGCCCGCACCTACAATTGCAACCTTTGCTTCGCTTCGTTGCATGATAAGATCTCCGCTACACCGTGGCATAGTGATTTTAATGAGGAAAGGTGGATCTCTTCGGTGGTCGTTGCAGTACCATCAGCCATAAAAAAAACTCGATAATCATTTATGAAAGCGTGCCTTGCGGTGGTTTCGCAACATATATCCGTCAGTACGCCAGTAATAAACACATTTTCTATATCGCCCAGCATGTCATCTAAATTCGTTCTGTGGAAAGCTGAGTATCTTGGTTTGGTCATAACCTCACCTTTGACATCTATTTCTCTCCACAGCTCTGCGGACGTTCCCTCATGGATTATCTCCCCCCACCATTCATCCATCACTCCTTCGTCTCCTTCATCCTGAACATGTCGTGTATAGATGATTTTACCGTCGTTATCGTGAAAGTGATCCGCCAACTTATTTATGTTCTCTGTTATGACTTGTGCCGCAGGTAAAAATGAGTGGGATTCATCATCTACGAAAACATTTTGCATATCTATTACAAGAAGCACACTCTTCGACAATTTTGGAGTTATTTCCCATCTCCTTCTGATGGGTAGAGAATCTATCCATCTTCGCGATTTCGATTCTAAGTTTTTTTTATCAATATAAGGTGCTCCAGCCATATTTCTTTTCATACCTCCTTTATCCTATCATCTAAATAAGATTGTAAGATCTGGCCGCAGTTGCTCTTGATCTCATTCTCCCGCAGATCTCCGATGCTAACGAAAACATCGAACCCTGCATCTCTCATCTCGCTTACTATCGGCAGTTTGTTACCATCTTCTTCATCGAAGACGTTGATGAGATCGTATTCTTCAGCGTTCAAAGTGGGATTCAATGGAGTTACTTTGATAGCAAAATGTTCAGGTGAAAATATGCTTCTAAGTTTTTCTACATCGATCGGATTCTCACTACCAACAGCAAAATTAAGCGTGACCTTTCTTCCCCCTATGTGGAAACGTTCTCCATAATCTGCGATCTCTTCAAGAGTCCATTTTTTAGCTGGAATAAGAAAGTCTCTGTAGTCCTCATCAGTGGAGTGGATGGAGAACTGCATCTGGAAACTGCCGTTTAATATTTCATGGTTGATTTTGAGTATTTCTTCGAACCATTCTTCTCTACCTGCGGGAGCAACGGTTGAGATACAAGGCATGTAGTTTTTGACATAGTATCTCCGAGGTATCTCTAAAATAGCATCGATAACGTTATCGTTCAGTGCTGGCTCTCCCATCCTTGCAAATTGTACTTTAAATTTTTTAGAGTCTATGTTGCCGGATGGGATATGGTTCTTTACAATGTGGTCAACTTGAGCGATGATCTCTTCGGTTGAAAGAGGTCCCTGGAAGCTTTTTCCCGCATCACAGAACTTACAGTCGATGGGGCATCCGAACATGCTGGAAACGATGATCACCCACTTTTCCTTTCGTGATGTAGCCATCCCTAAAGAGTCGACGAACTCAACCATTTTATCTTCGCCGAAGGTACCGAGGTATACCTTTGCTATGTATTCATCGCCCTGCTCATGAAGTATCTCGATGTTCATCTAATCGATTCAACACTAAGAGAGATAAATAATTTACCCGTAGTATATTGCGAGAGTGAGAATATTGTATTTACCTCTTGGTGTCATCTTTGTTTCAAGATTTCTTTTAGTTTTTCTTTATCCACTAACGTGTTCTTGCATCCCTCTTTCAACAAAGGTACTCCTTGTGGGATTATGTGGTACACAACCACTTGTTCCATGTTCTCCGCTAACTCCAAAAAGCATGCAACACCCACCACAGCTGCAGGTTTAGTCTCTTCCATAACCTTTCTCGCCATGCTCCCCCCGGGAACCACATAAACTCCTTTGTAGCCCAGGTCGTCCGCCACCTTTTTTATTTCTCCTATATCACACTCGCCGCACTCTGCACAGATATAACCCAGTTCGGTAAATTTGGCTTTACATTTTTCTACATTTCTTAGGCAGTGAGGTAAAAGGACTATGCGCTGGTCGAAATGGGTATTGGAAAAATCATGTTTAAAAGCCATGTTTTTTAAAGTGATGTAAACCTTGTCGTAAACGTCTTGGTCTATATCAAGACGAGCTAGGAAAGCCTTTATCGTGCTTCCCCGGGTAAAGTCCATTCCTGAGCTCATGGCTCTAGAAATAATTTCTTTCATCTTGAAATGTTAGTTTAATGCATTTGATATAAACCTATCCCACGATTATGCGTACTGTGTCTCCTTCTTCAAGGAGATGGTCTAATCCAACTCTCTGTTTTGGGAACTTTGCGGTAGGACCCCATATCCTTGCATATCTGAACCGCTTTACAAAATCACTATGAAGTTTACGACAGACATCTTCTACTGTGGCTCCTCTTTTTATTATCATCGGTTCATCATCCCCTGTTTCACCTTGTGGTTTTAGGTATACCCTGATAAAATCTAGCTTTTCAAAGATCTTACTCTTAAGTTCCTCAAGTCCCTTACCTTCTGTGGCTGATATGAACAATGGCGTCCATGGCTTTGCTTCACTGGAGATCTCTTTAAGTCTTTTTTCATCAACCAGATCAGACTTGTTGATAACCGATAAAGCAGGGATGTAGATCCTGTTACCTGAAAGATGGTCTATCAACTGTTCTGCGGTGATGTTATCTCTTATAACTATGGTCGCATTGATGTAACCGTATTCTCTCATGATCGCTTTGATCGTTTCATCTTCCACTTTGGTGAGTTCAACCGTACTAGCTACTTCAATTCCTCCCCTTTCTTTCCTATTTATCACTATGGTAGGTGGCTGTTCATTCAATCGGATACCGATCTGTTCAAGTTCACTAGCTATTATGTTGATATCAGGCCTGTTGACGTCTCCTATCAATATAGCAAGATCAACCGATCTAGCAACTGATAGCACTTCTTTTCCCCTCCCTTTACCTGCTGCAGCTCCCTGAACTAGTCCAGGAAGATCGAGGATCTGAAGTTCAGCATCGTTGTACTCCATCACACCTGGTATGACCTTTAGGGTTGTAAAATGGTAAGGAGCAACTTCGCTCTTCGCGTTGGTTAATTTGTTTAACAAAGTGCTTTTACCAACACTAGGATAACCTATCAATCCTATAGTTGCGTCACCCTGTTTTTTTACTGCATAACCTCCTCCGCTAGATGTCCCCTCACCCTTTTTCATCCTTTTTTCCTTCAACTTTGATAGCTTTGCCTTAAGCTTACCTATGTGATGCTGGGTGGCCTTGTTGTAAGGTGTATTTCGGATCTCTTCTTCGATCCTTTCTATCTCTTCATCTATTTCAGGGGACATTTGATGTGGCACCATTTATGAAAGAGCAATAAAAAACTATCGAAGGTGGAACATCAATCATATTCCCAATCCTCTCTAAGTAACCCATAATTTATCTTATCCCTCCATCTCCCTTTCCAATAAATTACCTCTCTCTCAACACCTTCCTCGATAAACCCTATTTTTTCATACCAATCGATATAGTTACTTAGGTCCGAAACATATGCCTCTCTTAGTAAGACAATTGCGCCTCTTTTTAATATCCCTTCGTTGTTCAAGCACTTTCACCGACTGGATGGGGACTGAACCTGTATCTTATATTGCATCCTCCCTCTCTACTAACCATACACGGTCCCATGGGGTTCTTTGGCGTACATCTTTTACCGAATAAAGGACAATCTTCGGGTTCCTTTAATGCACGTAACACTTCACCACATAGACATCCTTTTCTTTCACCAAAATCCTTTTCTTTGAGTGGTTCAAGTATATCTTTGAACTCCTCTCGAGCATCGTGATCGATATATTTCTCTCTTATTTTGAGACCAGATCCTGGTATCGTAGGGAATCCCCGCCATTGGATATCTACCGGTTCAAAAACTTCGTACATCACTTGGAGTGCTTTAGGATTACCCTCCCTTCTTACAACCCTGGTGTATTCGTTTTCAACATCAGCCCTCCCTTCCTTTACCTGGCGTATCAACATGTATATCCCCATAAGCAAGTCTAGAGGTTCGAACCCAGCTATAACCTGAGGAATCCCATATTTTTTAGAAAGAGGGATGTACGGTTCCATACCGATTATCGTACTAACATGGCCTGGTTCTATCAGACCATCTAGTTTGATTTCCCCCATCTCCATGATCGCTTTTAGTGCTGGTGGAACTAGCCTGTGGCACGGTAAGATGAAAAAATTTTGGGGAGCTCCCTTTTTAATCATAGATGCTATCGATGGAGTTGTTGTTTCGAAACCTACTGACATGAATACGACCGGTTCAGCAATTTTTTTTGCTATCTTTACAGCATCGTCCACACTGTAAACTACTTTTACTTTTGCCCCCTCTCTTCTTGCTTTAGATAGTGAGGATTTTTCACCAGGTACATTGATCATATCCCCGTAGGCCGTGATAGTTATCCCTTCTCTGGCCAGCACTAATACCTCTTCTATTTCTCTGGGTGTTGTAACACACACTGGACATCCCGGTCCCTGTCTTATGGTTATTCCGGCCTCGTTGAGCATCTGTTCTAAACCAAATCTAACCAAAGTATCCTGATGTGTGCCGCAAACATGCATGAATGACATTTCCACATCGGCTTCGTTGATCTTTTTTACGATGCGTTCTGCGGTTTTCTTATTCCTGAATTTGAAATTATCCATCTCACTTTTCATCTGATATCACTCTTTGTAAGCTTTGACCCCGATTATAGTTGTTTCCTTTCCATGAATTATCTCGGGTTTTTCTCCACAATCGGGACATGATATCACTGGGATGTTGTAGTGGAATCCCGGATCCTCTAAATAGTCGATCCCTCCCTGATACCCACAATTTGGGCATGAAACCTCAGCGTCTATGTTTACAACCTCTAATTTAGACCCTTCTAAGAAAGTATCCTTACTGAGGACCTCGTAGGCAAATTGAAGTTGTTCTTTGTATAGGAATGTGAGCTCTCCGATCTCAACTTTAACAGATTCTATCTTATTTATCCCTTTTTTTTCCAGCTCTTCAATAAGTGCGGAGATCAACTGACGCATAACTGAGTATTCATGCATATGGAGTGAGTTTATACGAAGGGTCTATAACATCCTTTCGATGTGAACGGTCATAATTGAAGTGATTCACCTACTTTAAGGAGGTAAGAGTCTATACCAGCATCTTTAAGATATTCAACAAGACCTTCAGCGTCTTTTATATCTAGGCCGGGGTCGTAATGAAATGGAATCACTAGACCAGGGTCCATCTTTTCGAAGGATTCTAGATAATCCTCGTACATGTTTGGAAAACATGCAGAAAAAACGATATCAACGTCCTCTAGATCAGAAGGAAACGAAGATGTATCCCCGCAGTGAAGAATACCATCTACCAGATAACCTACGCTCTCCTTAGCCTTCCAACATTCGATCTCATATACTCTTATGTCGCCCTCTATGGTATCTCCAGGGTTCACTATCTCTCCTTCTATTATGTGTTCTTCGAAAGTTGTAGAGGGGCCATATATGATGGGATCTCCTTTTAATTGATCAATTTTTTCAGAATTTATATGATCATTATGTTCATGTGTAACAAGTATGATATCTATAGGATCTTCTGGTAAAAGTAAAGGATTGGGGTCTATCAAAATATTTCTTTCACCCACAATTTCTACACATGCGTTGCCTAACCATCTAACTTTCATCCTATTCACTAAGTATATACGGGTAAAGAATATAAAAACCTTTTCAATGTAATATTACCTAAATAGAAGAATATGGAATTGATCAAGGGTATATTGATGATCTTTTGGCTAATAATAAGTGGAAGTCTTCACTGGCAAAATGTTCTAATCGGAAGTTTGGTCGCATCGGTGGTATCCTCATTGATGTATGAAAATCTCACAGATGAGATCAGAGGTGAGTGATAACTTATCCGTTTTTTACAACAGCTACAGTACATCCGGCATTTTTTAAGACCCTATCGGTGGTACTGCCTATAAATTTGTCTTTAAAGCCCGAAGAGCCGTGACTGCTTATGTAAATGATATCTCTTTTACCGGCTTCTCTAACGATACGATCGTAGGGATCGCCCTCCATTATCTCGGTAGTACAATCGACCCCTGCGTCCTGTGCTCTTTTCCAGACCCATTCTAAAGCCTTTTGAGCAACTTTTTTCATATTTTTTTTATCTTCAGGCTGTATTTTACTTCCCTTCAAGTGCTCGTACTTTTTTGTCTCTAAAACGTATATGGAATGAGCTGGAATGTTCAGCTTCTTAGCCAATTTTAACCCTTCTAATACCCCTCTCACGGCTACTCTAGACCCGTCGGTCGGCACGATCACTCTTTCATACATAATTATCATACCTTTTTGAAATTATAAAAATCTTACCACCGATCATTCGACACTGTTTTTAAAAACTCTCTACATCTTAAAAAATATCTCGTTTGAAAATATTGAACCACGAAACATCATATAGTATACAAAAAACTTATAAATGATTTACTTTTAGACACCATATCCATGACCAAGGGTTTATCATCCAAAGCCGCCTCGGAGAGGCTAGATAAATACGGACCCAATGAGCTAGAGAAGGGGGAGGAGACAACTCCCTTGGATGTTTTGATAGACCAGTTCAAAGAGAATATATTGATCTGGATCTTGATGGTAGCGGCCATTGTTTCTTATGCCGCTAACGAGATGGCAGAATTCTATTTTGTAGTAGCTATAATCATCATCGTCGCCGCCATGGGATTCATTCAGGAATGGAAGGCTGAAAAGGCCATGCAAGAACTGCAGAAGATGGCTGCATCCTCGGTTAAGGTATACCGAGATGGGAAGATCAAGGATGTTCCCAGTCGAGAACTGGTTCCAGGAGATATGATATCCCTTGAGATGGGGGACAAGGTCCCAGCGGACGCGGAGGTCGTCCAGTCAAACAACCTTAAAGTGGACGAATCTATACTCACCGGAGAAAGCGAAGCAGTGACCAAACACGATGGCGATGAGATATATTCGGGAACCGTCGTTGCCAGGGGTAGATGTGAATCAAAGGTGCAAAAGACCGGTATGAAAACTAAACTCGGAGAGATAGCGGGTGAACTACAAGAGGAAACCGTAGATACTCCACTCCAGAGGAAGACCAAGGATCTGGCAAAAAAGATCGGATATTTGGCTATATTGGTTTCCATCGTACTTTTCGGTATCGGTTTCATGGCAGATGTTCCAAGGGGATTGATATTAACTGTTACCATCGCTGTGGCTGTTGCAGTGGTTCCTGAAGCTTTGCCACTCACCATGACGGTTACTCTTTCTTTGGGCATGAAAGACCTAGCCAAAAAGAACGCCTTGGTCAAAAAGATGTTGGCGGTCGAAGGATTGGGTTCGACCACGG